>JAKSHS010000009.1 GCA_024399275.1 archaeon | reverse complement strand
TAGAAGGCCAGCGCTATATCCAAGCTAAGCCACCAGCCCGCACGCGCCACCGATACCCTCTTATGATTTAAAGTTTTATGAAATCTTATAAGACTCTCTGCTACCTCTACATTTCTAACACGAAAGCAAAAAACGAA
The DNA here is from genome assembly GCA_024399275.1 of archaeon. Classification (GTDB taxonomy): domain Archaea; phylum Thermoplasmatota; class Thermoplasmata; order Methanomassiliicoccales; family Methanomethylophilaceae; genus Methanarcanum. The sequence continues at coordinate 32,329 of JAKSHS010000009.1, read as the reverse complement.
ATCACGCACTCGATTATTGAATTATGCCCAGACAGTATGCAAACACCCTCAACTACACACATCACCGCGAGTGCTGCAAATATTGGCCAACAACTTAAAATACTAAACAATATGGAAGCAACTTCCTGCAGGAAACGGAGCAGCACATACACGATTGTACCAAACAATAGCGCGACGACTATCCTTGGCCACCCATTCGGATCGAACAACTCAATACCGTCTAACGAAATATACGCTACGGCCGAAGCTAACAAAGTGAGGATCACTGGGAAATTAATATTGCGGGGAAATCTCATAGCCAACGCAAAACTTCCAATCAAGGCGATAGCTAGCGTATCCACATCCGTGTACGGGCTAAGAACCGCAAATATTACCATCGATACGATACCGATGGCTGTCCCTATCATAACTGACAGCTTATAATCAGAGGAATTCTTGTCTTTTAAGTACAGCCCAGTGATAACTAACCCAAACACCCCAATAGTAATGAGGGTGACTCCTTGCACGAAAGATCCATTGAGAAGAACATGCAACCCATCCCCGCCAATCGATGATGAACCGAATCCCCAAAGCGTCACAACCCCGCATCTCTTCTCTCGTTAAAAAAGTTGACTTTTGAATTATGTCCTCTTGCACTAGAAAGGAACAAACTCCGACCTGGCACTTAGAAACATCCCATCAATACGTTAATTTATTTTTAAATTCAAATTTGGAGCCTGCTTCCAACGAAAATTCTCTCGTAACTATCATTTAATGTGACATTCTACCATTCTACTTATTTCCTACATAACGAGCATAACTTAGCACAATAATGAGCAAATTTTTAATACAGATTAGTACACAACACCATCTTCTGTATAGCAACACATTACACTTGGCCTCCCTTTACGCTTTATTTCCAACTTATCATAATTCTTCTACATTCGATTTTCATTTACAAACAAAATAATCGAACTGTCCTGATAACGCTTAGCTATACGTGGGCAACTATCATATCGGCAAAGTCAACACGTCCAATTGAGTCATGTTAAGTAAATTAGTTACTGTCACAAAAAGCATAAACGTCTAACACCACTATTAAATGGAGAACTTTCATAGCCACATATTCATGGAAATGATACCTTATGAACGTTTCATTCAAAGAATTACAGAGGAAAGATGAAGAAAAAGTCATAAAATTTGCGTCAGAAGGTATGCATTTAAGCTGGTTTGTAAAGAATCATTCTGCCCAGCACATATCTGACAGGCTGTATTGGTATTCTTGTGCATTTAAAGCTACACAAATTATAGCTGCATATGAAGAAGACAGATTTCTGGGCGTTCTTGCTGCGTCTATATATGGTGAAAAAAGTTGTTACCACAATCCATTAGGACGCATCCTTTCCAAGTTGATATCTCCCATTATCAGCCTATTTGAATTAGATGATGACTGGAACGATATATGCTACGAAATGTATAATGAATACACAAAGGACAACTCCCCGGATGGAGAAATATTGTTTTTTGTCACTTCTCCCAATGTCAGAGGCATCGGTTCGCTTCTCCTTTCGGAATTTAGACGTAGAAACAATGGAAAAATAGTGTTCCTTTACACAGACGAAGGATGCAATTATGGATTCTACGATCATGTAGGCTTCAAGCGCATGATAGAAAAAAGCATAACACTCAAAATCAGAAAGAAGACGCGAAATCTAAAGTGCTTCCTCTACTGCGCAAGGCTGTAACGCCGTGCAACACTTAGGTAATAACGAGTGGACAGGACGAGATTCGAACTCGTGGCCTCTACAATGCCAATGTAACGATCTTCCAACTGATCTACCTGCCCGCAAGGCCAGGATCAATCGGTTGATATTAAAGCTTACGTATGGTCACTAAATTTACCACCTAACGTCTGAACGTCTCTCCTGAAATTTTTGTAGGATATTTACTGTTAACACACGCCAAACATAGGCTATTCTTTGGCAATCCTATAGCATCGACAAGGCCAGATATGCTAATATAAGCCAAGCTATTCGCATCCATTATTTGTCTAATTTCTTCTACGCTATGATTGTACGCAATAAGCTGACTCCTAGACTTCATATCGACACCGTAGTAACAGGGTGCAATAACAGGAGGATAACCAACTCTAACATGAACTTCCTTTACTCCAGCACTCTTCAAAGACCGGATTAACTTAACGAGCGTCGTACCACGAACAATACTATCATCAACGACGATAATTCGCTTTCCATTAACAGTTGATTTAATTGGATTCATTTTCGTTGAGACAGCATCTTCCCTCATTTTCTGATCTGGAAGTATAAATGTCCGATCTGCAAATCGATTTTTCATAAATCCTTCCTCGTACGGAATCCCCGATTCCAAAGAGTAACCTATAGCATGTGCCCGTCCTGAGTCAGGGACAGATATAACTAAGTCTGCATCTGCTGGAGCTTCTCTCGCAAGAGTCGCTCCAATCCTCTTTCTTACATCATAGACCTCCCCCCCATCTATGATAGACTCAGGCCTTGCAAAATAAACCCACTCAAATACGCAATGCGCTGGCGACAAGTTTGTGTTTGTAACGTGACTTACAATACAATTGTCAGTGATCTCAATGATCTCTCCAGGAGCAACATCTCTCACAAAATCCAAATTCAAAGTGGTAAGCGCAGCACTCTCTGAAACAACCATTGTCGCATCATTTGCTTTTCCAATACAAAGTGGTCTAAATCCGTACGGGTCTCTAACTCCAAACACCCGATTTCTAACCATAATCACTAAAGAATATGCACCATCTAACTCAGACATAGTGCATCTAATCGCCTCGACAGGATCATTCAATCTAGCGAGATACTTGGAAAGAATTTTCGCAATTATCTCCGAATCAGACGATGTCAGAAAAGACCATCCGCACTCAAGATAACTTTTCTTAAGATTCACGAAATTAGTGATATCCCCATTATGCGCTACAGCAACAGTGCCTTGAGCAGTCTCCACCGTAAGTGGTTGCGCATTGACAAGAGACTTCGAACCAGTAGTGGAGTACCTAACATGACCAATCCCACATTTTCCAGATAAACCAGCTACTTTATTCTTAGTGAGAGCAACACTAACGAGCCCATCGCCTCTCGCCGTTAAAATCTCATCGCCATCAAAAACGGACAACCCGGCCGACTCTTGACCCCGATGCTGTATAACCAGCAGCGCTCTATGCAGGGACGGCACCACATCATACGCCGCGAACATCCCAACAATTCCGCAACTGTGTCGCAAAACGGCCACGAGCTCCCTTTCAGTGAACCTTGGCCCAACTATAAGATCTCATTCTTGCTGTCTTCCCATACCCGCAAGAGGCACAGACACCAGTCCTAACGTGATACGAGCGCCTGCCACACCTTCGGCAGGGGATATGAGTTTTAAATTTATTGTGTCTTCCTTGTGCTGCTGTTCCTGCTCCCATATCTTGTCCCACTACGGCGATATATAAACAACGTTGTCCCCTCGAACTATAACAGTGCTCAACTTCCTAACAACATTCCCGCCTACTTTTTCCTCGGCACTCTTAAGCACAAGATTCATATGAGGGTCATGACCGTCGAGAACCCCCCTATACTCCCTTCCGCCTTTCAATCCAACGATAACATTCTTGTTGGCCGAACTCTGGAGAACTGCTAGAGGTTTAATCATTACAAGCCACTTGCAGGCCCATTATTGATTTATTATAAAAGATTTGTCACGTACAATAGCAAACTATTAAGCTACAGCGCCTATAGTCGGAGCATCCAAACGATCCATGTCATAAAATATTATTGCCTCTCTTATTCCTCTGGCTCCCATCCCAGTTCCAAAAAAGCAGTCTAACATTGATGCTCTCCACAAGAGATCGATAATCGAAACACATAATGATCCGCAATAAGCGTTGGACACATTATCTTCGTACCCATACTCATCCACACTAGAAAATACACTTCCTAAGAAACTATCCCTACTATTAAGAACCCTTATATAGTCAATGAGCACGCCCCTCCCACTATCATCTAAATTCTTCAATCTTACAGTATCTACATCTATAGACATTTTCCAGTGTATATCTCCCTCACAGTCTATGGTAGATTGCCTAATCGCATCTCTATTAGCAAAAAAGACATTCCAATTCCAATTTTCATCACAATATACCGGAACATTCATAGGGTCTCTGGAAGACATGGATTCAATAGCAGAATCACGCGCCGCAATTTCTAACTCACTCATTCTAGTATTGGATTCAAGATGAATATCATCAAGGTGAATCTCTGAATCACTCATCGAAAGATTCATTACTTCGGCTATATATCTATAGTCAGTAAACTTCTTTTCATTTCTACGTACAGATTCTCTAAGTGTAGACACATCTTGCATAATTCCTGCTTCTCTGCATATGGAATAAAAATCCCTATAAACCGCTGAGGCCTCCTCCAATGTTGCCAGTAACCTTTTTTCAGAATTTTTAGCAAGAATCTTGGCCTCTTCCGCAGCGTCCCTGCCTTTTTTAGTCCATACACCTCGACATGATAAGTCGAGTTCAGCACTAATTCTATCACCAACATAAAAATGAAATGGAAACTGCCTACAGAAAGTCGTCCTATTCTTGTATATACTACATCGTCTCTCCTTATCGAGAAAAACACAGGAACCTTTACCCTTACGCATAGATAACATGTATTTGTGTCCTTTGCTTTTAGAAACCGCTTCTGGATATTTCGCTTCAAAAAAACTTCTTTCTTCTGGGAGAATCTCCGGTTGACATAAGCAGCACATACCACATTCTGGTATACATTCGAACATCTTTCCAGTTATCCCTGAATAATCGACTTTAATTGTCACAGACATCCCTTCCAATATTACTTCCACAGAATTCCCCGTCTAGCACCTGAATCTCTCCTCTTAATACCACGGTGCTGGGAAAGATTGCACCCATTCCTTCATACGGAGAATAACCGGCCTTACTGTGTAGATACTTTTCATCAATTAAAACAGATTTTCTCATATCAAATACCGTAAAATCCGCATCATATCCCACGGCAATTTTTCCTTTTTTTATATCAAACACTGACGCAGGCATTTCAGCTCCCATCTTTACTAGTAGTGGTAGTGAAAACAAACTACGTCTAGTCAAATCCATAAAAATTGGTATATATGTCTCCACTCCAGGTATTCCACTAGGTGCATCAGCATAACATTGGCTCTTTTCATTGATTGTGGAAGGGGCGTGATCTGTGCCAAACATTGTAATACCTCCCTCTGTAAGTATCTTAAAAATCGAATCACGTATCTCACGACTTCTAAGGGGAGGATTAACCTTACACCTCGCATCAGAATGATCCTCCACGCAAAGTAAAAGATGATGTGGTGTAACCTCGGTAGTGAAACCTAACGATTTAGCGTATTGAAATACAATCGGATTGGAAACATGACAAATATTTATCTTCATACCTACGTAGCGCGCAAGTCTTTCGACAGCGCTATATTCCGCTACCAATGGGCGATTCCTTAGATGATCTAAATTATCATTTTCACAACCTTTCACAATAACGGAGTCGTCTTCTGCGTGTACACTTACTACTTTGCCAGTTTTTGTAACTTCGCACATAGCTCTGTATATACACTCATCATCATTCATCACGACACTTTCAGTAGTCGAACCCATAAACATCTTAAATCCTACTGCTCCTGACGCTACACGTTCAACATCACAATCTGGCGTTAACGCAACAAACAATCCATAATCAGCATAAGCCTTGGACCTTACCGCTGCCTTTTTATGTTTTAGTGAACAAGTATCCACAGAAGGTGGCTTGGTATTAGGCATATCTAAAACACATGTTACCCCACCAAACAAGGCCGATATTGTACCAGATTTAAAATCCTCTTTGTATGTTAGGCCCGGCTCTCTAAAATGAACATGTGGGTCTACAAATCCAGGGAGAATAATTCCATCTCCAATACTAATTTTTTTACCGGTACAGACAGCATTACCCACAGCTGTGATTTTTCCGTTTTCAATTTTAACGGCTGTATCCTTTAACTCTCCATCAATAAAGAATCGTCCTTCTATAACCCCCTCCATAACCATCAGCACCCCTTTCTAAATTCTAAATAACACATCTACTTTAACAATGATAGACTTCCAATAGTCATCGACTAATTTCCCAAACATCAAAAGACACATACAAGTATTCATTGTTTCAAAAGACTTCATTCCATTCTCCAAATTATTTTTATAAAATCCTATCGTCGATCTATAAAAAGCATCCACTGTGCGAGTATTATCAATTCTATTAAATAAACTTCTACAAGATTCACAAATACAACAATCAATCAAAAAATTCTTCCGAATGAAACGCTTTAGGTGATTGGCCTTTTACATCAATCATTAAAATAGCAATTAGTCAACCTTTAATTACATCTCGCATGACCTAGCAGGCAAACGATCTAATTAGAATTAGTTTATCTATTCATCAGAACAAAAATGAAAGCTCAATATGTAACGCTCGAATTATTTTAATCCGAAACACAACCCGTGGCAGAAATCCACCCGCTATTCTTAAAAAATAAGTAAAAACATGTCCCACAATCTTTTAGAAACAAGGAAAGTCCTACTTAACTAAATTAAAAGCTACACAAAACAATCCTATACCCGTTAAAATATTCTTCTTATAAGTCCCTGCGCATGTACGTATGCCAGTTATAACCTGTATAGAAACTGTATTCTAACTAATATATAGTCGTGCGTCGCACGCTAACGATCGAACATATATTTAAAAAAGAGAGCATCTTTTTCTCGAAGTGGAGATTCGCATATGAAAGTGCAATCCTTCTTTACATCTCTTAAAACATTTGCAAGATACTGCATATCAGGATCCCTCACCGCTAGGGGAAGATGCGATATTTCTCCTTTATCCCCATATTTTACACAACTAATGTGAAAATGTGCAATTTCTCCAGACAACTTAAAAAATATGTCAGTTATATCTTTCATATGTTTCTCAGATCTCAGGCACCCTCCATTTCTTGCATGCACATGTGCCACATCTAAAACCGGATGTGTGTTCGGAACATTATCCATAACTTCAGAAATTTCGTCTAATGTTCCCCATGTACCCTTTTTCCCCATTGTCTCAATTCCTAGAACCACATCATTGATCTTTTCATCATCCATCAACTCGCTACATTTCAACAGACCTTTAATAACGTTATCCGTTGCCGTTTTAGGGGACCTTCCGTACGACGCCGCATGTATAACAATCAAATAGGCACCCAAGTTATGCGCCGCTCTCACGGTATCCATAACATAATCGATACTATTCTTTCTCGACTCCTCTTTGTCAGAATTAAAACTAATAAAGTATGGAGCGTGCGCACTTAATCTAATGTCTTTACTCTTGGCAATTAATCCAATCTCTTTTGCTTTTGCCTCGGAAATATTTACACCACGAACAAACTCCATCTCTAAAGCGTCCAATCCTAAATTTCTAACAGTATCCAATGCGCCCAAAGGCGTTCTTTCCTCCAACGGATACCCAGCAGGACCAAATCTCATGCATAGCAGAACACATGTAAAATATTTAGATTGAGTCGATAATTCACACATGTGCAATTTAGAATGAATATTTCGCTTGACTATACATTAGGATGCGGCCAAGCGCACAGATGGATTAAAAGAGACGATACATGGGAAGGCGTTATTGGAAACGAGATAATCACACTCACACAGACAGATAACGGATTCGAGTGTGACGGAACATCCAATGAAAACATGATATTAAATTATTTCAGGGCAAAAGATAACATTCAAAACATTTATAACGACATCCGCAGGCGCGATAGTTACGTTTCAACACTAATTCATAAATACCAAGGGATGAGAATCTTGAAGCAAGATTCCTGGGAATGTATCGCTACATACATCCTTGCAACAAATGCGAACATTAAGCGTATAAGGCAAATGATCGGTATGGTCTGCAAAGAATGCGGAGAAGATCTTGGAGGCAGATATTCTTTTCCAACTCCAGAGGAAGTCATTATGAAGGCAGATAGACTTTCTAATTGCAGGCTTGGTTATAGAAGGCAAAGATTTATAGAACTGGCAAAAAGAATTAGTACCAATGACATAGACCTAAACACCATAGGGAAACTTAGCTACGAAGAATGTGTTCAAACTTTACTTAAAATCAAAGGCATCGGGCCAAAAGTAGCAGATTGCGTATCGCTTTTTGGATATGGACACCTAGACGCATTTCCAATAGACACACGAATTACGAAAATTCTCTGGGCGGTATATGGAAAGCATGGAAGTTATAAGCAATTATCAAAATTTTCTCGGGAAAAATTTGGAAAGTATGCTGGGTATGCACAGGAGTTTTTATACTACTCTAATCCAGCTACGTCCACCTTCAGTCATAAAATATGATATGTCTTGCAGTTTTGTGTAAATCTAACTATTTGTCCCTAGCATCAAAAAAGTTCACATCATCCGTCACAGTCTACAGATGTTTTCCTCGTATCTTAGTGTTACTCATCAAGCAGTTAGCTTGCGGAATCTCTGCCAAATAAAAAGAATCCTGTATATTGAAATTAAAAAGCACCTGGATTTGTTTTAATGTAAAATTCTGAAATATCCCAATCACGATCTTTTTGTACCACATGGTTATCGTCTAGGCTTACGCCCAACGCCATAGAAACATGTCTAAGGTAACGTTTCGCCTCAGATGAACCTTTAAACTCTTTGACTTTAACTCCCGAATTCGTTACTTTTCCTTTGAAGGATCCAATTATATCTGTCCCACGAAAAATAACACAATCAGAACCTTCTATTTCCCTTTTGAAAAAAGACCTAAGATATACGCTAAGATTGTCTTGTGAATTAAGAATAAACGTATCCTCACGAGACACCTGTCCAAGCTTATCAACGTCAGAGCTGAGCATCCACATTAATGTTGGATCGTTCTCGAGGAAAAATCCCTTCACTAGAATACCATCGGCTTCTAACTCAGCAAGTATCTGCCTCATTATAGACATTTTTTGACCACAAAACGTAGAAATAACATCCGCCGGAAAAATTCCAAAATCTTCAAAATGTTTTTTCACTATCTCGCGCACAGCCTTATTTCTGTCACATTCAAAATCATCAAGAACACAGTAGTGACCAGAAAAGTTTGTGTAAATAATGTCTGCATGAAATAAGCTATTTATAGCGTTGACAGTAGAATCTTCCGGAATTGTAGAATTTCTGATTATATCTCTTTTTGATACTGGTTGATGATCTTGTACTACCTTCAATATAACTTTCATGTCATCGCTTATTATCTCATTTCTTGCTGCGCGGTACATTGCAGCCATTTCTTTAGTGGTATATCCAACATAGGACGGCATAAGATCTGCTCTAATAATATCGTTATACTCCATCTGTTTCCTTATCGTTGTTTTTTCTTTCACCCTTGTAAAGAGTTCCGCATCCGTTCTGACATAACCGCGTGTTTGAATAACATCTGTGACAGTAGAATATCTACTCGCAGGACACACATGTTGTTTCTTGAAAACATAGCTAAGAATATGCCGCTCACTGAATGATTTTGGTAAAAAATCCCCTTTCGCATAAAATCCATTAATAAATTTATATCCACTTCTAGTAAGAACATCTATTGTAAAGTTATCAAAGTCTATTGGATCTACTGTCAGTATCTCCCTTATCCTGACAATGTCCACGCCTTTCATCTTAAAAAATTTCATAAATTCATCAATTGCAACTAAAACATCAGGAAGCATGGCAATATCATCTACATCCACTGATCTTATTTCGATACATCCAGACATTTCCCACGCTTCCAATGCTCCAACAACGATACCATTAGACACTAATGGATAAATCCACTTATCGCCATAACGCGATAATATTTCTGCCCATTTGGAACTTAGGTACGGATCAAACAATGAACACACATGAATGACATCTTTTTTGTAGGCATATTTGTCAATATTTTGAATTTCATCTGCCATTATCAACATTGGAGTCTGTCCGTCTCCAACCAAAATTGTCTTTATTCCCTGTTGCTCGGCAATCTCCGCAGTGTTTTCAGGTGACATTTCCAAAATATATCCCAAATCTGCTACCGGAATAGGCCCATATGCATTAACCATTTGTCTAACAATATCAGAAACTAAATTCTCTTTAATGGCACTTGGACGGTACAACTTATATACGTTTTCTGTGCCCCAATCTTCTCTCTCATCAAATGCACGTATAATGACCAAAGACTTGTCCAACCGCAAAATAGATTCTTTAACTCTCTCCTTTTCAATTCCTGTTTTATTAACAATTTGTCTCATTGTGGCTGAACCCAGGTTACCAATAGCTTCTAAAACAACTTCGTCCTCTGGAAGACAAATATTACTCCTAAGACTTGCCAATTTCTCGCCAAATTCTGAAGTCACAAATCTAACTTTTCCCCTCAAAAATCTCCCTAGAAGAATTTTTTCTTCGCTTCGTAGCCTATACCACTCTTTCAGATCAAAATTCTCAACTTTATTAAATACATCAATTTCACTCCCGGCACACCCATAATAATCAAAAAAGTCCATTATTGACTTAAATTTTGGACACTTATAAAATCTGTATTTCTCCACTGTATCATAATCAAAAATATTGCTTTTTTTCGCTCTCAATCTCATATGATCTAATTTTTTCATATATTGATCATTTTCAGATATAAGAAAACGTCCGCAGACTACCTTTTCCTCAGCAACTAAAGATTCTAGAGATCTCCGAGCAGCACTTTCAGGTATCGATAAAGAATAGGCAACCTCCTGAATTGTCGCTGGTGCGTAACAATTCAAAAACCCCATTATTATGTGATCGTATGAAACTTTCTCGTCTTCAAATCTACCCTCATATTTGCAAAAGGACCATTTATTTTTGCCTGAAATGTTGCATCTCGTTATCAGATACATTGACTCTAACTTTCTTATACATCTAAACACCAAGTTTTCATCCATTTTCAATTTTTCAGAAATATCACTCAGTGTCAAAGAGTCCTTTTTAAAACATTCTAGAATTTTTTTATCATCATCTGTGAGATCTCTTATCCGACGCGTAGCAGAAGCATAAAACGGAATCTCACTAGACGGCAATATGTAAGGATCATCCAAAAAAACAGTACCAACGAAATTTTCTTCAATCAGCTCTCTAACCCACGTGTCAACAGTCCTTTTATCAACGTCTGAGTAAGCATAAACATTTCTTCCCTGCTCCTTTATAACTCTTAGCGGGCCTGTGCGTTCGAGAATCCTCAAAACATCGTCTTTCTTGGAGATTCTTCCTATTTTCTCCACAAAGTATGGTATGACCTGATTCTCTTCAAACTCAAATTCCTTAATGTGACTACCCATTGCGCGATATAGAACTTTACGATGAAGTTCTCTTAACAAGGCCGAACGGTCCTCCATAAGGATAATGTCAGAAAATCCAGAGAGTATTATCCCATGGGCAAATGGCGATGGAACGCCTGTATATGGCAATGTTTTAAGAACCATTTTTTTAGACTCTATATTTTCAAGAATCAACTGTGCATTCTTTACATCCATGTCGTCTTCGAGTATTTCTCTATATGTCTCCTCGACTACTGGCATGTTGTCCATGTCTCCCAATGCATTCAAAAGATATGACGAACGAATCTGCTGTCTATTGACGGATATAGAACGTCCCATGTAGTTTTTAAGAATCATAAAGCTCCTTACGGCAGTGTGCCTAAATCTTAATTTAAAAATTTCCGAATTTTTAACGGCTTTTCTGAGAATCACTTCTATATTTTTTGATGTTAACAGAGTAGGTATTTTTTCAATGTTAACCTTCCTCGACGTACCAATCATAAAATTATCATCAGATATTGTAACCGAAGCGTTCACACCTATTGTATTGGAAATTTCATAAGCATACCCTCTTGAAAGTGCATCATTAACCCTTCTTCCAAATGGAAAATGAAAAATTAGTTTCTGATTTCCTGACGGATCAATATACTCCTCGATAAACAAATCTTTGTTATCGGGAATAGAACCCGACACCATTTTTTGCTCTCTAAAATATGAAACTATTGACCTCGCACAGCCATTATCTATGTCAAAACATTCGCTAAGTCTGAGTACCAGGTCATTTTCATTACGGTCAAGACTATTGGCTATCTCGCCCCTAAATACAGCAACATTCATAGAAAGATCAAAACTTCTTGGAAGCATCTCTCCAGCCCATGATGGAACAGTTGGCTTTTTTCCGGTCGCCTCTTTAACATAAGCTGTCATTCCCTTCAAACGAATATACTCGAATGATCTTCCTCCAAGAACAAATATGTCTCTCGGTGAAAGTCTTTCAACAAATTTTTCAGATAGCTCTCCGACTGCCGATCCGTGATTAGACATGACACGATAGTTCGCCTCTTCCGGTATCGTTCCAATATTCATGAAATAAATCATTTTTGATCCTTTTTTTCTCCCGAACACTCCCTCCTCCTCATCAAACCAAATTTTAGAATACACTCCCTCATACTCATCTTTGCTCCCGAGGTACCTTAATACGTTCAAAAACTTCATTTTAGAGAGATTACGATAGCAATACGACCCGCGAACAAGTTTAAACGCATCGTCAATGTTCCAGCGAGTACTAAGACTCATCCCAACAATCGCCTGTGACAACACATCGAGGCAATTTTCAGGTATGTCAACTCGATCTATGTTATTATTATGCGCTGCACGACACATAACCGCACACTCGACCAGATCATCAGGGTCAAAAATCAAGATACGTCCTTTCGCTATCCTACCCATGCTGTGTCCACTTCTTCCTATTCTCTGAAGTCCTTTAGCAACGGATTTTGGAGAACCAATTTGACACACCAAATCAACAGATCCAATATCGATACCCAACTCTAGGGACGTGGAAGATACAACACACTTAACTTTTCCACACTTCAACTTTTCTTCAACATCGAGTCTAGTCTCTCTACTCAGAGAGCTATGATGAACCTCGATATTATCCAATCCACGCTCTTTAAGCTTATATACAACACTTTCAGCTCCAGACCTCGTGTTAGTAAACACTAATGTCGTATCGTGAGTTTCAATCAAGTTCTTAAGCACATCATACATCATTGAGCTTGCAACGTCCGATGACAGCGTTGTTATATCTTCAGCTGGACAGACAACTTTTAAATCAAGTACTTTTTTGGAGCTTGACTCGATTATGGTTACATCTCTTATTCCAGATTCATCTGCGCCTACGAGATACCCTGATATTGCTTCAATAGGTGCCATCGTTGCTGACAATCCAATACGTGTGAACTTATCACTGCAAAATTGTTGAAGACGTTCAATTGTTAATGAAAGAAAAGCTCCTCTTTTAGAACTGCAGACGTCATGTATTTCGTCAAGAATTAACCATTCTATATTTCTAAAGCTTGTTCTGAACTTCGGAGACTCTAATACCAGCGCCAGAGACTCCGGCGTAGTAATAAAAATATGTGGGGGGTGCCTAACCATCTTCTGTCTTTCATACTGTGAAGTGTCTCCTGATCTAACGGCAACACGTATGTCTGGAAATCTTACACCGCGTCTTTCGGCAACTTCTTTCATCTCTGCCAATGGAGTGCTAAGATTCTTACTTATGTCATTTGCAAGTGCCTTTAATGGGGAGACATAGATGCAATACACCCTTTCCTCCAGTTTCCCCTCTGACGCGTAACGAACAAGCTCATTAATTATACTCATAAACGCCGTGAGCGTTTTTCCAGATCCGGTGGGGGACGAGACGAGAACATTTCTTCTTTCATGTATTATTGGAACTGCACGAGCCTGCGGTTCCGAAAGAGTCGAAAATTTTTCATTGAACCACGTGGAGATCAATGGCTCCATCAACCCCATTATCTCATCTTTACTATACATCCTAGTGGCACGATTCATTCCAACACTGCCAAATGACTTCGCCACTGCAAACTATTTGAAATATCTTACTGTCTGCGCGTACTATCGGCAATAAGCTTTGTATTCCAGACAAACCAGATAAAACATAACGATAACGAATCGGCCAACCAAGCTAGACTAAAGAAGCACGCCCAGCTTCAACGATAACAAGACCTAGTGCAATATCAGCATAAAAATTACATCCGAAGACTGGCACTAACCTTTTCATACAAGCTCCCGCCACTAGCGTCAATAGCAACGATAAACGGTCCAAATCTACTAACCTCAAATCTCCACATAGCCTCTGCCATGCCAAGATCAAGCCAATCTACGTCCACTACTTTACACAACGATTCTGCTAAAGACACAGCGGTTCCACCAGTTGCAGCGAGATATACGCAACCTTTTTCTTTCATAGTTCTTAAAACGTCTTTCGACATCCCTCCTTTTCCAATAATTGCACGAATATTAAAAAATGAAATTATCTTGGACTCGAAACGATTCATCCTGGAACTAGTTGTAGGGCCTGCAGCTATGACATGCCAAGTGTTACAATTATCCCTCTTCATAATAGGGCCACAATGATAAAGAACAGCACCACTCAGCTTAGTCGGAATTGACTCTCCCTTATCTATGTACTCTGCAGCCCGGATATGCATCTTATCCCTTCCAGTAACGACCGATCCGCTAAGATACACAACATCTCCTAACTTCAGAGAAAAAACATCTTCTTCACTCAGTGGCGTAAACAGATCTCTTATCATTCCCCATCCTGCACATACTCAACCATGTTATTAGATAATATTCTTGCTGTAGCCCTTCTCGTTGCCCAACAGCCTATATTTACGGCTACCGGCAAGCTTGCAGTGTGACAGCTGGCTTTTTTTATCTTAACACCAAGAGACGTCGTCGAGCCACCTAATCCCATTGGTCCAAGACCACTAGAGTTAAGTTTCACAAATAGTTCTTCTTCCATTTTCCTTAAAACTAGATCCTCATTTTCCTTACCTAACGGCTCCAAAATTGCTTCTTTAGACATTTCAATGCACGTATCTATTGTGCCGCCTATTCCAACTCCTATAACCGATGGTGGGCAAGGACATCCCCCAGCATTAAGAACAGAGTCTAATACAAATTTCTTAACTCCTTCGATCCCTTCGGACGGGTCAAGCATAGCAACCCTACTCATATTTTCCGATCCGGCCCCTCTAACCGATAAAGTTATTTCTGTAAAGTCACTCCTATTCGGTCGGTAATGAATTATAGGCATGCCTTCACCTAAATTATCTCCCATATTTTCTCTACTTAGTGGATCCACAGTATTTGGTCTTAAAGGAATCTCAGCAGTCGCTCTTCTAACGCCATTTTTAATAAAATTTTCGATTGAAGAATCAAAATTTCCAGAAACGTAGAACACAGGTATCCCAGTATCCTGACACATTGGCCTGCCGAGAAATTCAGCTTTTTTGATATTGTCCATAATTGCTCCCATCTGAAAACGAGCAACGTTATTTGTTTCCCATTCAGCTGCCGCTTCAATAGCCCATCCAATATCACGAGAAAGTCTCGTGTTCGCCATACGCAATAATTCAACCACTACATCGTCGATTGATTCAAATGGTACTGCCATATCTGATATACTGTAATCCCTAACTAAAATTAAGCGGTCACAATGTGACTTGCTTCCCAATCATATCTTACAAATACATCTTAATCAAAGCTTTGCCCATTCGTCTATAGCGTGTAAGACATAACAATTTCACACTTCGAATAATTACTAGCAATGCTGCAATAGGCAAGTGATCGTTTTAAAACAGTAAAAGGAATCTACAAACCTACAAACGGCAATCTCTACATAGAAAATTCATCTGACACACATGACACATAAATTTTAATGATATATTGCGCTAAGGAGCCCCTGCAATGGAATTTGAAAACATAGTGAAGTATATCTGGATGGTATTTGGCGACGATAAACTATCCACAACAGAAGTTGAGATGCGATTAAAGGAGCTTTTTGATTACCAATGTCCCGATGATTTCGCCAAAACAATGTCTAAATTAAAACAGGTTGGGGCAGTAAAGGGTGAAGTGTCCTTCAAAAAAGGTGGCTGGGTATGGTGGGTAGACGACGAATGCAAAAATAAAGATTTTACGGGGATGATGTTGTAATTGGACTCAATTCAAAGTATAGATATTGCCACAAGATGGGACGAAGTTTTCAGTATGGATAAATATCGCACAAGACTCATGGAGATCCAGGATAAATTTCCTCAGGAAAGAAGTATTTTCATAAATTTTAATGACATCGATATGATCGACGGCCTATTCGCGGAATATCTTCTTCAAAAACCAGATGAGTGTCTTGAAATAGGTCAAGATATGATCCGAAGGATTGTCTCTGTAAATTGGGATCTGGGAGAAAACATTAATCTCCGAATTACTGAACTTCCTAAAGACGCGCATGTAGATATTCGTGACATTAGGCATGAGCACCTTAGAAAGCTTATATCAATTGACGGTCTAGTGAAAAAAACCACTTTGCCAAAGCCTAGAATAATCAATGCACTATTCCAATGTTTAAGGTGTGGTTCAAAAATTTGGCAAATTCAGAAAAGGATGCAAATTACAGAACCGTCGGCATGTCCGAATGAAAAATGTGGACAATCTGCGCCAAAATTTGTGCTTGATGAAGTCAATTCAATATATTCTGATACACAGAAAATAGAAATTCAAGAAAACCCAGAAAGTCTAAAGGGAGGTACACAACCTGAAAGAATCAACTGTATCATAGACGATGACATAGCTGGGAAAGTTACACCAGGCGACAGAGTTACAGTTAATGGCATTGTTAGACCGGCAGAGAAGGTGTCCGATAAATTTACAACATTTGATCTATTTTTCGACGTTAACTCGTTAGAATCTGAACAACATGAATTTGATGAAGTAGAATTAAATACCGATGACATAAAAAGAATCAAAGAGATGGCAACAGACCCAAACTTTTTTGAGAATCTTATCAAATCTATAGCACCAACCGTCTACGGAATGACTGAAGAAAAGCAGGGCGTCGCTCTACAATTATTCGGAGGAACCCGAAAAGAAATGGATGACGGCTCAATTCTCAGGGGTGATATTCACATACTGATGGTCGGAGATCCAGGTGTCGCTAAATCTCAAATTCTCAATTATATGAGCCATCTAGCACCAAGAGGAATTTACGCTTCTGGAAAATCGGCATCTGCGGCAGGTTTGTGCGTAAGTGCAAACACCTCAATCGTTGATGATCAAGGACATGTCGAATTGATTGGCAACTTCGTAAACTCATTAATGGTAGATCCTGAAGAATATGAACATGGAGTTTGGCGACAGGCTGTTAGTGGCATAAAGATCCAGTCATTCGCGGACTTTGGAGTAAGGTATATCACAGTTTCACACGTATGGAAGATAAAGACTCCTGAGACATTATATGAAATAACTGCAGGTCCAACATCACTAGTTCTCACAGCAGAAACTAAGATTCAGGCAATGCAGGGGATAAGATTCGGTTGGATAGAAGCAAAAAATCTTAAAGTTGGCGATATGGCAGCGGTTATCCTTGATAACATGCGCTTTATACCAATATCTAAAATTGAGATTATTACCGACAACCTCCCAGATTTTGTATATGACATCACTGTAGAAACAGTACACGCGTTCATAGGAAATGGTTTTGTCATTCACAACACCGCAGCAGCTGTTAAAGATGAATTTGGTGGAGGCGGATGGACGTTAGAGGCGGGAGCACTTGTTCTTGCTGACAAAGGTCTTGCATGTATAGATGAATTGGATAAAATGTCCACACAAGATCGGTCATCTCTTCACGAAGCGATGGAATCTCAAAGAGTATCTGTTGCAAAAGCTGGCATAAATGCTACACTCCAAAGTAGATGTGCACTTTTAGCAGCAGCCAATCCTAAATTTGGAAGATTTGACACAAGAGAAAGAATAGTTTCGCAAATTGATATTCCTCCAGCATTAATGTCTCGTTTCGACCTTATCTTTGTAAAATATGATCATCCAAACAGTGATAACGACAAAAACATTACAGAATATATTTTAAAAACGCATATGCGAGGACAGGCTAGAACACTCCAAAACAAAATTCAGGACAGTCGATGTGACGAAATATTAAAGGTAACAGATGCCGTCCGGCCCCTCTATTCGGCTGATGCTATCAGAAAATATGTCTCATATGCAAAACGAAACTATTTTCCAATACTCTCAGAGAAAGCCAGAGATATGATCGAAGAAGCTTATCTTGACATGAGAAAGCTCGGGGAAAATGTAGAAAAATCCGTTCCGATCACTGTAAGACAACTAGAAGCATATATTCGTCTGTCGGAAGCATCTGCAAAGTCAAGATTATCTAACACTGTTGAAGAGATAGATGCCCAAAGATCCATATGTCTTGTCAAATACTATATGGACTCCATCCTGCGTTCAGACGACTCTTACGATGTAGATAATTTGGGTCAGTTTAACCATCGACAACGAAAGAGCATTATGAGTGCTAATAATGCAGTCAAACAGGTACTTAAGGAAAATGAGGGACGTGCATTTACAGTTGATGAATTGATCAACGTGTGTAAAGGGGAATTATCCAGATCGGAAATAGAGAAAGCTATAGAGTGGTTAAATGAAAATGGATATATTTTTGAGCCTAACCCAGGAAAGTTCGTTTATATATGACCATACTTCAACAACAGGCAAGTTTGTCATACAATACATGCGCGAGACCTGAGCATTATCTAAAGCACCAATCACAAATCTTATTCGCCGCAATATATTAGGATGGTTGTGAGAAACTGACTTTTTGCGTGAACTGTAGTGTTGAAGACGAAAACATTGTCGATGGCCTTTGCATAGACTGTTTTCTCGAAGGGAAAAAAATAGCAGAATTACCACATCACGTGGACCTTTCAAAATGTGTCAATTGTGGTGATTATCTAGTCAAAAATAATTGGGTAAAAAGCATAGAAAGTGAAGTTATCACAAATGTTGTACTTAATACCGTCAAAGTCGTACCCACGTCGAAAATAGTCAAGGTAACACCCATTATTGAAAAACATGATGAGAGGACATTTGTTATCGTTATGAAGATAGACATCAGCATCAGAGGATCCATCAGATCAGCCGAAAGTAGCACTATAGTTCGTATCAAAAATTCCATGTGCAAAAGATGCTCTAGGCAGCTTGGAAATTACTACGAAGCAATCATCCAAATACGTTCTGGAAAAAGAAAATTTTGCAAAGATTTGTACGGCGAAACTATCACATGGATAAAAAATGTGGTAGAAGCCCGTGCAAAGACAAATCATCAATTATTCATTAGTAAAATCCAACACGTCCCTGGTGGACTAGATGTATACATTTCCTCATCTTCATTAGGCAAATCCATTGCGCGTAAGATTTCGGATATGTACAATGTCGAGATGAAAGAATCTGCATCCTTGATTGGTTCAACACCCGACGGACGAGAGATTCATCGTACAACATTTCTCGTCAGGATTCCAAATTATCGAAGAGGCGACATTATTTTACACAATAATCACGCATGCAAACTTGATTCTATTGGGCCAATTGGGATTCAGGCAATAGATCTCTCTAATTTTCATAAATTCCTTATAAAAAAATCGACTACACCATCTGTCAAAATCATTGCAGAAACAGAAGAAATCGCCGAAGCAGTCGTAGTATCTGTGTCTAGTAATGAAATACAAATCCTACATCCGCGAGATTATTCCATATTGGATGTTCGTATTCCCCCAGATTCCCAGATAGGTGAAAAAGTAAAAGTTATCGAAATTGATAGAGAACTATTTTACGTTCCGTAACTTGTCCACTTTACCAAAAATCTAACTGTGTGAGACACATCGCATCAATACAGTATTGTTTCGAACATATTCGTACTACTCGTTATTTATGAACATATCGATCTGCATACGGACAAGGACTTCGGGAAACCGAGAGGGTAGAACACATGGTAATTACGCCAAGGGAGCGGTTCTTAGAGGCTATGCACTGCAAAGAAACCGACCGACCACCAGTCTGCGGTATGACTACGACCGCGACAGTGGAACTCATGGATCACGTCAAAGCGTGGTGGCCAGAAGCCCACACGAGCGGTAGGCAAATGGCACAAATCGCGCTTGGAGCGTACGAATTTCTGGGTCTTGAATCTGTGAGAGTGCCTTATTGCCTTACTTACGAAGCAGAGGCGCTAGGGTGCAGAATCGATTTAGGTAAGAAAAATTCAACGCCAATGGTAAAATCGAATCCATTTAAGGACAATCCAGACGCAGACTTGGAACTCATGAGTCCGGAGGAGATGCTGAAAATTCCGAGAAATAAGGAGATTTTAGAGGCAGCTCGTATCATCATTAAAGAGAGAAAGGAGGATCTTCCTACACTCCTCGGAGTGACAGGTCCGTTTACAATCGCCGGTCATCTCGTCGGTACAGAGAATTTGATCCTATGGACAATTACTGAACCTGACATGGCAAAGAAATTTTCTGGTTATGCAGCCGACTATGAGAAAATGTGGTTGGAACACGTTGAGACGATAGGTATCGACAGTGTACAGATGTCTGAGCCAACAGCGTCATGGGATATGATTCCACCAGATATGTTCGACGAATATGCACTTCCAAATCTCAAGAGGGTGTACAAACCCTTGAAGAAAACTATGAAAATTCTCCACATCTGCGGAAACATGCTTCCGATGCTAGAAAATATGATCGCCTCTGGAGCTACCGCCTGCTCACTTGAAGAGAAGACAGATCCCTACAAAGCCGTAGAGCTTGCAAATAAAAGGGCAGCTCTTGTAGGAAATGTCGGAGTTGTCAAGCCGTTGCTAATGGGAACGCCTGAGGATGTCAGAAATGCGGCAATCCGTAGCGCTGATGCGGGATTCAATATAATCTCTGCCGGTTGCGGTATGTCAGCATTGATTAAACAAGAAAACGTCCGCGCAATGGTTGATGCTATCGTCAACTATAGAAGATAGGCAATTTTCGTACTTTAGTGGTCCGAGGCTGAACCGATGTTCAGCCCCAGATACAAACCAATGATTTTTCTTTCGGCGTCTCTCAGCATAACTGAGACTGTCGATTTAGACCGACCGAGAACTTTGCATAAATCTTCAGTTATGGCTTTTTTCGGTACGTCGTAGTACCCGGTGTCGAACGCATATTTTAAGGCTTCATCTTGCTTTCCCGTTAGGATAAGATCCATGTTGAGATTTTTTGATGATATTTTTCTAACAATATATCCGGCATCTCTCATTCTGTTCGTCAAATTCGCAATACATGTCGAATTTGGACTTAATAGTGTCCAAATATACCCATAATCTACTTTTGGATTAAAGGTAGCAGACGTCATAAAACATCCAGATTCAGTAATAAAATGTGCTAATTGACAATTGTTATTGGTGACTGCGGCTAGATATTGATTATATCCTATTTTTACAATTGAGCATTTTTCGGCTGTTTCAGGTTTGCTCCAAATAAATTTATCTATGCTGTGTACGGCATCATCAGTTATCCTAATAAGTGAATGTCCAGAATTATGATTTATAGAAGAGCACCGAACAACCTCTGTTCTTGCCTTCTTACCAATGTCCATAGGTAGCAGCTCGCAGCATATACAGTTTTCAGATGATTCTCCGATGTGTCTATCTACGAGCATCTTTACAATTTGCATGGCACCATATATAAAATTAGCATATATGAAAGCTAAGATTTTGTTCCGTAACAATTTTAAATAATCTCTATCGGCACATCATTCAACAGCCTAACTCACTTACTAAAACATGTTCGTGCTTTTAAATATATATTTGTTATATCAATTGGCAACCTAGGATTATCCGAGGTCTTTGTCCATCTGATGGAGGAAATCCTAATGACTATAACTACGGATCAGAAGAATCGGGTGCGCAGGTATGGGTTGACAGTATTTACCATGCTGGCCGTCGCCTACTTCTTCGTGTATTTCCACAGGACGACCGGTGGCGCTGTGTCCGAGGACATACGGGTACTGTTCAACGTAGGTCCCACCTCAGTCGCACTGTTGGCGTCCGCGTATCTCTATGCGTACATGTTGATGCAGATACCGAGTGGTATCTTGACCGACAAATTCGGTCCAAGAAAGGCAGCGTCGGTGTTTATAATACTCCTGGCATGCGGTTCGATCCTTTGCGCTGTGTCTGCAATGGATGGTGTCAAGAGCTTTGACCTTATGGTTGCAGGCAAATTCGTAATAGGTATTGGTGCAGCCGTCATATACATACCGATCATGAAGGTTCTGGCTGTCTGGTTTAGAAAGGATGAATTCGCCACAATGAGCGGTATATTACTGTTAATTGGTAATGTTGGAGGCATAGCCGCGGCATATCCAATGATTGCTATGATAGACCTTATAGGGATGGCTAATACATATCTCGTCCTTGCAGCAGTCACAGCAGTCATAGGTGTTGCAACATACGCTCTTGTAAGGAATCATCCCCATGAAATAGGTCTTCCTGGTGTGGAAGAAATTGTGGCAGAAGAGACAGGAAAGCCCATAAAAGATTCAACTTCAGCTACAATGGGTACCATGGAGGCACTTAAACTCGCGTTTACCAGTGGTAGAAAGTTTTGGCCTCTCGCCATATGGTCTTTCTGTACGTACGGAACTATCATGCTTTGGCAGGCATCGCAGGCAGGATCATTTTACAGTCAGTTCGATATGTCAAAGGAAACTTACTCCATGATCCTAATGATGGTTGGTCTCGGTATGGTGTTTGGATGCCCCCTATCTGGAAAGATTTCTGATTCGGTTCTCAAGTCAAGAAGAAAGGTTTTGATTATAGGTACAGTTGGATACACTATTGTATGGGCTGTGATTCTATATACATGCACAGAGACCACAGTCGTTACAAACGTTCCTGTCCAGTGTGTCATTAACTTCCTTATCGGATTCCTTGGAGGGGCTTACATTGTATCATACGCACAGATTAAGGAACTCTATCCTGTCGCAATGACCGGAACCGCAACGGCTGCGCTTAACCTGTTCACATTCGCAGGTGGTGCTGTTCTGATAACTGTGTCTGGATACATAGTAACAAATAATACAGTCGCACAATTCCAAGGCCTGTGGCTTTTGGCATTCGCATTGATGGTCTTAGCGTCCATTTGTGCTTGCCTTTCCATTGAAAAAGAAGAGGACTGATTAAAAGATCGAGTTTTGAATTCTTGGCAAACCACTTCCACTTTATTTTTATACTGAATGTATCGGCGCGCATCACATTCCCCTCTCGTTAGCTTGAGAGATCGTCCAACACAGCTCTGTATTACGATAGGTATTAAACTTTGACAACTCTTCTGCCCGAGCAACATGAGTTACTCTATTGATCTGTCTAAGAGATTGGAAGAATCTGGAATAATTGAGAATTCTAAAATATCTATAGAAAAAGATGGAATGACATACGTAGGAACTATAATGCCACATCCGAATCTCAGCGCTCCAGACGTTATTATACTAAAGGTAGCAAATGGATATAACATTGGAATCAGAGTCGATCAAGATTCGAAAATTAAAATAATTGATAAACCCATAACTACGAATCAGAAAATTGAAGCCAAGATTAAGGAGAATAAAAACCTCCCTACATTGGTTCTTGTTAGCACTGGTGGCACAATTGCATCATATGTAGATTATAGAACTGGTGCGGTTCATCCAACCCTTTCTGCATCCGATATGATTAATTCCGTTCCTGAAATAAACAAAATTGCTAATGTTCGTGCAAGGGTATTGTTTTCTGTACTTTCTGAAAATATGAATATCTCCCATTGGCAAGAAATTGCGAAAGCAGTGGCGGAAGAGATCAATAACGGTGCAGACGGAATAATTGTCTCTCACGGAACAGACACTATGGGATACACTGCCGCTGCACTTTCATTCATGCTTGGAAATGTTCCCAAACCAGTAGTCCTTGTTGGTTCACAGCGGTCATCTGATAGGCCATCATCAGATGCGCCAGCTAATTTGATAGCATGTGCTCAATTTTGTGTTAAATCTGGAAAATCTGGGGTTTATGTCGTAATGCATGACACACTTAGTGATGATTCTTTTGCTGTTCATATTGGTTCACGAGTAAGAAAAATGCATACTTCTAGGCGTGATGCATTTAAAAGTATTAACATAGAACCAGCCGCTAATATCGATAAATACGGAAATATAACATTCAACATGGATCTCCCGTTAATTTCTGAGTCAAGAGCAATTGCTAGGACTGGTATGGAAATGTCTACAGTTCTTCTACAATACTATCCAGGAATGAATCCTTACGTATTCAGAGATGTATTTATGAAAAGTAAAGGAATTGTCATTGCGGGCTCTGGCCTTGGTCATGTCAGTGACACCATGGCTCCTCTTGTCGGAGAAGCGATTAAAAATGGAGCAATAGTTATCATGACATCTCAATGCATCAACGGGCAGACAAACATGAACGTTTACAATACAGGCCGAGACCTCGCCAGTGCCGGCATTGTATCAGTCTTCGACATACTACCAGAGACTGCGTATGTAAAGCTATCATGGGTGCTCGCAAATTATAGTAAAGACGAAGTAATAGAAATCATGAAAACTCCTCTATGCCGAGAGTTCAGCAATAGGAGGGTGTTTTAATGACAGATAAATTCATCTGTGGAATTGAAGTACATCAACAATTAGACACCGAGAAATTGTTTTGCTCGTGCAAAAGTTGTCTTTCTGACGAGGGGTACGGCTCAATTTACCGCGAACTTAGACCAACAACAAGTGAAACGGGAGAAATTGATAGAGCAGCACTAGTACAATTTCAGAAAAACTATGGATATAGATATCAATCAGTCCCAAAATCTAGCTGCCTTGTTGAGTTAGATGAAGAACCACCACATGAAGTCAACACCAAAGCAATGAAAATAGCTCTCATGTTCTCAGAGATGGTGAAGGCCCGTGTTGTTGATGAAGTTCATTTCATGCGTAAAATTGTTGTAGACGGTTCGAATACATCAGGATTTCAAAGAACTGCATTAGTTGCTACCAACGGTGAAGTTATTGTCAACGAAAAGAAGATCCCAATCATTTCAATATGTTTAGAAGAGGATGCTTGCCGTAAAATTAAAGCGACAGATGAAGAAATCACGTATCGTTTAGATAGACTTGGCATCCCATTAATTGAAGTTGCCACTGGGCCAAACATAGAAACTCCAGAAGAATGTATGGAAGTTGCCCTTAAAATTGGAACCTATCTTAGGGCGACAAGAAACGTCAAGCGTGGTATTGGAACAATCAGAGAAGATCTCAACATTTCAATACCGGGGGGTGCCCGTGTTGAAATCAAAGGAATCCAAGAACTTAAACTTCTCCCACTCTATGTCCAAAATGAAGTCAACAGACAAAAGATGCTCCTCGACATTAAAAACATACTTGTAGAAAGAAAGGTCAAAAAGGTTCCCTTCAAAACCATAGACGTTACCGACATTTTCAAAAATTGTAAATCTAAAATTATCAAAGGCATAATTTCTGACGGGGGAAAGGTTCTTGCTGCATGTCTTCCAGGCTTTGCCGGGGTAATGAATGGTGGCAATGGCACTCTTCGTCTCGGATCAGAAATGGCACAAAGAGCAAAAACAAAAGGTGTTAATGGAATTCTACACTCTGACGAACTACCAAACTATGGTATTGATAAGGAATGCGTCAGCAAAATAAACGAAAGTCTTGGAATTACTGAGAAATTTGATTCATTCGTTATTTGTGCTAGTAAAGAGGAGAAAGCAAAGGATGCGTTAAGGGTTGTTATAGAGAGAGCAAACATTGCATTAAGCGAAATACCAGAAGAAACACGCGATCCTCTCCCTGATGGAACATCAAGATACTCCAGACCTCTCCCTGGATCATCAAGAATGTATCCTGAGACAGATGTCCCTCCGATTGAAATTACAAGAAAATTAATGAATGAAATCCGCAATAAATTACCAGAACTTCCCGATGAAACCGAAAGACGTCTAGTATTGCGATATGGGCTTAATACACAACAGGCAAAACAAATTATTCATCAAGGCAACGCTGACCTCTTTGAGAAAGTTGTAAAAAAATACAGAATGATACCAATCGCTGTGACTATGTTTTTAAACGTATATGGTGAGCTGGAGCATGAAGGCATAAATGTTTCTTTTTCGGACGATCTTGTAATGAACATATTTGAAATGTTGAAAAAAAATTGTTTTGCAAAAGAAGCAATTCCGAGTCTTTTAAGAGAAGTGGCAGCTGGTACGAATTTAGAGATCGCAGTTAACAAGTGTGGACTATTGACAATTGATTCAAACGATGCAATTCAAATTATCTCACAAGTTGTAAAAGAACGCGAAAAATTTATAAGAGAAAAAGGCGGCATTGCAGCGATTAAGCCAATCATGGGGCTTGTTATGAAAAAGCTAAGAGGCAAAATCGATGGAAAAAAAGTCAATGAGATTTTAGTCAGTGAAATTAAAAAACTTATGGGATAATCTCCAGAACCTCCAGTCTCTCAAAAAAAAGGGGCAATTCTCCTTTTTTTCTGACTTTATACTTTGATAACAATGAAATCAATTTTTCCTGATTCATTAAGGAAGAAACAACCACCACCACTCTTCCTCCTGAGTCTAAATATTTGCTGCATTCCGACATCAGGTTTGAAAGTGAATCTATCCCGTCTTTTCCTCCAGACCATGCCTTTGCAAGTTCTCCCTCATCATCTACTGGAAGATATGGAAGGTTGAAAACTATTGTATCAAAAACTCCATAGACATTTTCAAAAAGATTTGACCAATAGACATTTATATCGACACCATTAAGCCAGGCATTTCTTCTAGTACATCTGACAGCCAATAGGTTGATATCAACAGAAGTAACGATGCCCCCATTTATAGCGCAATGTATGGATACCACTCCAGAACCACAACCAATTTCGATAATGCGCTCTCCCTTTTTGATGTCTAAAGATTCAATTAAAAGTATACTGTCCTCCAGAGGGGGATAGACATTTTCCTCCTCCTCGATAATAAGCTCAGGATGATATATCATACGTCACACACTGCCATCCCATAATGCAGCATTATTTTATTATTTAATACGACACTCATCTGGCATGAATCAATTGGATATTCTAGTTGTGGGGAGCCTTACTAAAGATAAAAACGGAGAAATTTTAAATGCATATTCTACATCGACCCTTGTTAGGACAAAAGATGAAATTATCGTAGTGGACACAAGTAGCTATGATAAAAGACTTGTAATTTTGTCTTCGTTGGAACATATTGGCGTATCTGCAAAAGATGTTAGTGTCGTAATTTTAACACACTCTCACACAGATCATACATCCAACAATGACATATTTCCTAATGCAAGAATACTTGTCCATGCTGGAGAAAACAACAATATTCCTCATGCCGAGATTATTGAAAAAGATATAATATTAACAGAAGGTGTGGAACTTAAACATACTCCAGGACATACATTAGGGTCCATGAGTGTTTTTGTTAACGGAAAAAATAAAAAATATGTAATTGCAGGAGACGCAATACCATTAAAAGATAATTTTATAAGACGCATACCTCCAACACTTCACGTATGCAAAAATCTCGCAGAGGAGAGTCTTAAAATGATATCAAAATATGCTGATGTTGTCATACCAGGGCATGATCAATGGTTTAAAACAAGATAGTGGGCGAAAATCAATGATAAAAAACGTTCCCAAAGAAGTTTATACCGAATGTTTGTACTGTGACAGTTGTACAAAACATAGAGTACTTAAAGGACGACTTGGAAAAAATTTTCTCGAAGGAATTTTCCGATGCGAGGGTTGCCAACATACAAAATCTACAACAATTCAAATCCCCAGAAGTGTCAAGATTCCAGTTGTAATTAGTAATGGCTCAACATCCAGAACGAGCTCCACAGAAGTCGAAGAAGGGGAGATTATTATGGTTAACGACGAGTTTCTTCTTGAAAACGGGGAACGTCTTAAAGTGTGTTCACTAGATCTTGGCAATGGTCAAAGAAAAAAGAAAGCCTCCTCCGAAAATATTAAAACAATTTGGGCCAAACAATTTGACAATCTCTGTTTAAAAGTAACAGTTAATCACAATAATAAGAGCTATTCTAGACGTGTTAGTGCAGAGCCAGATGATGAATTTTTAATTGGACAGGTATTGGTATTATCTGACATGGAATGTTATATTCATGCAATAAAATCTCGTGCCCATGTTGTATTAAGAGGTACTGTTGAGGCCAGAGATGTTGTAAGAATATATGGGAAGATGAAACAATGGACCAAAACGGCAGAGACAGGGAAGACTTAACTCAATAAGATCGATGTATTCATTCATTTATGTGCTCCTATATGCCAATAAATGTTGAATACCGAGCCATTTAAGATAATATGATAACGATCGTTGGTACAAATCACACTTTTGATATCTCTAAGTCGCTAGAGTTCATAATAAAATACATTTGGCCAGATGCAGTGCTAGTGGAGCTAGATGAGACAAGATATAATTTCATAAACACCAAAAACGAGCCAGGAGAACGAAACGAATTAAAAAAAGCTTCGTGGATGTACCGTAGCATCATAAGACGTCAAAGTAAAACAGCAAGATGTCGCAAGTCCTACGTTGGAAACGATATGTTCACCGTCATTAAAATTGCTCAATTCATAGGTGCAGATGTTAAGCTTATAGATATGGACACACAAAGTTTGATAAAAGACATTTGGACGGAAATGCCAATTCACGAAAAAATTAGATATTTTCTTTCAACAGTTATAGGATCTATAGATAGAAGAAAAAATATGCCAATCGAACAATTCTTAGAAAGGGAAGAAAAAATGACTATAGAAATGCGTCATAAGTATCCAACTATCGTAAGGAAATTGATAGATGAACGTGACACACATATGACGAAGCAAATAAAAAATTATGCACAAAAGTTTCACAATGTAGTGGTCGTCGTCGGTGACGCTCACGTCACCGGGATCGTATCATTGCTTAAAAATTACAGTGTCAAGGAGATTCGCTTTAGAGACATAATGGACAAAAATAGATTTAATAGCATCTGCTCCGAAATATGGAATTATAAAGGTGAAAATAATGAAAGTTGAGTTGCTAGCATATACTCAAAATGCAGATCTAATTTGTGCATCTGCAGCTGAATCGTGTTATTCTCGTCTCCCTTCAGCAGAACTTATCCAGAAGAAAGATTCAAGTGATATTTTAAGTAAAATTATTGATATGGGCCATCATTCAGTTATTGAACATGCATCATTCACATTCTCTATATGCAACGTATCTAGGTCGTTCACACATCAGCTCGTAAGGCATCGTATCGCATCGTTTTCCCAACAAAGCCAAAGATACGTTTCTATGAGTACTCCATCGTATGTTATACCAAAAACAATAAGTGCAAATTTAAAGCTTAAAAAATTGTATGAAGATACAATGACAAAGATATGGCAATCTTACAACGCACTCAAAGATGAAATTCCAGTGGAAGACGCAAGATATCTTCTTCCTAATGGCTGCACAACCAACATTACTGTTACTATGAATGCAAGAGAGCTTCTTCACTTCTTCTCACTTAGATGTTGCAATCGTGCGCAGTGGGAAATCAGAGACGTGGCAGATCAAATGTTAGCATTGTGTAAAAAAGTCTCTCCTGTCATATTCCAAAATGCAGGTCCTCCGTGTGTTAGAGGAATTTGCCCCGAAGGAAAATTTTCTTGTGGTCACTCGAGAAAGTTATAATGCAGATACCTCTCAGCCCCTCAACAAATTTAGTTTTGCATACATTTAAATAAGGTGCATAACTAAGCACATACCGTTCGGTGGAATTGATGGGAAGGATCAGACCTACGTATATCAAGAGAGTGGCAATTGACTTGGTTAGCAAGTATCCAAAAGCGTTCAATGATAACTTTGAAGACAACAAAACTATGGTGGACGGCCTAACTGACGTCTCCTCAATTACAATGCGAAATCGTATAGCTGGTTATGTCACTCGTTACATTAAACATGTCGAACTTTGAATGATTCCTATTTAGTCTCATTTTAAACAGTCGGCTCGCGTGGGGTAGCTTGGATATCCTGTGAGATTGCGGATCTCTTGACCCGGATTCGAATTCCGGCGCGAGCGCCAACTATCTCACGTTTGATCTATTTCGCTTTCCGACCACACTTTAGAGATAATTTCGGAATTTCCCGGTGGCAGTATCCTAGACACTTCTTCTTCTGGGACCTGAAACTCGCTCGCTATCAGAGATGCAGTCTTTTCAGTTCTATCTTTTCTTGGATGAATAACAAAATACTTGTCGGATAGTCTCCGTACCGACTGTAACGGCCCACACATAACTTTCCTTGTTCCCTCAAATTTTATCTCTCCAACTGCCAATTCCATGGGAAGTCGAAATTCATAATTTCTTTTTCCACGAATAACAAATGCTCCTCTGGGAACGAATTCTCCCGCTTGAGGTGTTTTACTAACTTGATCTGTGTATACCCAATATGCACTCCCATCACTAAGTGCCGCTACCCAACTTTTTGAATGTGCCACCGCAAAGATACACGCCTCTTTCAAATCCTCGCCAGGTGCTTCCTTCCCTTTTTTCAAAATAACAGATGGTGCACCGTGAATATCTGCATGAACGTAGACATCTTCCTCTTTCATATGTTTTTTCACAATATCATCATTAGTGTGAGCGTCTTTCCCTGCGATGACCATCCTACCCGATGGTAAAATAAACCATTTATATCTCTCAAACCAAAATCGTTTGGTCGGTCTAAATTTCTCTACGACTTCAGTGTTATTCTTTTCAATTTGTTTTTTATTCATGACCTCTATACTTTCTTTTAGTGCAATATCTGCCCTAGAAGCTTTCTCACAAATTTCCTTACTGCGTGCATATAGACTAGATGCATTAGCATCTATTTTCTTGGTGTAATTAAGTGGGATCTTAAGGTTGTTAAATACGACAGTAACAGCATTTTTTGAAGGATCAATTTCTGAAACAAATGATATTTTCATGGCACTTTCTCTTAATTTGTCCCATGAAAGTTTCTGTGATTGGGTGTACAATACTTTGAGCAGCACATCTATTTGCTGATAATTAGTATAAATCGCGTTTGCCTCTTCTTTCAATTCTTTCGAACTTTCGCGATATTGTTTAACGGCTTCTTCTTGTCTAGTGATTCTCTTTTGAAGTTTCAATATCTCTGAGTCTGTACGTTCTTCAACATAGCCCATATATTTATCCATGGCTTGAGAAAAAGAATCGTATGCTTCTGTCCGGAAACAGCTATAAATGCTCATATTAACCGGAGTAACATCTATTACTCCTGTATCATCGCTATAAACTGTCGCAAATGAAGAATTTATCATTTGTGAAGTTATATCTTTTACCGAATCAAATATTTTTTTTATATTGTCGCTACCTAAATCAGCGACTTTTGTATTTTTCTGGATTCCAGATCGAATACAAACTTCCTCGGCGTATTGTCCGCCGAGATTAACACTGGTTGCCAATGTCCTCACAATGTCTGCTTCTGAACTATTTATTACCAATGCAAATTCTTCAAACGATGATAAAACCGGATCGAACCTTGATTTTGGTGGACAATAAGTCTCACCTGGCCTAATATTTCTATCCCTTAAGCACTTACATATGAGACAGTTTATAATTTTTCCGTCCAGAACAAGGAGAACGTTTCCTCCCCCAAACATTTCAAATACAATTTTATAATCAAGGTTTGCCTTTAAAACCTCCATTACTACAATACGATCAAATCCTACTTGCCAAATCTTTCCTATTCGTGCGTTATTTATGTGCTTTTTGAGAAATGTCGCGAATGATTGTGATATATCCGGTGTTTCTGGTTTTTTTTCTGGAAGATATAGCCACTTCCTTTCTTTAAAAAATATATTTCTCTTTCCACTACCACTAACATTAATCCTAAACAAAATATTTGGTCCCCATTGAAAAATATTATCCACATGTGACCCCGTAAGAGGAGCCATCTCATTCACTATAGAGTGAACATCAAAAGAACTCATTTCTTTTTTCACATAGTCAATTAGGATAAATGACAATAATAATAATTGGCTCTAATTTCTATTCCTCATTCAACATATTATGAACTTGCATTCTGCTCATGAAGAGAGACAACACAACACTTTTTCACAAACTTTTATTACCAAAATGCTCATGCACCGCCGGTGCCGCTGTGGCTTAGAGGTATAGCGACGCCTTGGTAAGGCGTAGGTCGGGGGT
>JAKSHS010000008.1 GCA_024399275.1 archaeon | reverse complement strand
ACCGGCGACCTTCGCCTTGTAAGGACGACGTCATAACCCCTAGACCACGAGCCCAGTTAATGCGTGTTGTTATATTGAAACAATATTAATATCTATCATAACACATGCCCCCTACGCACGGTAGGGTGGTTGGTCGCTAGTGGCTTGATGTTGTGCTGTTGGCGTGTATCTTTACCGAGGCGAATGTAGTCTAGGGGTTAGGACAGATGCTTCCCAAGCATCTAACTCGGGTTCGAATCCCGGCATTCGCACCTATGCTTCGGGTTTCGTCACATGACGGCTGATTTAAAATGTACTTAATAGTATGAGGCAGGACATACGAGTATTGGTGATTTGTCTCCTTTTGACTATTAGCATTTATCGCTGTTTTATGTGAAGTTAGTGTGCATGAAATATTTAGCATTAAAATGGAATCTGCAGATGGGAGCTATGTTTGAAAATTTGATTTAAGATAACATGTGAACGGTTATGATTATACAAGTGATACTATGAGGCCATTTATACATGTCAATTGTGCCATGTCGGCGGATGGAAAGATTGCCGGATCTGATAGAACGCAAGTTAGAATATCTTCTCAAGAAGATATACAAAGAGTAAGGATTCTTAGAAAAGAATTTGATTCTGTGCTGGTTGGCGTTGGAACAATTATAGCAGATAATCCACATCTTTCAGTTAAGGGTGTTACCTATAATGAAAGTTCTACGAGAGTTGTTATAGATCCACATGGGAGAACTCCTGATTCTGCATTGGTGCTAAATGGACTGGCGCCAACCATAATTATTACAGACCATAGTTGTGAAAGAACGTGGAGGAATGCGAGAGTTATTAGATGTGACAATGAGTTTAATGTTGTAGAAGCAGTGGAAAAACTGTTTGATCTTGGAATTAAGAGTATTCTCGTCGAGGGTGGAGGGGAGACGATATCTTCATTTTTTAGAGCTGGTATTGTTGATATATATACTGTTTTTATTGGAAATATTATAATTGGTGGAAAAAATTCTCCTACACCGGTTGATGGATTAGGGTGGGTGAAAAAAGGAGGACTTTATCTTCAATTTGAAGGCTCGAATATTCTTGGTGACGGTGTTCTTCTTGTGTACAAACCTGTTTACTAAGTTACCCTTGACATCTCATTTGCAGAGTTAGGTTAGTTTTATGAAGGGCAGGTATTGTAATGTTCATTCGAGGACGTAGTATGTAATTTATTTCTTGTTAGATGAGCCCTATCGTTATTTACAAATAAACGGGATAAAAGTCTCCAGGCTGTCGTTTGTAGCGAAAAACGAAATGTGTGAGGTTAAGCGGCGATTTATGATAAGCAAAAGGAAACAAACATTGCTTCTTTTTATGGTGGCAGTGGCAACATTCGTTGATGGTCTTGATGGATCGATAGTAAGTATAATTTTGCCGTCAATAAGCACAGATTTTTGTGTTGACGCAAGCACTGTTTCGTGGATATCTACTGTTTACTTTTTATTGGTTGCAGGTTTTATGTTTATTTTTGGAAAACTGTCTGACATAGGTCATATTAAAAAGGTCTTTGTGTCTGGACTTGTAATATTCACTGTTGGTTCATTGTTTTGTGGGTTGTCTGTAAATTTCACTATTCTAATTGTTTCAAGATCGATACAAGCAATAGGTGCGTCAATGCTCGCATCGTCGGCTCTCATGTTATGCACTATTCATTTGCCCATGAAGATATTGAGTTTTGCGGTGTCGGTAGTTGTCCTTGGTTCTGCGTCTGGGTTCGCTGCTGGACCTGCAATCGGAGGTGTATTAGCTAGTATGCAATCGTGGCATTGGACGTTTATCATAAACGTTCCTATTGGAATTGCATTGACGTTTATAGCGCTATATACAATCCCTAGGGATAAGGTGTCTAGTGAGAAATTTGACGTTGGAGGTGCACTTCTTCTCTTAATTTTTTTGACGTCAGGATTGTATGTTCTTCAAACTATTCCATTCAATAAAATTGATGCCTCGACAGCAGCTATAATGATATTTTCTGTTTTGACGTTTATATGGTTTATTATACATTGCAAAAGGAAGCCTGAGCCTATTGTTGATCTTAGTTTATTTAATTGTATAAATCTAAACGCAGCGATTATTGTATGTCTTCTTATGAACGCATGTTACATGGGCCTGCAATACATTGTACCCTTTTATTCAGAAAAAATGTTTGGATTTAGTCCTATAATTAGTGGATTATATCTGTCGATACCAGCCGTTATCACATTACCTCTGTGTATTTTTGTCGGTAAAATATCAGACAAGCTTAACGAGCGTAGACTTTTTGCCTTTATAGGCTGCGTGGTTATGTTAATAGAGATGATTTTAATGTTTACAGTTAAAGAAAATTCAGAGAGGTGGCCATTTGTTAGTACGCTTATCCTTATGGGTATTCAGTTTGGAATTGCGGGCGGTCCTGTCGGAGCTCGTATTATTTATAACACACCAGAAAAATTGAGGAACATAGGATCGGCTATAACATCATTCGTTGCATATTTTGGAAGTGCATTTGGCATTGCGGTATTTTCTGGAGCGTTTAGATTTGGTGCAGGAAGTAGCGCTAGATTTCAAGAGTTGACTGTTCCAAATTTTATGAATGGACTTTACTCTGCAATATTTATTGGGATAATTATTAGCTTAATATCCTTACTCTTGGCTTCGATTAGAGATAAAGATTAGTTTTGCTTGTTAAAAGTATTATATATAGTTTCAAAGATGCGTGCCCGAGTGGCATGTGCGTGCAAGTTATGGTATGTGGTTTGAATTTAGAACATTCTTTAAGGATTTATCGTAAAACTTAGGCGCGCTTTTGAGAGGGAATTGATATGGCTGATTGGGAAACTAGAGAGATTAGGGAGCTAAAGGTTGGCAGATATGTGAATATTGATGACGAGCCCTGTAAGATTATTTCAATTGATACATCAAAACCAGGTAAACATGGATCTGCGAAGGCAAATATTGTTGCGACTAGTATTTTCACTGGTGCGAAGAAATCTCTAGTTGGCCCAGTTAGTACAAAATGTCAGGTTCCAGTGATAGATAAGAGAAAAGGACAGGTTCTCTACACAAATGGCAATGAGATTTCAATTTTGGATATTGAAACAAATGAGACAGTGACAATGGAGATTAATGAAGATCATGAATGTTCTCTTGAGCCCGGTGCAGAGATTTTGTATATTGTTGCTATGGACAGAATGAAACTTTTGTGAGGCTGCAGAATGTCCTATGGGACGTCTTTCGCAGACGCAGAGTCTGGTTATAATGAAGCTGATGTGTGCATTTACGGGATACCTTATGACCGTACGGCTTGTTTTAGGTCAGGGGCGAGAGAAGGACCAAGTGCGATAAGACGTTCTTCTTACAACTTTGAGCAGACACATTTTGAACATGGACGTGGACAGAGGAGATTGTCTGTTTATGATTACGGGGATTGCAGTGACCAAATTATTCCTGATGATATGGTCAGTGAAGTCAAATTTGCTGTTGGTCCAGCGATTAGAGATGGAAAATTTATAATTGCCATGGGGGGAGATCATTCGGGTAATATCCCTATCATCCAATGCTTTGAAAGGAAAAGCATTGCACTGATTTCGCTTGATGCACACTTAGATTCCAGAGAAGAATATATGGGTGTTAGGAACAGTCATGCTTGTGTCACAAGACGAGCTGCCGAACACTTGGGTATTAATAATGTCTTCGTTTTGGGTGTACGCTCTGTATCAGAGGATGAGCTTGAGATGGAGGAAATAGTGCCGTACATAGATGCTTATCAGATTTATGAAAGGGGTATTGAGTGGGCCATTAGACAAGCATTGGATTCTGTAAAAAGTGAGCATATTTATGTTACACTTGATATTGATTGTATCGATCCTGCGTTCGCTCCTGGAACTGGTACGCCAGAACCGTTTGGATTACACCCTGTAGATGTAAAAAAAGTGATTAATATTGTGGGAGACCGTCTTGTCGGATTCGATGTGATGGAGGTGTGCCCTCCGGCAGATTTGACGGGAATTACGTCGATTCTCGCGGCTAGATATATAAAAGAAGCTATGGCGGTGTATGGAAGGAAACTTGCAGGTGCGCCTTTTACTTGTGATGGAGTTTCTTCCCGATTTTGACAACCTGCGACTGTTTAATACACCACACGAGAGTAGCAGTGCGAGTGTAACTTGACTGGTGTGCTTACTTAGAGATTTCCTGTAGTTGGCTGATCTTATTGCAATTGCTGAAGCTTATATAGGCGCAATGCTCACGACATTATTACCGCGGAGGACGACCGTTCCGAGGCGTCTCTCTTCTGCAGTTATAGTGTGCTCTGCTGTTTCCTCGAGAACCATATTCATATACTCATCAAATCCGGCAAGTTTTCCCTCAAGAATTCTTCCATCCTTGAGAAGAAGGGAAACACGTCTGTCCATTGACTTTTCTAGTAGATTAAGCGGCATGACCATAGCAATCGACGGCGATCCATTCTGTAATATTATATAAAATTATTCTGAAAAATAGAGAGGATAATTGCAATATAGAAAGAGATCCACAATTATGTTTGAACGTTTCTCTTTTCGTTGTTTTCAATCCACTTGCGAATATCTTCTATTTTTACACTTTCAATTCCAAAATATTCAGAGAATTTTTTTGTGGTGGTGAGTTGAAAAGATGACCCTATTTGTTTTTTGTTGATAAATCCCATATCTGTAAGATCACGAATATTGACATATATCCCAGTACCAAATTTCTTAACAAGTTCTGATTGCATTATAGGTTGGTTGTACGCTATTGTTGCTATAATTTTTGTTTCTTTTTGAGAAAGTTCCGTTTTGGAGAATTTTTTTACGAGTTTTACATATTCTTCACGGAGTTGCATGCGATAGCTTGTCCCGACTTTTACGATGGTTATAGCAGAACATTTGTCGTCGTACTCGGTGATAAGTGCAGTTATGGAGTCTTCGACCTCCTCTTTTGTTATATTTATTTCCTTTGCGATCTCAGATGCTGAGATCGATTCTGATGCGTAAAAAAGTGCGGCTTCTACTGCGCTTTTTGGGTGCATGTTAACGCTCTTTCTTTAATGGTTTTTG
This sequence comes from archaeon, assembly GCA_024399275.1. Taxonomy (GTDB): domain Archaea; phylum Thermoplasmatota; class Thermoplasmata; order Methanomassiliicoccales; family Methanomethylophilaceae; genus Methanarcanum. The sequence goes on along the minus strand of JAKSHS010000008.1, from coordinate 28,852 downwards.
TATTGTTATTCTCTGGTGTTTGGTCTATTTTAACTTTGATAATTATGTCTCCGTAAGGGATTTCATCCTGCCATATAGAGAGTTTTCCATCTCTTGCCAGATGAAGTACCGAAATGAATACAGTGATGTTGTTATCGATGTGATTAGTGAATAATTTATTGATAGAGAGTACGCTAAGACCAATTTTCTGGATGTGTTTCCATATTTCATCGACATCATTTTTGCTGATCTCTTCGTGAATTTTGCTATCGATTTCTGATTTATTTGATTTAACTTGCTCAGGTGGATGCTTTGTATGTGCTTTGAGTTCATTTTTTACTTCATTAAACGCTTCGAGAAGCTCAACCATTGTTATTGGCCTTTTAACTGTGTGAGCACATGACATTTTTAGCGGGTTACTTGGAACGTAAATGGATGATTCTGACTTAGGAATTTCTTTTAGTGATTTGACTTTGTCTTCCCCATTATAGACATACAATATTTTAGCTGCATTGGCCTGCATTTTGAGAATTTTCCAGGCCATTAGAATAAATTTTCCTGTAATTATAATGTCAAAATTGTTATTATTGATCTTTGTAGAATATGCACTAACAAATTGGCTGATGTCAATTGCCCAAGGATCAAAATTTTTTTCAATAACGAGTTGAAATGCTATCCTTATAGATTCATCTATTGGATTTTGCATTTTCTCACAATCTGATGCTTCGCTTAGAATTTTGAGATATTTGTCTATCCTTTCAAGGCTTGAATCATCGCATATTAGTGATCTGTAAAATAATAGATGCTGCTCTAGCGTCTCGTTTGTTGTCATATTTATAGCTCAATGTGTCCACTTCATTTTTATGAGGTTGTTTATGCCGAACATTCTTCTTGCTTAGATGCTCCAACTAAACTAGGCCGGATTATAACTTTACTAATGCCATTTGGAGGTCTTACTACGCCAATGAGGTAATCAGCAAGCCGTAGTGTAACTTTTCTTAGAGATACTTGAATAAATTGAGTTGTCGTAGATGTCTTTTTTAGATATTTAGCAACAGTCTCAGAATTAACGGAATCTAAAAACATGTCAACTTCATCGAATATATAGAAGGGAGATGGTTGATATTTCTGCAATGCGAAGATGAAGGCTAGTGCAGTGAGTGATTTTTCTCCACCAGAGAGAAGATTAAGCGTTAACATTTTCCCATTTTTTGGTCTGGCATTAATAATTAAACCTCCTTCGAATGGGTTGTTTTCATTATCTAGCGATATAAAAGCTTCTCCTCCGGAGAGGTCGGTGTAAATTGATTTGAAATTTTTATCAATCTCTGTGTAAGTTTCTAAAAATAATTTCCTCTTTTTGCTTTCAAGTGAATTTACCAAGCTTGTGAGGTCTGATATTTGTTTATTTAATCTATTGATGTTTCCCATAATAGCGTTATGTCTCTTTTTAACGGTGTTATAATCGTCGATTGCGTGTAAATTAACGTTACCTAGTTCTCGTAGGGCGGATTCATAGAATTTTATATTTCTTTTTATGGTTTCTTCAGATGGAAGTGTCTTCACTGCGTCTGTTTTAATCATTATTTCTTTACCTTTGAGGTCTGATATTTGCTTGGATATTACAGACAACGATACTTCGAGGTTTGATTTGATTCCAGACTTTGTTTCAATATTATTGACAGCGGTGTCCCTGTTCTTAACCGCTTCATATCTAGAATTGTCTAACATTTTTTTCTCATTTTGAAGATGTTCGATTCTTTTGTCTGTTTCATTCTCAATACTTTTTAATGCATCTAGCTCGACCTTGAGTTTCGTGGCTTCGGCGGTGCTGTTCGTTATTGCTAACTCCGCACTCTCAATTTTTGTTTGAAGTTCTGATATATTTTTCAAGAGAAAGTGTTTGGTGCTGTTATATTCAGATATTTTTAGGCTAAGTGAATTTAGTGAGTTTATGAGTGTGTTTTTTTCATCAGTAAGATCGTATATGGTGTTCACTGTGTCTTGGATTTTTTGGTGATTGTTTTTAGATCCGATTTCTAAAATACGATTTTTCACACTAATTTTTTGACTTATAAGATTATTGAGATCTATGGTGACTTTAATAAGATCTTTCTCGATCTTAACTTTTTTATTCTTGGATTCCGTGTATTTTTTCTTTTTTGTATCTAATTTTTCTTTACAATGCATCTTAGTTTCTTTGAGAGCTTTAATGCTTGTTTCCATTTTTCCAATTTTTCCTTGAAGATCTATATTTCCTATTCCAGCCTTTTTTATGCTATTGCTAGTTGAATTAATGGCATCTCTAATGCTCTTGAGTTTTTCTTTTATTCCTTCCAAAGAATTGTTTAGTGTTTTAAGTTGTGTTTTTGCTTCATTTATTCTGAGTTCGGATTCTGAATTAAATTTTATTATTGGAGCCTTAATCGTACCTCCTGTTATTGCGCCAGATGATTCGAAAAGTTCTCCATTTTTTGTGACTATTCTTACATTTCCCATTAATTGTCTTCCTTTGGTTACATTTTCGACAACTATTGTGTCAGTGTATACATACCAGAATGCTGCACGGTATTCTTGTTTAAAATGAGCAAAATCTATAGCATATCCCAGTGATTGTTTTACAGATGTAATTGCCTTCGCGCGAGGTTTACCTTCAATCATTTTATTTAAAGGTAGGAAAGTTGCCCTTCCATGGCCTGTTGATTTTAGTTTTTCAATAGCAGTGGCTGCAACTTTGTCGTCATCCACGATTATTGCTTGCATCTTTCCGCCTGCTGCTATTGATAATGCAATTTCGAATTCGGGTTTTACGGTAGCTAGCTCGGCAATGGTACCGTGGATCCCGTTTAATAGGCCTTGATCCCGCATTCTTAGGATTGTTGCGACAGCACTATTACCATGTAGAAGCTTTTCTGTTACATTTTTTTCTACTGTCATGGAATTGTACTCCTGACTAATTCTATGAATTTGGTCTGAAATGATGCGTTCTTGTTTCTCTAAATCTAGCTCTTGCATTCGTAGATCGTGTATCTTGTTCGTAAGCACACTAAAATCCAATGCAGGATCTGTCTCCTTTTTTATTTTTTGAAGATTCCACTCCTTGTCTCTAATTTCAAAATCAATATTGGCTATTGTTGTCTCCAACTCTGCAATTGTACGTGAGGCATCATCTTCTAAGATTTCTGCTTCTGTCTTTTCTTTGTTGAGATTAAGTTTGTCATTATTTTTTAAATCAATGCCTTTTTCGATTGTGGCAAGCTTTGCTTCTAAGACTCTACTTTCTCCCTCATTAACATTTATTTCATCTTTTATATGTTCAATGACAGCCTTGATGTTTTCAATACTGTTTTCTTTTTCATTGATTTTTGTTTTGAGGTTGGCAGAAGAATTGATATAGCCTGCGAGGCTCGTCTCCAAGTTTTTAAATTCATTTGTCTGCTTATTTATAGAATTTTTATATTGCTCTATTTGTTTCTCTTCTCTAGCAATATTGTCACAAACAAGAGCCTTTTTTAGTTTAACATTGTCTATTTTGTCTTTGATCTCTTTATATTCCGATCCGACATGTGCTGAAATTTCTGTATCTTTCTCTTTGATTTCTGTATCTAGTCGTTTAATGTCTAGATTGAATCTATCTCTGTTTTGTATAAGTTCATCTATTTGTCTTTGTAAATTTTTCACGTTTTCGGACACACACTTGTATTCTTCCTCCTTATTAGTCAACTGTCTTTTGATAAGTTGTGAGACCGCGACGTCAAGACTATTTTTTGTTTCAATATATTTTTTGGCGGCTTTCATGTCTACTTCGAGTTCATCAATACGCTGTTTTAGTTCGTTAGTGATGATTTCTAAGTCACGTATATTACGTTGCGCTTCGTATCTTTCATTGTCCGCTTTTAAAATATCTGAATTGTAACTTGATATGCCAGAAATGTTATCAATGATGCGCCTTCTTTCAATATTGCTCATCTTGATAATATCAGTGATGTCTCCTTGTTGTACCACATTATAGCCATCAGCGCTGATCTTTGCCCTTGTGAGTAGTGAGTCAAACTCTGCCATCGTGGACTTTTGATCGTTTATATAAAATGTTGAGCTACATACGTCTCCATTTGACGTTGGTTTAATTATTCTTGTGAGCTTTACCTCGTCGGTATTCCATGAAATGAATCTGTCTGTGTTGTCAAAATAGAGTGTGACTTTGGCGTAATTGGCTTTTTTCCCCTTATTATTCTTGTTTATGAGATCAATAAGTTTGCCCGCTCTCATAACTTTCGAACTTTTGGGGCCAAGAACAAATAGGATGGCATCCGTTATGTTTGACTTGCCAGATCCATTTGGGCCTGTGATTGCTGTGTATCCTCTTACAAGAGGAACTGAGACCTTGCCTCCGAAAGACTTAAAATTCTCTGCATAAACTTTCTTTAGGTACACATCTACACCATATCAAGAGCGTTTACTCGATCTGCGGGCAGTGTTACTCAGAAGTGAGTTACGTTTGTAATAGATCGAGGTGATTTCTTTGTAATCCGCGCCTCCACATTTATTTTGATATTTTATACCATCTGTTTGGGAATGATTCATTATTGAAGTTTATTTTCTAATGTGAAAATCGATGCTTGAGCACATCTATTTAAAAATTTGGTAGTTGAAATTAGTTGCAAATCATAACGTAAAATTTATGAGATATAAGGATTTGATAAATTGAAGTGTGAGCGTTCGGCTGGGGCTGAGCAGAAAGCTTATTTATATGTCCTTAGAGGCGCTGGGCATATATGAATACCAGTGCACTTGATTTAATCCGAAGACGTCGGAGATATCTACCCGCTAAATGTAGCCCTAGGGATGATAACTACGCACTGGCAATAATACTTCCCACAGAAGGATGGCGCCCCGGACGGAATTTGAATCCGTGTCGGAGCCTCGACAGGGCTCCATGATAGGCCGCTACACCACCGGGGCGTGACGCGGCGATGTATTAGTAGACACTATTTAACTCTTATCTGTAAGTATTAAATGATAGTTGGCCTAGTAGACAATATATCCTACATGTGATGTGGTTAATTTGATGGATGAGGAGACGGTTGCCAACTATATGGTCAGGAATGTAGTTTCTATATCTTTGGATATGACAGTTAAGGAGACCATAGAAAAGATAGTCCATTCAAATTTTTATGGTTTCCCTGTTACTGAGCGAGGGTATCTTTTAGGATTTGTAACGTCCAAAGAATTGCTAAGATATGTCGATCGCCCGGATGCCACTATGCGTGATGTTGTAAAGCGCGGAACTGTCTATGCGGTACCATCAATGAAAATCAGCGATGCAACTCGAATCTTGTTTAGATATGGAATAAGAAATCTTCCTGTTGTCGATAGCAATAGAAAGCTTGTTGGGATTATATCGAATATCGATATTGTGCGTTCGCAGATTGAAAAGATTCGACCCTCTAAAGTTACATCTGTAAAATCGTTTCTCGAGTCACATAATGATATAAAAATTCAAATCATGAGTATGGACATTCCAATGACACAAGTTCTCCCATCACAAAAAGAGGTCTATATGGATGAATTGGTTGGGAGACAGTATGAAATTAAAAAAGGCCTCATCGAGCCTCTTATCGTTGTTAAAAGAAATAAGGGATACCTCATTGTCGATGGACACCATAGGGCAATGGCAGCAATGAAATTGGGCATCGAAAAATATAAGGCAATAGTTTTAGAGCCTGACGATCTCAACGTCCGCCTCGGGCTTGAGAGAACTGCTGAGAAATGGGGGCTTCATACGTTGGATGATGTCGAGATAGTTGAGGGCTTGAAACATCCGTTTATGCAAGGAAAAGCCATGCTACTACCAAATGAGGAGGCTAGTAGCATTAGTAAGAGGCTTGAAGACAGCGAGTAAGCAAACAATAAATTTTCATACCTGTCTGTTGTCTGTTTCTATGCTCCTTAGGCGTTCAAGAATAATTTTTTGTTCTGTGGCTGCTATTATTTTCTTTGTTTTGATGACCGTGTCTGGGTTGAGTGATATGTAATCAATTCCCTCCCTGACGAGAAATTCTGTAAATTCAGGATAAACTGATGGTCCCTGTCCACAAATACCAACAGTAACGCCGCTGTTGTGAGCAATCTTAATGAGATATTTAATGGCGGCTTTTACTGCAGTGTTTCTTTCGTCAAAATATCCCATATTACCAAGGGTCTTAGAATCTCTATCTGCACCCATTATAAGTTGTGTTAGATCGTTGGAACCTATTGAAAATCCATCGCAGTACTTTGAAAATTCTGCTGCCAAGATTATGATAGCAGGAACTTCTGCCATGAGGTATAGTTTAAAATCCTTGCTTCTTTTAAGATCAACGGATTCCATCATTTTAGTAATTTTTTGAACTTCCTCGACCGTTCTGACAAACGGAAGCATCATAGACAGGTTTTTTGCCCCCATTTTGTCTCGAGCTTTCTTAACGGCTTTAAGTTCGCATATGAAGGCCTTTTTGTATTCTGGAGATACATACCTAGAGCATCCTCTCCATCCAATCATTGGATTGCTTTCGTAGGGTTCAAGGTTATCACTACCTTTCATATCGCGATACTCGTTCGTTTTAAAATCAGATGTTCTTAGAATAACTTTTCTTGGGTAAAATGCGTGACATACCTTTGCAATACCATCCGCGAGTTTGTCAATTATCTCCTGATCGCGATCGTCTTTAACTATAGAGACGGGATGTTCCCTGATACAATTAGTGAATAGAAATTCTGATCTCATTAACCCTACGCCGTCGACAGGAAGAGCTGCCGCCTCTTCTGCTTTCATTGGGATAGACATGTTGACCATTACGCCAGTACCTGTTATCGGTACAGACTCTAATGATGCTTGTGCATGTGTGGCTTCAGTAGGTTTTTTTCGTGTCAATTTATTTTTATAAATTGTGCCAGTGGTGCCGTCAACTGTGATAATTTGTCCATTTTTAAGAAGAGATGTTGCGTTGGTTGTTCCGACGACGCAAGGTATTCCTAATTCTCTTGAAACAATTGCCGCGTGACAAGTCATCCCTCCTTCATTGGTAACAATAGCAGCAGCTCTATTCATGGCTTGAATCATATCCGGCATGGTCATTGTTGTAACAAGAATATCTCCTTCCTCAATGACTTCGAGACTCATTGATGTGTTAAAGAGACATACCTTTCCGGAAGCAAGACCAGGACTCGCACCAAGTCCTGTTGTAATAATGTCTTCATTTGCGGTGTTTTCGGCTACTTCATTAGTCGATGCATTGCCAACTGCTGTCATTGGCCTTGCCTGAACGATGTAGACTTTACCGTTCTCTACGCACCATTCCATGTCCATGGGTTTATTGTAATGAATTTCTATTTGTCTTCCAATTTCGGCGATTTCTGCTATTATTTGGTCGTTAATCTTTTGCACTCCGCTTTCGCTGTGCGGGACGGTAACTTTGATAGTGCACCCGTTCTTAGAATCTTTAGTATACTTCCACTCTTGAATGGATATTCTCTTGCTCTTTATGTCCATCGTGGACTTGTCAATTACATACGTATCGGGTGTAATTTCGCCCCCTACGATGGATTCTCCAAGTCCATAACCAGCTTCGATAACAATTTCCTTTGCGCCACTATTTGGATTTACAGTGAACATCACTCCAGACATCTCAGAATTGACCATTTTCTGAACAACAACTGCTAGTTTTACTTCTTCATGTGTGAATCCTTGCTTTTCGCGATACACAATTGCTCTCTCTGTGAAGAGCGATGACCAACATTTTCTGACTTTGCTGAGTAGATCGTTCTCTCCGTGAACATTAAGATACGTTTCCTGTTGTCCAGCAAAACTTGCATCGGGAAGGTCTTCTGCTGTGGCAGATGAACGTACAGCTACAAATCCATCTATACATCCGTTGAAGAGGTTGACATAATTATCAATAATGTCTGTTTTTAGGTCAGTGGGTATTTCGCATGACTCGAAAATATTTCTGATTCTTTTGGATGTGTTTGCAAGGCTTTCACTAGAGGTCTTGTCGTATATTTCGAGTTCTCTATGAACTCTGTCGAAAAGATTCCCCATTTTTATAAAGTGGTCATATGCGAGGGTCGTGATGAAAAACGCAGCTGGAACTGGAAAACCGGCTCTTGCAAGTTCTCCGAGATTTGCACCTTTTCCTCCGCCAATAGAGATGTCGCCCGCACACAGTTCGTTCATCTTCACTATTTTTTTGTACATATTACTCGCCGGTGATGTTTTAAAGGATTGATTGTTAGTATGCCTTTGGTTGTATTTCGCCTTATATAATATAGTTTTTCGATTACATTTTACTAAATGTATGGAAGATGCAGCGGTGATCGAAGAGGGTTCGTATTGCAAGTGGGAAATGAATGACGCCCACGTATCACTGTGAATAAAGGCGGCTGACAGCGACCCCGTGTTCCCGTGCGCTTGCGCAGCACAGTACAGGCGGGGACGCGGGCGGGCTTAACTGCCGGGTTCGGAATGGGACCGGGTGTTACACCGCCGCTGTGACCGTCATGCCATGGGGCATGACACTTGGGCAATATATAAATGTTACTCAAATAAGAATTAATTTGATATTAATAAAAGCAGATGAGATTTTGTGTTTATTTTTTGTTCATGGTGCTGTCAGTTTTGCTATTACGGATTTTGTTAAAAATTGAGACTGCATATTCTATTGCTAGATTCTTGTCATCAAGAGGATAAAACATTATTTTTCCTTGAGGGTATAATGTTACATCCATATTTTTCCAATTTAAGACAAGCATTAGCCCTTCATGATCGCTCTTGACAACAAACTCCTCTCCTAATATGTCAGGGACGTATTTAAGATTGATATTTGTATCTTCTCTGGGGATAACCATGAGTGCCTTTCCGCCACAAAGCCTAGTGACTGTAAAGTTCATTTTAAACCCTCTCTTATCGTTTTCTTTACCTTGTTCTTAAAATCACTAAGGGATGATTCGTTAACGATTATGATGTCGGCTAATACTATTGCTTCAGCAAGACCCCAGTTTATTTCTCTTCTATCACGTTCTTGAAATTCATACATATCCTTGGGAGCATCATCACGACCTCGTGTGACAAGTCTCTTGTATCGAATTCTGGGAGAGGCTGATATGCCGATAACACTGACGTCGTCAGTCTTTTCCTTATATGCTTCTATTTCAACCATGCTTCGGCAGCCGTCTATTATGGAAGTAAGCTCTGATATTTTTTTTATTGTTCGTCTTGCCCAAATATCAAATCCATGTCTCTCTCTTTCGATATCGGCAAATTGACTCATGGATAAATTTTCGTCCCTCGAATCTCTTTTGATGTAATATTCTCTGACTGTATCTCCCATTCTAATAAACTGATGTCCTAATTCTTTCGCAGCAACCAGAAATTCTTCTTTACCAGAACCGGGCATACCTACCGTTATAATTAGCTTCATGTAATCAGAGCAGGTTGTTGGTAATGTCAGTCAAGTATCTCTCACAGTACATGCATCTGAGAACTGGCGGGTCGCGACTTATAACGTCGAACTCTGGATCAACTGGCTCACCGACGTTAGTAATGCAGTTTGGATTGCTACATCTCGCAAGCCCTTTGATATGGTCGTCAACATGAACTTTATACTTTTCTGCGGTGTAATAATCTCTAATGATCACAATGTTTGCATCGGGTGAAATGAGAGCAATTTTGTTTACCATTGTTGGACACAATTCTCTGTCTTCGACTTTGACAATGTCTTTTCTTCCTATTCCTTTTTTGGAAAAAACATTCATTGCGAGAACAACAGATGAATCTATGGTGTTTTCATTTATGCCTAGAATTTTTAAAACATTGAGCGCCTGTCCTGGTTTGATGTGATCGATGACTGTTCCATTTCTAATAGGTGCTATTTTGTACTCTCCTGCTGTCATATTTCGCCTCCAAGAATCAAGCAGAGTAGAGCCATTCTTACGGGGATTCCGTTGAACGCCTGCTCGAAATATCTTGCATGTTGTGTTATATCTACCTCAGGTGCTATTTCATCCACTCTTGGGAGAGGGTGTAATATGACAAGATCCTTTTTAGCTTGTCGAAGTGTTTCATTGTTAATTCTGTACGTTCCGGCAACTTTTTGATATTCGGATGGATCTGGGAACCTTTCTTTTTGTATACGCGTGATGTAGAGTACATCGGAGTCTTCGATTACGTCATCGAGTGATGCAGTTTGTGTTGGTTTACATCCCTTTCTTTTTAGACCAGTTATGATATCTTCTGGCATTTGAAGGGATTCAGGTGCAACGAACGTAAGCTTCGCACCAAACATTGTGAGCGCATCTGAAAGAGAATGGACCGTTCTTCCATACTTTAGGTCTCCAACAAGAGCAATATTAAGTCCATCAATCGAACCCTTTAATCTTCTCATTGTGAAAAGATCTAGAAGAGTTTGTGTAGGGTGTGAGCCAGTTCCGTCACCAGCATTAATAACAGGGTTCTTAGAGACATTTGCTGCGAGTCTTGAAGCTCCATCATGAGGATGTCTCAGAACAATTGTGTCACAGTAAGAGTCGACCATGCGTATAGTATCGACAAGAGTTTCTCCTTTGGCAATAGATGTCATAGATGCTTGTAAAACATCTATGACGCTTGCTCCGAGCCTATATGCTGCACTTTCAAAAGAAAGTCTTGTCCTTGTAGATGGTTCAAAGAACAAATTTCCGAGAATCTTGCCATTAAGTAGACGTTTAGTTTTTTCTCCTTTGGCGTATGGTATCATAGCTTCGGAAACATCCATAATGAATTCGATGTCTTTTCTTGTGAAATCCCTCATCGAGACAACATCCCTTCCGAGGAAACTTATCTCATCACTCATGAAGACTACTATGTTTTTTATAACTTAAATTGTCGCATGCTGTGGGATATGACTGATATTTTAATATACTAAAAATATGGCGCAGCTATGCTTGATGTTATAGCTCGTTCGCAGAGGGGGAGAATCTGTAAGTACGAGAGAAAGAAACAATCTATTTTCACACCGTATATTATGAAAGTTTTGACGACTGAGTGCGACGATCCCATATATATTCAAATTTGTGATAAAAAAAGAAAGTTGCATATTATGGGGCAAAACATTGATCTTGATTCAGACATTACGATACCGGAGTCATCTAACATTGTTAGACCAGTAGAAACTTTTGATTTTGTGACTGTACTAAGAGTCCCATATGCAAATGATATTGCTATCCCAAATGGAACTGAGGTGTTAATAATATCGAATGCGTATGAATTAAGAAAAGATGCAAGAAAGCTTGTAAAAACGATAATCGATATCAGATCGAGGGTGGGATACAATGTGCTGATATGCATGCTAGGTATTGCTGACTCAAGTTTTGTATCATTATTGTCGTACATGGGAGTTGACATTTTTGATGATGCTGTTACAAGGGTATCGGGAGTGAATAAGATTTTGTCAATTCCGGAAGGGAACATAGCTTATGATGAAAATATGGTGGGAAGAAATTTAGAAATCCTTACAGAGGAATGTTCCAAAGTTCATGATTTTATTAAAGGAGGTAGGCTAAGAGAACTTGTTGATCAGAGAGCAGTTGCTTCGTCGAACTTGGTATCATCGTTAAGGCTTTTTGATTCTGAAGGATATGCATACCAAGAAGAGGCTTGCCCTACTATCGGGGATAAATTCGCGTGCAATACAACACAATCTCTTAGAAGGCCTGAGGTCTTAAGATATCGTAAAGCTATTTTGGATAGATACTTAAAGCCAAAAAATAAGCGGATACTTCTTCTTTTGCCATGTTCCGCGAAAAAACCGTATCATATTTCAAAAACACACAAGCTGCTCATGTCTGTTATTTATAGTGTTGCCCATCATGATCTTATTCACGAAGTTATTGTTACGTCTCCTCTTGGGGTGGTTCCAAGAGAACTAGACGTATTTTTTCCACCGAAATCATACGACATTCCTGTAACGGGCGATTGGAAATGTGAGGAAAAAAGTTTCATTAGGGAGTTAATCTCGCATATTGTGAATCAGGGATATGATCATGTAATATCTCACCTTGGTAAGGATACTGAACTTATAAGTGGGATATGCGACATTGAGGAAACAGCAATTACAGACCCTGTGTCACCTGCATCACTTTTAAAGTTGAAGGAAACACTGGAAAGAATAATTGGAGATATGAATGCTAGGAGCGATTACCGTGAGGACACGAGGGAGAGCGTTCGTTCTATATTGTCATTTCAATTTGGTAGAAATGTTGCAGATTCCATAATGGATGAAAACACCATGGGAATGGGAAAGTTTCCTCAATGGAAGATTATGAGGAATGGTATTCAACTTGGAATGTTAAGTGAATCGAGAGGGATGATTTCCCTCACTATAAGTGGTGCGCAAATACTCGCTAAAAACAATACTCATGTGGTAGAAATGGAAAATTTTGATCTTAAGGGAGATTTATTGGCTGCTGGTGTAGTGAGATCTGATCCAAGAATTCGAATAGGTGACGAGGCCGTTGTAATGTCTAATGGAAGTGTTAAAGCTATAGGAGTTGCGGCTATGTCTGGAAGAGAAATGATGGATCTCAAGAGAGGAGTTGCTGTTAGGGTTCGTCATAGATCATGATTATTGTACCTAGATGTCTTTGAATCTACGGCTAGTGATCTCCGAAATAGACGCCTTGTCTCATCGGTAGGCGAACGGAAACTACAACTATGTTGGCGGGGGATTAGTCATGTGATGGGGTCTTTTATGACAGACAAGTTGTCTGTGAGTGATTACAGATAAAGCAGGACAAATTGTGAGACAGAACATGTAGCTTTGAAATGCTGTAGCCCTAATTGCTGTTCTGAACGTTAGAAATTACACCGTTCTTACTACATGAAAGTGTTAAAATATTCTATTATTATGGGTACGATCTAGAGCATAAAGGGTAGGAAATGATAATGAGTATGATTATCTGTCCAAAATGCGGTTGTAAGTTTGATACAAATGAGGCATTAACAGAGCATCTCAGGAAAGTGCTGAGTTCGGCTGCTGTAGACTCAAAGCATAAAAGAAAAAAACAAATAATGAGCCTAGTACCAGCGATGTGAAGATAGCATGGCTTAAATTTTTGTGCTGCTATTTTTTACAATGCGGTTGTTTGTTAGGCGGACGGATGTATTTGTACGGTCATCCACGGATATTACAGCTGGACTTAGTATTTCATTATAAAAAGACTGCATCTACGGTTACCCGTAGATGCGGGAAAGTTTGTTGTTTAAAGCGTTTGAGTGTGGCTATTTAAGTGTGGCTATGTTGCTTCTTCTGTTGCTTCTCTTTTGCCTTCTTTTCTCCTCTTTGCTTTCCATTCTTCTATCATGCCAGGTATTCTGTCTCCGTAACTAAGAAGAACTATTGATCCAAGGATCAATAAAATTCCAACTATAGTGCTGAAGTATATCGTTTCACCGTAGATTACGAAACCGATAACAGTCGCAACCATTGGTTCAGTGTAAGCGAGTACAGCAGCGACACTAGGATCTAGATCTCTGAGGCCACGCGAATACATGAAAAATGGAATCAGTGTGAACAATACCCCTATGAGAACCAGGCAAACTGGTATAAGGATATCCTTCGACGAAAGATAACATAATTCAGTCATGTGCGAGGTAGGGAATGTAAATATTGCTGCGAGGAGGAATGTGTATGCAGTATATGTTATTGGATCGTACTTCTTCAGTGCAATAGATCCAAAGACTGTATACAGAGAATAAAAGAATCCTGCAAGAATTCCGAACATTATTCCGACTGTATCTCCGTCCCCATTTCCGACAACGCCGGTTGTAAAAATACAACCAAAGATTGCTGTTATAAGGGCTAATAGTTTGTACCTAGTCATTTTCTCATTGAACACAACCAATGAGATGACTGTGACGTACACTGGCGCCGTGTATAGCAGCACAGTTGCCATAGACAAGCTGAGTGTTGGGAGTGCATTGAAGTAACACAGGTTAAACGCTGTGAGCCCAAACACTCCTGAGCCGATGAACATCCAAATATCTTTCAACTCAATTTTAAGCTTACCTGCATCGAGAAAATAGTACCCGATGAATATGGTAAGACTTGTTATGAGTGATCTGACAAAAATTATTTGGAATCCGATAACAGAGTGCTCAAGGAGATACCGACTGGCCACACCCATCGTTCCCCATAAACTGCCAGCTCCGATGATGAATGCCATAGCCACACTCTGTACCTTATTCACCATGACAATGCACATTTCAAGAGCTCTATAAAAGCAGTTGTATTGAATTTCGTGTATTACAGTGCGGGCGCCGGGATTCGAACCCGAGTTCTGACCTTGGCAAGGTCAAGTGATGACCAGCTACACTACGCCCGCGACGCGGACGAATGACTATATTACCCGATATAAATGTTTGTATGGAAATAATTCTGATAGGGATTTTTATGAGAGGCGTGATTTTCTTTCGAATTATTTTAGCGCTGTTCGAGTTGACGAAGGTGATATTAATCGAGATATCGGTGAGAATGGACTGCATACGTGTGTATGTCAACAGATGTAGAGTGACATCTACATCTAATGCTTAAAGTTTGAAACGCGTGGTGTAGTGAGAGAGCCGACGTTCTCGATCGATATGTATTATCTTTCAATGGCTATTAACATACCCTCTAATTGTAATGTGTCAACAGCTCTTCCATCTATTGTAAGTCTCTTTTCAAATTCAAAACAGTCTGCAGTAAGAATAACTTCTTTTTTGTTCACCATAATTTTTATAGTCTTATCAGTAAGTACTTTGGCAACATCGTTGGGTTTCATTTCTAAGATTTTTGCGGCGATAGAATTTGATTCTTTTTTAAATTTTGGCCCAATTTTTTCGTATACTGGTTTGGCTGAAATGTATTCTTCAACAAGATTTGCTTCCTTTACGAACTGTAATTTCTTTGCTCTGATTGTTGCAATAATATCATCAGCAGCGCGCTCAATAATCTTTGAGTTCTCTCCTATTAACTCAATCATTTGAATATTAGCATTGAGAGGAATCTTTCTTTCTGATTTCCATCTGCGAATTGATGCAATTATATCCTTAAGAATGTCACCTGCCCTTTCTGCCTCAGAATCTGTAAAGATGGGCTTTGGCCATGACGTAAGATGAATGCTCTTTGTTCCTTCGTATTTGGAGAAAACGTCTTGGTAGATGCTTTCTGTTACGTATGGCATAAAAGGTGCTAAGAGTTTGATTGCTCCTAGAAAGATGCTATACAGAGTGTACTTGGAAGCAACATCCTTTCGTGACTTGATCATTTCAATGTAATGGTCGGCAATGTCGTGCCAAATAAGATTCTCGATATTCTTCATGGCTTTGTCAAATGCGTATACTTCAAAGCAATCTGTAACAAGTTCCACTGTTTGTGTAAATTTACTTATAATCCATTTATCAGGAAGCCTTAGGTTTCCAGTATCAGAGGGTTTTTTGTCAAGGAAAGACTTCGCGAACTGTCCTATGTTAAATATCTTGTTACACAACCTTCTCCCGCGAACCACGTCTTTTTCCCTAAAGGCGTGGTCAATACCCAGGGAGCATGTGCTTGCATAATACCTTAAAGCATCTGATCCATAACGATTGATTATTGGTACGGGTTCGATGATGTTTCCTATGGATGAGTGCATAGGTGTACCATCCGGGGACATTATGAATCCATGAATCATGATGTCTTTCCACGGTATTTGGCCAGTAAGTTGGTAGCTTCTGAGAATTGTATAAAATGCCCAGGTCCTAATAATATCATGAGATTGAGGTCTTAATGACATTGGGTAGAGTTTTTTGTGTGAATCCGTATTCCTGCTCCAGTATGTGTTATATAGTACTGAACCTGAAGAATCCATCCAGGTGTCAAATACATCCGTGCATCCTAAAAACTCTTCACATTCGCACTTAGGGCATTTGTCAACAGGGGGTTTGTCTTTTACGGGATCGCAGTAGCACATTTCTTCAGTGGCGCATACAGCATGTCCACATTTCTTACATTCCCATAACGGTATTGGCGTTGCGAAAATACGCTGTCTTCCAATAACCCAATCCCACTGAAGAGAATCGACCCAGTCCCGTAGTCTTATTTTCATGAATTCGGGGAACCATCTGATATGATCTGCCATTTCCAAAATTTGCTTTTTAAATTCAAGCGTCTTAAGGAACCATTGAGGCATTTGGAGATATTCTATAGGTTCGTGGCACCTCCAACACGTAGAGACTTGTTGTGGGTTGTCTTCCTGCTTAATAATTGCTCCTTGTTTTATGAGGTCCTCGATAACAGCTTCTCGAGCTTTAATAACTGGCATACCTGCATATTTGCCTGCGAGGTTCGTCATTTTTCCAGCTTCATCAATACCTTTCTCCATTTTGAAGTGGTACTTCATTACCCATTCGAGATCGTCTTTATCTCCGATCGTGCAAATCATGACAGTTCCTGTACCGTAATCTACCTTGACTTTCGGATCTGAAATAATTTTTACTTTCCTTTTAAATATGGGCGTAATGAGCTCTTTCCCGACAAGGTGTTTTTTTTCTGTATCATCAGGATGAACGGCTACTGCTTTGCATGTACAGAGAAGCTCAGGCCTTGTTGTTGCAACACAGACGTATCCTTCCTCATCTGCAATTTGAAAATTGACGTAGTTGAGCTTGTTGGTATTATTTTTGTATTCTACCTCGGCATCTGCGAGGGCGGTCATACAGCTAGGACACCAGTTTACCGGATAGTTTCCTTTGTAGACAAGCCCCCGTTTAAATAATTCCACGAACGATAGTTGTGTGACTTTTCGATAATATGTAGCGTCTGTTTGATAATAAATTGAGGGATCCATACTCTCCCCGAGCATTTCAAATTCGCAGATCATTTGATTTATTTGCTCATTGGCGAACTCTTCACACAATTCTCTGTACTTATCCCTAGATGTGTTGAGCTTTGTTATGCCATGCTTTTTTTCAACTTTAATTTCGATAGGTGTTCCATTGACATCGAAGCATAGTGGGAAAAATACATTGTACCCCTTCATTCTCTTATATCGAGCTACGAAATCGATTAATGAGTATCCGACGGCGTGGCCGAGATGAAGCGCTCCTGAAGCATACCGAGGGGGGTTGTCGATACTATAGATTGGTTTATCTGATTTAGGGTCGAAGCGATAGACTTCACCTTTTTTCCAAATCTCTCGACAGCGTCTCTCAATCGCTGCAGAATCGTACTGCGACATGATGTACCGGGAGAGTTGAGCATTTATAAAAGCATTCAAGGAAATGGATAAGGGTATTCCATACGGGTTATGCCTTTTTCCTTTTCCTTAAGGATGTAGCTGTGTCCTTAGAACTTATCACCGCATTGGTAAGCTTTTTTACCAAATCATTAACTGTTTTGATAAGATCCCAATCGACTTGTTTTGCATTAAATATACGTCCATTAAACATGAGTCTGGCACTCATGCTGTATTTATTCTTTTCACCCTTTTCGTTGTACTTTGATATGTTGATGGAAAGTGATTCTGGTAAACCTATCCTCTTTATTTTATCGATTTCATCCTTTACAACTTCATAAATCGCGCTTGTGTTGGCTTTGTCTATTTCGTCAAGGCCGCTCAATTGTACAAAAAGATGATCTCTTTTTTTACATGCTGATATGAGCTCTATGATATCGCATTGTGCTACAGTTCCAACAAGTTTATCATTTTCTGTGACCGGCACTGTAGAGAATTCGTTATCTAACATAATTTTCATTGCATTTCCGAGTGGATCGTTCCATTTTACGGATTTTACTGCTGAGGTACAAATAGACCCTACTCTTGCGGAAGATTTTTTGTCCCTCCCAAAAATGTCTCCGATTGTTTTATTTGACGGCCTCCAGTTACTGGAGATAACCTCATTCATGCCAAAAATGCCTATAACTTTGTTCGAGTTGTCAATAACTGGCAGGGCCCTTATATCAAGAGATCTCATGACATCTATGGCTTCATCGATTGTAGAGTATTCATGAACACTTTCGATAGTGGAGGTCATTATTTCCCATACTTTGATGTCACATATTGCTTTTATGCCAGCCGCTAGGTTAACAAGATGATTTCTTCCAACACATCCGATAACTTTCTTTTTATCACTGCATACGACAGGAACTTGCCTTAGATCATTTGTTATCATAATTTCTGCAATTTTTGTGATGTCTGTCTTTTCGGTTATCGTAGGGGACGTGCTTACAAGGTTTCGAATTTTTGAATCTAATGCAGTATTTTTCTTTTTGAGAACGTCTCCGTAGCTGATTGTTCCAAGGTATTCTTCGTCTTTAACGACTGGGATGTCCTGATATCCTGATCTACGCATCAGTGTGATAGCGTCTATAAGTCTTTCATCCAATCCGATAGTTGGGAATTTGTCATCCATGATCTTTTCGACTTTTTTATTATCAAATTGAGATCTAAGGATGGAAATTCTTTTAACGTCTTGTAGGTCCGCTGCTTCCGTGTATCACACCTCGATTGTAATACCACTTGGGTAAGGATATAAAGCATTGCTCTTGGTGCTGTACGTGGAAATTAGTGGTGTGAGATAAGATCCAAACTTGGTAGTCTAAAGAGGACCTTTACAAGGAGGCAAACTTTGCATTGTTTAATAGCCTTCCTAAGATTTCTTTTATACTCTTTATTTCTATGCGTTTTTGCTCTTTGGTATCTCGGTCTCTGATTGTGACAGTTTCTTTATTAGATTTGTCTTCAATGGTTTCGTAGTCTACTGTGATACACCAGGGTGTCCCAATTTCATCCATACGAGCGTACCTTTTTCCAATTGTACCGGAACTGTCATAGTATGCTTCGATTCCAGAGGAGCAAATATCGCTGTAAATTTTATAGGCTACCTTGTCAAGACCGTCTTTTTCCATGAGAGGAAACACTCCGACCTTAATTGGTGCTACTGTCGGCATAAAATGGAGAATCGTGCGGTTTTCTTCATTATCACGCTCATATGCATGCTCAAGAGTGGAGTATAATATTCTGTCAAGTCCATGGGAGGGTTCAATAACATGAGGGATGATACGATCACCCGTAACTTTTTCTTTAGTAAGAATTACTTCAAAGAATTCTTCATTGAGTTCAATAGTTTCATTACCAACGCTGACAGTGATTCTTCCATTCTTAATGTTTTCAGGTTTAAGACTTTCAATTTCTGTCATGACGTCCTTTGCTCGTTCTTTGAATTTAAGGCCGATTGCCCTATTTTTTGCTTTAATTCGGGTTATGTCTACCTCCTTAGGGCTATTATATTTTCTAAAATATGTCATGTCTTGGCCGGAAAACTTTGCGTGTCTTGAGAGATCCCAGCATCCTCTATCGGCAATACCAACGATTTCTATCCAGCCATACGAAAGCAGAACTTCAGCATCCCAACAATCTGTCGCGTAGTGGGCCATTTCATCTTTTTCGTGTTCCCTGAATCTAAGTTTATCGGAATCTATACCTATTGTTGTGAGGAATCGTTTCGTTACGTATACAAAATATGCTAGAACTTGGTTGGCGATAACGCCCCTTTCAACGGCTTCTCCAACTGTTATTGTTGTAAGTTCAAGTGTTGTGTTAGGAATGAGATTCAGCTTTTCGTTTTCGATTTCCTTGAATTTCGACCAATTTTTATCTTCTGGATCAATGAAAAGTTCTGCTTCCATCTGATTAAATTCCCTCATGCGCATCATACCTTGACGAGGCGCAATTTCGTTTCTGTAACTCTTGCCTATCTGTATAACGCCGAATGGTAGCTTTTCTCTGTTGTACCTATAGAGGTTAAGATAGTTGACAAAGATCCCTTGCGCTGTTTCAGGTCTGAGATATCCCTCACGTATTGAACCAGGCCCAATACTGGTCTTGAACATGAGATTAAATTCACTTATTTGACCAAGATCTCCGTCACATTCAGGACATTTGACATTGTGTTCAGCAAACAGCCCTTCTAGTTCCCCAGGAGAGAGTTTATCTGGATTTTTACAAAATTTTTCTACCAGATGATCTGCTCTAAACGGCGTGTGGCATTTTTGACAGTATGTAATAAGATCCGAGAAGCCGTCGATGTGCCCGGAGGCCTTGAAAACATCTCTAGGACTTATAGTCTCAGAATCGATCTCGACGAACTTTTCTTCCCCCTTATAAATGGACCTCCATACGTTTATGATGTTATTTTTGAGAGTGCATCCGAGAGGACCATAGTCAAACATTCCTGCGACACCTCCATACACTTCGAATGATGGCCAAATGAAGCCTCGGCGTTTACAAAGAGCTAAGAGTTCTGATGAATCGGGCATATTACTACCTTAAGAGTGCTGCAAGTACGTCGATATCATAAATCATACCAACGAGTTCGCCTTTGTTTCCATGTACAAGTATTTGACTGAAGTTATTTTGTTTCATAATTTTAGCGACCTCAGACAGTGATGTTTTTTTGTAAACTGTCGTGGGTTTGCTAATCATAAAATCCCGAACGGTGTATTCTTCCGGCAAATTTTTGTTTGTTGCAACGTAGAATAGCGGGAGGACGTTTCTGTATCCCGCAAGCATTTGGTCAGCTTCATCGAGCCCCATTTCTCTTAAGGCATCGAGATCTTTTGTTTGATCGGTAAAGAGATCTCTGTCTGTGATGATGCCAACTAGATCACCTTTTGCATCCAAGACTGGAAGTGACATTATTTCATTGACTCTCATCGATGAAACTACGTATGATAGAGGGTCATTGACGTATACTGTTGCGCATGTTTGTGTAATCGCTTCCCCTGCAGTAACATTTGTTTTTAATTCTCTTATTTCGTCGAGGAAGTCTGTGGGCGTGATAACACCAACTAGCTTGCCATCTTTAACAACAGGAATTCTGTGGATTCTTTTATCTAAGAATATCTTTGCAACGCTAGGAATTGTTGCTGTGGATTCAACCGTGATGAAATCTTTTTTCATTATGATTGAGAGCTGATCTTCGTCAAAATTTCTGAATATATCCTTTCTTGAAACAATACCCACTAGTTTGCCATCACTTGAACGAACAACCGGAACTCCTGTGATGCCATTTCTGACCATTATGTTAATTGCATCACTGCGGGTTCCAGGAACTTCAGCGACAATAGGTAGATGTGACATGATGTCTGCAACTGTTTTCATTCTTTTTCCTCTCATGATATGGTAGTAATTAAACATTTAACTGGGTTTTTTTCTAATAATGAAGCATACTGCTTGTGCTGGTTGGAGAGGTACAAATCAACTTACATTTAGAGTTATCCAGCTCGAAATAATCACTTGCTTTTATTTTACGTAGTAAACTTGTTTACATTTGTAATATTAAGATAGTGGACAATTGTTAGAGATGTGTTACAATGATTTTTGTTGTTGTCCGATAAATTGACATTTTAGTAGAAGTGAATTAAGTTAGTACAACCGTTGGCTAAAATATGTTCTTCTCTGCATGGTACTGCGATAATGTCTGCTTTTTTGCCAATCATTGTTTCCAGTGATGAGTTGTCGTGTAAAAGTTCTCTTCCACGCGCGATGAGAGAACGAAATGTTTCTCCTTTCTCCCTGTTAGAGACGGAAAGAAGTTTGTCGAATATTTTGGCCTCGTTAAAAATGTTTGAGTCGGGAGTTAACATTGCATTGTCTGTACCTATAGATACATTCGCGCCAGCGTTTATCATACTGTTAACGGGAGCTTTCATTCCGAAATAAAGATTTGATCTGGGGCACACTATTATGGAAATGTTATTATCAACACATTTTGCGATATCGGTGCTTGTTGCATGGACCATATGAACAACGAAATTGGGTTTCAGGGAAGTGACATAGTCTATGTTTTCCCTAAACCTCTCGCTAACGTGTAATGCTAATATTTTTTTCTTCTTGTGAACCTCTTCCGCAATAGCATCTATGTACTTATGACTCACATCAGATACGCTAGAGATTCCAATGCCATCGGCATATCCCAAAATGTCGTCGATTTCATTAGTATCAAAATTGGCAGAGATGGGCCTTCCTAGGATGATAGCTTCAGGAAAAAGAGTTCGTAGCATTGCGCTGCCTTTAATTCCTCCCTCTCTGAAATCTATTATCTTTGACACCCCTTTTTTGCGAAGGGTGCTAACGTACGCTGTTATGTTCGATTTGAGTTTGTCCGGGGGTGTTTCGTTAAGATATATATGCTTCAGTCCATACGGGGGCGCCACTAATTCTTCCAGACTGTAATGTTTGTCGATTTTCAGTCCTGCGTCGGCGACGTGTGTATGTGTGTTTATGATTCCTGGAAGAATACATCCTTTGAAATCTGGAAATCCACTGTATCTGCCATACTGAATGTCTTCTATTTTTTTATTATTTACAATAACGTAGCCGTCCTCGAAAACATCTCCGTTCCAAATACGGCCTGCGAGAACACAACGATTATCCATGGTGCTGTATTGCGTAAATTATAGATTTAAAGAAATGTAGAGCGTTTGGTGTTAGGCATTTGTTGAGGCATCTATGTATGTTATTTAGATACAATACTTAACGGTAAACACTCATTTTATGATGGTATTTCAAACGTTGGTGTATTTTATAGACCAAAATTAAATATTACCGTTTGCGATCCGATTAGAGGAGGTTGATAGAATGCCTACAATTAAAGAAAGTGAATGTGTTGGGTGTGGCGCATGTGCTGATGCGTGTCCTGAGGGTGCGATTACCGTTGATGATGTCGCAGTTATTGATGCTGAGAAATGCATTGAATGCGGTAAATGTGTTGACGAGTGCCCATCTGACGCAATCGAAGAGTGAGTGCTCTAAAAAAGCGGGTAAACATTTTACCTTTAACAAGGTTTTGGCTAAGGTCTGTGTTTTCTCACAAATTCACAGGCACTTAGCGCTGCTGTGCAAGCTTCACCGCATCCAGCGACAATTCTTCTACATTTTCCTGGGTAATCGATAGCGTCTCCACAAGCGAATATTCCATGTCTAGATGTCGACATATCATGTTTTACTTCGATAAGTCCATTTTCTGTAGTTTCGAGACCCCATTTTTTTAGGTTTTTAAGATTGGATGGTGTTCCTATGCTAATGATGACGGTATTTGCGGGTAATTCGACAGTCTTTTCATCCACTTTTAGTGTGACTGATTCTACAAAATCTGTACCGTTGATAGACTTTAATTCGGCTGGCATAATTGTTTTTACACCACTTTTTATCAGATCGGTAACATTACTCTCATCAGCTCTAAATGCTGATCTTCTGTGAACAATGACTGTATCAGCTACAGAATTTGCCATCATCGCTATTTCTATGGCGCTATTTCCACCGCCGAATACAACAACTTTTTTCCCAACAAGTTCGTCCCTTGGGGGCATAACGTATGACAAACCTTTGTCTTTAAAATTGATCTCCCCTTCGCATCCTATTTCCTTAGGTTTGAAGATGCCTATACCAATGGCAATTATAACGGATTTAGTGAGATATTCTTTTATGTTGGTTTTTATGAGAAATTTTCCATCATTATCACTAATTTCTTCAACCGCTTCTTTTTCATGAATTTCACAATTCATAGATTCGACTTGTGTGCGAAGTTTGTTGGATAAGTCTTTGGCCTGAATGTTCTTAAAACATGGAAAATTACGGATATCTTTTTCTGGGTAAATACTAGTCAATTGTCCGCCTACAGAGCCTGCATCGATAATTAATGTAGACATTAGTTTAGTTCTTGTGTATATTCCGGCTGTTAACCCAGCAGGACCGGCCCCGATTACTATCACATCGTAGATCATTATAAGCAGGCAGGCCTATGGCCATCGTATAAAAATATTTACTTAATGTGTCAAAGTTGAGTAGGGGATGTAACGAAGCACATCAATAAATATAGATTCGATGATAGCCGGGTGGTATCTATGGTTGAGATAACATTTGAAGCGTTTGCGCCGACTATTATTGCGATTGTGACGTTTGGGGCTATTCTTTTGCTGTATGACATTTTCGGAGGAGCCAAAGATAGGTGATCTTGCCTACCATTTTTGTTTAGGATTTAGGCAATATCTTTCGTAGTTTATACGGAGCGTTTATTCAGGTGTGGAGATAGGCTACGGGCCAACTGGTTTGCTGTAGGCCCAATGGTGCGGGTGCTGTCAAATGCCTTCGAGACATGCTGCTTATTTAGTTTAGTACTACTCGTGTTGACGGGATCTGTGTGCGCTATAATTGTCTTATACTTCTAAATTTTTTGAAGTGATGAGTGTATCGTAAATATAGGGAACAAAATTCCTGTGCGAATGTTTGTAGATGCCCATCTGCATATGACTGATTCAAGATTTGGTAATGGGTACAGTGATATTTCTGATGCAGAAATGCTTTTCAGTTGTACGTCAGAAGTTAAGGAGTGGAAGCTTCTGGAGAAACTTTGCAAAGAAGATTGTAGGATAGTTCCGTTTTATGGAGTTCATCCTTGGTTTGCTAACAAAGGTGTCAATATTAGTGAATTAGAGTCAATTTTGAAGGCAGATTCTAGAGCGAATGTCGGAGAGATAGGATTAGACTTTGGAAAAGTGTCTTTGGAAGATCAAATAGCTCTTTTTAGAGAACAGTTAGAGTTAGCGGAGAAATATGATCGAATTGTGTCAGTGCATATGGTAAAGTGCGAGAGTGAAATGTTGCGTATTCTAAAAGAATACTCAATAAGAACAATATTGCACTCTTTTACTGGACCTGAAAGTTATGTTAAATCATTTGCTAGATGTGGATGTTATTTTTCTGTATCTCCTTTAATATTTAGGAAACAACCAGAAAAAATTAGGTCAGTACTAACTTCGGTGCCGGAGGATAGGTTGCTGATAGAGACTGACGACCCAAATAATCGCTATAGATGCTTAACAATGTCGCAGCATGCGAGTAATGTGAGTGGTGTTTTGAATATGGCGTCTAATAAGATGCTAAGTTTTATACGGAAAAATACTGAGAGGTTAATGTGCTAATGTTTGTTTGTGTGGATCTTAAAAGTGAGTGGATAATTTTATTGTAGTTTAATGCGGATGGCTCTGGGTGATTCGAAATTTTTTAGTTACTGTGTTCCTTTCTTGCTGAGAAGTTACGAAGTGCGTATAATTGACTGTACTGTGGTTGCAGTAATCCTTAGGATGATTATAGCAACAAAAAGGAAATTTTTATAACCTTGATTGGAGTGCGGCCGGGGTTGGTTATATGATTAGAAGAGCTTTGTGTGTTGATATTGATTTCGATGACAATTTTCAGGCACTAGGAGGCTGTGTGTGATGCGATTGATGTGGGTAAAACCCTTAAAACTAATGATGATGAGTCCCAGAATTTTGATGTAGAGTTTCTGGTGCTCAACACGGATGCGGTGTTTCGCGAAAAGCTTGAGGGGTAGCGTGATGAGGTTACTCGAGGGAAACTGCGACGTTTGCCTGTTTTATTTCCAGAACATGGACACGCAGATTGTGTTGGCGGGTGCCTAATTACATCCGATTGCGTTGTCGTAGACGAAGGATTGTCATTCCATGGTCTCCTAAGTATTGCTTCTCAGTCTCGCGGGAGGAATAAAGTTATTATTCTTGATTGTTGCCGCTCTGGGGGCGTCGGGAATATAGGACTGTTTAAAGATTTTTCTATAATAGGAGAGGGCATTGTCATTCTTGCAGCTTGCCGTGGGAGCAGGCGCCCCTGAATCATGCGGTCATGGAGTGTTTACGGAACTGTTTCTTGGCGCATTAAAAGGTGAGAATGATTTATTCGGAAATATGACGCTAGGTAATGTGTATGCATATGTTGATAAGGCACTGGGCCCGTGGGATCAAAGACCTACATTTAAGGCGAATGTCGATTGTTTTGTACCACTGAGGAGGCGTGCCATCTGTTCCATTGAAGGGCCTGCGTATGATAACCAAATATTTTAGATATGCTGAAGATAAATATTCACTAGACCCAACGTATGAGCCGAAGGGTAAGGAGCATGTAGATATATTTGAGATATTATAAAGGTACAATCGTGCGGGTCTCGCGAGTCCGGTCGATACGGACCATGTGTATTATGCTGCCATAGATTCTAAAGGTTGTAAACTAACTCCGCTCGGGAAGTGTTATTGGAGGCTTGTATCTACGGGTAGGGTATAGAGACGTCAAAGCTATTTACTAGTCATTGTTGGAGGTATGCGAAAGAATACGACAGGCTCAAGCGGTTGTTGGATAGTTGTAAAAGGTTTCATTGTTCGGATTATTCTGTGTCTAAGTACGATCCAATTGTTGTACCGTCGTATGAGTTACCAGGGGAGCTTAGGAATCAGATAGCCCCGACTAGTTATGTTATCATATTGGCAGGCATTTACGTTAATTACAGCCGATGGATGAATTTTGAGATCGATCTAGCTAAGTTCGGCTTTAAGAACTCGAAGAAAATTATTGTTGTCTAGGGGCGGAGATCAAAACGGACGTCTGTCATTGCAAAACGTGTAGCTGACAGGATTGTAAAATGGAGTACAGAGTCGATTGCTAATGCAATTCGAGAAGTTTGTCGAGATTGAAAATGCATTTTGGGATAGATTGCGATTTGCTTTATAGGGTGTCTGTGATGAGAGTCACTCGCGTAGACTAGGCGTTTTTATTAGTGAATTACCAGTGAGGATGCGCAGGGGACGAAGGAAATGTTTCGCGTATTATTAGTTCGCTGATGTTAGACTAGTAAGATTTTACAGTAATTTTGAGGCATATTGATTGTATCGCTCTTAGAATATGAAGTTGACCGTATAGAGATTGCTTGTGAGTGAGAGACCATGTGGTTACATAGAATGACAATACATTTGGAATAGACAAGTGTATTGATGGCACTATTGCATTTCCCACTTTGGTTGTAAGGGGTCTAGTGAATCTCGATAGTTATTGTATCAGGAGGATAGCCAAGTGAGCCTTATGTGTTCTGAGTGTTAGGGAGTTATGTTTATATTTATATGTGTGCGTTTGCCGAGTGCTGAGATATTGTTGGAAACTAATCGGTCAGAAACTTTGCTGTGTTGTAACCATTTATAATTTATGTAATGGACAGTTATTGATGTTATTCAATTCTCTGCCGAAAAGAAGATATGCAAAGTGAGTACTATCTTTGGGCTGTATGGGAGCCTTGCAGTGTAGAGAGAAGGGTTCTATGTCCACTATTGTTTATCAGTTTCCCAATTTATCTTCCGTTCAATCGAAATTTCTGGAGTATTTGAGGTCTTGTTACGTCAGTAGCCCTGATTTGATGGATAGCCTTGTTATGTTTTCCCAAGTTCAATCCATGTTTTATCCAATTTATACTCTAAATTATGATATAGATGCTATTTTTACTACTTCGACGCGAAGGATAATTCATCGAGAAAAATTTGGAAATGTAACTCTCTGTATTGATGGAAAGACGGGGGAAGAATTTGATAATGCGATCTACGAACATTATTACGGTATGCCAGCAATGGATTCGTCAAAATTAAATGGTTCACAGCTGCCTGTCCCCGTTGTTACTGCAACTCGCCTTAACAAAATTGTAGAGAAGGCCATCATTAGCCGTCATAGTCACACCATTACTTACTTCGGGGGGAATAAAAGGTTTTATTCAAGGTTTTGTGCGCCTTCAGTACGTGATTTTAGTTTTTATAATATTACCCTGGTTTATCTTCCAATCATGAGTATGAATCTCAATATTAAACAGGCGTTTTATCCTATATCTGAGATTTATTATACTCAAGATAAGCTTTTATTTTCTTCTGTATTGAACACTTGTGCGGTCTGCAGAAGGCGTGTTGATCGTGGCTACATCTGTAATGACTGTGGGTCAATTGTTCATCAGAAAAGATTTTTGGATTCCCATGGATTTATCTGTGAACAGTGCGGCAAGACGCTGTGTCGTGCTTGCACCTATGTTACTGATTATCGAAGTTACGTCTGTGAATATTGCGCCAAGAGTTCTGATAAGCCGTATCGTCACGTTTCTTCGAGTATATCAGAGAGGGGCTTGGTGGGGGTTGGTATTTTTGTTTTGGCCTTACTGATGTCTTTTATCATACCCGCTTCTTTTGAATCGAGGATTGCGGCTATTGTAATTGCTGCTATTTTTGTCATCCTGCTTTTTTTGATTTCTTCATATGAGGGACAGGAAAGGGAACTAGACGAAATTGACATGAAAGCGTAAAAGGAAAGTGCTAGTCTTGTTTATTATGGAGAGTGGTGTACTTTTTTGACGTTATTGCTTAGGTGTGTTTATTCTGAGTGGTACCGGGAGTTTAGTATACGGTATGTTGTAAAAACAATATCGTTGCGTGGGATGGTGCAGTAATTTAAAAATCTTGGTAAAAAGAGAGATATTAACTATTGGAATGGAAGTGACATTTGATGGAATGTCTCTGCGACTCGGGTAGATTATAATACAGGCAAACGTCTGTGGTTAAGGGGTGTTCATTATGAGTAGTAGTTATTTATAGAAAAATAAATGTAGCCTGCTGGCAGAATGAAGGAAAAAACAATATTTGAGATTGTAAAAGATGTAGACTCTACTAAAGTCATTCATGGAATTGCTAAGTTATTTGAAGAGGGGATTCGTGTTGAGAATGAACTGGGGCTTATTAATAGTTCGGCATTAGAAGAGGCAGTAGGAGACACGTTTATAAATTGGGAGTTAAAAGGTCTGTGCTCTGACCTTGATATGTATAAAGAAGTCATAGGAATTATGGATATTAGAAAGCAGGAGCACTTGAATGAAAGAACAGTCACAAATTATTTAGAATACGTAATTAACGCAGTGAGTTTCTAAGAGTACACTCATCCTGATATAAAGGAGGAAGATATTTAA
>JAKSHS010000007.1 GCA_024399275.1 archaeon | reverse complement strand
GTTCTATAGATGCCAGATATCGTCGTCTGTTTCAACTTTTATTGAGATAGTATTATCAGAACTGTGGTCAAGTACACGCATAGTTTACTCCATGTTATGCATTGTATAATTATTCTGATACCTTGGAAGTAGCTGAGGATTTTAACAGTATGATCCAAAAGCTTAATGGATGGTGATACTGCCGACATGTATCGGAACTAGGATATTCGGCCGCCTAGGTAGCCATTATATATTAAACTGAATTGTGATGATCGCGATGGTAAGCAATTTCCTAGTTCTTGAGGATGGGACAGTATTAAAGGGAGAATCGTTTGGATATGAGGGCGATTCCTATGGGGAAGTTGTTTTTACCACAGATATGAATGGTTATCAGGAAGCTTTGACTGATCCTTCTAATTGTGGGCATTTACTTGTTTTCACATATCCGCTCGTTGGAAACTATGGTGTAAATGAGAGATTTAATCAATCAGATAACGTACATGCGAGAGGAGTCATAGTAAAAGAGTACTGTAAGAACCCCTCTGTTTCATATGGAGGAATACCGCTATCTCAGTTTCTAATTGATCATAAAGTTCCAGCTATTTCTGGTATCGATACAAGAGAATTGGTTGTTAAGATTCGGAATAATGGAACGTTGAAAGGGGCGATTGTATTTAGTGAGCACGAAATAGACGATATAATTGTCAAACTTGGAACGATGGCGGATGTGAATGACGAGAATCTTGTATCCAAGGTTTCAACCAAAGAGATATACGAGATTGATTCGGGAAAAGACGTTACTATTGGAATAATTGATTGTGGTGTTACACAAACTCTTCTTAATGATGTAAAGGTGAGGGCCAACGTTGTAGTTTTTCCATATGATACGTCTGTAACTACTATCATTCATGCAGGAATTGATGGTGTTGTTGTGACAAATGGACCAGGAAATCCTGCTAGCCCTAGTATGACTAATACAGTTGTAAAAACCGTTAAAAAATTGGCCAGCAAAATGCCGATTCTTGGAATAAGTTTTGGTGGACAAATTATAGCAATCGCATTTGGCGCGACGACTCGTAAGTTAAAGTTTGGTCATAGAGGCTCGAATCAACCTATCCGTTTTGGAAAGAGAATTTACATAACCTCGCAAAATCACGGTTATACTATCGATAAATCGAGTATTGAGAGTACCGAACTAGAGGTTAGTGAAGTAAATATTAATGACGGATCTGTGGAAGGTATTAGACACAGATTACTTCCAATATTCGGAACTGAGTACATTACGGATGAGTTTTCTAGTGACGGAAAGTATCTACTCGATATATTCATCGAAAAAATTAGGAGTGCGATGCAATGAGAAAGAACTATGAGAAAATTATGATTATTGGTTCAGGACCCATTGTTATCGGACAAGCAGCAGAATTTGATTTCTCGGGCTCACAGGCATGTAAATCAATTAAGGAAGAAGGGTACAAAACAGTTCTTGTTAACTCGAATCCGGCCACTATTCAAACGGATGCTGATATGGCAGATTCGGTTTACATAGAGCCACTACAAACACGTGTGATAGAGAAGATTATTGAGAAAGAAAGGGTAGATGGGATTCTTGCTGGCATGGGAGGGCAAACAGCACTTAACATTTGTTCGGAATTAGCAGATGCAGGTATATTAAAAAAATATGGGGTAACACTTCTTGGAACAAAACCTGATGCAATTGCGATGTCAGAGGATCGTGAACTTTTTAAAGAGGCCATGCAAAGAATTGGGGAACCGATTCCATTAAGTAAAAGCGTAAACTCTATTGAAGACGCGCTTAAAGCAGTTGAAATAATTGGGAAATATCCTGTCCTTGTTCGTCCTGCTTATACTCTTGGAGGTACTGGAGGAGGTATTGCTCACAATGAGGATGAGCTTAGAAGCATATGCGGAAGAGGACTTGCCTATTCTCGTATTCATCAGGTTCTTATTGAAGAGTCTGTACTTGGCTGGAAAGAGTACGAGTACGAAGTTATGAGGGACGGGAACGATAATTGTATAGTTATTTGTAATATGGAAAATATTGATGCTATGGGCATTCACACAGGAGAGAGCATTGTCTGCGCTCCATGCCTTACACTTTCCGCTGAAGATAATCTTCGTCTCAAAAAGTCGGCTATCAAAGTTATACGTACTCTTGGAATTGAGGGAGGATGTAATGTTCAGTTCGCACTAAATCCTTCTAATGGAGATTATCGTCTCATTGAAGTTAATCCACGTGTGTCACGATCGTCAGCATTGGCATCTAAAGCAACTGGATTCCCAATAGCTCGTATATCAGCAAAGATAGCTCTCGGATATACACTTGACGAAATTCTTAATAAGGTTACAGGGACCACATCTGCAGCATTTGAACCTTCTGTAGATTATGTCGTGACCAAAATACCTAGATGGCCTTTCGATAAGTTTCGTACAGTTGATAGACATCTTGGAACGCAAATGAAATCGACTGGAGAAACGATGTCTATCGGACGTACTTTTGAGGAATCTATCCTTAAAGGCATAAGATCACTTGAGATAGGTAACGTGTATTTTGATGAACTTGAAATATCTGATGATGAAATTAGAGATGAGTTAGTACACACAACGGATAAGCATATTTTTGTTATTGCTGAAGCGTTGAGAAGGGGGATGTCTCCGGAAGTAATATCAAAACTTGCATGTTGGGATGTCTTTTTTGTATACAAGATTAAGAACATTATTGACATGGAAAATAGAATTCGAAAAGAAAAATTGACACCCTACCTTCTTAAAGAAGCGAAGAAGATGGGTTTTGCAGATGCTACAATTGCTTCATTCATTGGAGAGGAAGAGAGAGACATTCGTGAAATGAGAAAGTCACATGGAATTACTCCTGTTTACAAGGCTGTTGATACATGTGCAGCTGAATTTGAGGCAAAGACACCTTATTTTTACTCAACATACGAAGATGTGTGTGAACTAGTCCATGATGAAGAGAAAAAATCTGTTGTTATTATAGGTGGGGGTCCTATCCGTATAGGTCAGGGAATAGAATTTGATTGCTGTTGTGTACATAGTGTTATGGCACTTCAGGCAGCGGGTATAGAGGCAATTGTTATCAATAATAATCCTGAGACAGTGTCTACAGATTTTGATATTGCAAATAAATTATATTTCGAACCTCTAAGTTTTGAAGATGTTCTTAATGTCATTGAGAAGGAAAATGCTGATGGGGTGATTGTTCAATTTGGTGGACAAACGAGTGTCAATCTTGCTGTTGACTTGAAAATTGCGTTGAAAGGCACCAAGACGAAAATTCTTGGGACTGATCCAGATATGATGGATATCGCAGAGGATAGAAGGAAGTTTTCTGGACTTATGAGTAATCTTGGTATCAGGCAGCCAGAATCGGGGACTGGATACTCTCTTGAAGAGATTAGTAGGATAATAGAAAGAATAGGCTATCCCGTTCTCGTACGGCCTTCATATGTTCTTGGTGGGCGTGGGATGGAGATTCTTTACTCTGCTGAAGAGCTTAAATATTACGTTGATACGGCAGTCAAAGTATCAAAAAATCATCCGATTCTTATTGACAAATATCTCACTAAGGCCGTTGAACTAGACGTTGATGTTATTTCTGACGGGAAAGATGTTTATGTTGGGGGGATAATGGAGCATGTGGAATATGCGGGCGTTCATTCAGGTGATGCAACAATGGTCTTGCCGCCATTCACTCTGAGTAAGGAAGCTATTGATGATGTTCTTTCTATATCAAAAAAGACTGCGTTAGCTCTTCGGATTAAAGGATTGATGAATCTTCAATTGGCTGTTGTTAATAGAAAAGACGTTTACATGATTGAAGCTAATCCCAGAGCATCTCGTACAGTGCCTTTTATATCCAAAGCTGCCGGGATACCACTCGCTAAGATTGGCACGCAGATTATGCTTGGAAAGACTTTTAGGGACTTAGGAATAGAGTGTACGTATCGTACAATTGATCATTACGCTATCAAGGTGCCAGTTTTTCCGTTTCTAAAGCTTCCTGGAGTAGATTCGGTACTCACACCTGAGATGAAATCTACAGGTGAAGTTATGGGCATTGACAAAAATTTTGGTTTGGCATGTCATAAAGCGTACATCGCGGCAGGGAATAATCTTCCTGCAAGGGGAGGGGTCTATATTACAGTTAGCGACCAGGATAAGAAAAATGTAATTACTTCGGCAAGAGAATTATATGGAATGGGTTTTGAAATTTATGCGACGAAGGGGACATCCACATTTCTTAGAGAGCACGGAATTCCTGCAACTACAGTATTCAGGCTTAGTGAGAATATGGTACCTAATGCGGTAGGTCTTATGAGATCTGGAAAAATCAATATGGTTATTAATACTCCTTCGTTTAAATCGGGTGCTGTAAGGGATGGGTATCAGCTGCGTCGTCTAGCAGTTGAGCTTGAAATACCATTTTTAACCACCACAAACGGGGCTAATGCAACGGTGGCTGCGATTAAATCCTCGTGTAGTGAGGAATTTAATGTTCTCCCGATGAGGAATTACCATACGCATTAAAATCTACAAAGCATGTCTGCGGAATATACCGAGCCTCTTACAATACGTGCTTGTTTTAAGGCGGGAAGTTAACTGGGCAATTGCGGGTGTAGAGTGCATCCATGTATAAACATTGGCGGAAGACCAACTGTTTCCAGGTAAAATATCTGAATCGTTAATTGTGAACTGCTTCGATGAGGGGTTGACTTTTTCTTTTATCACTTTTGTTGTTTTGTGCTGTACGTTGTAATTTTCGTTATGGAGGAAATACTTTCTCCAGCATGCGTATCCTCATGAGTGAGTTTGCTTTTTTTAAAATTTTTCACTTATAGATGGTATGCCATATGACGGGGCTTGAGAGTAGCAAGCGAATTACTTATATGCAAATTAAAGTCAGGGTGGCCTATTTTACATTATCCAATGCTTCGTTGGTACAAGATAGAACATTGTCAGTGTTTCCTGTACCTAATTGACCGTGATTATTGCATCCAGTTCCGTATAGTTTGTTATCATGCGCCCCTAATAACGTTATTTGGTTATTACATGTTGTTTCATCACTAGGTATAGAGGCAGCACTCGAACCGGAGCTAAAGTATAGCAGGATTATCGCAAAGGCAATAGTTATCACGAGAATTTTACCTTTCATTTTCGCCGCATGTGTACTGTATAACTAGGATATAAAGTACATTTAGTTGAATCGTAATTGAATGTCCGAAATGATGCACGATACATGGAATATTGTGTTTCTATTCTGGTTTGCTGATGATATAGAAGGCATTGCAAGCAATAATGTGATTTGTTAAGGTTGATGTGGCGCACATCTATACCTGAGAAGATGCTGCGCTTCTTGCAAAGCTACGGGTGGTTTCGATCGTTGGTTATTTGGTACTGTGCCTTTTGTTAACTGTCGTTTCAATCGTATTATAAAATGGATCGATATTTTAGGATGGAGGCACGTGGGAGATTTTTTAATAGAATGGAATGTTGATGCCGCCGATTTTGTTGAATATTCTGAGGAAGAGAGTTACGTTATCTGGATGTCAAGCTGAAGTGATGCAATCCACACTTAGAAATATTGACGGTGGAATATATGGGGGTTCGGGTGTAACTTTTAGTTTTTATAATCAACGTGATACGTGAAGTTGTCGAGGTAAGGATTCTATATGTTACTATTTGCCAAATCACAGCTTCGGATGCGCTGTACTACG
The DNA here is from genome assembly GCA_024399275.1 of archaeon. GTDB lineage: Archaea > Thermoplasmatota > Thermoplasmata > Methanomassiliicoccales > Methanomethylophilaceae > Methanarcanum. Next base: position 30,953 of record JAKSHS010000007.1, on the reverse strand, counting down.
ATAAGTTACGTCTGGGAAGTCGTATTAGTTCTTTTTGATGTGAAGCGAATATTTTACCGTCCATTAGGAGGACATATGATGAAGCTGAATGTATTGACGATGCTCGAGAATCGTTTGGCAGAGAGAAATGATGTGTGCAATCAATAGTTACGGTTTAAAAATGGGGCATGTCCTGTGTTTCCTTCTCATTAAAATTAATTCTACGTTTGTGGTGGCTCACCTATCTTTTCAGAATTGTCTTTGGCCTTTCCTTCTCGTGAACTCTTTTCATTTGTAGTTAAGTTGAGGTACAGGTGGTGGGGATGGCCTTCTTAAGATGGAGCTGTTTTGACCATCCTGTTTGTCTTGTTTTGTGTTAAATTATAACAACAGAAATAAGTAATTAATTTTAGCAAGCAAAATAACCGAATGTTTTGAGCATGTATCTTTTAATCAAATGTGAGCAGGAAAGGAACACACATGCTATAAATGGCATCCAGATGAGGGACCATAGGGGTATTTTTAATCCTTCTATTCCAGCTATATTTGTCCATATAGGTTCGATAAATGGAAGTCCTGTGCCAATTATTAATGCAACGATCGTGGCTATTATCAAAATTTTCGATGGTTGACTCTGGAAGAATGGTACTTTGTTAGTACGTACGACGTGAATAACCCATACTTGTACCCAGTATTGCTCTATACACCAAAAAGATTGAAACATTACTTCAAATGAAGTGTTTCTTATGTTTTCGTTGTCAAAAATCATTGCCATACCGCTGATAACTTCATTAGTTTGGGTAGAAGCCACTGTAAATAATACAAATATTATGAACATCCATGTTATGATGTCTGTTAGCAAATACAGCGGTCCATAGCGAAAAATAGTATTTTTAATGCTGGTAATATCCCACCTACATGGTTTTCTGACAAATTCGTCTTCGACATTGTCCCATGGTATAGCAATGCACGCAATGTCATTTATTAAATTGAAGACAAGAATCATCATTGCGCCCATTGGGCTGAAATCGAATAGAAGTGTTGCTAGAATTAGAGAAAGCATATATCCAAAATTAGCTGAACCAATCATTTTTATATATTTGATAGTGTTGGCATGCACTTTTCTTCCTTCTATGGCCCCATCTTTGAGGATATTGAGATCCTTCTCTAGAAGGATCATTTGGGCCGTATCTCTTGCTATGTCTGTGCCGGTATCAACTGAAATACTAATATCGGAAGTTTTCATCGCTGCTACATCGTTGATTCCATCACCCATAAGCCCTACGGTGTGTCCGTTTGTACGAAGTGCCTGTACGATTCGAGATTTGTTATTAGGTGTGAGTCTAACAAAAATATCGAATTTTTCTACGGCATCTCTTAGCTCCTTATCAGACATTTTGTCAATATTTGGGCCTAAAATAACATCACTAGATACTATGCCGATTTCATTCGTAACGTAGCGGGCAACATATTCGTTATCTCCAGTAAGGACTTTAGTAATAATACCATATTTTTTCATGTCCGCAATAGCATTTTTTGCCGTGTTTTTTATAGGATCAGAAAATACGACAAAACCGACATAGATAAGTTCGTATTCATCATCCTTCGTAAACTCCTTTTTCGTAGTAGGAAAATATCTGTATCCAACACCTAGAACACGCATTCCTTTCTCGCTATACCACTCTACAAGCCCCATAATGCCATTACGTGTTTTATCGTCGAGGACTCTGATTTCTCTATTTTCATCTAAGTAGCCTGTTGAAATGGAAAGCATTTCGGGTGTTGCTCCCTTAGTGATCATTATGTTAACTTTATCATCTTGTTTGACAACAACAGTTGCTCTCCGCCTGAAAAAGTCAAACGGAATATCTGCGACGTACGGATACAATTCTAACTCATCTGCGAGCGCACATTCTTCGGCATAGTTATTGATGGCCCAATCAATCTGATTCGTTGATGATGTAAGATTTTTGCTATTTAGACAAATAAAAAGACCTGCCATGTGACTATTGTTTCCGTGAATATCGTTACAGCTCATGACCGAGATTCTATTTTGGGTGAGTGTGCCAGTTTTGTCAGAACAAAGAATATCCATAGCACCTAAATTTTGAATGGACGTCATGTCTTTGACGATGACTTTTTTCTTTGACATGTCCATGGCGCCCTTTGCAAGATTAGTAGACACAATGGTTGCAAGCATTTCAGGCATGAGACCGATAGCTAAAGTTACAGAAAAAATGAGTGCGTTTTGTATATTTTGGTATGTAAAACAGCTCTCGTCAAGGTATCCCCTGGTTAACATTATTATGGCGATTATTGGGATTGTATACGCCATTAATTTGGTAAGAATTTTGATAATAGCTTTATTTCCCTTATCGTACGATGTTACGTTTTTATTTCTTGTTAATTTGTTTGCTATTAAACCGAAAACGGTATCATCTCCAACGGCGATAACGACTGCTTCGGCTGAACCGCTAATGACATTGGATCCCATAAATGCTATGTTGCTGCATTCTAAAATGTGTTTTTCATCGTCTACTGCCGTGTCAGTTTTTGTAACTTCACTGGATTCTCCTGTAAGGACAGATTGGTCTACCTTTAAATGATTTGACTTGATGATTCGAACATCGGCGGGGACTGTATCTCCGGCATCTAGAATGATGATGTCTCCAACGACTAAATCGGCTGAGTCTACTTCAATTTCAACATTTTCACGACGAAGTGTAATAATTGTCGTGACCATGCTGATGAGTTTTGCGGCGGCATTCTCACTTCTGGTCTCTTGTATAAACACCATGGAGCCATTAATGATTACGAGTGTTGCTAAAACGGAGATGTATACCCAATTAATCTTTTCTCCCTGTAGAATTGAACACACTAGCCAAAGAATACCTATAGTGATCAAGGAAACAATAAAAATGTTTACGAATGCACGGCGAAGCCTTTTTAAAATTATATATTTGTTGTGGTTGGTGATTGTGTTATCGCCGAATTTGATGCGAGACGTTGTGACTTCTTCATTGTAGTGTCCCTCAGGCCTGCTATCAAGTTCGTTCATCAATATTGTGGCGTTCGACACTGCAGCGAATTTTATTCTTTTTTCTGGATCGGACAGATCGCTAGTCACTGTATAGTGGACAATTACTTTAATATTTCAAATTGGCAGGCTGTATTTCTTATAAAAAAACAATTTCTGGTTCTTTGGTATTAAGATACCAATTATGATTGCCGCATCCATCATAAAAATGTGAAGGACGAGCGTAGTTGTCTGTCAGGATTATTGGATGGTTGAGCAGAACTTTTGAGTGATGAAATTGCGAGCACAACATTTATAAGAAAAATTTTTGTGATGAGATTTTAGACTCGTTTTTGGTTGTGAAATGTGGCTTGGATGGGCAAATGGATGATGCCCCTAATCTTTATCACGATCGTATGGTTGCTGCAGACATAGTCTCACTGATCCTTTGCTTTAAACCTAAATTCGGTGACGTATTGCCACAGATAATTTTATGGGATGAAAGTGGTACGCCTCGGAATATTATGTTGTCTAATATCTCGGTGTTAGATTTTAGATTTGAACGTAGACTAAGATATGATTTTTGAATATTGTTGGTAATACCACCAACTAATTCTCCAATGTCAAAAGCGTTGTCATTTATGAATTGCCTTTTGTTCTTGAAGTTGGTGTCGTTTATGAGGAATGGGTTATATGTGCCTCTAGAATCGTCTTCATCGAGGTCTTCGATAGCGTCCATAATGTAAATCCAGATGCCGAGGCTTTTGAATAGTTTATAGAGCCCATCACTGAATTTACTACCTAACATAAGTGAAAAGACGTCCAACATGGATTGTGCTGAATATGCTCCCATTATAAGTGGATCTGATTCTTTCATAAGTTCTGCTTTTCTTAATTTTTTGTATCCATTGAGAATTAAGACATCATATTTCGGAAATTCTTTTTTTGCTTTTACTATAGCACGATTTAGACATAACAAAGCAAGTTTTGTTCTTAAGAAATGGGTGTTGTCCTCTCTATCGTCAATCAGGCTATTATTTATTGCTAATACAGTATACGCCGCTAATTCATGCATTAATTTTTTGTCGCAAACACTATGTCCAAATATACAAAATCTAGCTTTTTTCTGTTTATGGAATAATTCGTTTTTGTGTAAAATCGAGTCAAAGAAGATAGTTGCGAAGGTCATCTCGTAATTGACTGTGAGAGTTGACATATAGCCATACTTTTCCTTCAGATGATGACAGGTTTCACAGTAGTAGTTTCTGTATGTTGCCTTTTGACTGAGTGAAAGTTCATTTTCAATGGGAATGATATATCCAAACATAGGCTTGCTGCCTTATGGGAATATTTAATATATGGTTTTAACATGTGCACCTGCTGTTTATGTCTCGTACGGGCATTGGTGAGAAGCTGATGGGAGAACCGAAATCCAACAAAGACCTCGTGCTGATTTATGAAGGTCAGTCGAATTCGTTTGCTAGGGTGAATTATAGGGCGCCTACTGGTCGAGAGGACTCGTGGGAGGCGAAGGCGCACACTGGTGATCCGTCTTGCTATGGATGCTGCGGGGCTAAGTGCTGTGTGTCGCTTGTAGCCGTGACTGCAATTGCGGCCGTTTGTTGCTCGTATACGTTGAGTCCAGATGGGTGCGTTGAGTCTTGCTGGCCGTTCTAGTTGGCCGTGTGTTTCCCCTGACCAGGTGCGGAGTTGGGATCTTTCATTGCGGTTGTGATCAAGCCCACGCTTGATTGTAACCTCCGGTGTAGACATTGCTATCATGGTGATTGTGAACCTGCTTACGGTGTAATGGATATTGGGCTGTACAAAAGAGTTGTAAGTTTAGTTTCAGAGTCTTATGATTCAGCGATGTTTGTATGGCATGGAGGGGAACCGCTTATGATGCAAACTGCTTTTTTCAAGAATGCCATAGATGTTCAGAAGAAGTGTTTTGGGGGGCGGACATGTGGTAATGTTATAAGAACTAATGGGACTCTTTTGAACTCGCGCTTTATTAGATTCTGCAAAAATAATAGGGTGAGCATCGGGGTGTCTTATGAGGTGGGTTTTGAGAGAGGATTGCGGCCGAATTTGGATGTAAAATTTGTTGATTCTATGGTGAGCTACATGGTTAAAGACGGTTGCGCGTCTTTTGTAAGTGCTACAATACATAGGGGCAACGTAGATGATATGAAGAAAATATATCAGAGAGTTAGGACGATGAAATTACCTCTTTCGTTCAATCCTGTTATTAATCTAGGAAATGCTCGCAAGTACCCCGAATTGATGTTAGATGCAGATGAATATGCTCAGAGGTTAATTGAAATTTATGATGTTTGGCTCCATGACAGTACTACATGTACACCCATAGTTCCTTTTACGCAGTATATCAGTGCGATAATGAATAGATCTCAGAGTATTTTTGATTGCCCACATTCGTCATGTCTGATGAAATGGATTTCTGTGTATCCTAACGGAGATGTATACCCGTGTGGAAAAGCGTGTCCAAAAACTTTCTTTATGGGCAATATTTCAAGGATTGAGAGGATAAGGGATCTTTTTGAGTCTGACGGATTTAGAAGAATACTCGTCGGCTCTATTGAAAGACGTAAGAAATGTCAAAGCTGTGAAGTTTATGGCTATTGCAACGGAGAATGTAGTATTGACACCATGGCAGATGGCAATATTGAAGACAACGACGGATTCCCTTGCAAAGTGTATAAAAAAATTTTTAAGCATATTAAAATGACGCTAGACAATATTATGGAGATGAAGCCGAGTTTGAGTGGTTATAATAGATTTGTAAGAGATTCTGTTGTCGGGAGGCTTGTTGATCCTCTAATGGGCGACACAACGTATCCGAGATGATTTCTGTCTTAGCGTGTGTGCAAAGGATTAATGTACGTGCCTGGCAAGGTGTGTTGCTTGGTAGAATTGGGGTTATCGGTAGACGGACGATGCGAAGTGAAACTATAAGTCCATTACTAATCTTTAATACGAATCAGATAGGCAATGTCCGGAATATACAAGGTAGTCGTTTCAATACCTGAAAAGTTTGTTGAGAAATTGATGGATGAAATCGATCTAGTTTTGAAGTCGTCTCATCGCAATTACAGGCGATGTTTTTATATTACAGACTGCACGGGAACTTGGATACCTCAAAAGGGTTCTTCACCATACGTCGGAACAATAGGTGAGAAGGAATACTCAAGAGAGAAAAAAGTTGAGTTTGTTGTAGAGAATGATGACATAAAGGCGGCGCTTCTGAAAATATATGAAATACATCCCTATGAGGAGCCAGCAATTGATGTCATACCATGTATAGACTGGAAATCAATAATTTAGGGATTATTAGTGGGACGGTACGTATATACCCCATCAAAAATTTTTTGAAGACGGTGAACATTCAGACTTTCGCAACGAAATTTGAACTCCTCCGCACTGAGTAACCCCATCTCTCTGTACTTTTCCAACATTTTGAATCCAAGATCGTAGTTGAAGTCGACCCCGACAACTACATCAATATACTTGTTCCTAAAGTTGAGCTTCGACGGATATGCACCGTTGTTGTCTTCGAGTATGCTCGTCCTGACTTTTTCGAATAGGTTAAAATTTGCTTCACAAGCGACTTTAAGATCGTCGTACTTCTCTATTTCCGCGCAAGAATCGATAAATATCTCGTTAATCTTGAATCTTTGATAATCACTCATTTTGGTCAGTTTAGTAATACTTTGACACAGAAATGCGGTAAATTCATGATTTTTATCTTTTGCTGATTTATAAATAACGTCCATTAGAAATTCGTATGCAGATATAGTGTTAGAATTAGAAGCATATCTCTCGAGTCTTATTTTATCTCGATCCTCTAAGCTCATATACCACGATTCTAAATGAACTTTTTTTATTTCATCTAATACGTGGTTTCCTTTCTTAAATAACATTATGTGTCAACTCCGGGCTTTGCTATCTTCGTAAATGATACACCTTGGATACGCGTATGGCGTTGCAATATAATACAGCACCCAAACCTTAGCTGTAATGCTTTCTGACAGGTGTAGAGGTAAAGTCTCTAATAATGTTCTGTGAACGAAGCCATCGAATTCCAATATGTTTCAAAGTGTCTCTTTTAGCGTGAGATTTGGAAATGAGGTGATAGGATTTTGCTTAAGCAAAAGAATGTAGAAATCGGAGAATATACCTCGCCTGTCTAAATTCATATAGCGGAGTCGGTGTAGTAATATTCGCCTATCAATTTTTGTTCTCTATCTAACCTTGAGTCAGGTTTATTGATTCTCGGTCTGTTGGATTCTGCATCTCTTCGGAATGTTATGTTGACTGCACTGAGGAATTTATTCATTCCTTCTCTCATATTGTAAGGGCCACTACCGATGCCATTATGCCCTGGAATCCCTCCAAATACCATCATTGAGTCTGATACCATATCTAAGAAGTACATGTCATGATCAATAATCATTCCGCTTTTTCCAGATTTTTCTATCGTTCTTCTGATTACTTTGGCAGCATTCATTCTTTGATTGGAATCAAGATATGCTGAAGGTTCGTCGATGAGATAGATATCCGCTTTTTTTGAAAGACAAATAGCAATTGCAACACGTTGAAGCTCTCCCCCAGAAAGGTTTCTAACATTTTTTTCGTAGAGGCCCTTGATATTAAGGGGTTTAATGACTTCTGTTTGAAATAACGTTGTTTCGATGACGTCGTAAGCTTTCATGTAAAGAAGATCTCTGACCGTACCTTCGAAATCAACGGTAATATATTGTGGCTTATACGATATGTTTAAGTTTGAATTGATTTCTCCGGTATCTGATTGAATTTCTCCGGCAATAATTTTAACAAAGGTTGTTTTTCCTGTCCCATTTGGTCCGACAATACCTATAGATTCTCCAATTTTAATTATTCCAGGATTGATTTTAAGACTGAATGTTCCGACACTTTTTCCGATGTCACTGAACTCTATTAAGTTAGCAGTATTCCAGTTTCTTTGTGGTGAGGTTGTAAAAAATTCTACTGGTTTATCTCTGAATTTAATGTTTTCTTCAGGAAGATAACCGTCTAAGTAAACATTGATTGCCGTTCTAGCTTGACGAGATTGTGTGAAGACTCCGTAGGCACCCTCTATTCCATAAACTATGTTGATGTTGTCTGCGAGAAAGTCCAAAATGGCCAAATCATGCTCAATTACGATGACTTGTTTTGTTTCACTGAGCTTTTTGATTTTCTTTGCTATGTTTACTCTTTGATAAATATCGAGATATGAGGATGGTTCATCAAAAAAATAAACGTCTACGTCTTTCATCATTGTTGCCGCTATTGCAAGACGTTGAAGCTCTCCTCCCGAGAGCTTTGTTAATTCTCTATCGAGGACTTCTCTTAATTCAAACTCTTCTGCTGCTTCCTGAACTGTCATTCTTTCTTGCATCTTTGATAGCAAGTCTTTCACGACGCCTTTGATTTGCATCGGAATCTTATCGACATATTGAGGTTTAGTTGCTGTTTTAATTTTTCCTCCGTATAAGGTTTGAAAATAATCATGCATTTCTGTGCCTGCATAATACTGAAGGACTTTCTCCTTTGTAGTGGTAGAATTGTACTTTCCAAAATTCGGAATTTCTAATCCAGAAAGTATGTTAATGGCTGTAGACTTGCCGATTCCGTTAGGCCCAAGAATACCTGTAACAATGCCTTTTTTTGGAAAGGGCAGTCTGTATAGCCTGAATGCGTTTTCGCCGTACTGATGAATTATTTCGGTTTTAAGTTCATCGTTCAGTCCGATGATTCGGATTGCATCGAACTGACATTTATTGACGCATATGCCGCATCCTACGCAGAGTGTCTCAGAAATAATTGGTTTGCCCTTATCTCCATTAGTGATGCATTCTATTCCAGTTCTCACTAATGGACAAAATTTGAGGCATTCTTTGTTGCACTTTTTGTTTTGACACTTGTCACGTATAACGGCAGCAATTCGCATGTTGAAGAGATTTCACTCTTTGTTAAAAATGTATGTTGAAAGTTCATCGCATAATTATTTATCTTCCTTAGAAACAAAACTTGATATTTCCGAGCATTAAGTATTATAGATAGGGAGAAATAGCGTTTTGCGATGAGGAAGCTCGTAATTACCGAGAAGGCAAGTGTAGCTAGAAGAATTTCTGCTATTTTGTCTAATAAAGAATCACAAAAAAAAATAGTCAATAAAGTACCTGTCATATCTTTCTCAAACAAAAGTGATGATTACGACGTTGTAAGTCTTAGAGGGCACATCATAGAACTAGATTACTCACCAGAATTTAGTGAGTGGACTAAAATTTCTTTGACCGATCTTGTGTATGCACCACAGGTAAAAATAATTCGATCGAAGAATATACTTGATACTATTGTAGATTTGATGCAGAATGTAGATGAAATCATTATTGCGACAGATTTTGATAGGGAAGGAGAGCTTATCGGTTTAGAAACTGTTATTGCCGCTAATGCGGATATGAGCATAGTTAAGAGAGCTAGGTTTAGTGCTTTGATTAAAAGTGATGTAGAGAACGCCTTCGAAAATCTTTCATATCCCGATCAAAGATTGGCAGACGCGGCTGAAGCAAGACAAATTATTGATCTCTCTTGGGGTGCAGTTCTTACGAGATCTATATCGGTTTCATCAGGACAAATAGGAAAAAATTTTTTGTCTGTAGGAAGAGTTCAGAGCCCTACATTGAAGCTTCTTGTTGATAGACACGAAGAAATTGTCAATTTTAAACCGGCACCATATTGGAAAATTATTGGTAAATTTGGGTCGACGGGGTTTGAAGGGGAACATGAGAACAATCGGTTCTGGGAGAAAGAAAAGGCTGATGCCATTCTCGAAAAATGTTTATTGTGTAAGGAGGGGAAAGTTGAACTATACGAGTGTGTGACGAAGGAGGAACTTAGACCTGTTCCTTTTGATACTACACGAATGCAGGTAGAAGCAAACAAGATTGGCATTCCGCCTGTTACAGCTATGAAGTTGGCAGAGGACTTGTATACGGGCGGTTATATCTCTTATCCCCGGACAGAAAATACAGAGTACCCAAGAAATTTAAATTTACGAAATATTCTTGAAAGGCTTAAAAAGTCAGATTTTGAGGAAGAAGCTGCGGAAATTCTCGCGCAGGATAATATTTGCCCTTCTAGAGGGAAAAGGAGAACGACAGATCATCCACCGATTTATCCAACAAATGGCGCGTCATCAAGTAGAATGAAGGGCGATAAATGGAAGCTCTATGAACTTATTGTAAGAAGATTTCTTGCGACAGTTGGGGGTAACGCGGAGGCTGAAGTGACAAAATGTGTTATAAATATTGCAAATGAAAAATTCAATGCTGAAGGTTATGTTTTGAAGAAAAAAGGTTGGAAGAAATATTATAGAAAATACATCACAAATACGAATATTCGAATTCCCAAGCTAGAAATTGGGTCGTCTGTAGAGATTAGGTCAGTACTTGTGGAGGAGGAGGAAACAAAGCCACCGCGTAGATATAATCAAGGATCCCTCATTCAAGAAATGGACAAGTTAGATCTTGGGACAAAGAGTACAAGACACGAAATTATTGGAAAATTATATTCAAGGAGCTATGTTCAGGGGAATAATATGATTCCTACGGCTTCTGGAATAGCTCTTATTAGATCACTCACAAAACATGGTGGAGGGATTGTGGAGCCTGAGATGACCGCAAAACTTGAAAGTGATATGCTTGAAATTATGAATGGAGAAAAGACACTAGACTTTGTCGTTAGAGAGTCTCAAGACTTGCTATATAAATCAGTGATTACGATGGAACCAAAAATGGAAGTGATTGGTAATGAAATCAGGGAGGCTCTTAAGACTCAGCAATTTTTAGGTAAATGTCCAGATTGTGGAGGCAACATAATTATTAAAAAATCAACGAATGGTAAGTTTATTGGTTGTGATGGTTTCCCGAGCTGTAAACGCACATATCCTTTTCCAAATGGAGCTGTTATACAGACGTTAGAAACTGTGTGTGGAGTGTGTAAACTTCCTCAGTTGAGAGTTATAAGATCTGGCATGCCTCCACAGACAGTGTGTGTTAATCCAAAGTGTCCGAGTAATGTAGAAAAGAATACTTTAGGTACGTGTCCTACTTGTAAAACTGGGATTATTAGGATAGTCTATTCAAAGAAGGGAAGACGTTTTGCAGGATGTTCTAGGTGGCCCGACTGTAATCAATCATACTTTTTACGAAAAGGGGAAATAACTCCTACTAGCAAAGCTTGCGAGACGTGCGGGGCACCTGTCATAATGCTTGGGGGCCATGAAGAATGCGTTAACAGTGCGTGCCCCGAGAAAACTGATAAACCGTCCAAGTTTTAGCGCTGTGTGGGTTAGTGTCGCGGAAATAATCTCTGTCATTGTATCGCAGTAGGTAGCTTATGTGTTGGTAAGTTCAGTACAACCATCAATGTTTGTGTTTTGATAGTGGATATTTATCTCATCGATATATTTTGATATGCGTGCATTGCGGCATGAAGGGCACTCTAATTCTTTGCCTAGGCATAGTTTGATAAACATCTGTGAAGAGTCGAAATCTATAATTTCCCCGCACTTACAGAACACTTTTTTCATTTTACTTAGCCCAATGCTATTGAATACCGAGTTCCCGCTACTTGACATTTGGCGTTCAGAGTAATCTTCATCCATATATTTGCACACCACATTGCGGGAGAAATATTGATACCTTTATCAATACTTTCCCATGCACGAGGCTGCGAGATATGACTGATATAAAATCGTTTGTAAATAGGTCGATTTTATCTGTAATTATCAAAAATGTGAGTGAACACTTATTCCGCAATTTTAGTTACAAACACCGTTATTGGGAGATCTAAATATTCTTCTAAGTTGCACCTAAGGAAATTTTAAGGACTGGGCGAATACGAGAGTTCATAGTGTAAATGCTTTCTTACCGAGAAATACTGCTTTGGATCCAAGTTCTTCCTCAATTCTCAAAAGGCGGTTGTATTTTGCTGTACGTTCACCACGTGCTGGTGCTCCAGTTTTAATTTGACCTGTTCCTAATCCTACGGAGATATCCGCAATACTGACGTCTTCCGATTCTCCGGAACGGTGTGATACAATGACAGAGTACCCATTTTTAAAGCACATGTCAGCTGTATTTTCTGCTTCTGTGACTGTGCCAATTTGATTTACTTTTAAAAGAAGTGCATTCGCAGCTTGTGTTTTGACTCCTTTTAGAAAACGTTTTATATTGGTGACAAAGAGATCGTCGCCAACGACCTGAATTCGAGATCCAATTCTTTTTGTGAGCGTGGCTGTAGTTTCAAAATCGTCCTCAAAGAAAGGATCCTCTATACTTATAATCGGGTACATTTTTACAAGCGTTTCATAGTAATCAGAGAGTTCTAATGCCGATAATTTCTTGCCATCGATGTTATAGATGCCTTCGCTATAAAATTCGGATGATGCTGCGTCTAAAGCGAGAGAGACGTCTTTACCTGGGAAATATCCTGCGTTCGATATAGCGTCGATTATTACTTCTATTGCCTCTGATGATGTGTTGAATGGTGGCGTAAAGCCCCCTTCATCTCCAAGATTAATTGCTCCCACACCACATTTGTTTACTAATATGGATTTTAGGGACATGTAGACTTCCGCTGACATTCTAAGACATTCGGAAAATGATCTAGCGCCTATCGGAATAATCATAAATTCCTGAATTTTGAGGTTACCTCCTGCATGTTTTCCACCATTGATGACATTGAGCATTGGTACCGGAAGGGTAACACCATTATCTCCAATGTATTCGTAGAGCGAAAGACCTTCGGCTAGAGCGCCTGCCTTTGCGACTGCAAGAGAGGTTGCTGTAATTGCATTTGCTCCGAGTTTCTGTTTATTTTCTGTCCCATCAATTTTAATCATTGTTTCATCAATTGCTTTTTGATCTGTTGGATCCATATTTACAATAGATTTTGCAATTTCTGTACGAATGTTATTTACCGCAGTCTGTACCCCTTTCCCATTGAATCTAGTGCTCCGATCTCGAAGTTCATAAGCTTCCCACAAGCCAGTAGATGCCCCAGATGGAGCTATAGCGCGAAGTCTATGTCCTGATACCGTAATTTCTGCTTCTACGGTTGGATTTCCTCTGGAATCTAAAACTTCCCTTGCCCAGACCTTTTCAATTTTCATCAAAATCCCCTCGGATTCCGTACTGCTTCATATTATGTAGGAATAATTCTCTATCGCTGCCTGTAAGAATGTCGTCGTCCATAGAAAAGATTAATGATATCCGCTTTTTTATTCCACTATTGAGGACCTGATAGAGCATTGTCATAGTGCTGTTAAGTCCATTGGCCTCTGTAATAGTTAGGAGATCATCAAATACAATAGCAGGTCTTTCTTTTTCTGATATAAATTTCTTTATTTGGTCTGTTATTGTTCCAAGTTTGGAGACTTCTGTGCAATCTTCACGTGGTTTTACTGATAACTTAAGAACTTTGATTTTATCGTTGCCGTCTTTAAATTTTTCAGCTATAAACTTAGTTTTTTCGGTAGCAACAAACACATCGTAGTCCTTTCCTGTAAAACATTCAATGGCTTTGTAAATGATATTGGGCTCTTTCTCGAAAATAACATAAGATTTTCCAAATTCAAAGTTAGGAAAGTTACATTCGGTACCTTCATTTTTGGATTCTTTTGTGAATAATCTAAGTAGAAGCCCCTTATCTTTCTTTCTTATCTCATTTGCCAGATCGTTTACCCTACTTACGATATCTATGTCTTTGAATGGATTCTCAGGGGATCCGACAATTACATCGTTTTTGATTGTTTGTTCGTCAGCATCTGTCAATGGTAGAACATGTGACCCTGTAAGTTTCGAAACTGCTGTTAGTGTATCAACATCATTCTTGCCTGTTTTTGTGTTTAATATTATAATGTCAGGTTTGAATACACCCAGCCTCGGGATAGCATCTATAATGTCGCTAGATTTTTCTACTTCATATTTTGCAGCGATGAGAGTTTCTGCAATAACTTCTCGAGTGACTACATTATCATCTATGACAAGAATTTTCATCCGTTTTCTCCTTTATAAATAATGGGGATGGAAGCAGTGTAATACCACCAGGGAGTGGTATTAGCGAGAATCCGAAAAGAACCACAGAGGTTGCAACGGAGCTGGTAGTTTACTGCTTTCTAGTTTCTTTTGCCTTTGGTCTGAGGTTGCTGTGTCTGCATTTTCGACATCTAGTCGCATTTTTAGGATTTGTGGCATAACAACTCATACAGACAGTCTTATCTAAAAGTCTGCTTTCTGCTTCTTTGAAGCGCGCCATATAACTCCCTCCAGATTGTCCAATATTCAACCTACATTTATAAGATTCGCTCTAAATGTATCTTCTAATGGGCATAATAAGTGCATTGGATATTACATCAGCGCATTTGAGACGATGTAGCCAAAATCTATGTCTTGATCGAGTGCCTTTAATAAATGGCTTTGAGCTGTGTTTTACAAAAGGCATATCATGTATTTAGCATGATTTTTTTGGGGAATTGACGCTCATTATTCTTAATCTTTTAATAGGCTCATGCACTCCATGAATATTGCGCAGAGGTAACCGAGTTTGGCCAAAGGTGCTAGATTCAGGGTCTAGTCGTCAGTCGTTCGAGGGTTCGAATCCCTTCCTCTGCATTGTGGCTATGCGAGATCTGTCGTGCTTGTGCTTACTTTGTACAAGGAATTTATGGAGGAGTTGTTTGGGATTTAGTTCTGATAAAAGTTATATTTAATGAAATAAGTGGAGATCGCCGTGGCTATTATTCTTGCGAGGTATTGTGAAATTGGACTTAAGAACACTCCTGCAAGAAGAAGATTTGAGCGTATTCTGAAAAAAAATATCCTTGACATGCTGGCAGCTGACTGTGTTGAAGCGTTGGTAACATCTGTGGATGCACGGTACTATGTCAGGGCCGACGATATGTGCAGATGCGTCTAATCTGTTACAAGAGCGCTTGGAATAGCGTCGCTTTCAATTGCTGACGAGTGCTCGTCAAATATAGAAGATATCTGTGTTAAAGCGGCAGAATATTCAGTCGGAAAAATATCCAGAAATCAATCGTTCGCAGTAAGAGCAAGGCGCAGTGGTGATCATCCTTATACGAGTATGGATGTCGGAAGGGAGGCGGGATCTGCCATATTTCTTCAAAATGAAGATAAGGGAGTGAAAGTTGACCTTACAAACCCTGATAAAATATTTTATATTGAAATTAGAAACAATCGTGCGTATATTTTTGATGAGTATATTAATTGCCCTGGGGGCCTCCCGCTCGGATGTCAGGGCTGTATAATTGCTGAGGTTAACAATAAAAGGGGTTTCGTATCAGCGTGGATGATGATGAAGCGTGGTTGCAGAGTACTGATATCAGGGAATTATGGTACGGATATCTTAAGAAAGTACGACCCTTCGTTGTGCGTTTTCCAGAACTGGAAGACTGATACAAGACTAAGTAAGAAAATTCTTGGAATATCCATAGGATGTACTGTAGAGGAATTGAGTTCCATCGAGAAATATGAGGTTCCCCTATATTTCCCTACAATTGGAATGTCAGATGCTGAAGTCGATTCTTTGTATGATAATATTGTTAAATTTGACTTTAGGAGATACTAGAACTGTCGTGAGGGCAGTCCTAGATTGATGATAATTTACTTAGCTCTCCTTCCCTTTGCTCTTACTGATGGCCTGCACTTTTCAGCGCCTTTTCCGGTTGTGCTCATGCCACGACCTCTTTGACCAGCCGCAGTCTTACCACGGTAAACACGCCCCTTGTGCTTGTTGTAGCAAATCCAATTAATTTTAGGATCAGATTGGATAACAGGATGACTGGGATCAATAAGAATTACTTCATACCACTCATATTGTCCATCTGCACCAACCCAGTATGAATTAAGGACTTCAAGGTTAGGATACCTTTTTTGAGATCTTTCTTCTGCGATTCTCTGCATGCTCTTGCCAACGGTCATTTGAAGGATACCTTTTCTTTTCGCTCTCCTTCCTGCTTTAATTCTTCTCTTTCCAAAAGATCCTTTTCTAACCCTGCCCCTGACAAGAACGTATCCCTGTTTGGCTTTGTAGCCTACGTTCCTTGCCTTATCAAGTCTGGTGGGCTTGTCTATACGACCGAAATTTTCTTCTCTTCGCCAAATAATTTTTCTTTGCTTATTAAGCTCTTCACAATCGCTTGAATGTGCCTTCCATGTGTCAGCTATGTAAGAATACAAACTCTTACCGCTTATGGATTCAGTTACCTCTGTTTGTGCTTCATCAGACATCGTAATCACCTGCTCGGATTCGCTTGAAGTACATCTCCGGCGGAGTAAAGGACTCAGCGATGGAGGATCGCCCTCTTATATATAAACAGAACTGATGATGAGGCATCTTAAGTATCAATTATAGAAAATCAGTCAGTTTTGAATACTTAATTTTTGGAGTTTTTTTAACAGGTTCCTTGTGAGGGGGGGACACGTACTTCGAAAAGGTGTCATCGAGAAGGGTAAACTGTTGGCTGCTCATCATAATATCTTTTTCACCCCACCCAAACACCTCTGTAATTCTGGACGATGTCTGAGCGATTCTTTCGGCGTAGTATTTGTAGTCTGGTTTATCTTTAAATTCAACACCTACGACGTACGGTTCTACCGTTTGTGGAGTTGATTTTGAATTTGTGACAATCCAGGAGACTTTCATACCGGGTATAAATTCGTGCCCCATATCAATTAGTTTTTTGGCAGCCTGGACGCTCGCCATGCTGTCTGGATTTTCGTATGCATCTGGCCCTTTGCAGCCTTTGGATATCACCAACTCCGATACAGAAACATTTCCGGATAGTATTCTCTGAACAGTTTCTTTCACGAGTAATAAGGCCTCATTGGTTTTTTCTTGAAGGATGAAATTAAATAATTTTGTTAAAAGGTTACTTTGTAGGTCAAATGAGTCTGAACGCCTAATTTCGTAGCCTCTGACAAGCAATTCATCTTTGGCTTCTGGCCAAACAACTTTTCCAACATAACGTTTCTTTTTTCCATGGGTGAAGAGAGGTTCCAATATTTTTTCGAATTCTAGTGTTCCTCCATCCGTAGAGAAGCGCTTCGCCATTTTATTTCCAAAATCGATGGAACTGCTAAGATCGTCAGTAGGAGATTGAACAAATATCGAATCTGTGTCTGAGTAAACTACTGAAATATTTTCGTTTTGCACCTCATTTATTATTCCTGTTATCGTGTTTCTTGCGAAAGAAGTAATAGACGACCCAATATTTCTGTCTGTGAACCTGTAAAATGATGATGCAAATACCCCGTAAAATGTGTTCATTAGCACTTTCATGGCGGATTGGAGACCGTCAAGGTAATGATACTCACTTTCACTTTCTGTTTCTTTCATTTTGGTCTTGATTTCGTCTCTTTCTTTCATGAGATCTTTGAGAATGGTTGGAAGGAGCCCTACTTTCCTCTCCTTAGACATATATCTGATCCCATTTGGACTAATAATTTCTCCGTCTTCTGCTAAAGTGGTAAAACATATATTTTTCGCGATGATGAGGGAAGGATACATTGATTTAAAATCTAAAACGCATACCCAGTGGTATATTCCAGGCACCATAGTGTGAACGTACCCTCCCTCAATTTGTTTCACACCAACAGATTTTTTGGTCATGGGCACACCTATTTTGTTTTTGTCAGCTTTTCTGATGAGTAAGGAGTCAACGAGTGTTGATGTACCGGAAGTAAGAACATCTTCTAAAGGAAGCATGGAGACGGTTGCGAGATCTATTCCTTTTCTTACTGAGCCTATTTTAAGAAGTATTTTTAATGATAGTTCTGCGTCTTTTATGCAATATTTTATAACTTTATTTTTGTCATTTGCCCACTCGTCATCTATGTGTTTAGGATCGACATCCATTTTGGATTCTCCGAGTATCTGCATGGAAACGGCATTTAGTGTTTCCTGTTTTGGTTTGAGTTCTTTTCTTACAGACTTCCATGCATCTACGATAAGGCGTCCTTTTACCCGCCAAAAGATCTCGTTGGAAAATTTTGGAACTCCGCCATCTCTTCCCCACTTGACCTCATCCAAAATTCCTAGGAATTTGGCTCTATCACATATTTTTTTGATGTCATAATTGTCAATATTGTAACCAGTTATAATGTCGGGATCTTCTTTTAGAATAATCTCAGAGAATTTCTTTATTATATTAGTTTCAGAACCTGTAACGGGTTCACATGTCTTTATCTCTCCGCCATCATAAGTAACGGAACATATTGTGAAAATAGATTCGTGAAGAATGCTATTCTCTATATCGAATGCAAGGAATTTGAGGCCAGGATCAAAAGAATCTATATTTTGGAAGGATTCCATCTTCACTACGAAGTGTGTGTTATATTTTCTTTCAATCTCTTCACCGGTGACACGTATGCATGCGCCCATATTCATATCGTAGATGAATCTGTGATGAAACACTATATCGGCAGCTAAGAGATCATATTTTTTGAGTCTGTTACGATAGTCTGGAACTAACCACGGATACCTTACCGTAACTTTGAGAACGTTTTTTGTTTCGCCTTTATAGAGTAACTTATCTGAGGATACGGAAATGACATCTTTATCTGTGAGCATCATTGAGGCAAGATTGGGCTCTGGGTCTACTATGTAGATGTATGGCTTAAAACCGTAGTATAGAATTGTTATAGACTTCCTATCCCTCGTCTTTCCAAAGAGCTCAATGACAACGCCATCCTCATCTCGGCAGTACGAAGCACTTAATATTCTGACGTCCCACGTTCTCAATAGATCACCTGTTAGCGATTATTCTTATTACGTCTCCATCTTCTAAGACATAATCCGCCCCAACGGTGCGCTTAGTCTTGGCATTTATTGCACGGATAAACTTGTCGCCTAATTCAGTATGTACCATATAGGCGAGATCTCTTGCGGTTGAACCCCTTGGAATGAGATGCGCATCGGGCAATACTCTTCCAAAATGGTCGGTGTATTTACTTTCATTTTCGACTGGATATACGGTTATGAGGTTTAGCACGTCGAATGCAGCTCTTTCAAGACATGTTTGAATGCCTGTTCCGCCGTGTTTCTCAATATTTTTTGCTATGTAATTTAGTGCCTTTTTCTGAGCATCATTGATTTTGGAGTTATCTTTAATTTTAAAGGATTTATCTCCTGGAACATATTCTACGATTTTAGAGTCCTTAGCCTTTTTAAGCGTTAATTCTGCTTCTGCCATAGTAACAACGGACATTTTTTCGATGTTACGAACTGATTCAATGTTACATTCAGGTGCTATGTCTGCTTTATTCATTGCAATAATTATCGGTTTGCTATATTCTCTGATTTTCTTTGCAATTGCCAAAATGATATCGTCATTCCATTCATTCAGATTTTCTGGAGGGCTGATGTCTCTGAGTGCTGCTTTTATCTCATCTTCTTTTACGTTGAGTCCGGCTAATCTTTCGTAAAGAGCACACTCTGGTTTTGTTCCTGTCATTTTAGCAGTACGAATTATTTTACTAAAACCATTGCTGATGATGCCACTGATCCAAAACTCGATTTCTTTTTTGAGAAATATAATATCCTCTTTTGGATCGTAAGTTCCAGGTCTCCCTGGTACTCCCTCGATATTGGTCGAACCACTGATGTCAATAACGTTGATTAGAGCATTGGCTTGCCTGAGATCATTAAGGAATTGATTCCCTAGACCTTTTCCCTGCCAGGCACCTGGAACGAGTCCAGCGACGTCGAGTAACTCAATGGGAATTATTCTAGTTCCGTTAATGCAACCCGAATTATGAGGGGTACATTGAACTCCGAGTTCCACACACGGACATTTGGATCTTACATATCCTATGCCCTTATTGGCTGATATGGTTGTAAATGGATAATTAGCAATTTCCACAGGAACCATCGTTGCCGCCTCAAAGAATGTGGATTTGCCGACATTTGGTTTTCCGACGATGCCTATTTGCATAGAACCGGTTGGATGATTGCTTTGTAGATATTAACCATTTGTTAGATTTTATGAACACTTTCGGGCGGTTGGCTATTAAGTGTATCGTCTGTATATTTGCCAGATCCTATCTGTTATCTCTGGATGGTATAACATCATCATTCTGAGAATTACTTCTGAATTGTTGTTTAGGATTATTTTAAATCTTTAGTTGCGAAATTTTCAATGTGAACCCAATGTTTTAGGTGTGTTTGTGCGTTTGCTGGTATTGTTTTTTGCAACAGATCGGGAAATACATTACAATTTATTTCTCAACATGAACACTGAGTCTGCTAGTTGTCCAATTTCCTTAGGTGAAAGATTTTCTATGCGTTCTTCTGCGAATGGGATACTATCTTCTTTGGAAATAAGACCTGATTCTTTTAATGATGTACGAATCTTTTTTCTTCTATAGTTAAACGCGGTTTTAATTACATTAAAAAATGTTGCTTCGTTGAGGACTTGGAAGGGAGCTGGCCGGCAAATAATTTCCACCAGAGCCGAATCAACTTTTGGGCAGGGTCTGAATTTAGATGCTGTTACGTTTTCAAGGATTCGACATCTTGCTCTGTAAAATATATTTACCGTAAGTCTTGAATAGGCCGGAGTCCCAACACTGGCTATCATCCGTTCTGCAAGTTCTTTCTGCACCATGATTATGGCCTTCTTAAACTGATACTCGAGAAGCTTGAAAATTATGGGTGTTGATATGCTGTACGGGATGTTGCTTACAAATTTATCAAATTCAGGAAATTTGATTTTCAGAGCATCTCCCCGTATTAATGTTATGCGGCTATGATATTTCGTTTCGATGTAGTCAGCGAGGGTATTGTCCAATTCTATACATGTTACACTGTCAGATTTTTCAACAAGAATATCTGTGAGGGTTCCGAAACCTGGACCAATTTCCAAAACCCTATCTGCCTTTTCAATATCAGCAAATGAAACTTGTCTTTGTGCGATGCGCTCATCTATAAGGAAATTTTGTCCTTTTCTCTTTTGGGGTATGATTCCCGTCTTTTTTATTAAATTTGAAATGTTACTGGTGTTCATTTCTAACTACGAATATGTAGCGTCTAAGATTGTTTTCAGATAACTCTTGCAATATACGTTTTACAATGAGCTTTATTGGATCTTTGACCGTTGGAACTCTCGAGCGGAGATCTTCAAAGTCTTTAAAGATGCTAGATGAGCGGGCAGCAAGTATGTCACTCATCATTTTTTTTCCAAGGCCAGGAAGTTCTTCGAGCATATGCTTTCTTTGACCAACTGGCTGAGACTCGTTGTAGAATCTGATAAACCTTTTTTGATCTTGAGTTATTATGTTTCGGACGACGTATTCGAGTGTCATTATGGCAGTGTTAGTTAGGCTAGAGTATCCAATTCTCCTTTTTACCCTATCGATTTCTTTTCGAAGATTGGAATTCTTTCCAATATATACCCTGTCTTCAAGGTTTACTGTTACATCCTTTTTGAGAACGAGCTCAAATAGCTTAAACTCTAACTCTCCTATCGCATAGCACGTAGGTTCCCTCTTTGATAAACCGGAACCTTGTGGAAAATAATCTAGGACGTAGACATAATCTTCCAAACGCGTCCCCTTCCTCTAGTTATATTTAGAAACAGTGTCAAGAATCTCTTTTACGCTGGTTTCTGAAAGAATCACGTGCTCTCTCGAGATGATGGATCGAATCTCCACACTAGTCGTGGGGAGAATGTCTACAATCTTGTATATGATGGTGTCGTTTGGCTTGTACTCTTTGCCTTCACTTGTGGTAAGATGGAGTGCCTTCAAACAATCGATTAGCTTATTGGCACTTTCGAGAGAAAGCGGTGTGCCTTCGGCAATTGACAACGTTGAACTATGAAATGTGCCAAACGCCGTTTCCGGCCTGACGCTCTTTAATTCTAGAAGGATCTGCCTCACTTCTGCTAGAGACACATACCGGTCAGACATGTTGATGCTCCACTACTCTGCATTTTTGGTAAGGTGTTCAGGGCGTGCAACTACTGTCTTGGCTTTATTGCCTGATTTGACATTGACTTCGTATGCAGAACCTCTTTTACCTATTATTGTGCCAGTAAGGCCGTGAAACCTCGAAAAGGGCATACCCTTATGCACGCTAGGGTCAATGATGATGTTGACTTTCTCTCCACTACCAAAGGCCTGAAACGCTTTTGTGATCGGCGAAAGGCCACGATCCCTCGGTTTTTTCCGGAGAATCGTACGAGTTTTGGTTCTCGTCCCCTTGGATGCTTTCATTCTATTCCCTCATTAATCGCCACTACGTCCAATGCCTCGACCGTACATCGAACCTTCAACGTGTCCGAGAAATTGGGTTGTGTTCTTCCACCGTCGCCAGAGATGAATTCTTTCACATAGGTTCCAGATTCCACTTCAGTTGTAAGGCTGAACATGCAATCGCCAACTTCGTTCACTTTGATCCAGTGTATTGTCTTGTTTCTAACAAGGTCGGCACGCCTGTGTTCGACACGCCGGGGAGTGCGTTGACTCAAGCGCACGTTTTCGAGCGACAACGCTGCTCTAGTAATTGCTTCTTTATTAACTTTACTATCAGTTCTTACTGTTAGCCTGTATACCTTGGTAGGAGCTGCCATTTTGACTTCTCTAACAGTATCTCTTTCCACAAAGCGTAAATAATGAAATTTAGCAACTTTAGACATATTAGCTTTCGTTTCAAGTTCATTGAGATCAACTTCACGAATACGTGGGTTGCTAATTTCGAGGACGAAAGGTCTTCCCTTTCCAAGGCATAGAGCGTCGATGTCTTCTCTCCCCATTCCATGAAAAAAGTGATTCTGACCATCAAACATTCTTAACGCTATATTGCCAATTTCTTCTTGGACAGATGTTTGACACATTTTTCCGGTACCATGACATCTAGGGCATCCCTTTCCACGACATACTTTACATGGCCATATGGTTTGAGGGATCTCGCGGTTCAGTTTGTTGTAATACCCATAAATGAATACAGGAGCAATGTCAAGCGTGACACTTGCGAAGCGTGTGTCTATACATGCGACAATTTGTGGGGATTTAAATTCAACAGATCGACATATTGCTGGAAGAACTAACTTTCCTATCTCTCGATTCATCTCGGTTTTGATGCTTTCACATTGTTCAAGTTGAAATTTGTCTTGAGTTTCCTTTTCTTTCTTTATTATTTCGGGATCTATACGACTTCCTATTAGAAAATTTTTGGATTCAACACTGCTGATAGTTTCTATAACTGCAGTGGCATATCGATTAAGCTCATTGAAGATGTTTTTACAGAGGGGACAGGGGTTTTCTGCTTTGGTGTTAACGGATTCCTTTTCTAGAGCTTCACGTATTTTCATACCACGAATGTCGTTAGTCATGCCTGTGCCGGCTTTCCCGAACATTCTTCCAAGGCAACGATCGCAAAAATTCATGTTGGCTAATTTTTTTGCTTTATTGATTATTTCAGAAATCCATTCTTCCATGTTATTAACCTCAAAGATCGAATCCCATCTCGTTAATCTTGATTCTTGATCTCTGGTTTTCTAGATATCGATATACAGTTGCATGCTCGCTTCCGTTAAGAATAAGTTCGATCGCATGCTTTGCTATCGGAAGATTAAAAGGATTGCCAATAAATCCGATAGTGTTGCCGTAAACAGTGATGTATACGCCCGTAAGACTTTCTATAATTTGACGAGTTTTTCCGTCTTTGCCTATTATTCTACCTCTAATCGTCAATAATCGGTCACTCTTTTTGCCAGTGAATTCTTTTAGGTTTATTATGTCGAGATATTCATCGTCGTTGAACAATTTCATAGCCCTGTCTGGTGCAAATCCTCTCCCAATAGCCTTAATAACGTCTACAGTCTTGAGAACAGACAACGGATTCGCTTCCTCATTATCGTAAATAAGAACTTCACCTTCAGAATCGACACTGAATTTAACTCCAGATGTTTTCTGGAGTATTCTTTTTGTCTGGCCCTTGATTCCAATTATTGCTCCAATTCTATCCTGTGGTATTCTAATAGATTGCATCGCTCTCTTCCTCGCCGAGTATTTTTTGTAAAATCATTTCGTCGCTGACTATCTCAACATTCCTATCCTTGAAGAATCTATTGATGTTTCTAATATCCCTAATTAGGAATTCTTTTGCGTTAAGGTGATCTATAGTAAGTGCTTGACCACAGTCGATCAATATGGGCTCTTCTTTCCAATATAGTATATTGTATTCGCTCATATCGCCATGCACAAGATTGGCTTTTTTGTACCCGTCAACAATGAAAGAGATGACTTTTCTATAAACTACGTTTGGTTTATTCATTATGGCATACTTGAGCTGCAGTGCTGGTTTGTCTTCGTCCCCAATGTATTCCATTAGGAGACAATTCTTTTCACATCTGATTGGTTTTGGTACGTGTATTCCGTTTTTAAAGTATCTTTGAAGATTTCGATATTCTTTGCTAGCCCAGGCAGAAATGATCTTTTTCCTATTGCCTGTGAGGCCTTTAAATCTTGGATCGCCCTCGATGTATCTCAAGATACTTTTGAATGTGGTAGTCTGCGATCGAAATATCTTCAGAGCGTACGTTTTTTTGTTATTATCCTTAACATGAAAAATGTTACCTTCTTTACCAGTGGATATCAAATAGTGAACGGAGTCGATATATCCTTTGTTCATAAAGTCGTATATAGTTAGCAATGTTTGTTTGTCAAAAACTTCTGCGTCTACCCTTCTCTCGATCCCAGTTCTGCAAGCTTTAAGAGAATCAACACGCCTCTCCAGATAAGAGTACGTATCTTCGTACGACATATGGTCTTCCTATTCAGAAAATATCAGTGTTTTTTGGAATTTTATTTCTTTTACTGAGGTTCAGAGCTTGTGTTTTGGTGTAACGAAATCTTATATCGCATTTGTCAGGCTGAAAATCCCAGACTGAAATAATAAGAAGATCACCCTCTCTGATCCACATCCTTTTTTTTATTTTTCCAGGGATTCTGCCCATTCTTGGAGTTCCATCTTCACACATGATTTTGATTTTGGACGCCCCGAGCAACTGGTCCGCTATACCGAACATTTCTCCCTCTTTGATGTTTGGAAGGCGTATGCGTGTTACGTCTTCATCTGGATTCTCCACAGGCTTGTTGCTCATACTAAATATTCCCTGCACTGGCGACTGGTCTTTCCTATATAAAAGGTAGCATATTCAACTAGTTTCTTGAATTCGACAACGCGTAGCGAGTTATGTCGTCATAATTTATTATCTCTTGGATTATTCATTGTTAGGTAGGAACCCGACGTAATTTATTGTTTGAATGTCATTTATCCTTGTGGATAAAAGACTAGCAGCTAAATACCCGTTTGTTGGCATTACGGCTCAAATAATATCTGACATAAATGTGGATGCGACAATGTTGATTTCTTCAGATGTGTTTGAGAGCTCACGGCGAAGAGGTATACAAAGGTTAGAGGATTCTATTAACAATTCAGAAGTTTCGTGTGTGCCTTTGGTTAGCGAGTATGAATTATTGACAGAGATGTGCTCATATCTCTATGCAAGAATAGTGGTTTCGTGTATTGATGATAAGTTTCTTACGAAGAGATATGCCCTGTCTGAGTCAGTAAAAATGAAAAAACTTCTTGAGTCGGAGAATGGGAATACTGTACGGTATATTGCGGAAACACTGAATGTAAACATGATATTTGATGGAAAGAAGCTGAGGATGTACTTCACAGACTATTTGAAGCTTTCTTCCAGAATTAGAAGTAAAGATTGGAAGCTTGTTAATATGGATGTACGTAAGGGGTATGTATATCTTGAAAAGGATAGGTTTGGTAGGCTTCTTCAGAATGCACTACAGGATAAAATAGAGTCTGAACTCCCTCTCGAAGTGCCAGAAGAATATAGATGTAAAATAAGAGAAGACATAGTCTACATAGAAAATCTTTTTAGGAGTAGTAGGAGTAAATTTGATTCGCAATTTCCTGAAACGTTAAAAGATCGATGTTTGCCTCCATGTATCAGAACTATGCTTACAAATGTGCAAAATGGTGCTAATTTGTCGCATAATGGAAGGTTTGCGCTGGTATCGTTTCTTCATGCCGTAGGCATGGATTCAAATAAGATTCTTAAATTGTTTTCTAGATCGCCCGATTTTGATGAATCAAAATCGTTGTATCAAATTAAACACATAACTGGTGAGTTGAACGACACTGATGGGTACGTTCCCCCCGAATGCAGCACAATGAAGACGAATGGGATTTGCTATAATCCAGATGATCTGTGCAATAGCAGAAAAGTCAATCATCCAGTTGTATATTACAAGAGGATGTTGGCTATGGAGAATAAGGGTGAGTAGGCCTTGTTAGGCTTATAAGTGGCATTTAATGTCTCCTATTAGCAAACTGTATCACACTAGTATGGAGTGCTGCAATAAACATAGAAATCGTGACAATTCTCCAGAATGATGATTTTAGTGCCTGTATGAGATGGGTTAATTGCAGTCGTGGGAGTAAAATGAGTTGTCGGAGAATTGACTGTATTTGAATGGAACCTTATGAGTACTGGAAGTTTTATGTTTGTTAGAACCACTTGTCTATTTCGTTGCTCCAATTTACACTTCCTGGAGGGAACAGGCTTGGATTTCTAATGATTTTTTCGATTATTTCAACGATCTCAGAAGGTGTCAAATTTGTACAATTTATTTCAGATGTTACTATGCCTGAATTTACTGATTCACACAAGATTATGTCCAGTATTTCTGCTTGAATATTATCTCGAATTTTTTGTAAGTTGTATCCTCTCTGCTTGAGTCTTTCGTATATTATGTTTGGGTTACATCTCAGAACAATTACAATGTCACAATTTACAAAGTGAGACAAGTGCCCATCCAGGAAAACTATTTCGCTTCTTTCTATTTTGGATTTTAGAGAATCGTTAAGCTTGTCGATGTCTACATTATATGACTCTAATTCCGTATCAAATTCTTCAAGAAGGTTGTTTTCCCTAGCGTAGGAATTGATGTTAATAACTCTGTACCTACTCGAAAGGATATTGGATACCGTGCTTTTTCCTACTCCAGGCGTTCCCGTGATTGCTATTAACATTTTTTTAAATCTCTCAACTTGAAGATAGATTCAATGCGTCATATTTTGTCACATTAATTTTGTTGTGGTTACTGGTGTAGCTGGGGTGTTCAATATGATCCTGGAATTTAGAATTTTTCGTTTACAAGTTTAAAGTGATTACATTGATCAGTCGAGATTTGTTGAGAATTACTGTGACTTTAAAAATTCGGAAATTTCAGAAAGAACCTCTCTTCTATTTTGATCACGAGAAAAAGATGTGATCAGCAAATCAATCTCATCTCTCTTTCCATGGAGACCCTTTATAAATTGGATAATATTCGTTAAAGCACGATCTATTTCATCTGATATTGGAATAGTAGCCGCTTTGGATGTTCTAGAGATAGGATTGATATCGATGGAAATTACTGTTTTTCCCATTTTAACTAATGCCTCGGCCCTATCTCCGTCCTCTATTGGTACTAAAATACAGTCACAGTTATGGAGCGTTTCAGAACATAACGCACGATTGTGTTCTAGTCCTGGAATTCTTGCGGTTGGAATGTTTCCAATAATATTTTCTCCTCCTTTGGATTCGAGATATTTTATCAATTTATCGATTCTTTCCTCTGTCCTGTGAAATAGGTTTACTTCAATAGGAGCAGGAATAATTTTGGCTAATTGAATTAATTTTTCCGCACATAATACTGTGGCATTACCGTTTACACAGATGAGTGGTTTTTTTGCTTTTAAGAGATGTGCGGCAGCTACCTTTTCTGCTTTTAAAGAAGGTTCTAAAGTTTTTCCTCCCATTAAATAATCAAATGCCTCACCTCTTCCATGAGATATGAGGCCTGTCTGATCTACTAGACCATCATCCACCATTCTCGCAAGATATTCTCTGACTACCAATGTTTTGTATCTTGGATGATTCGGGGGGACTGTCATATGCTTCGTATTAGAAAATGATACTTAAACGGTTGCTGTGAAGATTATATTCATTTGTGTAGATTTTTATAATTGCAGAATTATCGTCAGGTTTGAATGGGACTGTTAAATGTCTGGCGTACGAGTAGTACTAGTTGAACCAAAATTTGAAGGGAATATCGGCGCCGTTGCGAGAATTATGGCTAATTTTGATGTGCACGAGCTGTATTTGGTTCATCCTTGCGAAATAGGGGATGTTGCTTATCATAGAGCAAAGCACGGGGCTTTCGTCCTTGATAATGCAAAAGTCGTTGAAAGCCTTAATGGTGCTCTAGATGAGTGCTTTTTTGTTGCTGGAACGAGTGGGATTGTCACGAGGGGTGACAAAAATTATGTTAGGGTCCCGATCTCTGTTGGCTCCTTTGCAGAACGCTTAAGGAATTATACCGAAAAAATAGCTGTAGTTTTTGGAAGGGAAGATATTGGGCTCTTACAGGATGAACTTGCAAGGTGTGATGTGCTAGTACATATTCCTTCTAGCGAGAAATATCCCATTCTTAATCTTTCACATGCAGTTGGTGTGGTCTTGTATGAGATGTTTAAATTTGAAATAAAATCACCTACACCTGCTGATAATGAAGAAAAGGAAAGAATGTTCAAATTTTTTGATGATTTGTTAGAGGCAATAGCATACCCAAAAGTAAGGAAAAAGTGTACGTCAGCTATGTTTAGAAAAATGATAGGACGTTCTATTCCAACAAAATATGAGTATAATACCATAATGGGTGTGATCGGTGATGCCACTAAAGCGATTAATAAACAAAAATTGATAAGATAAGGTGTTCTATTTTCCGGAAACTTCGTAATCGGGATTGTATCTAGTTCTTAATTTCATCGCGTTTTTTGGTAATGTATTACGTGCGATGAACTGTATCCACGTTTCATGAATGTGAGGATGTTTGTTTGCTGCTATCTGTCTTCTTTTACTGTTCAATTCACTGCCATGTGGTGGATTTGCCGACAACTAATTCAGAATTAATGTAGCTGCGGCATTTGTATTTTATATTGATTTCTGGCTACTTCATTATAAGATCAATTATCACTAAGGCAGCACGTTGTCGATTTTATTATTGTGCCAAACGAACTTTCTGTATAATCCCAGTAAATTTCTTCGATTGGTTTCTTCGAAATATTTCCTACATAGATGTATTTTCCGAGGTCTTTAAAGTCTAAGTAGTCAGTGAATGAGTTTATTGGCTGTACTGTCGCAATTCCGTTAACGGTATTAAGTTTTAGAAGGAATGTGTTCCAGTTCCCTATGTTGATTGTTTCGTCTTTAACTGTTATTTGTGTGTTTTTGTCATAGGACAACTCAATAGCGTCCCCAACTGATGTTTTAAAACTGTTATATGATTTGTCTGAATCGGATTTAAAAAGTATTGTGATTTCTCCATTTTTGTAGCCGTTGTTCCATATGACGTAATCATCTTTTTCTTTGGTGCTAATTCTGATGCCTTTGGAGATGTCAATGTATTCTTTTTCACATGTATTTTCTTCCGATGATTTAGCATATGATGATATTGGATAACTATTAACTTGTTCTGTAATTGTGTAACTGATGCCTTTTCCTACTACATTTCCACATTGATCGTACTCAGTGTATCCTGTGTAATTTTGGAGAGGGGTGTGATTGAGATAGACATCTGTTGCGGGGTTACAACCTGTTGTTTCGTAGGTTCTTCCATAAGTGGTAACCTCTGGAATGGACAGAGTCCCAATGACGCAGAAGCAGAGAAGCACTATTCCGAAGAACTCCATAAATCGCATTTTGATCTCTTCTATTGGGTTGCTGCTGGTATGAAAGGAGCGTGTTATCTCCGTCGCCGTCGGCAGGATTGTATTGTTTAGTTAATTAATTTATCGTATAGAATATATAGAATATGAGATAGTGGCCCTCGTAAGTCTTGTCATCTTCTATGTCAAAATTTGAAGTTAGATCTTCCCTAGTATTTTCTATTTTTATGCTTAAAATGTGCTTTGACATTGTTTTTTATGACATAAGCTCGTTCGGAGTTGCAGCCTACTTAGTAATATGTCAGAATATTGTGCTTATTTGCGTATTTCTGGGCAATACAATAGTTTCTAGAATCGAGTTAGCCTGGGCTATTTATTGTAGAACTGATTATAATTCGTATAATACAGAGTATTCTTTCTCAGAAGGCATGTTTGAAACTCGAATATATTTTATTTAAACGATTGACACGAGTATTTTTCGACGTTAAGTTCTTCAACTTTTGATCCAGCGCTATTCCTTTCTTGGAAGCAACAATATTCCTTTGATTTAAATTGGGGAACGCTAGATTTAAATCTTGATAGTTTGTCGGTCGTAAGTATTCTTGTTTCTTGTCTAGAGGGTAATTTTTCCGTGCCTGACGCATCGAGAGAAGACACCTGTGATTCTTGGTTCTACGGGGTATGGCTGGAAGATTGATTAGATGCCCGTCCCGGTGAGAACTACAAAGGCCGGGAACGAGTAAATAAAGAGTTTATAGAGATTGAGAGCGCCTGATCGTTTAGCCGAATAACGCGCTGAGACCAGCTGCTGCTTCTTCCTCACTGACTTGCTCTTCCTTTGCAGGGTCCTCTTTCTTAGCCTCCGGAGCTGCTGTCGCAGGCGCGGCCGTGGTCGTGGGTGTAACTGTCACGGAGGTAGCTGATGCTATTGCTTCTTTGATATTAACACCCTCGAGCGAGGCAATTAACGATTTAACTTTAGCTATATCAGGCTCTACACCGGCAGACTTAAGAATCGCCTCGACGGCGTTCTCTGTGATGTCCTTACCTGCCGCGTAAAGCACCATTGCACTATAGATATACTCCATGT
>JAKSHS010000006.1 GCA_024399275.1 archaeon | reverse complement strand
TATACTTGCGGCTTTGGGAGCCGTTGATTTCGGTTCAAATCCGGATAGGCCCACTCCGGTTAGTGCTTTTATCAGTTTGGGCCGACCTTGATCTAGCCTTTGGCCTTGATAGCGTTGGAAAGTATGGGAATACGTGCTTATGAGTGAATATTTTCGTATGAGTGATCGAGATACTCACCAATAGTGTAAAATGATGTTCTGGGCGAGACTTGTGCCGTGCTGAAATCTTACTTTCCTTGCTGCGAGGCAGGGGCGTCTGTCTTTCTATTGTAAACGAAGTGGGCCCGGCCGGATTTGAACCGGCGACCTCCACAATGTCAATGTGACGTCATAACCCCTAGACCACGGGCCCGTGGCCTCCAGCACGTACTTCTTATTTTTAAGCATTGCGGGTCGTGGGATGAGAAGGAATAGTGTTCTAAGAATTCGCAATATTATTACTCTCTAAATCATCTTGTGGGTAACGCAATGAATATGATAACTCTTGGTATCGAAGGTACGGCACACACACTAGGAATAGGTATTGTCGATAGTAATGCAAAAGTATTGGCCAATGTTTTGGATATGTATAAACCAGTTAATGGAGGATTACATCCTAGAGAAGCGGCGAATCATCATGGAAATGTTGTTTCACAACTTATTGAAAGAGCAGTTAGAGATGCAAATATAACTTTGAACGATGTGGATGTTGTATCGTTTTCCATGGGACCTGGTCTCGGCCCA
This sequence comes from archaeon, assembly GCA_024399275.1. Taxonomy (GTDB): domain Archaea; phylum Thermoplasmatota; class Thermoplasmata; order Methanomassiliicoccales; family Methanomethylophilaceae; genus Methanarcanum. The sequence continues at coordinate 48,014 of JAKSHS010000006.1, read as the reverse complement.
TGTCTAAGAGTGGCGGCTACAGCCGCAAGATCGTTATCTTTGTTGCTTGATAAACCGATAATTGGGGTAAATCACTGTGTCGCACATATAGAGATTGGAAGAGCAACAACTGGATGTGATGACCCTGTACTTCTTTATGTTTCAGGAGGGAACACTCAAGTTATCGCGTTTTTTAATAAAAGGTATCGTGTGTTTGGGGAAACACTAGACATCGGTATAGGAAATATGTTTGACAAACTTGGAAGAGAGCTAGGATTGGGATATTATGCTGGACCAACTATCGAAAAATTAGCTAGAGATGGAAAAAATCTTCTTGAGCTCCCGTATTCTGTCAAGGGAATGGATGTGTCTTTTTCTGGAATAATGACTGCAGCTCTTAATCTTTGGAAGAAGGGCTATAGCCTAGAGGACATTGCATTCTCTGTTCAAGAAGTATGTTTTGGAATGCTTGTCGAAGCTTCTGAAAGAGCAATGGCGCATATCGATAAAAATGAAATTCTTCTTGGGGGCGGTGTTGCTCAGAATATGCGTCTTAGAGAGATGGTTCAGAAAATGGTCGAGGAAAGAGGAGCTAGGGCATATATCCCAGAAAAAAACTTGTGTGTGGACAATGGTGCAATGATTGCTTGGCTCGGGAATCTGATGTACTCCTCTGGAGTTCGTATGAGTATTGAAGACACTATGACATCTCAAAAGTTTAGAACAGATGAGGTTAGTGTTACGTGGCGTTAAGTTGCTGGCCGATAATTTTATCGGCTGATCTCAAAAAATCATCTTTAGTTCCGTGCGGAATGATACCCCCGCCAGCAATATCGTGTCCACCGCCATTGCCGCCAACAGATTGGGCAGATTGCTGTAATGCGACCGCTAGATTCACACCTTTTTTTATGAGTGCAGAAGTCGCTCTTCCGGATAATTTAATCATTTCTTCAGAATCATCCAAGCCTATAACTGGCTTGTTCGGATTGCCGATAAAGCGCATTGCGATGCTGGCGAGTATTCCTGTAAATCCGGACGAGTCAAAGTATTGTATATTTTTTAGTTCTATGAGTTTTTTCTTGTCAAGTTCGACTGCTGCATTGACAATAACTTTACTATATTCATCTCTTAACAACTGTGCTTTTTCGAGAGCTTCTTTGCTTCCAAGGCATATTCCTATACCAATCCATTGATAAGACTGTCGTCCGCAGGCATCAAGAAGATCTGCAAGCATCTCTGCGTCCATGTTCCAATCTTTAAGAACGTATCTCCTTCTGACAATTTCAGTCATTGTGTCAATCGTAACGCCTTGTTTAATTAGTTTAATGGCGATGAGTGAAGATAGCCTCTTTTTGCTATCATTTTCAAACGTAAGTTTCTCATTACATAATATTCCAGCATCTTCTAGAATTTTTTTTACACCTTTGGGGTCACCGGAAACCCCTCTTATGTATGGTTCTATTGACGCATACAGTGAATTGGTAATCTGCCCCGCTGGTATGATAGACCCTTCAGATATAGAGATATATCCTCTTTTAATGCCCTCTCTAAGGATGTATTGGTTACATCCTGTAAGGCCATGAAGGTGTTGCTTATCTCCGACTATCCCAGCAAATGCTATCTGAACAAGATCCCAATTACGTTCCTCCATTTTGATTGAAAATAAAAATGCTATTGTGGCACCACATGCACTATCGTTGCCGTCTATATGTGGATTAACGTAGACAATTTTTTCAGAATCATCTCGCAGGGTGTGATGATCTAGGACGATTATGTCTTTATCTAATCCTTCAAGTTCTTTAATGTACGATGCTCCTAAGTCAGTAATTATTATACATTCTGCACTTGATTCTTTTATGACATCCATAGATTTCTCATCGAGAGTTGCAAATATAGTGACGGTAAATCCTTTTGAACACCGGAAAAGTGTATTTGCAATTATGCCCGCGGCAGAAATCCCGTCAGCATCATGGTGAGAGTAGACTTGAACAAAATTATGGCCGCGAACAATGTCAACGGCCTTTGACAAACGACCAACAAGATTCTGGGAAAGGACGCTTTCGTCCATATCACATCACTTGAGCATAATTTCTGCCGTACTAAGTGAATATTTCCAGTCTGGGGATAGGACGCCATTGCACTTGTAGTATCTCTCAAGCCTTCTAATTTTAGCTTCAATTAGTGAGAGGCCTCTTCTACCGGATGTATCCCCATGATTTTCCTTTAGGTGAGTGTTAAGATTGATTGCACGTCTCATTAAGCTGGACAAATCCTCTGGGAGAGCGGGAGCAACACTTCCTTTTCTCATAATTTCTGTTACTGTTTTGCCAGTTGCTAATCTGATGTCTGGAACCCCATATTGGTCCCTTAGAATAAGCCCGATTTTGGCAGAGTTACTGCCATCTTTTGCTAAGCTTACAACGGTACTCTCGATTTCGGTAGCTGAAGTAGCGACCCATGCAGGGTTCTCGGTAAGTAACGGACGTTTCGAACACGCCCTACCCTTTTTCCTTGCGTGCATTCTTGCCATGATATGCTCCTCTGAATGGCTCTAATAGGATGTTGTCCTACCCTACCTAATTCATATATTTAAATGAAACACTTGTAGAAAACACGGCGGTTGCAAATTTCATGATGCGTTTTAGGAATAGTGCCACAGTATAAACGTTCTGCTGATATGTAGTCGGATAAGGTGATGGAACAGCCTATACTGCTACACGGGTCATACGATTTCGAGTGAGCAAGTTTAATTGTAACGGTACGCAACCTACTCTGACGGAAATGCAGATGAGTGGACAAGGCGAGATTTGAACTCGCGACCTCTTCGTTGCGAACGAAGCGATCTAGCCGGGCTGATCTACTTGCCCATTGATGGGGTGCCCATTTAGTATTATGGATATAAATTTTAACCAGCGGTTGACTGTCTAATCATTATTAAATCTTTAAGGTTCAAATAAATATGGCTAAGACAATGTCGAGTACGTGGTATGATGGTCAAATTAAACGAAAAAATTAGGGAAGAATTTGCTAAGATGAAAGTCATCTACCTGGCAACGGCATCTAAAGAAGGTACTCCTAATGTCGTTCCTATTGGTGCAATGCGTCTTATGGATGATGAAACGCTTTGGATCGTTGATAATTTTATGAAAAAAACGTTAAAGAACATCTTAGAGAACCCTATAGCAGCATTTGATATTTGGGTGCCAGAAGAAGAGATGTCATATCAGATTAAAGGGTGTCTTGAATACGTTACGTCTGGGGATGATTATGAAGAAGCTAGGAAATGGATGTTGGCAAGAAAGCCCCTTCCAGCCAAGGGCCTTGTGAAGATGAAGTTTGTGGAAATATATTCTGTGAAGCCTGGGCCGGATGCAGGAAGCTTGTTATTCGGATAGGGACATGTTTTTACTACTCAGGCGCGACGTACGCCTGGGTTAAACTTATTATTACAGATATAGGAATTATCCCGAGAGATATTAGGCTGTTCGTAGTGAACCACAGAGGGGGGCATATCGCTGTGCCGAATATGAAGCCTGCTATACTGGCCATTTTCATTTGATGTTTTTTATGTTTAGATAGATGTATTTTCATATCTCCACACCGAGCACTTTTTCAACCGTGGCGATTGTTTCGTCAACGATTTCTTTTGATTTGCCTGTATAATTTGAAGGTTCCATTGCTTCGCTAATTTCATCTTCGGTCATAAAGTTTTTAATATCACTGATTTCTGAGATTACGTCTCTGAGATGTTTACCTTCGATTTCAGAAGCTATGGAGGCAGAACGGACGATTTCGTAAGCATGTTGCCTTCCAATGCCTTTATCGGCCATTTTCATCATGAGTGATTCTGCCATAATAAGCCCGTTTGATAACCCAATATTTTTTATCATTCTGTCACGCTTTACTTCAAGTTTTTCGAATATTGTCTTCATTTTTTCAAGCATATCATCGAGTATTGTGAACACATGCGGGAAAATGAATCTTTCTGCGCTCGAGTTAGAAAGATCTCTTTCGTGCCATAAGACTTGTGATTCAAATGTGGGGGAGGTCATTGATCTAACTATACGAGCAAGCCCACAAACATTTTCAGACATCACTGGATTGTGCTTCTGGGCCATTGTGGAACTCCCAATTTGCTTAATTTTGTCAAACGGTTCCGCAACTTCAGCAATTTCTGGCCTTTGAAGGTTTCTAATCTCAGTCCCATATCTTTCTAACGATGTTGCGATATTTGCGGCTAAGCAAACGATCTCTGTATATCTATCTCTCCCAACAACTTGCGTCGCTACTGGCTCATATGTAAGGCCTAGATTCAGCATTACTCTTTTCTGAATTTTAAAGAAGTTTTTGCCGAAAGAAGCCCCGGTACCCACTGCACCTGACATTTTTCCAGCGATAGCTCTCGGCTTGACTTGTTCCAATCTTTCTCTGTGCCTGAGCATTTCTGTGATATACCCTGATACTTTGAAACCAAAGGTAATTGGTATAGCGAACTGAGCATGTGTTCTTCCAATCTCAATAGTATCTCTTTCCTGCTTTGCCAGTTTGGCAAGAGCTATAATGAGAGAATCAACACCCCGTTGGATTATCTCGATGGATGCTTTGATTTGTAGAGCTGTCGCAGTGTCTACTATATCGTTGGATGTAGCGCCGTAGTGAACGAACTTTCCAGCATCGCCGTTGCATTGTTCTATCATAGCCTTGACCATTGCCATAACATCATGTCTTGTTTCGGATTCTATCTCTTTGATTTTCTCAATTTTAGTAATGGATGGATTCGAGACACGTTTGATTTCATTAGCAATCTCTTTTGTAAGTGTTCCAAGCGATGCGTGTGCCTCTGCAAGAGCCGCTTCCACAGCCATCTCACATCGAAGGCGATTCTCTTCAGACCATATTTTTTTCATCCCATCTCTTCCGTATCTGTAGTCGAGCGGGCAAAGGTTGCTATTCATGCTATCTTAATTGACGATCTGTTTTCCATATAAAAAGAGTGCTTGGGATTAGTAGTTGGATAGTGACTGCGTATTCAATTGGAAAGGATGAGTTATGACATAGATTTAAATACGATCAAATAAACGACAATAATGGTTTGCACTTTACCTATACCTAAATCTTTATATTCTGTCCCTATATCGCTCCACTGGAATTATCCGAGGCTCCAAGTTTGGTGCACTGGGCATTGAGTGATTTCATGGTGGATACTAAAGGAGAGGTACAGCGATCGGAGGAGCCTGGCGAGGTTGTTACGGAGACTCCCGCCGGAGAGGCAGTCGCATTCGGGAACCTGGTAGATCTAGAACATAAACGCGAGTCTATTAACGACGATGCAGAGAGAAGTAGGAAGTTGAGGGACGATCTCAATAAGCAGACAAGAGAGTGGATCGTCAAGAGAGACGAGCTTAACGCGCAGGTTCGGGATTTGGTTAATGAGGCAGGGAAGCATAGGAAACTCCGAGATGAATATAACCTCAAAGTTAAAGAGTCGAAAGTCGAGAGGGATGAGCGAAACAAAGTCGTTGCGAGTATTACAGAGCAGTACAAAGATATGAAGAAGGATCATCCCGCTCCTGATAAGAACCAGCCCTCAATTAGACAGTTAAAGAAGGAGTTTTCTGATCTTGAAAACAAGCAGCAGATACAAGTCCTTAAGAAGAAGGAGGAGGAGGCGCTTGTTAAGAGACTTAAAGAGCTCGATACGTTAATTAAGGAGAGAGAGAAGCTAGCCGATTTTTCCGAAGGTTTGAAGGGCAAGTCTTCGGAGCTTAAAGAGGCCAAGACGCTCGCTGAGGAGGCACATAAATTGGTTTCTGAGTATGCAGAGAAGGCTCAGTCTGAGCATGACCAAATGATCTTACTCTATGAGCAGGCAGATGCGCTGAGGAAGCAGGCAGATGAGGCTCAGGCTAGATTTATCGAGTCTAAGAAGGCAGCGGACAGAGAACATAAGAAGCTCATCGGTTTGATCAAGGATTATCACAAGACGGACAAGTACTTTGGAGATGCGAAAGATAGGCAGAGGGCTGTACGTAAGAAAAAGAGTGATGCGGAGTCTAAGAAGGCAGCGGACAACATATTTGCTCGTTTCAAGAGTGGTGATAAACTTAGCACAGAGGATCTCATGGCTCTTCAAAAGTCAGGGTATCTGTAGTGTCGCGTTCTTAAATAAATGCTAAAGCGCTGGCAGGTTGGACTCGCGTTGGTACTGCGAGTAGCTAGGCATTTTATTGTGGCCGCGGGGTTGCTGTAGAATGGTTTTAGAGGGCTTGGGTAGATCTCTGAGAAGCGCTATCGGGCGTATAACTGGCTCTACGGATGTTAGTGATCGCCTTGTCAAAGATACTATTAGGGATCTTCAGCGTGCACTCCTCCAGTCTGATGTGAATGTTCAGTCAGTGTTGGATTTTACTAAAAAGATAGAAGACAGGGTGTCTAATGAAAAACCAGCCGCTGGAAGAAGTATTAAAGACCACATTGTAAGAATTGTTTATGATGAACTTGTTTCCCTGGTCGGCGGTGGTAGTGAACTAGAGTTTAGACCGCAGACTATAATGATGGTGGGACTGTACGGTCAAGGCAAAACAACCACAGCAGGCAAATTAGCTTTGCTATTTAGTAAGAAAGGATTTTCTGTAGGACTTATTGCAGGTGATGTTCACAGACCTGCGGCGTATGATCAGTTACATCAACTTGGTGAGAAAATTAATGTAGAGGTATACGGAGATCCAAAGGAGAGGAATGCTTCAAAGATTGTCGGGGATGGGATAAAATACTTTAAAAATAAGAAAGTAGTAATAATAGATACATCCGGGCGTCATTCTCTGGAAAAGGATCTAATTCAGGAATTGAAAGATATAGATGAAGTAGCACACTCACAAGAAAGACTTTTGGTTCTTGATTCACAAGTGGGGCAGCAGGCAGGCCCTCAGGCTGAGGCATTTCATAATTCGATAGGGATAACAGGGGTTATTCTTACCAAGATGGATGGAACGGCAAAAGGAGGGGGTGCTATTAGCGCAGTTTCAAGAACGCATGCGAGAATTGTATGTATCGGAACTGGGGAGCATATTCGTGATTTGGAGCAGTTCAATGCGGGTAAATTTATATCGCGTTTGCTTGGAATGGGAGACTTGTCATCGCTTATGGATTTAGCAAAAGAGGAATTAAGTGAGAATCCGAAGGCGTTTGATATTGGAAAAGCCATCATGTCTGGAAGGTTCACTCTTGACGATATGTATCAGCAACTTAAGATGGTAAACAGAATGGGTCCATTAAGGAAGATTATATCATTTATTCCTGGGATGATTAAATTTGATGTGGGGACTAATTGTGAAGAGAGCCAGGAGAAATTGAGGGTATACAAGTGCATTATGGACTCGATGACCAAGGAGGAGAGGAGCGATCCGTCTATAATTAAGGCTTCTCGTGTTCAGAGGATTGCTATTGGATCAGGGACAGACGTTCGTAAAGTAAGAGAACTTCTCAAAGGATATATTAGTGGTAAAAAAGTCTTCAAAAACGTGATGGGTAGTCGTGAAAAGAGGTATCATATTATGAAACGAGTTGAAGCTGATGATCCCTCCGATTTGGAGAAGTGAAATTTAGTTGAATTTTATGATTAGATTTGTCATTGTTGGACATCGCGCGCCGACTACCGGTGAATTTAGGTTGGATGATATATGTGGAGGCGCGGGAAGGCTAGACGTTCTCGTTAGGTGCATTAATTCAGCATTTTTTTTAAGCCACGATCTTAGAAAAGATTCTGAGGTTTATCTTATTATGCAAGGGGGAGATGACGCTCCCAAAACTGTGAGGTTTTATGGACCAGAGCTTAGGTATCTCAATCCAGATGAGAGAAGTACGGCGGCACTTATCAGAAATGCACTTATAAAAAAAATTGATGCGTTAGAGGTTTCGTCATCCCCAGGTGTGTATGTATCAAAAAGGTCTCTGAGGGAGGTTGTAAGTGGTTTATCGGAAAAGTGCGGCTTCGTGTATCTTAAAGAGGACGGAGTTGACGTTAGAAGATATGAGTTCTGTGACAACCCGTGTTTTGTTCTTGGTGATGATAGAGACCTTACTAGGGAAGAAGAGAATGTAATATCTTCACGTGTTTGTGATAAGGTCTCAGTAGGCCCTCTTAGTCTTCACGCCGATCATTGCATGATAATCGTATTAAATGAGATCGACAGGAGACAAAAAGAAGTATTTGTGGGCGATGTTGACATAAACTAATTTTGCATTATGGTTAAATTTGTTTCAGGTGTGGCAAATGGGATTATTTCCCATTTGTAATTGCGTGAGCGTGAAGTGAGGTAATATGAAAGTAGCTGTCGCTGGTACATTCAATGTCTTTCATAGTGGGCACAAAGCTATGGTAGATAGGGCATTATCTTTTGACGGTGAAGTATATATTGGGATAACTTCCGACGAAATGGCTCGAAATTCGAGAGGATTCATCAGCCCTTATTATATGAGATATAATGCTGTGAAAGGTTATGTAGAATCGAGAGGAAAGGCGTGCTGTTTATTTAAGCTCGAGGATGTGTATGGTCCACCTGAAATAATGCGTAGTATTGACGTTCTTATTGTATCTGAGGAAACGTTAAAGAATGGAAAAAAAGTCGTTGAAAGATTTTCGTCAAACAAAAAAATCGAGCTATCTGTTGTAAAAATGGTTTCTAAGACGGATGGATCTAAGATATCCTCCACCGATGTTATGAATGGTGTGTGTTCTAGAAGTGGCGATATGGAGGCAATAGATGTTGCCGTTGGGTCTCTTAATTTTGTTAAAGTAGAGGCAGTAAGGGAGGTTATGGAGAGAATTTATGGTGATGTTAGGATATTTGCAACTAATGTGAGTAGCGGTGTTTCAGAACAACCTTTCGAGGAGGAGACGGAGAAGGGTGCACGAAACAGGGCCGAATCGTGTATTGGTAGTCACACTCTAGGAGTTGGAATAGAAGCTGGAGTCTTTGATAGGTACGGATGTCTTTATGATATTCAGTACTGCGCAATTATAGACAGACAAAAAAATGTGACTATAGGAATGGGCCCCGGCTTTAGATATCCAGGTGATGTTTCCAGGCTTGTTAGAAGCGGCATGACTGTTAGTGAAGCTATAGAAAAAATCTATGGAGAACATGATATTGGACGTAGTAGTGGTGCTATAGGTGTTCTTAGCAGGGGAATCTTAGACAGGAAAGAGCTTACTAAGCAGTCGGTCATTGCCGCAATGATTCCGAGGCTGTGTGACGGGAGCTTGAAGTTATGAACATCTATGTCATTTGAAGTTACTTTGTTTCCGCCTATAAGGATGTCTATTTGATCATAAGGCTCTGTCTGTCTGCTTTGGGAGCGATTGGATAATTAACTCTAGCATTGCCACTGGATGGTTAATTCCAAAGTTTGTTATAGTTTTTGGTGAAACTTCTCCAAAATATCCGATGACGTTCTCGTTAGAGATAATTTCGGCCCCTCTTCCGTTGACAAATATTTCATATTGTGAAGATTCGAGAGTATACTCTATTTTAATTTCTCTTAGAAGTGCCTCGACATACGATTTAATCTCTGTAAACGATACTAGGGAGTTTACTATAACTGCACATAAATGACGTTGTCTTTTCGAATTTATGACAACATCCCCTATTTCGAATAATTTTTGAGGGAGGTCACGACGTTTACTGCGCCTGAGAACTTGCAGCAAACTGGGGAATAAAGACGCTCTTAGACAAGTGTGATCTTCGGTTATAGGATTTATAACAGTAACAACTTCTGTTTTTGGAAGCCCCGAAAGTTCAAATTCTTCTTTTTCAGAGCTAAATGTGAGCGTTATAGCTTCAGTAAATCCTATACCTATCATAAGATCACGAATTTTTTCTGAAAAAATTGTAATAGGACTTAATTTTCCGTATGTTTGTGTTAGTACATGTTTTCTTCCGAATTTTTCGAATCCATATCCTATAGCTACGTCTTCGTAGATATCTACAACATGCATGATGTCTTGCCTTGTTGATGGTACTTTTACATATATAGTATCGTTTTTGGCCATACCGTCGAGACCCATTCTTTGAAGAGAATGTATAATTTCGTTTTCACTGATTTCAATGCCCAGAAATTTTTTACAATCTTTTTGTAAAAATTGCCAATCGGATGGAGAAAGATCGGGCGAGGAAATTTTTTTGTTATTCTCATGCATATTGACACGCACAATTCTTCCTCCACGCTCTGCCATTGCAGTTGTAACAATGTTGAGTGCAGATTCTACAGTTCGGAGATCGTTCCCTGTAACATCTATAAACAGATTCTTTGTCTCTGTTGTAACTGCTGTCAATGAACTGTTTATAATCGGAGGAAAAGAAAAGACATTTCCATCGTTGTCAGTGATGATTGGGTATTTTTTAAGTCCATTAAGAAGGTTTGCGTACGTTACTCCTTTATCATGCTTTTTGAGAATCTCACTTAGATTCATTGTTTCTGTGTGTGCAAGAGGAACAAACTTGACGGTGTGTGGATATACTGCCTTAAATACGAACGGTGGCTTAATTTTGTCTAGATCATGTATGCCTATCGCCATTTTGGATCTCTTTCTTCCAATAGTAATGTGGAGTTTCTCTTGCATTTCTATTATTGATCTGAGAGAAGCTTTGTTTAGTTTGATGTCGGAAATGACGGAACACCTAAAGTATGGTCTAATGCTAGTTACACTATCATCAATGAATACATCGATGTTGCTGCTTTCTACTTTATATTCTGCTATGCCGGGGTTGATATTTAAGAAAGCTCTCATGGCTCTCGCGAGACCTTCAACACCGTAGAGATCCGGACGATCTGGAAAGAATTCTACAGTCAAATTATCGGTATCGCTGTCTGTCCCATGCATATCAGCTCCAATCATAGGGATCTCATTAAGAAGTACCTCTTTGGAAACTTCTCTTCCTAACATTGAGCAGAGGTCATCGTAATTGAAGTTTAGCACAGGCATAGTTGCGCGTAAGCATATGCGATATATCAAACTTTTAACGACCCAAAATTCGATGGGCAGTTCCCAGATGACCGGCTGCTTGTGCACCTAGTGTAGAGAGTTCTCCGGCAAGAATAGTTGTTGCTGTTATCTCTCCAAGTTTACATGCTTTGCCTTCACCGAAACAGTCAATCATTTTAAGCGCTGCAGATTGAGATGGGAGATTTGTTCCACCGCCAACTGTACCAACTTCAATTGATGGTATTCTCACGGCAATGTAGAGATTCTCATTAACATTTTCACATGTTGTTATACACATACTTGCTTCTATAACGTGTGCAGGATCTTGTCCTGTGGCTATGTACAGGGCTGCGGCCATGTTGGCAGCGTGTGCATTGAATCCTAATGAGCCAGCCATCGCACTTCCAATAAGATTTTTTCTTTCATTAAGCTCTATTATTGCACTTGTTGTAGAATGAAGCTTTACTCTAACAATATCTTCAGGAATTCTAGCTTCTGCAACAACATATTTGCCCCGTCCATAAATGCTATTAATAGCTGCTGGTTTTTTATCAGTACACATATTTCCTGAGACTGAAACCATTTTGGCCTCTGTGTTTTTTTCAATGAGTTTACCTATTGACTCTGAAGCAATGGTCACCATATTCATCCCCATGGCGTCTCCTGTAGAGAATTTGAGTCGAATATGGAGATTGCGTCCGTTGGGAAATGGTTCTATTTCTAGTAATTTTCCATGAGTTGTTGTTTCAGAAACTACATTGTCTAAAAGGCGCCTATTCTGGTTTATCCATTCTATAACTTTGACACAATGATCGATACCATCAACACGAAATACTGGAGCCCTCGTCATCATATTGTTAAAGATTTTTACTTTTGAGCCTCCTGCTGAAGTAATCACAGACATACCCCTTGAAATAGATGCTATTAAAGCACCCTCTGTGGTAGCTAAAGGAACAAGATACCTGCCTTTAGCAAAATCCCCGTTAATAAGAATCGGCCCGGCAAATCCTAACGGAACCTGCGTCACACCAATCATATTCTCAATATTTTTTGATGCTTTCTCAGAATTGAAAGAATAATCTGCAATGGGAGAAAGATCACATTTCGTTTTTTGTTCAATTATATGCCTTCTTTCTTTAACATCCGTTTCTGAATACCCTCTATTTTTTAGACGATTGCTTTCTATCATGCGCGTGTATCGATTGAATGATAATTAATCATGGTGTGAACATATCAGAGTAGGTTGTTCAGCGTACATATTAAGTTAACTTTCCTTTGTTTTTATGGATTTTAATCGTGAACGATCTGGGCGACTACTAGAGTAAAAGTTTGTTGTGACATATTGTCGTGTTAGTTTGGCTGGAATTGTTCAAGATGGGCATCGTTATAAAAATGCGGTAATTGGTGGATTGAAAAAGACGTGCGGGCGGATTGTGTAAAATTGTTGTGGTCCTTTTACACTAAACGTACTGTCAATGGGGAATTTACCAGGCAAGCGTTAGGCCTCTATCATTTAAAATTTGTATTTTGATTGGTGTGTTGGCATAATCTAAAGGTACTGATGGGCAAATATACCTCCCCCACCGATAAATGGACGCATATGGAGCGGTGACCCTACCTTAAAAGGAGTGGTGCATAATACTTATTGCTTAGAAAATTTCAATGTTATATTAGAAATTTCTTTTTCTTCTTGCCTCTTCGATCATTGATTTAATTTTTGATTTAATTATTTTAGTACATGGCCAAGTATCATCCATGTATTCAATGTCTATCTCATAGTTCTCGTGAGTGATAGCAAGATACACTCTACTCACAAACATGGAAACTAAGTAAGGAAACTCTCTACATATTTCGGGTCGTCCATTCCATATGCTACACTTATTATTTTTGTTGAGGAAGACGCAGGGGTTCGTGTACCTAAAAAACCATTTTCCATTGGATGAATCTCTGTGCAAGTAATTTTTAATGAAACTAGATGCTTTCATCCCGACGTATTCAGCAAGAGAGTCAATTTCCTCGTCACGTATGACGATGAATGGTTGATGACAGCATTTACCGCACATGCTGCATGGAAAGTCGTCAATTAAAGAGTGACATGTGTTGTATGCCAAGTCTAGATCTTTGATCATGTCTGTTGGAATTTCATCAAGTCCTTCGAGGACATACTTTCCGCGATATAGAGCCATATTTTGCCTTATGTGAATTGAGATTGAAGTCCAAAAATGAAGCTAATGGCAGATATTATTGATCCTATTGCTGCAACGGAAAAAATGATAATTTTTTGTCTTTTTTGTATATCTATAGATACTATAACTCCCATAGAATAGCTGGAGAGGAAAAGACCGATGAGACTAAACACAATGCTAAATAGTTCATACTTGAAGACGACAGACGCAAGTGCAATTATGCCGAATACGAGGCTAGCAAATGATGAGCGAGTTGCTCTCCAATTTAAAGATAGTATGTCTTTTTTATGGTCTGGGCTTATACTTAGACCGCATCTTTCGCAGAAAAGCTCATCATCGGGGATATCACAGCCACACTCCGGACATTGCATGGGCGCTCCATAAGGATATGATATTTAAATTCAGAGTACAAAGTCTGCGTATATTTTTTTTCTACTACTTCCAAATCGAGTTTTTTCATCGACGGAAACGATGGACTTACACATCCAATCCTTGAATAAGTGACATAGCTCGTCTTCGGAGAAATAATGATACTTTATACCATTTCCTCTTATTACTGTAGAATCGCTGATAGCGAAGCCTTTCATTGATCTCATATCGCCTTTTGAAAATACTTTTACTAGTATATGTGCGCCTTTTTTTAATACTCTTTTAATTTCGCGTATAGCTGTTGTTAATTCATCAAAAGAAAGATGCTCAAAAATATGGAACGCCGTTGCTCCGTCGAAAGAATTATCGCTGAACGGAAGCGCGAGTACATCAGCACAGATAAAATCTGTATTTTTTATTGATCTTTTAATGCAAGCATTTATTGCTGATTGAGAGAAGTCGATACCTGTAACAATCATGCGTAAATTGGAGAGTGCTTCAGCGGTTTTGCCATTTCCACATCCTATTTCTAGAATGTGGAAACCCTCAATGAATGGGACGTTATCTAACTTGGAAATTCCCCGCCATGGCCCATAGTTACTCTTGTAGAATAATTCCCATGCATCTTTTTGACTCATATTTCTGATCTGCATATTTTTTCAAATTTTAGATTTATGTTTTTGCATATTGTGGGTGCGTTCCAGGCTAGGTTATCTAGTCATTTTTCAGTTCTGACTAAATGTTGCGCTATATATTGGGAGCCGTAACGGTCAAATCGTGTATGTTAATTTTTTATGGAATATAGAAAAGTAGTTATCTGTATGTGATAGTTTCTTGTATATGGACGAGCAAAAGGACGTTATTGCTAAACTTAAAAGGATACCGTCTGTTAGCGAGAAATGCTGTCTGGGAATGTATCTCTTCGGAATAAGAGAAATAGAAGATTTAAAGGGGAAAGATCCGGATGCAATTTATGAATTTTTGACAAACAGAAAAGATTTCTATGCTGAGCCATGCATGCAAAAAATGCTTAAAATTGCGGTAGGTATGGCCAACAGGGGAGCAATTTCAAAATAGTTAGAATAATTCGTTAATTTTTTTTACCCATAAACAGAATAGTTTAATTATTCGGCTTGATAATACAACGAATGTGTTGAGAGGGCCCTTCATCATCCTTCCGGGCCTCATTGAAATGTTTATGCCTCCTACTGTATATTTCTTACTTCTGTCAGACATGGAGTTATTGTGGACGGCGAGATTTCTCATAGTAAGTATGTTATCCCATTCCTCGAAAGTGCTTTGATCCAATATGTTTTTTTGTGTCGAACACTCGATAATGTTTCGGAGGTATAGATGGTTACTCGTTTTTAGAGAATCTTCTTTTATTCCTGAGTTGACATGTATACCAACGGAATCCTTTGTGGCCTTTTCAATTATCGAAACGAGATCAACAAAAAGGTCCTTTGTTATTGTCATCACCCTTTCAACTAGCTCTGACTCAATTGTCTCATCGACCTCGGGAAAATCGGAACTATACCAAGAATGTTCGTAAAAGGTCATGATTTCTTCTGTAATTTTAATTCTGTTACATAAACTCCAAAAGCATAGTATAGCTGGGTCGTTTTTTCGGCTAGCGTAAATTTTAGTAGTGGATTCGGCAATTTGTCTGGTAGTTTCCGAAAGGATTTTGATATCTTCTGTTACTGTCAAACTCCACCTTTTTGATACTTAGGATTAACCGTGGAGTAGTATTGTTATCTCGTTCAAATATTTTTACGAAATAATGATTTTTTGGCAAATAAGTAAATAATTTAAGATTGTGCAGACTAGGATTCTAAAAACATAGAGGAGGGCTGGGAGGATACTTACTATGATGAAGTTGAGGGAGAGGTTTTATATTTCCCGAAATTTACGCTGAAACATTTCTAACGTTTTAAAGCTGAGTTATATACGGGAACATGTGATGATATGGGTAATCTTAACGTTGTGGTTACTGGGAGTAATGGTTATGCAAACAGTATAGGAAAAAGGGGATCAGTTACAGATATAACCTTTTTCGAGCTGAAGAGAGGTAGCGATTCAGTCACACTAATAGAGCCTACAAAGTATCCTGAAAAGCTATCATCGTTGTTTTACGCTACGTCTATGGCAAAATATGTGATTCTTGTTGTTGAAAGAATTGATTCAACGCTTGGGGAAACCATAGTTATGATTGATTCTTCTGGAATTAAAGAGGGGGGCATAGTTCTTAAAAATTATATTCAGCCCGAGCAAGTTAAACCTCTCTTGGCGGGAACACTTCTGGAAAAATATGAGTTCTTTGATGATGATCCAATTAAAATTCGAGAAATACTTCTGGGTATCGCTCATGATTCAAGAGAGTTGATGGGTGATGAGACGTGCGGTTCATGTTCCGTAGATAGCCATTTTAATGTAAAAGGTGTTGGGACTGTAGTACTTGGGCCAGTTGTTGACGGTTGTCTTAAGGTTCATGACAAAATGCAAGTTTATCCAATCGAAAAAGAAGCGATTCTAAAATCGATTCAAAAACATGATGTTGATTACGATAGCTGTGTAATTGGGGACCATGTTGGACTTGCCCTTAGAGGAGTTGAGTCTGATGAGTTAGACAGAGGATATGTAATAACAACGGATAAATCCATTAAAATGACTAAAAGGGTTAAAACCGATGCATCTCTTGTTAAATTCTGGCCTTCGAAAATTAAAGACGGTATGGTCATGCATGTAGGACATTGGATGCAAATGGTTTCATGTCGTGTTATTTCCTCGATGGATGGTGGAGATTTTAGGTCACCAGTACTAGATATTGAATTCGGGTCTGAAGTTATCCATAAACCGAATGATAAAGCAATTATGATGTATCTCGAGGGCGGAAAGCTTAGAATAGTTGGAACAATCACGCTAAAGTAATTTATGATCTTGAGAGGCTCTACGTGGCCATTAGATGCGAAATGCGTTTTGTATATTCTTAGGACGTGGGCTTTTTGCATAGGAAGCAATTAATAAGTTAGTATGTATTGCTGGGTCGATAGGCTTGACCGGGATGCTTGGCGTATCCTCATATGCCGAAACCGTCAATATGCGGAGGTGACAGCATGGGGCGGCGACTTCAGAAAACATCAGGGTTGTGGGACGACATTGAAGCTCTGTCTTGCGGGGTTGGTGTCTGTCTGACTGGATGACCGGAAGCTCATTTAGTCGTCATTAATCAGAGGGACCGGGTTAGGCCCTGAAGGGAGCAATCTTACTCTGAACTACCAAAGTTCGCAGGGTAGCGGGGTTGAGGAGAAGCGCAACTTTCTCGATGTTGAAGCGGACGTCCACCCTTGCGGCCTATCACGCTGTTATATGTTAGGGCGCAGTTCATTCGATTGGTGCTTTGTCTGTTTTATTGGATATTGTACAGGATCATCTAAGGAAAAGCCTATAACAGATCAGTAGGTGTGTGTTGAAAAAAGATGGGAGAGAGAACTATTTTTTAATAGACGCTCGCTGTAGCCTACGGAGGAGATCATTTTAACGTTGGAATATTTTTTCTATCGTTCTGAATGATAAATCTTGGTATTTTATAGCGCCAACTTAAACTTTCAATTATTGAGTGATAGGTCGGTAATTTGTAGATTGACTTTTCTGGTGAGTATCCACAATATCGGAGATATATACTTTGAAACAATCTACAACACATGACTAATACAGTCGTTGCGCATATGAAGACGTGTTCTAAAACTAACAAAGTCACAGTATCGATGAGGAGTGATGGCGATCTTGATGTTAAAATAGTTAGCGATTGTCCAAACGTTAAAGACTACGCTGAAAAATTGAAAATTATTTCAGTGAATGACGTAGTAAATTTCTCTGGAAGTAGAGTGGTCGATCCTAATATTAGATCGTCACTTTCTGTTCCATGTTTGACGCCAATCGCTGTATTTGAGGCAGCATGGCTAGAGCTAGGGATGCTCTCTAAGAATCTATCCGAAAATGTCGGGTCCAATAGTGTGACATTTCATCCTGACAAGGATGCGAATGATGTGTAAACAGTCTATTATATAGTTTGTTACTGATCGTGTTGGTATGGCAGACGATAGAGCATTAGAGATCATCAGAGGTCTAGAAGGAGTGATTGATGCGTTTTACCTCGACAGGGACATATTAGAGAGAGTCAAGGTTGAGGAGTCTGTCGTGAGGGCAGCTGGTGAAGTTTCGGTAATAAACGAAGGTGTGAATCAGGCTCTTGAGCGTGAAAGAGTTATTTGTATCATAAAGGATCCAAGGTTTAGACCTCCCCCCGAACCAACAGTAATTTTGAAATCGACCGATGGACAAGTCATGGGCATTGAAGTATTTCCTGAGACGTCAGGAGAGTATGCGGAGAGAGGCGATGCTATTTTTGTTTCTGATGGGTTTGTTATGTTCCCATCAGTGATGCCATCTAATGGACAAACCGAAAATTTTGTCATGCCACCGATTCCATTTCCTGAGCTTAATGAGGCGGGAGGGTTTAGGGATGTTATATCGTGCAGTCCATCACCCACATCCGATGACATGATTAGAAGATGGCACGGATTAGAGCCTAACGGGAAATATGCCTCTATTCTTGTTGCTTATAATACATCTAAAGAGAGGTAGTTGTCTCAAATAATCAAAGAGGCTTTGCTGCTGGTCGAGTGTTTCCTTGACAGCGACTTTGCTTTCTGACTAGTTTTCTGAACAGCTGTGGGGTTTATGTTATATCCAAATTTTTATTTCTACACCGAGGTGGAGAGACAGCGGGCAAGTATTGTTATTGACCAGTCGGCACTCTTGAAAACGTTAGTTGGCGTTAGTATAAATGTTGGAATCTAAATTGGCGGTTTTAGTGAAATATGTGTGTATTGTGTGTGCACTTACATAGTTGGAAAAGGGCTTATTTCATTATTCCAAGGTATTTTAGTAAATCAGCATCTTTTTCATCATCCCATTTTGGCGTACAACCATTGAGAATGAATTTTCTGTACCATTCTTCGGCTTTAGTCATTGGTTTGGACATTTCCAATTTATTTAACGGTATGATGAATGTGTTTTCTTCAGAGGGTCTCCATGCAGTGGGACGAGTTATATATGATTCTTCTAAAAATCCTATGAGAAAAATTATTTTATTTAGTCCTGCTAGTTCTGCGTAGAGAGAAGCTTGAAGTTGGTATGTCATTGGCACATCAGGGAATTGCCCATTTTCGTTAACCCACTTAGTCTTGTCATGCGATGTCTTAATTTCTAGTATTGCGGCCCTTTTTCCATCTACTAGAACATAGCCGTCAACCATTCCTCCAAACAATTTACAATTATGGAAGTGATCGTACTGGCATCTTTCCTTTTCAATCGGCAATTCAATTGCAATTTTAGATTTTTTAGGAACATTTAGTACATCAGAAAGCATGTTTGTTGCATTCTGTCCAATATAGTTTCTTAGTAATGGCTCTAACATGTTTCCGAATTCGGTATATTTGTTCGCTTTATCTCCTGGGTATATTCTAGCAATTTCACATGCCACCTTAAAAGGTGTTGCGAATTCACTATATCCTAAAATACCTCCGATTTTCGTACCCGAAATCTTCTTAGGTTTCCATGTTTCGAAATAGATGACTTTCTCGTCGTAGTTTACCTCAATAATATTTTTTCTTCCGTCCACTGTACCAGCCCTTTGTTATTCTTCAGTGTTTTGGATACAATCTGCAATAACAGAGTACGCATCTATTATGTTTGATTCGTCGACAATGAATATGGTATCGGTGTAACAACTCACAGCTTCTTCAATGTTAATTCCGGCATTTGAAAGATTTGTGACGAGATAGGCAACAACTCCGCTTGTGTCAATAATTTTTTCCGGTGATCTTACTACAATCTCGGCGAATCCTTCTTTGACTTTTATTATGTTATGGTGCCCTATAGCGTCAATAATTTTATTTTTAAGAGTTTTGTCAGCAATTATAGTGAGGGCGGACGTGGACTGTACAATTTGCATGAAAGAGTTCTTGTTCCACAGATCTTTGAAAAGATTATTCATATTTTGGAGGATTACCCAATCGTTTTTTGCAGTAATGATGCATGCTTTGGTTCGAAATTCTAGATAACTATCTTTTAAAATCTTGAGAATGCATGATTCAAAACTGGAAGTTGATTTGAGTTTGTTTACATATCTCTTGCAGGCAATCATCACTGCTTTTCCATTATCGAGATTAAGATCTTTTATAATCATTCTTGAAAGGGATGAATAGTTGATTAGTCCTTTCGACATGCAATCCTTAATACTTGGATGAGTGTCAATATACACCCTTGTTTTTTTTGCTAGACTGTTATTCATTGAGCCCCTACTTCAATATTGCATTTTCCTAAATATATAGCATCTACTGCGGATATATGGAAATAATGATTTTACTTCAAAACAAAATATTATGGTCGTTTTCTTCTCGTGAGCTGTGGTACAATTTAGTTCATAGGTGAAGTTTTATTTTGAAATATTATCCGATTTTTAAGTGGTAGATTTGGCAGTAAAAAATACAATTATGTTTTATTTACTACAAAAGAGTTCTTTATTGCACCTACCAATTTAAACATACGATAAATTATCGGCTGCTTATTATTATGACTGGAAGTACAAAAAGAGACAAGATTATCCTCGCATACTCAGGAGGATTAGATACATCGATTGCTATAAAGTGGCTACAAGATAAGTATAATCTTGATGTGGTTGCTGTCGGCATTAACGTTGGACAAGCACCAAGTTCGGACGATATTGTCGCCCGTGCTATCAGAAATGGAGCAGTCAAGGCAGAGTTTATCGATAAAAGAAGAGAATTCGTAGAGGAGTATGTGTGGCCTTCACTTAAGGCTAACGCCATGTATCAGGATGTTTATCCTCTTAGTACTGCTGTAGCAAGACCACTTATTGTCAAAACACTGGTTGAAGTTGCAAAACGTGAGGGAGCGAAATATATTGCTCATGGTTGTACAGCGAAAGGGAATGACCAAGTTCGTTTCGATGTGGGTATTGTTTCACTTGAACCCTCTCTCAGAATTATTGGTCCTATGAGAGAATGGGTTATGACGCGTGAAGAAGAGATTGAGTATGCAAAGAAAAACAATGTTGAGGTACCTGTTAAAAAGGAAAATCCTTTCTCAATTGACGAAAACCTTTGGGGGAGAAGTTGCGAATGTGGAGTTCTGGAAGATGCATGGATAGAACCACCAGCTGAGGCATGGGGATGGACTACAGACCCACAGAGAGCTCCCGATGCACCAGAGTATACTACAATTGATTTTGTTGAGGGTGTTCCAGTAGCGATCGACGGAAAAAATCTTGACTGTATAACCATAATTGAGACCCTTAATGAACTTGCGTGTAAGCACGGTGTTGGGCGTATTGATCATATCGAAGATCGTCTTGTGGGTATAAAGAGTCGGGAGACATATGAGTGCCCAGTTGCTACAGTTCTGATAAAGGCGCACAAAGCATTGGAATCAATGACTCTTCAGCGCGATGTTATTGAGTATAAGAGAGGTGTTGAACAAAGGTTTTCAGAACTTGTGTATAACGGACTTTGGTTTGGTGTTCTTCGTGAATCTATAAACGCATTTATCAATGAAACTCAGAGATTTGTTACAGGTACGGTTCGCGTTAAGCTTTTCAAGGGAAATGCCATAATAGTTGGCAGGAAATCGAAATATTCGCTATATGATGAAGGTTTAGCGACATATGCGAAGGGCGATGGATTTGATCATAAGTCTGCTGTCGGATTTATTTACTGTTGGGGGCTACCTAACAAGACGGCGGCCAGAGTTCATAAAAAGTGAATTCGTATGGTAAATCGTACACTTTGGTCGGGAAGATTTAATAGGGACTTAGATAACTCTACACTAGAGTTTACTTCGTCTCTTGATGTTGACACGGCGTTATCCTTCTACGATGTAATGGGCTCTCTCGCTCATGTTAATATGTTGAGGAAATGCAAAATAATTCCTGATAAAGACGCAGATGTGATAACAAGTGGTTTAAGGAGTATTGCGGCCCAAATAGAGTCTGGTGAATTTAAAGTCGACAGATCATTAGAAGATATTCATACGAATATTGAATTTAAGCTCACAGATATTGTTGGTAGTGTTGGCGGAAAACTTCATACAGGTAGAAGCCGCAACGACCAAGTGGTAACGGACTTTAAAATGTATTTAAGAGATGCTGTTCTTGATGTTGTTAGTTCAATTGACAGACTTATAAATGCATTGATAGAAATTGCAAGAAGTGAAAATATAATAATACCAGGTTTGACACACACTCAACATGCTCAACCGGTGACTGTAGCACAACATGCACTTGCTCATATTTTTAAATTAGAGCGAGACGCGTCGCGTTTTCTTGAAGCATTCGACAGAATGAACTATTGCCCACTTGGATCTGCAGCTCTTGCTGGCACTACGTATCCGATTGATAGAGAAATGGTTGCGGAAGCTCTTGGTTTCAAGGCGCCAACTCAAAATTCAATGGATTCTGTTAGTGATAGAGATTTTGCAACAGAATTGGCTTTCTGTTCATCACTTACTGCTATCCATCTTTCATCGATGGCAGAGGAGCTTATAATTTGGTCATCACAAGAATTTAACTTCGTCGAAATAGATGATATGTACACAACTGGGTCATCTATAATGCCACAAAAGAAAAATCCTGACATAGCAGAACTTATAAGGGGAAAAACTGGCAACATTGTTGGAAATCTTGTCACTATGCTTGTAATGACTAAAGGTCTCCCTCTGACATATAATAGAGATCTTCAGGAGGACAAGGCCCCCGTCATGCTTTCGCTAGATAGTCTTCGCAAATGTCTTATGATGATGTGCAAAATCGTCTCGACGTTAAAATTTAATGAGAACGTTATAGCAAATAAAGTCACACTTGGTTTTATTAATGCCACCGATCTTGCGGACTATCTTGCTACTAGGGGGCTTACTTTTAGAGATGCTCATGGTGTTGTCGGGGCAGTAGTCAGATATTGTATTGAAAAAAATAAAAATTTTGGCGATCTTTCTTTAGATGAATTAAAAAAATTTTCGGAACTTTTCTATGATGATGTTTATAATTACATTTCGATGGAAAGTTGTGTTGAAAGACGCAATTCTTCTGGAGGAACATCTTCACAATCTACAGAAATTCAACTAGAGCATGTTGTTCAAAGCTATGTGAGGAGAAAGGATAAGATAATGAGGGAGAGTAACATCATCAATACTTGTTGGAGCAGACTTGTATCCTAGAGCATAGTAGGATATTTGTTTTTATGGCTAAATGTCTAAAAGTTGTATTGCTCGTAGGATCACTCATTATGAGTTTTGGGTTAGGAAGTGTCACTAATTGTGGCCTCTACGAATGCAGCATTACATCGTTAGATCCTCAGACTGATGATTCAGCGGGTCTTGTTCTCTAAATGAGATGTCGGAACGAACGGTTTTACTACTTAGCGAAGAGTGTTTCTTTTCCATTGGTAGGTTTCTCATTGATAATGACGACGACGCCTTTCTCAATTTCGACTGAACCTTTCATTAAGTTGACATTCTTTGCGTCTGGGCTGTTAGTGTTAATAAATAGAGAAAGACTATCCACTTCGCTTGTATTTTTATACAAATGCCCATCAATAATGACCTCTCCCTTGGGAGGAACCTTAACATTACAACCCGCATCTACTCGAATAAAAGTTCCTTCTAATTCGTTGCGAATTTCGTTGTTCTTTAGATATATTTGTTTAAAGGCCCCAATTTCTTCAACACCTGTAAGAAGCCCAGGTGTACCATATCCAGAGATACCATATCCTATCTGATTGCTGAAAGAGTTATAGTGGAGATCGCCTATGGTGGAAAGGATTTCCGTAATCTTATTTTCTATGCGTTTTATCTCTCCTCTGGCTTTGTCATCGTATGTTATTATGTAAAATTCTTTTCTATCTATCGGGAATATCAGTCTATATTTCCCTTTCCTGTTGTATCCTTCTGGTTTTCTGTTTTGTTCAAGATCGAATGTGTTTAGTGCAGTGTACATCTCTATAGTTTCCTTGCCTTCTTCGTCCTGAAAGTGACCATTGTCTGCTAATATTTCCTTTAAAATGTCGGGAAACACGGGCGCTAAATTTACATAATCTGAATTTCCCGTGAGGACGTAATGAATGCTGAAAGACTTCATTGCGCGTTCAATAGCTAGATTTTATATAAAGTATGGGCCGGGCGCGTATGTGTTCTGGTAATGAGCTTTTTGTCATTTAATTTACTACATTATATATATTATCGCTCAAATTGGCTGGCGATGAGGTGTGCGCTCACAATTGCCGGTTCAGATTCTATTGGGGGGGCTGGAGTTGAAGCCGATGTTAAGGCTATGAGTTCGGTAGGCGTGCATGCTTGCGCAGTGGTTACTGCTGTGACGGCACAGAATACGTGTGAAGTGAGTCACATTTATCCGGTGCCGGCAGATATGATTCGGTGTCAACTTGATGCAATTCTCAAAGATATAGATATTAAAGCAGTTAAGACAGGAATGTTATATAGTGCGGATATTGTTAAGTCTGTTGCTGAGGTTTTTGAAGATCATAGAATGCCGTTCATTGTTGATCCGGTGATGGCCGCAGGTGTTGGTAATTCACTTGCGCTGGCAGATCTATCTCAGTCTATTAAAAAGGACATTATGCCACTGTGTGAGTTGATAACTCCTAATAGACATGAAGCTGAAATTCTAGCCGGTATGTCAATTAGGACTGAATACGATGCCGAGCTGGCCTGTGAAATTATAGGAAAAGGTGGTTCGTCTGTTCTTCTTAAGGGTGGACATATGGATGGTAAAAATGTAATAGATTACTTTTACCTCTCATCACAGATAACAAAGATGGAATATCCTCGCCTTGAAAGAGCTGGACATGGTGGCGGGTGCATATTGTCATCGTACATCACGGCATACATGGCAAAAGGTTTTGATATATTCGATGCAGTGAAAAAATCGAGAGATCTTATTCAGGAATCGATCGCATCAATGTATATTATTGGAAAGGGAGATAAATGCGTAAATCCCACTGTCGGATCGTTTAAGAATTTGACTAAGTTTAGAATCCTCGACGAAATTGATGATGCCGCTGATATATTGATTGATATTATGCCTAAAGAATTAGTTCCAACCAAAGGAATTATGCTTGCATATTCACTTGAAAACCCTATTGGACCTGAAGATATTGCCACTATCGACAATGAAGTGACTTTTTATAATGGGCGCCTTAGGAAAGGTGGTAAACCAAAGTATGGAGTTCAGTGTGATGCGTCACGTGCATTGTTTTCTGTGGCTACGTACGATCGCGATATTAGATCCTTGCTAAATGTCGCATATTCCGAAAATCTTCTCGACGTAATGGAAGAAGTCGGCTTTGATGTGTTGACACTGGGTTCTAGGAGGTATGAAAATTATTGTTTGAATGATGTCGTTGCTGAAGCCATTAGAAGGTATGGAAGAGTACCTGACGTGCTAGTTGATGAAGATGTCGAAGGATGCGGCAGCATTCAACTTTTAGGTAAGAACCCAAGAGACCTCTTGAATAAGCTTAGACTTGTTCTTTAGTCGAGATAACTTAAGGACTGGTAAGCCCCTTTTATATAAGACTCACTTCAAGTTAACGATTTTAATGGTAAAGTACAGGGGCTCACCTGCGATTATTGTGTTTGCGCCATGCTCTGTTTTGTATTTGCACTCGCCATTGGATACCTCCTCAATTATGTATATTGTTTCTTCGTTATCCGGACCTATGGCCTTAATGATTCTGTCATCGTAAGAAAAATCATACTGGAACATTATTTTGCCACTATCCACTTTGGAAACTTTGTATATGACTCCGGTACCGCTATCATATACCTGTGAATTTTCGGGGAGATAATCAACCTCTATCAAACCATTAAAATTTCTTACTACGTTGGCATTCCATCCGTAAGGGGATTTAACTGTAAAACATGTTTCTGGTGCATCTACTCCGAAGAACGATTTAAAATCAGTATCGGAATAGAAAATTTTCACTTTGTCGATGGAATAATCATAATTTTTCTTTAAAAATCCGATTTTGCCATCAGGTGGATAGGCATCTTTTGCGTCAATTGCCAATTCTATTATGTCTCCAGAATGATGACCAACAATAGCATTTTCAAAGGTAGTAAGAAATTCGCCACTACCGATTACAATGTTGTGAGTGCCATACTTATTGCTGTTTTCGCACTGTTCATAAATGAAATCTCTATTTTTGTCGTTGGCTAAGCTTAGAATATTGGTATCAAAAATGACTGGGCTTCCATCTCTGTCATAGTATGTACGAAGACTGCCGACGTATTCAATCCCGACATTATCCCCATATTTAATTTCCGGTTGACTATAATGTGCAAGTGTGTTATCATAAACCGCATTTCCGATGACAATACTGCACGCTAAGAGAAGAATTATCGCACTGATGGAAATGATAGCATCTCTGTCAGATGTTTTCAATGGCAATTCTTTGGTGTTTGATTTCTCCCTTTCGGTGTTTTTAGCTTTCGCTGAAGACTTAGAATTTACGCGAATTTTCTGTCTTTTTGATCCATCTGACATTCCAGTTACCCTTTTCCTGTGTTACTCGAAATTATTAACTTAGTTTATTGTCGCTTTCCTGGACGGAATAGCTACAAACCGTTAACAATGATTGCGCGGTGCATTCGTTTGTATTTACTTCTTGGTAGTTATTTCCTCAGCGATTCTTCTAATAAAATCTTCGGTTTCGATAGCTCCAAGATCTCCTTGATCTCTACTTCTAACGGATACAATCGTACCGTTTTTACTTTCCTTTTCTCCGAGAATAATCATATATGGAACTTTTTGTAGTTGAGCTTCTCGAATCTTGTAACCGATCTTTTCGTCTCTGTTATCAACTTCACATCTGATTCCTGATGCTTTTATTTTCATGGAAACATCCTCAGCATAGGTACGTGACTTTTCTGAAATTGAAATGACCTTAACCTGTACTGGAGCGAGCCAAACTGGGAATTTTCCCTCATAGTGCTCAATAAGTATTCCGATAAACCTTTCGATTGATCCAAACACAACTCTATGTATCATTATTGGTCTGTGTTTATTACCATCCGCACCCACATAAGTTACATCAAATTTTTGGGGCATTTGGAAGTCGAGCTGAATAGTGCCACATTGCCAAGTCCTTCCAATAGAATCTTCTAGATGGAAGTCAATTTTAGGTCCATAAAAAGCGCCATCTTTCTCATTGATTGTGTACTCGAGTTTAAGCTCATCAAGAGCTTTTTTAAGACTACTAGTGGCCGTTTCCCAATCCTCATCGCTCCCCATGCTATTTTCGGGCCTTGTGGACAGTTCAACATGATATTTAAATCCAAAAAGTGAGTAGACACTGTCTATGATTCCGACTATGCCTTTAATTTGATCAGAAATTTGATTTTTAGTTACAAAAATATGTGCATCATCTTGTGTAAAGCACCTGGCTCTCATAAGTCCGTGAAGCGTTCCTGACCTTTCATGTCTGTGAACGAGACCAAGTTCACCTAGTTTGATTGGAAGGTCCTTGTATGAGTGAGTATCATTTTTGTAAACTAGTACCCCTCCAGGACAATTCATTGGTTTTATGCAGAAATCTTCATCTTCAATTGTAGTTGTATACATATTGTCTCTGTAATGGTCCCAATGGCCAGATTGCTCCCAAAGATGTTTGCTGAGCATGATAGGGGTGGAAATCTCCAGATAACCTTCTTTTTGATGAATATTTCTCCAATAGTCTATGAGTGTGTTCTTGAGAATCATTCCCTTTGGGAGGAAAAACGGAAACCCTGGCCCTTCTTCTGAAATAGTAAAGAGACCTAATTCTTTTCCGAGTCTTCTATGATCTCTTTTTTTAGCTTTCTCTAGCATCTCAAGATGCTTAGCTAACTCCTCTTTATTCTCAAATGCGGTTCCGTATATCCTTGTAAGCATTCTATTTTTTTCATTTCCCCGCCAATACGCGCCTGCGATTGATATAAGTTTATATGCTTTGATTGCCCCCGTGTGTAATACGTGAGGTCCAGAGCATAGATCAATAAATTCACCCTGCTTGTAGAAACTGATGGGTACGTTGTCAGGGAGATTCTCTATTAGTTCTACTTTATAAACCTCTCCGCGACCTTTCATATATTGTATTGCTTCGTTTCTTGGAAGTGTGTACGTCTCGACCTTAAAGTTCTCTTTTATTATTTTATTCATTTCAGCTTCAATCTTTTCAAGATCGTCGGGTGAAAATCCTTCGTCTTTATCGAAATCGTAGTAGAAACCATCATCTATAACTGGCCCTATTGCTAGCTTTGTACCTGGGTAGAGTCTAAGAACGGCCTGAGCCATCACATGCGAGGCTGTGTGCCTGATAACTGAGCGCGTATCGTCACATTCCCTTATCTCGCCATCATTGTATAATGCCTTCATATGGAACGCCCTCCTCACGACGGGTCTTCTGTCGGGTCGCCACTGCACTCGAGTTATTAATACTGTATCCTTGGGTGGTGGTATCATATGTTGTTGATAGGATGCAGGAGAAGTGGAATGATATGGTTGTTGAGATTGCGGATATGATGTCTGTAGTTAAAAACAGAAGACCATTGGTTCTTCATATGACGAACTATGTTACCGCCGATGATTGCGCAAATATTACTCTTTGTGCTGGCGGCCTTCCCGTTATGACGTCTAATACGGAAGATGCTATAGATATTTTGAAAGGATCGTCAGCATTGATTTTAAACATCGGGACACCAGATTCAGAATTGATAAATTCCATGATAGAGGTAGGAAAATTAGCTAATAGCTTGAATATTCCTATAGTGCTAGACCCTGTGGGAATTAAAAAAGAGTCTTACAGGGTGAAGTTAGTCGACAAAATACTTTCTGATGTTAAAATTTCTGTAATTAAGGGAAATAGCGGGGAGATAGGTGTTATGGCCAATATGGGTGGAGAAATCATTGGTGTTGACGCTGTGAGGGGGCCTTCTAACAATATTGTTGCGGTGAAAAAACTGGCGAAGATTACTAACACTGTTGTGGCAATGACGGGAGAGGCAGATTATGTTTCAAATGGAACACAGGTGTATATTTTATTGAACGGGAATCCAACCATGGGCAAAGTTGTAGGGACTGGATGTATGGCGTCGTCTGTTATTGGATGCTATATAGGTGCACTTGGAGTTAGCATAGACATAGTTTCCGCAGCACTTTCAGTTTTTTCAATTGCTGGAGAGGTGGCGGCGGATAACTCAGGTGGACCTGGAACGTTCAAATCGGTACTCATGGATTCACTAAACAATCTAACAACTTTTGATATAGAAACACATATTAGAGTTAGAAAATTATGAAGTGTGACATTTGTGTCGTGACCGATGATAAATTATCAAATGGATTGTCGCATGTAGAAGTGGCCAGATTGAGCTACGAGGGTGGCGCAGATATTGTTCAACTTCGGGTTAAGGACAATGATCCGAGATTTTTAGATTGGGCTATTAAGATTTCTCGAATATCTCGCTCCCTGCATAAGCTGTTCATTGTTAATGACAATGTTGATATTGCATTGCTTTCGGAGGCGGACGGTGTTCATGTTGGACAATCAGATATGCCCGTTAAACATATCAGAAAGTTAGTTCCAAAAGATTTCATCATAGGTGTTTCTGTTGGAAACATAGAAGAAGCGGTTAAGGCAGAAAAAGATGGAGCGTCCTATGTTGCTCTCAGTCCGGTGTTTGATACGTTGTCAAAATCAAACATAGGGCCAGGGAAGGGTATAGGGATGCTTGCGATGATTAGAAAGGTTATCAAGATCCCGTTGATTGCCATTGGGGGGATAAAAAGAGAAAATGTGGCGTCGGTCATTGGTGCGGGTGCGGACGGAGTTGCAGTAATATCTGCAGTTGTGTCTCGAAAGGATATACCGGCGGCGGTGAAAGATATAAGATGTATTGTTAGAGCAACGAAAGGTCGCCTGTGATAATATTAAGGATGGAGTCCGTACTAGGTCCTAAACCTATGCATGTTATTGATCCTGGAATAATTTCTGTTCTTCCGGCGTCGGCTATTAGGCAATTATCTATTGTCCTCGCATCAGCTTCTGCTTTTATCTTGTATAATTCTTCTAGTGAATCAACTCGAAGGACGATTTTTTTTTGACCTTCCGAATACCAAGCATTGAATTCTTTAAAGTGTTTTTTTTCAGCCATGATTGCACAGTTTACCGCAGCATGAGCTACCTGAACCGCAATTTTACCGGATGACATTTTAAGGTCGGTTCTCACAACTATAACTATTTTATATTCTTCATCCGGAGCTCTTGTGGTAAGATTCATGAATATACCTGGTGCTGTACTTAAAATGTTATATAAAGCAATGTGGACTTCCGTCTGTTAGGGATGTGCTGTTAATATCCATAGTCAATCATTATGAGACTGGTTAAATGGTTGAAGAATTGATGATAGGAATTATGTGAGTAAATAGAAAGTATGACGATTTCCAGTTTCTTTTTTCTTTCATGAACTAGTATGATTGAATATAGTCTCAAAAATTCTTTTTTGGTAATTATTATTATGTAAATGCCTCTTACTGGCCTCCGATGCTAGAAATTGTGAAAAGAGATGGACTTGCGAGGTTGTGTAAATTTGAAACAAGATCCGGAATCCTTAAAACGCCTGCTCTATTACCTGTCGTAAATCCAAAAATTTTGATAGTGACGCCTAAAGAACTTTACAATGAATTTGGATTTAGAGCAATCATTACAAATTCATATATAATAAAAAATGACACAAATTTAAAAAATAGGGCTCAAACAGAGGGCTTGCACAGGATGCTTGATTTCCCTGGAATAATTATGACAGATTCTGGAACATTTCAAAGTCATATGTATGGAGAAGTCAAAGTTACAAATGATGAAATGATTGACTTTCAGAAAAGTATTGGTACGGATATTGGTACAGTTCTTGACATTTTTACAGAGCCTTACTGGACTAGAGAAGAGGTTTCTAGATCTGTATCCGAAACTCTTGAAAGAACACGCCATGCCTGTGACATTAAGGGCGATATGATGATTAATGGTGTTGTGCAGGGTTCGGTATATCCTGATTTAAGGGAGGATTGTGCCAGGAAAATGGCAACGATGAATGTTGATGTGCATCCAATTGGGGGAACTGTACCACTGATGGAGCAGTATAGATATGCAGAGCTGGTAGACATTATTATTGCATCAAAAAAGGGACTTGCAGCTGGTCGTCCGGTACATCTGTTTGGTGCTGGACATCCGATGATTTTAGCATTTGCGACGCTTTTAGGATGTGATCTTTTCGATTCAGCATCTTATGCTAAATTTGCAAGGGACGATAGATTCATGTTTACAGACGGCACATTTCGTCTTAATGATATTCAATTCTTAGACTGCAACTGTCCTGCGTGTAGAGGAAACACATTAGAGTCTATTAAAAAAATGGATAAAAAATCGCGTGAGAGCATAATCGCTCGTCATAATTTATACCAAATTACTAATGAGTTGGCATTGATCAGAAGGTGTATTGAAGAGGAAAGACTCTGGGAACTTGCAGAAATCAGATGTAGAGCTCATCCTGCGTTACTCGACGGTCTTAGAAGATTGAGATTCTATAAAGATTACCTTGAATGTAAAGAGCCAATTAGCCGTGATCGTGCAATTTTTTATACAGGCAGTGAATCCCGTGCGAGGCCTGCTTTTCATAGATATACCGAAAGACTCTTAGAACGCTATGTTCCGTATTTTCATAAGGCGGCTATATTCACAGACAGCAAGAAGCCATACAGCAAGTATTACGCCTCTGGCTTTAATAGAGTAAGAGCGGCAGGATATACACCTATTATTATGTCACCATTCGGACCAGTACCTGCTGAATTAGATGAGATATACCCTATAGCGCAATCTCTTTTTCCGGGTATTATTGATTGTGATACGAATGAAGATGTTAAAAAGATGACAGATTTGTTTTTTGAAAAAGTGAAGTTTGAAGAAGTTATTAGTGAGAATGAAATAAAGTCTGGCAATATAGAATATGATACGAATCAGATTAGAGTTAGAGCGACAGCAATGTATCAATTTGGTCCAGAAGCAACAAACGCATTATTACATGGGAAAATTGATCTAGTCCTGAGTAGAAAAACTGGAAAAGTTAGAAATGTTATATCTGATGGAGAGCACGTTCTTTCTATGAGGGCTAATGATGGCTTCTACACCCTCAGGCCGGAAGGTGCTAAAAGGATTATAGAACTTGTTCCAACACCAAAGTTCAGAGCAATTGTTGTCGATGACGCGGTGCCGTACATATTGCAGGGAAGGAATGCATTCTGTCAATTCGTAGCTAACATGGATCCGAATATCAGGCCTATGGAAGAGATTATTGTAGTGGATAAAGACGACAATTTTGTTGCTACTGGACGAGCGATTCTCACGTGGGATGAAATAAAGTCATTTAAGAGGGGAATTGCTGTAAAGATTCGAAGCGGAGGCAGCGAGGTTTGATGAATTTTCTACTACCTTGATGCACATTAAGAGATCGTCGACAGTATTTCTCATACTCCCGGCGTCCTCTGATTTTATTCTGAAGCTTATGAGGTTCTTGCTGAGGTTGGATTCGACATATCCCTTGTTATCAGATTTCAATGCTCGGTAGGCGAGTCTTGCTACTGTCTCATCCCGATAATAAATTTTGAGCTTTAGGTCTAGCGTAACATCACGTCGGTGGGTTTCAATTATCTCGATATTATTTATCGCTTTGTTGTCAAAAGCATGATTCGTATGGATGTATGATAAATTTGCATCAGTTATAGACGTTTTACTAATAATTTTTTATGTTCACAAATCGCCGTATGTCTATCAACAGACCTACTTCCATTCCACTTAACTGGACAAGTACTCTGCTGTTGGACAGAGGGTTGAAGTAGTATGTCTGAAGCTTGTGCGTTTATTTGCCTAATATTTTGTTGGCTAGAATAAATCCGAACTTGTAAGCTTCCTTAGCAAGTTTCGAAACATCTATTAGATCTGTGCTATCGACAAGACATTCTCCTGCCCAAATACGACGTGTTCCAAATGCAAATGTTCTCGCTACGGAAATGATATTTTCAAATCTTGGATTTCTGGATCCCCCATTACAAATTAAAGCAATGTACTTTGATACGAGCGGGTCGTCTATGGATGCCCACCTGCATTGAAACCTATCAATAACTTGCTTGATTATTGATGAAAGGCTGGAAAAATATACAGGGGTGGATATCACAAAGAGGTCAGAGTCATCAAATAGATCGTAGATAGTTTTCATGTCATCGTCGATGTGACATGATCCAGATATCATGCATTTGTTGCATCCATCGCAATGTTTGATGTTCATATTGAATGGATAGACAACACATACATCGAATCCGTTCTCTTCTAAGGCGTCTGCGATCGCGCGGCACTGTTCATCTGTATTGCCTCCTTTTTGAGCACTTCCTACAAGGATCGTTGCCTTCATCGATAGGAGATGGACGTTTATCTTTATATGTGGATAGGATATTGGTCGTTCTATGGTGGTAGGGTCGGATAATTTCTCGAAGGTGAAGGGTATGATCTTCCCAAGAGATATTCTCATCGGCCATGACACCTTGTCGCGTATTGCGCAAATGTGCAGTGATTTTAATTTTAGGAATGTTGGTATGATAATTACTGGCTGCCAGACATACAGGTCAGCTGGGAAGTTTGTCGAAGAGTGTATGATCGATAGTGGTTTTGAGATCTCTGTTCATCATACTGGAAATGCAAGCATGATGAATGTCGAAAAAGCTGTTGATGAGGCAAAGGAGAGAAAGAGTAATTTTTTGCTTGCAGTTGGTGGAGGCAATAAAATAGATGTTGCTAAACTAGCAGCAAAGGAACTTAAAATTCCGTTTGTAAG
The DNA here is from genome assembly GCA_024399275.1 of archaeon. Classification (GTDB taxonomy): domain Archaea; phylum Thermoplasmatota; class Thermoplasmata; order Methanomassiliicoccales; family Methanomethylophilaceae; genus Methanarcanum. Next base: position 14,486 of record JAKSHS010000006.1, on the reverse strand, counting down.
CATCCCTACATCAGCCGCACATGATGGCATCGCATCTGGGATGGCATCTATAAAGTCCAGTACCATATCTGAATCGGTGGAGGCAGCTACGCCCATAGGCATCATAGCAGATACGAATGTTATTTCTAAAGCACCTTACAGATTTTTGGCTTCCGGATGTGCAGATGTTATTTCCAATAAGTCTGCCCTCGCAGACTGGAAATTTGCCAAAAGTTTTAAAAATGTACCCTTTAGCACGTCCGCCTTCGCCTTATCAGAACTTTCAGCCAACACTATAATCGAGAATTCAAAAAATATTAAACCTGGTGTTGAAGAGAGTACTTGGATTGCTCTAAAATCTATTATCATCTCTGGTATATCCATGTCTGTAGCGGGAAGTTCGAGACCGACAAGTGGATCTGAACACATATTTTCACACGCATTGGATGTTATGCATCCGGGGACGGCTACTCACGGAGAACAATGTGGTGTTGGGTGTATTATGATGACGTATCTTCAAGGGGGCGACTGGATATCAATAAGAAATGCACTTAAAAATATTGGTGCCCCAGTAAATGCACAGCAACTTAATCTTTCAACTGACGATATCTTGGACGCCTTTATAGAAACTCCAAAAATCCGTAGGGATCGGATTACTATATTAGGCGAACGTGGAATTGATCGTAAAACAGCTAGAATGGTTGCTGAGACAACAATGGTCATATAGAGGTGTGAAATGGTTTTAATAACATTGATCGGAGAGGCACAGGCACGAAGCGGAAACAGATTTTATTATATGGGCCCTCAGGCTGAGTGCAAAGAGTGTAAACTGAAGACAGTCTGTTTTAATCTTGAAGCCGGACGTCAGTATGAAATTACTGGTGTAAGAGATGCTGTTCATGACTGTGCTCTTAATGAGGATAAAGTAAGGGTTGTTGAAGTCGAGAAGAAGCCTATTCTTTCAACTATTCCAAAGAAGTCGGCAATGGAGGGGAGTGTAATAACGTTCACACAATCTGAGTGTGAAAGATTGGGATGTGAATACTGGGCATACTGCCATCCAATTGGTATTAAAGATGGAGACAAACTCAAGGTTGAGTATGTCATGGATGATGTAAATTGTCCAGTCGGGAACGAAATTATTCTCTCAAAGTTACTTTGAAGTGATATATGAAGCGGGTGGATTTGTATATGTTGGATGTCATGCCTCTGCATATTGCTCTGCGCAGAGATTATGTTACCATTTAGCGTGCTGTCCTTGTTTGGTGTTACTGAATCATAGCGGATTAGTTTGTATAGGAAGCGTTGTGATTCTTGCTACGCCCATGAATAGAGTTGTTTTTATTACGCATACTTATCAAAATTTTTACCAGTGATTCTTTCATACATACTGACGTATAATTTGCTAGTACGTTCAATAATGTCCTGTGTTAGAGGTGGTATTTCTGGTTCAGGAAGGTTTTCCTCACGAGACCTTATAAGATTTGAATAGTAACCAGTTTCACGATAGTGTTGTCGGACAAATTCTTTACTAAGTTCCTTCACTTTTCCTTTTGAATATTCAATTGAATCCCACCAGCGATCTTCGTCAGGCGTTCCAAGAGTATCAATCAATACAAGATTACGATGCTTGTCATATCCAAACTCTTTTTTACCGTCACAATGAATGAGATTTCGTTTGGAGGTCTCTGTCTCAATGATTTTGTCGATGGATAGAACTGTATCTTTGATTCTGTTGTAGTCTTCGTCAGAAAGTCCCGCAATATGTTTTGCCTCTTTGTCTTTTAGTTCGCGATCGTGGGTTTCTAATTTTGTAGTGCACTCAATAAAAGGATATGGAAGTTTCTCACCATATTTTACTTCGTGATTTTTGGAAAATCCAATGTCCTCTGCGGTGATTTTACCCTTTTTAATACGGTCCATTAATGAACCAGCCGCATAATGTCTGCATATAATTTCTAAAGGAATGAGATAGTCTACGGTATCTTCATGAATTTTATCATAATCCTTAATAACGTTGAATTTTTCCACTCTCATTCTGTTAGGGGGAATATATTCTTTAAAATGGTTTTTAATGCCTTTTGAGGTTAGGAGTTCAAACCAGTATTTCGCAGTTCTGCATAATGTTTCGCCTTTTTTTGGAATTTGAGATGGAATAATTTTGTCGAAAACGGATATACTATCAGTGAATACGAATTCTAATGTGTTTTCGTCTACGGAATAGACCTTTTTCACTTTTCCTGTTCTTATATGCTCCATGGGGCCTGTTATGATTCTGATATTAATATGTCTGTCTTCGACGGATTATTATGTATTGAAGAGGAATGACAGATCGTGAGATACGTAATTGCTATCACTGGTGCCTCTGGATGCAAATATGGAATTCGTTTGTTACAGGAACTTAAAGGTGAAAAGATATTAATTATATCTAAAATGGCAAAAATAATTATTCCGCGAGAAACTTCTTACTGTGTTAATGACGTAGAGGAAATGGCAGATGTAATCTTTGATGATGATAATTTACTAGCTCCGGTATCTTCTGGGAGTTGTAAATTTGATGCCATGATTGTTGCTCCATGTAGTGTTTCATCATTGGCAAAGATATCAAATGGACTTGCTGACACACTGATTACAAGAACAGCTTCCGTTGCACTGAAAGAGTCAAGGAAACTTATTCTTGTAATAAGAGAGACTCCCAAAAGTGCTGTTACACTTGAAAATGAGCTGCGTCTTGCTAGATGCGGTGCGTGTATTCTTGATGCTAATCCTGGTTACTACTCTAGTCCCAAGACCGTAGAAGACATCATCAACTTTGTCGTGGGAAAATGTCTGGACCAGCTTGGCATAGATCACGACCTATACGAGAAATGGAAGTGAATCTAAAATAAGTTCGAATAGGTTGCTTACTCGAGATATATTGCAGGTCTCCCAGGAGTAGATGTTTTAGATTTACCGCGTGGATCGTAGATATTTTTCGCATCCGAGCTGTATATTTCGATGTTACATCCGATTTCTTCAGTCATGAATTTGACAACTGATAGTAGAAATTCTGTTTCTTTAATTTGTGTAACGATTGATTGTGTTTCTATGGGGGAACGCATACATTCCACTACAATCTTTTTCGCAAATTCCGAAACAACCTTTCCTAATTTTTTTAAGTGATCTTCGGCCATGCATTCTTTTATAAGTGACGGAATGCTGAGCCGCCCGTCGCCGTGAAGTTCAATAGCCTTGTTATAAACGTCAATTTTCCATGTGGACGCCGTGTAGAGAATAATCTTTTTAGGTGTAGCCCCTGTGATTTTAGTAATTTCTGTAATGTCAGATAGAATATTTCTAATGAAATCTTCTTTGTATTCTGCCTCTAAAGACTGATTTTTATGGCATACACTTGGAAATTGAGCAGTAGATACAAGTCCATCAAATTGAAATTTAGACCAAAGTTCTTCTGCGATATGAGGAGTTATAGGCATCATTGCCATGAACCAAATTTTTAGAACTTTTTTGATTACACCGTTGTTGTTACCACCTCTTCTGATGTACCATTTTAGGTCGTTAAACATCTCAAAATACGCTGTGGTGGCAAGTTGTCTAAGATCGTATCTATCCATGACAGATCGAATAGTTTCTATATAAGAGTCAAATTTGGATAGAATCCACTCATCGATGTGACCTGTGTTTACGTCATCTTTGTTATTGAAGAGATTGTCGACAAATCCAACGATTTTATCGATCCTAATTTTGTAGGACATTACTGTATCTTCATCCCACTCGATATCGGCAAATGGAGATGCAGAATGAGCGTAATACAGTCTCATTCCGTCAACGCTAAATTTTTCAACTGCGCCGGGAATGGGTTGCGCTCCTCCTTTTGATTTAGAAATTTTACCTTTTTTTCCTGTTACATACCAATTGACCATAATTCCTTTTGGCCACATACTCTCGGAAAGAATTCCAATGTGATTAAACAAAAATACCGGAAAATGAACTGTCATATGTTCCTTTCCGCCGAGATTAAGATCTAGAGGATACCAGTACTCTACGTCTTTTCTGATTGTGTCAAGAAGATCTTTTGTAATTTCTGTATTTTTTGAAACTGTTTCTATATCTCCCTTTCCGAGATAAATATAGTCAAAAAATTCTTCATTCATCTGATGTGGTTTAATTTGCCCGCTGTTTGTGTAAAGGGATACTAGGTAGTATATTGGGTATAAAGTTGAATCGGAAATGGCTTCAATAATCCACTTTTCATCGAATGGGAATCTTGTACCAAGCCAATTTCCAAGACGTACACATGCTCTTTCTCTTAACCAATCAAGCACTCCATGAATGTTGTTATAGTACTCTTTTGGTTCGATGTGCATGAGCTTACAGTGTTCATGTACTTTTTGAGTTAGATTTTGGTTCGCATAATCTATAAACCACTGGTCATCAATGCGTTTGATTAGTACTTTTTGTCCACATCTACAGATAACTTCTTCAGTGAGGTCATAAAATGTGTCGGCTTCATTAGCGCTAAACATGACGTTCTTTACTCTTTCTTTAGCCTCTTCAACACGAAGTCCAGCATAATCGCCGCAAATTTCCTTCATTTTGCCCTTGTGATATTCGTCCTTATAGACTTGTTTTTTTGCAGCAATAAGTTTCGGATCTTCGAGATCCTCTATGCTCATTGATTTTATAATTGACTGAGCTGGAAATTCGCCATAGTCTTCAATTTCAATAATCGATATTGGAGCAATAGAGTCAATAAACTCTTTTGGAAGTCCATAATTCTCAATCATTTTTGGGTTTTTCTTGATAATTTGGAGGGATATCCAGTCATCTGGAGCATCTGATGGACATGATGTAACGAGACCTGTGCCAACATTTGGATCGCAAAATGTTGCTGGGAGAACAGGAATTTCCTTGTGAATGAGTGGTGCTACGCACTTCCATCCAATCATGCTTTCCCCGGAAATTTCTCCAATTTTTTCTATATCATTCTTTTGAAGTCGTAGTTTTTCAAATGCCTGTGATGATACAATCCATATTTCTTCCCTGTGTTTAATTTTAAAATAATTTACTTTAGGATTAACCCAAAAACAGACCTGCCCAAATACTGTTTCAGGTCTGAGTGTCGCAGCAACGAGATATAAGTTTTCGTGCCTAAACTTTAGGAGTGTGTATTCCTGCGTTTCGGCGTTTCCTCCACTAGATATGTCAGTTTCTGATGGATCAACTGCGACAGGGCCACATGACGTACATGACGGTGCGTAGTATGGTTTTTGGATAAGGAGCCCTGTATCCATAAGCTTGTGGTATTGCCACTGAATAAATTTGGCATAGTCAGGGTAGATTGTACAAGTGAATCTACGCCAATCGGCAAGAAATCCGAATCTTTTCCAATATTCATCTTGATAAACTTTATTGAAAAAATTAACTACCTCTTCAGGTTTGGTAAGGCCTTGTATCTTATCCCTTGCGCATCCATTTCTTTCAAGGTAGTCGATTATGTCTTTATCTCCTTTCTTGATCTTAGATGCAAGAGAAATGGACCCATTTCCGGTGGCGTGTGTCCCGACAGGGAAGAGAACGTTGTAACCTGTCATTCTTTTGTACCTTGCAATGGCATCAGCGTAAGAAAATCCTCGCATGTGTCCAACATGAAGATATCCTGTAACTCCGGGGTATGCAAACACTATCATAAATTTCGGTTTATCACTTCTCTCAGCATTGTTGAGTCCAGCATCAACCCATATTTTCTGCCATTTTTTCTCTATACTACCATAATCTGATATCATATGCATGCCCGACGCGTGTCTAAACTGATGATAGAATTGTGTTATATATTTCTCACTTGACTTATAAATCTAGATTGTTGGATCGTTGAATGTAATAATTGAATTTGTTGACATATCTATGCTGTTTTAAAATGCGACATGAAGAGGTTATTGCTCCTTGATGACTAAAAGAAGTTAAGACGTGCAGAAATTGAGCGCAAGAATAGATATTTTGAAGTGTTAAATATAATGTGTTTTTGGCCTATTCTAGTCTTATAGGTTCCAGTGATGTTTTATTCGGCGGATATTAAAATCTAAACAGAAAGTCAAAGGTTGGAACCTTTGGACATAAATTCTGGATGTACAACTGCTAAATTTTTCCATTGTAATTTGTATGTGTTATTTCTGCATCTCTGAGAGAGAACTTTCATTAAGCCTAAACTGAATTTTTGTTAGGAACTTTAATATAAAGAGAGGTAAACAATAAAATAAAACAGTAGTAATCACCGCTGGTTTGCAGGGATAGTCAAGCTTGGCCAACGACGCAGGACTTAGGATCCTGTCTCTAGCAGTTCTTGGGTTCAAATCCCAATCCCTGCACTATATGGGTTGTTGGTGGCTTACCCAGGGGTTTTAGCATAAAGTGGACTAGCGGATTTATTGCGTCATTATTGCTTTTTAGTGTTTATCATGATGTTCGTCATGCTCACACGAACACTCGTGTTCTTCCAAACAGAAATTTATTTTGGAATTTTTCATTATGTGCAATATCTGGTCTTTTAGTTTATGTTCGTCGACATCAGTAACTGCTACCATAAAGTTAAAATGGACGTTTCCCACGCGACCTAAAATGTTGTGATGTTTTACACCTTCTTCGAGGTCGGTCAGATTAAGTGTGATACTTTTGTCGTTAGAAGTGATAGCCATTTTAATATGCCCAAGAAATATTTCGGCTTCAGATTCGACCCATTTTCCAATTTCCATCATAACATGATCTAATTCTGTTTCAACATTAGCGTCGAAATCGTGTATATGTCCTGTAAAACCGACAGCAGCACCGTTTGATAATTCAATTGACGTCTCTTCGCTCATTGTTTCATCTCCTTAAAAATTGTACACATGTTATTGTCTGAGTTTGAGCACACTGGTACAAGGTCTACCCCTGGAACTTCTTTAGCAAACCATTTTTGAATTTTTTCGATATCTCCTTCTTTAGCAAGATCAATTTTAGTAAGAATAAGAAGATTTGAATGTGCCAGTTGTCTAAGGTAAAAATCTTTCTTCTTTGAAACAAACAAATCAAACCTCGGAACGTCTGCAACTCCGAATATTTTTATAATCTCTGGATTCTCGATTAGTTTGACAATTTCCATAACTCTATGTGGAAGCGCGATACCTGTAGGCTCAATTAATACAACATCCGGGCAGTATTGTTGCTTAATTTGAACAAAATTTTCTTGAAGAGAACCAGCTAATGTGCAGCATATGCATCCTGATGGAAGTTCTACTGTGGTGTATCCACCTGATTTAATAGTGATTCCATCGACACCGACCTTTCCAACTTCGTTGACTAATGCTACAACTTTTTTACCTTTGTTTATAAGTTCATTGGCAATTTTCATCAGGAGTGTGGTTTTTCCTGCTCCAAGGAACCCTCCTAATATGTAAACATGCATATATGCTACACCGATGGAGCACTATTAAGGAATTACGAAAAAAGATTTACGATATGTAGGAGCAGATAAACTAATCAGACATAACATTCTCTTCTTCAAGATTTTTTAGAATTTTTCTTCTAAGTGCGATAAACTCAGAATTGGTACGATCTCTTGGTCTTGACCACGGGACATTGATAATCTCTTTAATAGTGGCGGGTCGTTTTGTTAAAACAATAATTCTGTCAGAAAGAAATATCGCCTCTTCGACAGAATGAGTAACAAAAATAATTGTTTGGTCTGTTTTATCTAAAATTTTGACCAATTCACTTTGCATAATGTTCCTTGTTTGTGCGTCTAACGCGCCGAATGGTTCATCCATAAGGATTATGCTAGGTTTTGTGACAAGTGCTCTCGCAATCCCAATACGCTGTTTCATACCTCCAGAAAGTTCGTGGATTTTTGCATCCATAAATTTTTCGAGACCGACTAGTTTGAGATATGTTTCTGCTTTTATTCTTCGCTCAGTTTTTGCTAACCCCATAACTTCAAGCCCAAATTCAACATTCTTTCTCACAGATCTCCAAGGAAAGAGCATGAAGTCCTGAAAAACCATGCCTCTGTCCGCTCCTGGTTTTGTGAACTGCTTACCGTGCGACGAGATCACCCCGCTTGTAGGTGTTTCTAAACCAGCAATGCATCTGAGAAGCGTTGTCTTGCCACAGCCTGATGGGCCCACTATACTTACAAGTTCTCCTTTCTTGATATCAAGGTTAAAATTTTTGATAGCAACTACTTCTCTCTCGTCTGTTTTGAATATTTTGGACAAGTTCGTGATTTGAATATCTCCAACGTTCTCTGTCTGTTTATTGTTGGACATATCACCTTTCATTTCATTCCCATTCCTTCTGATACGAACTTATAAATTAGATCGAATAGACCTGTGGTCATAGTTCCTAGTGCCGCAATGACTACAATGCCTACATATACATTTGACCATAGACCGATTGATGCATGAATTCCTACAAAGTACCCTATGCCCCCGCATGCTGCTGCATATAATTCAGAGGCAACAATGCACATCCATCCGATACCAGATCCTATGCGAAGACCATTCATTATGTATGGAACGGTACAGGGAAGCATAACTTTTGTAAAAATTTGTATCTTTGACGCTCCGAGTGTCCTTGCGGCATCAATAAGTTTTGAATCAATAGATTTGACGCCAAAAATCGTGTTTGTTAGTAGAGGGAAAAAGACTCCTACAAAGACAACCGCGATAGGGCCCCATTTATAACCGATTGCGAAGATAAGTATTGGTGCCCATGCCATTGGTGCTATGGGCCGAAGAATTTCTATGATAGGTTTTGTAAAATCATCCAATGTCTTAAATGACCCAATAATCAGTCCAAGCATTACAGAGATGACAAATGCAATGGATAACCCTGAAAGAAATCTCTCAAGACTAACTAACATATGATGCCATATGGTTGATTGTGTTACGCCGTCTTCATTAAAAAGTAGGTATTTAAGAGCATCAAATGTCTTCATCGGAGACGGAATTGCAGATTTACCTATGAGGAGAGATATATCGTTCCATGCCAAGACAAAAATGACAAGTGATGACACTGTGACAAGTGTGCCTCTAATTATACGGTGTACCTTGTTGTATTCGTCGTAGTTGAGATCAATATTAACCACACCGCGTACCTCCAGTCATGTTAACGGTGTTGACAACTGTTGGAGGGGCTCCCGCGAACCCTATATCGGACTCACCGCCTATAATAGCGGTAAGAACATTGGGGCCCAGGGGACATATGTTTAGTGAAATGCTAATGCCTCTCTCCTTGAAAAATCCCTTTTCTATTGCTACATGAAGCGCAAGCTGGTGAATGTCCGCCGGTAAGCATGCTACCTTCACTTCTGTTAGTGTATCACTCTGATTCTTGTTTTGGCCTTCTTTTAAGAGTTTTACTGCTGCATCTAGAGGTCTAGAATCTACGTGGTTCTTAGCAAATTGGTTTATGGATTCTGGGTTTAGAATAGACGATTTAATCTGACCAGCATTCATCATGTTGTTAATTAGAGAGGCATACTCATCTACGAAATTGTCAAGATTGTACACATACCTGACATTTTTTAAAGCGTCGCTGATTGTGTCTTCACTAACAGAGTTAGAACAATTCTTCATAGCTATTTTGACGATTTCGGCGTGGGCTTCAGGAGAATTCATAGAATTATTCATCCAGTCCACTGCTTTAACATAACCTGCAAGGAAGTTAATAACTTCCCATCGATGATCGTTTAGATAGTTGCTGTTCACCGAAATTACACAACAAGCATGATTTTCGTATCCCTGAAGCTCACCAGTGGTACAAAGACCATAGCACCCTTGTAACTTGGTAAATTCACTGTAGAATGGTTCCCAGACAATACCCGCTTGTATTTTTCCGCTGACGAAATTATCTTTCATGGTTGTAAAACCACATGGCCAAATCGAAACCTTTTCTGGATCGACAGGACGTCCTTCCTGATATTGTTCCCACTTGAGACCAGCATTTTTGATCTGTTCTTTGATTATTACATCTTGAATAGATGCGAAGCCTGGCGTTCCAACGACCTTCCCCTTCCATTTTTCTGCATTTATGCTTAAAGGTTTCGTATTATTGACCATGGAAGAATCGTCGCCAAATATTCCAGAGCCCTCTGTATTTACTCTTGAAATTACGATTGTAGTTGTATCTGTTCCTGACAACTTGGAAAGAGGTGCACTTACGCCTGCGAGGATTGCAATAATTACGATAATGGTTACCCATAGTTTGAGGTTCCAATTGAATAACTTGATCATTGCACTACCTCAGCGCGGCTTCATTCTGGTAGCCGAATATAATCTTTTTGAAACGATTATACAACGTTTACTATCTGCGTGTTATTGAATATAAGCGCCCTTATTAGACCTGTAAAGTTTCTATATAATTTCTGTTAAAAGCTGCCTTTTCATATTTGTGTGAAGAGTCGGAGCCCTTGGTTTACTACTAAATGATAAAAATATGGGGATAACTGTTAAGGACAAAGTTATGGACGATCACATGTTGGATGGGAGAATTTGTTTGTTGAAAAAATTATGTAAAGACATTTCAAATTCGAATCTTTTTGTTGATGTTGTTAAGCCAAATATAATCTTAAATTCCATTAGGAAAAACAGAGAAATCTGTAAGACGAATCGTTGCGGCAATTATGGGAGAAATTTAACATGTCCTCCATTTCTAGGAGATGCCGATGTGTGTATTTCAGAGATTAGTCGCTACAATATTGCGGATGTTCTTACCCAAACTTTTGAAGATGTAGATTTTAGAAATAAGAGCTACGTCAAAAAAATCATAGGTGGGTTTCAAGACACTTGTAGAAGTGTAATGACAGATATGAGAAGAAACGGATTTGACGTTATTGCTCTATCAGTTGGAGGATGCAATTATTGCGAACGGTGTTCGGCTCTTGATGATAAAAAGTGCAGGTATCCGGAAATGAGAATATTTTCTATAAGCGGATACGGTATTGACATGGCCGAGTATATCAGGGATATAGGTGGCGACTTTACATTTAGAGATGGAGAAATTACACTTTACTGTATATTCTTAACAAAAAATGGAAGTGCGTTAACTTAGAAGCAATTGTTTTGATTATGAGAAAGATAGGGTATTGAACACAAGTGGATTGATGTGTCTACCTATTGATAGATATGTTTCTTATGAATCTGAGTAAACGGGGTGTTTGTCACCGTTTCACTCGGGCGATTATGGCGGATATGTCTTAGATTATTATGGATATTTTGACGTGATTTTGTCTGTGTTTCATATGGCTTGTCCTCTTATGGCGATGTATTCACAATTAATAATTGACGTCAATTCCTTTAATGTCTGCAGGATGCTTTGTGATAAGTTGTCTGTTAGGTAGCAAGGGTCGTGTCTGAAAACAATTCTATATTACTGGTGGATTCAGTCTGCTGTGGAAATTGGAGGTTGCGGATCTTCCTAAGCCGACCATTATAGCGGTTGGCGAGGTAATCTTTCGATATACATAAATTGTCTAGAAGCGAACAAGATGTCGGTAGAAGTTCACGTTCTGGCTAGTGGGAGCGATGGTAACTGTGCCATTGTTAGATACGAAAATAGCGCGATAATGGTTGACTCTGGGCTTAGTTTCAAATCGACAAAGTCGTTGATGGCTGTAAATGGTATTGACGAAAATGAGTTAAAAGGCATCCTTGTAACACATGAACATATCGATCATATTAGAAGCGTACAGATTGTTTCTAAAAAATTGAACCTCCCTATTATCTGCAACCAAAACACGTTTGATGCATCTCATTTTGACGGCAATATGCATGAAAGAATATTCATGATGAGTCCATTTGACATTGCTGGAATGAGTGTTGTGGCGTTACCGACGTCTCATGACGCAGCGGAACCATGTGCTTACGCCATAGATACTGGAAAAAAGAAGATACTGATTGCCACGGATATGGGGCTTGTAACCTATCAAGTAGAACATGCACTTCAGGAGGCAGATATCGCGTTGATAGAATCAAATTATGATAGTGAGATGTTGGAAACTGGTCCTTACCCATATATTTTAAAACGGCGTATTGACAGCGACGTAGGACATTTATGTAATACGGTATCTGGTGAGGTAATTAAAAGAACCATTACCAATCATCAGAGAAAAATTTTCTTGGCTCATCTCAGTAAGAAGAATAATACCCCAGACATAGCAAGGGAAACTGTGTCTCGTATTTCTGGTATTAAAAGAATGAACTTAGATTGTTTGGAATTTAAAGGGGATACTAGGATAATCAAAGAGTAGTTATTATTTCGCCACATTTGTGAGTTAGAAGTATCAAGGCAACTGATGCTGGTACGCTAGTAACGTCCTCTTTCATAAGCTTGTAGTCTCTATCAAACCACGAGAATGTGGCGTCTTTGGTGACATGGACGACAACGTATCTCTCCTCCTGTACGAGTTTTTTTGCTGGTACTGTATCATTGGGTGTACTATCTTTCTCAGTGATAGTTAGAGTGTACATTTTCGACGCACTTTCGTAGACAGTCTCGTAATAGACTTGTTCTTCAGGTGTCAATCCACTTATGGTTTCACCGGATCCCATGGCGTTACGAAGCGCTAAGTTGGTAATTTTTCGCATGCGTAGGTCAATTATATGCTTGTATCGCTTCTGCATTTTCTTGCATCTGTCGTCAAGCTCCGCACATTTGAAGACATCCATTCCTTCTGTACTCAAAATTAGTTTGTTACATTCCCCTCGAAGACGAATAATGTGGTCGGGGACTACAGAATAGAAATCTTTTCTGATGGTAGATAAAGAGGAATCTCTTTCTTCCGCTCTCTCTGTTGAACTGAGATACTCGACTGTTATGTTTTCTGAGCTATCGACCATCGTTACTACCATTATTTGACTATATTTTAACCGTTCGATTGCATAGGATAGTTATTTAAACTAGTAAAAAACAATGAATCTGTGTTCTGCTGAGCGTGTGTATATGGATGTTCTTGAAGCTATCGACGTAATTGGTGAGGGGATAAAACTATACATTTCCGTTTTGCCGCATTCCAATAGATCGGGTTTTGAAGAAGTAGATAAATGGAGAAAGAGACTGGTCGTAAGGGTAAAATCATCACCTCAAAACAATGAGGCAAACAAAGAAGTTATGTCCCTTATTGAAGAAGTGACAAAGTGCAGATGTGAAATAGTTTGCGGTGGAAAAAATAGACAGAAAACTGTGCTTGTATATGGGGAGAAGGATGAAGTCTTACGGTCTTTGAGGAATGCTTTGACAGGATGAATCACAATGATTCGTAGCGATTTCGAAATAAATATTGTTAGAGTTAAGCCCTGAAGAATTGTTTAAATTCCATTTAGCTGGCATGGCTTCCTTGTAAGATTTAATGGTGTAGTTTTTGGGGTTGTGCCTATGTGATACTTAATATTGTTCAACAGTGTTTCGGTGTTTTCAAGATGGGAAGTGGACTTCGTAAGAAAATGAATTTGAATCTTCGTTTTTGTTGTGTACGAGATTTATAATTGGGGGAGCTTGCTGCGACTTTGAAGTATATTGTGGACTGCAAGTTTGTATTTGGATGTTTTAACCATTGGTGTTAACACTTTAGAGCGATTAAATTCTATATTTATGATGCATAAGTTAGAGTTTTTGGACGTTTCTTGTTTTGGGTTGACTAATATTGTTTTGTGATTGTAATGTGTCCGATTTACGTAGTTTTTATATCGGTTACAGAGGTAACGTTCGCTAAATATTAAGAATGACAATACCCTACGTAGACGAGGTGTCTTTGTGAGTTTTCGAACTGTTATTGAGAAATATCGTAAATCTCAATTTTCTAAACAGGACCTTGGTAGACATTTTGAACGTTTGATGCAGGCTTTTCTACGAACGTATCAGATATACGATGGAGAGTTCGAAAATGTGTGGTTATGGGAAGACTTTCCTTATCGTTATGACTTTGGAAGCGGGCAAGACATAGGAATTGACATTGTTTGTAAAACATTGAGAAACGAGTATTGGGCGGTCCAATGTAAGTGTTATGGTGAAGATGCTGTTGTCGATAAAGGCTCCGTTGATACATTCATAACGACTTCTGGGAAAAAACCAGGGAATTTTTCATTTTCTCATAGGTTGTGGATTTCGACTACAAATAATTGGAGTTCACATGCTGAAGAAGCACTTAAAGACCAGGATCCGGAAGTTCAACGTCTAAATTTGAATGATTTAGAATCTGCTCGAGTTGATTGGGATAAACTAGATGAAGGCATATATGGTGTTAATGCTCGTTTAGAAAAATTTGATATTAGAGATTATCAAAAAGAAGCTAGAGAAGCAGTTCACAATTACTTCAAAACACGCGATCGTGGAAAATTAATCATGGCCTGTGGTACAGGTAAGACCTTTTTAGCGTTGAAAATTGCTGAATATGAAACCAATAGTAAAGGTATTATTCTCGTTTTGACCCCCTCGATTTCTTTAATTAGTCAGTCTCTTCGCACATGGTGTGAACAATG
>JAKSHS010000005.1 GCA_024399275.1 archaeon | reverse complement strand
GAATCCCGGATAACTCGCAATTAAGACCCTTTTTCGCCATCTCTGAAATTATATTGCTACAAAATTCTCCAGCGAAATTTCGGTCTATAACCTTGTATAAATGTATTGTCCCACCAACTTTTGTTCTCATAAGTGCGTCAGGTAAAAAGCTATGGGCAATCTGCGGCAGATTCATTATTATACGGTCAGCCAAAGGCAAATTTTTGATAATTTCTCTTGCATCTCCCTCCGTCACGACCACATTATCAAAATGATTCTCGACAATATTTTTTTTGGCGTATTCTATTGCACTATGGTTAAGATCTATTGCATAAACAATCTTTGGATGTGCATGTTTACAGATTATCAGTGGAAAAGGCGCTATTCCAGTGAACATGTCAATAACAATTTCATCATCCTTGACTAGGGACGCTACTCTCATTCTTTCTGTTGCTAATCGAGGATTACAATAAGCTTTTGTCAAATCCGCATTAATTGTCACTCCAAACTCCTTATATTGTATCTCACTTGGGCCACTTCCTGCTATCATCTCGAGATTTCGTACTCTAAAATTCCCAACAATACCAGAGTCCAAGAAAACACACCTTACATTAGATGAAGTCTCCATTAACGCTTTACCGATTTCATGCTTCAAAGGAAGAAGTTCATTAACAAGTCTAATAACTACAGCATTTCCAATTTTATCATACGAGCTTGGAAGTAGATTTCTAATGTTAGTCGGTAAGAGTGCCTTATAATTTGTATCAATATGTTTTAACATTTCAAGATCAGCCTCTACAACATCATAATTTTCATAATGATCTCCAATTAAAGGGATCAAGACGCTGCTTTGTTCTGACCTAATTTTATAATAAGAGTCGAACACACTATCTAATTTCATACTAATCCTTACAGAATTTGCATCCTTTTTAGGGACACGAACACACTTAACCATTACTCACATCCTGTACACCATAAAAACAAAATCTAGGTAATATTTTGATACAACATTGACATCTAAACAGTGATAAAAATGAATTTCCATCCTCAGACATCTTGCTTCTCTTTCTAAACATAGATTAACACACATGTCATACTAATAGTGAAAACAGTACGATATCGTACCAATTAAACAACTTATTTTAAAAAAATAGTCCCAAAGAACACAAATTTATATAATGCTCCTGCACGAGAGCATTCTAAAAATCTATGCGAATCCTCCGTTTCGCCAAAATTCACCGCCCAAACCCACTTGAGTAGTCAAAACGAAGAACAGCAATTATATCTAATTGCCCCTCCCCACCATTCTTTGTACGCCAGAAGCCCAATCATGTACTGAGAGACAATGTTGATACATGTACGATCCAACCGAATTTTTGATTGTAATTCCATCCATACAATCAATAATGCCCGCCCCTCTACTCAGAGAATAAAAAAACTCATATTTTTGCTTTGGTTGAATGCTTGAATAATGAAACTCATGCCCTTTAATTACTGGATAATTAAACATCTTATTGAACTCAGTGCACCGTGCAATCACATATTTCGGACCGTGCCTTCCACAAATCTTTGCATCAGCATTGAAAATCCCAGACATTCTATAAACATCATGTCCCACGATCGTATCCTGACACATCGTCATAAGGCCTCCACACTCGCCAATAATTGCCTTCCCATCGTCACAAGAATTTTTTAAACCATCCATAAAGTCCTTGTTAGAAGAAATTTCCTCAAGGTATAGCTCCGGATATCCTCCACCTATATAGTAAGCATCAGCACTGGGCAGCATATCCCCTCTCAACGGGCTGAAAAACTTTATATTCATTCCCGCAGACCGAAGACATTCTATATTTTCTCTATAGTAAAAGCAATATGCGGCATCCATCGGAATGGCCACAGTAGTCCCAAAATTATGTTTACAATACACATCAGATGTTGGAAGGTCAACATCTGCGTCCTCAGCCACGCTCAAGAACTGATCAATATCTACGTCCCCTGCAAGAATCTCCAGAGGCTCAATTTCCTCCCTCGAACCTCTAATAACATTCAATCCCAAATGTCTCTGTTTAAGTACACACTCGTTGTGATGCCCCACCACTCCTATTATATTCACACCTTCACAATGTTCCTTTAGTACCGTTCTAAGTTTCTCTTCATGCTGTGGTCCGGATACATTATTTAATATTACTCCTCCAATCTTGACGCCCTTATCAAAGGATCTGAAACCATTCAGTATCGCTGCTGCACTTCTAGTCAATGATTTAACATCCATAACTAATACCACAGGAAGTCCCAAGATTTTTGCAATTTGCGCTGTGGAACATTGGTCTGACGTTGCTGAGAGTCCTTCATACAGTCCCCTAACGCCCTCAACAATACATATATCCGCACCTTTCGATGTGTATCCCACCAAATTTCTAATAGTATTTTCAGAATTCATAAATGTATCAAGATTCCGCGAAAAATTTCCAGTAGCAGCAGAATGATACATTGTATCAATAAAGTCAGGTCCGACCTTATACGGCTGAACATTCATCTCCTTCGAGAGGATAGACATAAGGCCAGTGGCAATAGAAGTCTTCCCAGCACCACTTCCAGTTCCAGCAATAACCACTCCCTTCATACAAATTCCTTGATAACTTCCCTTAAAGTGTCACCTGTCTCTAACGGAATTATGTTTTTCGTATTCATTACCATGGAATGAGACGATATCTCCCCAACAGCAAAATCGTATCCTTTCGAAAGATAGTTTGCCAGTTGTCTAGGTTGATCAGTTATCAAAATGTCGTTAGTTGAATATCCCGGGTATCCATGTGGAATACCTACAATTATCGTAAGATCTGGTTCGAACGCATCAACTTTCTCTCTCATTGTCTGCCCAATTATCGCGTATTCGTCAAGTCCTCCAACAACATCATTCAACCTAACACCTTTCTTTGACATTTCATCGATTATTGTCTTGGCGTATCCTCTAATTCTCGGCAATCCAACATCAGTTCTTAAATTTCCAATAAAGAATAATTTTCCACCAAGCGCTGACTGTGCATCCTTTAACGCCAAGAAAATATCCGAAAAGCGATATGCCAGCTCCTTCTTCGCTAACATTACACAAGCAATCTTCTTCCCATCTTTGAGACTTCTAGCTATTTTCCTACATACCAAAAGCTTTGTTGGTCCTTTGACTGGTGAAAGATAATCACGAGACGCCATACCACTCCTCATTTCCATCTCAGTGGCTGCAGTCATCAACATTGACTGACGCAATTTTTCCTCTATAGATATTAAACCAGCTCTATACGCCGAATCTATAGCTCTAATGGCACCTTCAGTGTTGTTATCCATACACCCGTTACAATCTACAGCAAATGCCTTGGCACTAACGCCAGACTGTCTAATTGCGGATTCCATATCCTCTCCAATTATCATACTAGAGCACGTCCCAACTACTGCCATTACCGTAGGACGAAACTTTTCTTCAGCGATTCTTAGTGTTGATATTAGAGATTCAGACCCACCAAAAATAAGATCATCATTTTTCATAGCAGTCGTTACCACTCTAACTCCTGTCTCTTCAAGCATTCTAGACGCCATGAACCCGCAACCTGCCGGCCCATGAACAATAATGACATCCACATCGAGATCTCTTAACGTATACATTGCAGCAACAATCGGGTTTGGGCGCGGGTGTATAATTCTTATCGGAATCCCTCCTTGATAAATTTAACAATTGTTGTCTTTCCACGCGGAACGTTAACATAGTCGTCAACACCATTCGTAAACACAGCCTCGATCCCGTACTCTTTAGTTACTTCAGAAATTAAGTCACATCTCATCTTATCGCAAACTTTCTTACTTACAGGATTGACAATAACAAATGCGTTGTTCAATCCATTCATTTCTTTCAGCGACTCTAGAGTTTTCTTGACAGATATATGAGAAATGCCGGGATTCCTTTCCATTATGTAAATCGAATTCCCCTCAACTGAAATTTCTCCCCTGCCTGGAACACCTTTAAACGATTCTAATCCAGCTATAACATGACCAATCTCAACATGTAGCTCGCTACATACACTAAGCACGACGTCAACTGAAGGGATATATTGAACAGAAAGATACGAAGAATCTAGCGTAGCCTCATGCGCTTTGCCACCATATGAAAAAATTATTTGTACTTTTTCTCCAACATGTGGATTACCAACAACTCTAGTACTGTCATCGAAAGGATGTAATTTGTGATTACTAACGGCAGACCACGTTTTAACTTCGTCACTTCTTACGATGTTAACTCCATCGCCGAAAATCTCAGCCTTCGCGCTAGATGCCTTTCTCGTATTCCTTGCTATTCCATAGTCTTCTAGTAAGTTTGTAACTACGGAAATATCTGCTCTTCCACTTCCTCCGAGAGACACTTCTGCAATATTGATGTCGTAACCATCCTCCGGGAGTCTAAGTAACGACGTAGGCGCAATACTCATGACTCTTTCTATGTGATGTACGCCATTAACGTATGGCCCTTGTCCCCTAGACGTATGCAGGAATACTTTCTTACCTGCATGGTCTAAAATGTGTGCCAGAAGGTAACACGTACTAGTCTTCCCTTTAACACCTGTAACCTCTATTCTAAATATGCCCCTGCTAGCAAGCATTTTCACAGCACTGCTGAATGTTTTCCTTTCTCTGTACTTCACACCGTTAAGAAACTCATCAGGGCAATGTGCCGGAGATAAAACAAGATCGAACAAACATTTTGAAATGGAACTGAGCACTTCCACTCCGATTGATTTTAAGTACAGTTTTTTATCACCTGATACATTAGCATAGACGTCAACACACGATACATCGTCTCCCCTTTTCCTAAATTCCTCCGCAAGAATATCTCCTCCATGAGTAATATCCAAAATGAGAATCTTCATTCCAGCGCTCCATAATACTTCTCGATCTTTGCAACAAAAGCTTCTGTTAAACGAATATCTCTTCCAATTGGTTGTAAATATTTCACTTTAACATACCCCCCGTCAAGCCTTTTGTTGCTGCTAGTATTAGCCCCTACACGAATTTTTGCTGGTACGTCATTTTTCAAGTGGTCACCCAACGCTATAAACAATGGAGCCACCAAAATTTCGTCAATATCTGTCAACATAAGCTCTGTCATCGCATCTTCAATGTGTGGTTCATCAAATTCGTTAAACGCAAAACGGACATTGTCATATCCCATATTTCTAAGACGCTGCGCAGTAAACTCTATAGTCTTTTTATTATACGGCAATTTGGACCCATGTCCAATCACGAGTATCCCTATATTTCTATGGGTTCTAGCCTCATTCACTCTATCTCTTATAATCTCTGCAAGAACAGGGTCGTCCCCAAATGGATCGCCGTAATGCATCATTATCTTATGGCCCTCAAATTCGACATATGTGTTATTCTCATTCTCTTTTAACCCAAGCTTCTCAGGAATCTGTTCAATTGTGTGTCTTCCAGCTGTAATAAAAAACGGTACTGCCACGACTTCTTCGACCCCATCTCTAGCCATTTGAATCATAACTTCCCCGATGAAAGGATGAGAAGTTTCATTAAAACCTATGTAGACATTCTCGTAACCCATCTTTTCAAGGCGACTTTTTTGCTCATCCATGGTTGCTTCATTGTATTCATACCTAGAACCGTGCCCAATAATCAATATAGCTTTCTTTGTCATTTTAACATCACTCCATTACTTGTTATCAAGTCAAAGTTTCATACCTCCGACCGTATCTCTTGACCTCTCTAGTATTAGCTTTGCCAACATGCGGTACGCAGAAGCCTGCTCAGATTCGGGTGCTCCCTCTATAACCGTCTTATGTACAGCCTCACAGTCCTGAACGATCGGCGATCTTTTAATACGTGCAATAACGCTTGTCCCAATATCTGTTGCTGCATTTGACACTAATTCATCCTCGTTCGTAACATTACGCGAATTTTGGATCAATCCATCCAAACGCGCATAGCCTATTCCTGAAAAGTTTTTAATGGCCGTCGCGATGTTATTTGCAGCGTATAGAGCCATGAGTTCGCCAGACGTCACGATGAATATATCATTTGCATATCCGTTCCGCATAGGCATAGCGAAACCTCCGCAAACAACGTCTCCAAGAATATCGTAGATTATAACATCTGGGTTACACTTCTCTATCGCTCCAACCTTCTCTAACGTCTCGAATGCTGTGATTACCCCTCGCCCTGCACAGCCTGTACCTGGGCTAGGGCCACCGCACTCAACACAATACGAGCCTCCATACCCTACAGATACAATATCATCCATGCCGACATTTCTACATCGCTTAACAGCTCCAAGAACCGTCTGATGTTTGCTATTCCCAGTTAACAAGCTTGTAGAATCAGATTTTGGATCACACCCAATCTGCAACACTTTAAATCCCATATCGGAGAGCGCAGCAGTAACATTAGAGGAAATCGTCGACTTGCCTATTCCCCCTTTGCCGTAGATGGCAATTCTCCTCACAAATCGGCAGAATAGAAAGACGGTTTAATAATTTTCCTGAAAACATTATATTTAGAACTGTGTCCAAAGATCAGCTGATTGTAATGGATGTTTTATTACTGTCTGGTTTCACTAAAATGTCTCTACAACTTCATATTCACAATAGTTATCGATTGCTTCATGTCCATATCTTTTAAGATGTGTTTATAATGGGGATGCAATGGCGTCGGAACTTATTCTAGTGGGCCTCGGCCTTAGTGGTGTAGACGGAATAACAGTGAAAGCCCTAGAAGCGCTGAAGTTATGTGATAAGGTTTATGCAGAATTCTATACCTCTTTCCTTATCAATACAAACACCAGCGACATCGAAAAAGCAATTAGTAAGAAGATCGAAGTGCTATGCAGAAAACAGGTTGAGGAAGAATCCATCGTTATAAGAGATGCCCAAACCATGTGCGTCGGATTTATCACTGCAGGCGATGTTATGGCAGCTACCACTCATGTTGATCTTAGGATACAAGCAAGGGAACTTGACATTCCAGTACGTATTTTTCACGGAGTATCCATCTTTTCTGCCTGTCCGTCGTCTGTCGGTCTTCAGCCATACAAATTTGGAAGAACTATCACCATTCCCTTTTTAGATGGAGACTATCAGCCACGGTCCCCTTATGATCACATCCTAGAAAACAAAAAAAGAGGGCTGCATACTATGATCCTCCTAGATATTCATGCCGATGAAATGAGATACATGACGGCCAAAGAGGCCATTGAATGGCTTATTATGAGTGAAAAAAGATGGAAAGGAGGACTCATAAATGAAAATACGCTCCTCGTGGTAGCATCTCAAGTGGGATCATCAAACGAGAAAATTACTGCAGGGTATGTTAAAGATCTCATCAATATGAACCTCGGCGAACCACTGTTTACGATCATCCTTCCAGGAAGTCTGCACTATATGGAACAATATTCGCTCGTCTATTTTGCAAAAGCTCCAGAGGAGGTTATTGAGAAGGAATAAGTACTAATCTACAGATAAACTCTCGACTGTACTAACAGAGAGGCATGATTTAGTGATTGTCGTATGTATGGGACAGCCAATAGTGACCTTATGCCTATTGGGAGCTTGTGGTAGTAGTGATGAGACATCATATACAGTGACCAGAATCCAACTTAAGGCCCGATAAATTCCCTCTGTGCAGGTCAATATTTCGAGACCGCCACTATGACGAGCGATGAAAAAATACGTTAGCACATGAGGGATACTCTCTTCCCTGTAAAAGTAGCAATCATTACGCTATGATGCATACAATAGACAGCAATCGTGCTTCTTGTTCAAGATAAAGCAAATCTTCGCATAAAACTGTAGAAACTTTAAGTTAACAGTGAATGAACAAACTAGCACGCCACGCCCAAAGTTTAGATAAATGAAAATTATTCGAGTCTATTGATATACCTTCAAGGCAATACATAGCCATATGAGTAGTGGAAAGCTAGCAGAAGACAAAATTGTAAATAAAATTCTTAACGCCATAGAAAAACAGTACGGGTTTATTCCATTAGTAAACCAAGTCCTCTCCGAGCGCCCAGATATATTTGTACCCTCAGTCAATCTCGCTAACGCGATTTTAGAGAACGACAATCAAAGATTGGATAGCAAAACAAAATATCTCTGCGCAGTATCTGCAGCAGCCGCCTCTGGAGGCGAGTACTGTTTAGAAGTACATGCCAAACATGCACTCAGCGCAGGTGCAACAAAAGAAGACATCTTCGAAGCGATTCTGATCGGTTCTTTTATAACAATGACTAAAGCACAATCGTATGCGTTTCGAAAATACAAATCTATGTTTGATTCTAAGTGATGACGCGATAACGGCATTTTATCACAGAAAGTTGCGTCATAAGTTATTTAACGAAAGAGAAGATGGAGGGTACTTAGGCGGTATAATGGTAACAATCACTCCGGAGGCTTCAAAATTTATTAAAGACTTCCTTGAGAAGAACGGCAAAACAAGTCATGGCATTAAGATATACATGACAGGCCTGTCATGCGCGGGACCTCAATTCGGAATGGCATTTCAGGAAAAAGCTGCGGAGGGAGAAAACACAATATCTATAGGTGGACTGGACTTCTTCTGCAACGATGAAACCAAAGAAGCCCTGGAACCATGCAGCATCGAATTTGTTAATGATGTTAACTTCGGCACAGGTATTACGATCCGCGATCCTAATGTAAAGGGTTGTGAGTCGTGTGGTGGCGGATGTCATTAAATTCCGGAAGTCCCACACATTCTAGTTTGCCAAAAGAGTAATTTGTTGTCTTGTCTTCAGCCAATGCGGCGGAGAGGATGTGTCAATTAGCTTTATTTCGCACCCTAAAATTAGACCAGGTACTATCGAAGAGCGTGTATACCAGAAAGACCTGGCCGCGAAATGCTTGGAGAGCAGCACGCTAGTAGTCCTCCCAACAGGATTGGGTAAAACGGTTATCGCCACACTAGCCATAGCAGGCATTCTAGAACAGGGAAAGAGCGCGCTTGTACTAGCTCCTACGAAACCTTTGGTGGAACAGCATTACACAACAATGTGTGACTTTTTTGTCGATGTAAAAATTGGTGTAATGAACGGCAACACTCACTCATCAGAACGAGTACAGATAATAAAAAATAATGATATCATTGTGTGCACACCACAGGTTATTAATAATGATCTTAAGAACGAAAAATACGATTTAAGCAGATTTGGACTCATTGTCTTTGACGAAGCTCACAGAGCCATTGGAAACTACGCCTATGTCAACATAGCAAGCTACAGTCACTCCCTATCAATGGGAATAACTGCATCACCTGGATCCAACAAGTCAAAGATGAAGGAAGTCTGTCAGAATCTTAACATTAGGAAAGTAGAATATAGAAATGCAAACGATTCGGACGTTACGCCGTATACGTTCGGAATTCATGTAGAAAAGATTTTTGTAAATCTTCCCAACGACATCAAAAAATCAATTGGTCTTCTTGATGAAACAATGAATCCTTATCTTAAAAGTCTAAAGTACCTGGGATTTTTGGATTCTGATAAATTTACGTCTGTGAAACACATGTTGCTTATAGGTGAAATTATCCGTAAAAGAATTTCAGAATCTAAATCTAGAGATTCTTCAATAATTCGTGGATTAATTGCACAATCTGTATGCATAAAGATACAACACGCAATCAATCTTGTGGGAACGCAAGGTACAACAACACTTCGATCATACATAAAAAAAGTCAATGAAAGTACTAATAGAGTATCTAAATTAATTTCTTCATCTAGCCCCTACAAAGAGCTACAGAACATTCTAAGAAAAACGAAAATTGAACACCCAAAATTTGGACAAATAATGCAGCTTGTAAATGATCGTATCAAAGAAAACAATAGCAGTAAGATCATGATTTTCAGTCAATACCGTGAAACATGTGAACTTCTCACAAATAAATTATCTAGAATATATGGAGCAAGAGTCACAAAACTTATTGGGCAATCAAATGGTGGTCTGAAACAGAAGGAGCAAATACGCCTCTTAAATGATTTTAGAAGTGGAGTGTTCAACATCCTTGTGTCAACTTCTGTGGGAGAAGAAGGCCTCGATGTTGAAAACACAGATATGGTAATTTTTTACGAACCAGTGCCGTCCGTTATAAGAACAATTCAAAGAAAAGGTCGTACTGGGAGAAAAAATTTTGGAAGGGTGTTTGTACTAATAGCTAGAAACACAGCCGACGAAATTTTTGAGGAAATAAATCAAGAGATGGAAAGAAACATGAAAAATAATATGGAGTTCCTCAATACATGGATCCGTAATGAGCATACCGAAAAACAATTACACTTATCCGACTACTAATTTTATAGATAGAGTGTGTACCCCGCTCATGAACTTCGCCGACGTTGCAGAAATGTTTAGAGTCCTAGAGTCAACCGAGGCGCGTTTAGAAATGACTTCGGTTATAGTAAACTTCCTTAAAACAGTTCCAAGAGATGAACTCAGAGACGTTATTTACATTATACAGGGAAAATTACATCCCGATTTTTATCAAGTAGAATTTGGAATGGCAGATAAACTCGTCCTAAAAGCTATTTCACTTACAACTGGTGTGCCTTATGAAGTTATTGAAAATACATGGACAAAGATTGGAGACTCTGGTGAAGTTGCAGAGAAGCTTATTAAGGAAAAAAAACAGATAACTCTATTTTCTGAGACTCTATCGGTTGCCAGAGTTGTCAAGAATTTAAAACTTATTGAAATCTGTGAAGGAAAAGAATCACAGATGCTAAAAACAAAATATCTTGCAAGCATGCTTCACGATTCCGGGCCAATCGAAGCAAAATATTTGTGCAGAATAGTTACCGGCAAAATGAGAACCGGAGCATCAATAATGACAATATTGGATGCTATAGCCATAACTTTTGCCACCAAGGAAGAACGGTCTGAAATTGAAAGAGCATTCAATATTACATGCGATTCTGGACTTGTTGCTGAAACTTTAGCAAAAAATGGAATGAGAGGCATACGTGCCATTAGTGTTAGAATTGGAAATCCAATAAAAGTAATGCTTGCTGAGCGTCTTTCATCACTTTCTGAAATCATAGAGAAAATGGGAGGAACGTGTGCTGTTGAATACAAATATGATGGAATCAGAGCACAAATTCACATTAGTGGGAACTACGTTAAAATATTCTCAAGAAGGTTAGAGGACCTCACAGATAACTTCCCAGATATTGCAAAATCCTTAATAAGTCACTTCCGAGGAAAAGAAGTGATAGTTGAGGGCGAATGTGTAGCAATTAGTGCTAAGACTGGACATATACAGTCCTTTCAAGACATTGCACATCGGCGAAGGAAATACAACATAAATGAAACTATAAAAGACATACCAGTCAGAATTTTTCTGTTTGATATGCTTTACTTAGATGGCATAGATCTTACTTCAAAGCCTTATTTTGAAAGGAGGAAATTAATCGAGGAATGGTTCAACATCGCTGGTATTGTTCAAATGTCTTGTATGAAAATTATACATTCAACAGAAGAAGCTGAGAGATTTTTTAATGATGCTATTAAGGAAAGGTGCGAAGGAATTATTGCCAAATCTACAAAAAACGAATCAGTTTACCGTGCCGGTTCAAGGGGATTTCTTTGGATAAAATATAAAAAAGATTATTGCGGAAACTTTATCGACTCATTCGACCTCGTCGTAGTTGGTGCATTTTATGGTATGGGCAGGCGAGCAGGAAAGTATGGTGCATTGCTCATGGCCTCGTATGATTCAAAGTCGGGAAGATACGGTACTGTTTGTAAATTAGGAACTGGTTTTGATGACAATTTTCTGGATAACTTACCCAATTTACTAAATGAATACAAATCAAATGAAAAACCACATCTATTGGATGCAAAGATAATCCCCGACATCTGGTTTCAACCTGGCATTGTTCTTGAAGTTGTAGGAGCCGAAGTTACAATAAGTCCGAATCATGCTGCCGGCATGAACGTCATAAAAGAAGGATCAGGAATAGGCATAAGATTTCCAAGATTTACTGGACGCGTTAGATATGACAAAGAACCAGAACAAAGTACAACAGTATCTGAAATGATCAAAATGTATAATATGCAATTTACTGACTTCGATCTCACAACCTAACAAAAACCTTTCTTTCAAAAAAAAACATTTAAAACAACAACCACATACGCGGCGGCATGGAACTCAAACTTATAGAAGAAACAGAGGACTCAATTAAAATTGGACTTATTAACGCAGATACAACACTCATTATGCCAATCGTCGAAGAACTTAGCACATATAAAGATGTAAAAGTTGTCAGATTTATTGAGGAACATCCAGAGCTCACTATGCCTGCGATATATGTTAAGATGTATAAGGGAAATGCCAGAGACACCGTCATCAAGGCAGCTCTTTCTCTATCCGACTATTACAGTACAATTTCACAATAATACGGCAGTAACATGTATCGCACATGTATAACTAAAGAAGCTGCCGTGGGCATGCATTATTATTTAACAGACATAGATGGCACAGGCGGGCGCATTAAGGTTTGTCCAGAAGATTTTGTTGTAAAAGAAATGTCACTATATCCAGCAAAAAAAACTGATGGACATTTTGTTATAGCAGACGTTACCTCTAAAAACTGGGAAACCAACAGACTCATAAGACTTCTTTCAAGAACCATGCGCATATCACGTGAAAAGATTGGATTTGCTGGCACAAAGGATAAAAGAGCAGTAACAACACAAACTATGTCATTCAATTGTCCGTTAGAAAATATGTCATGTGTAAATCTTAAAGATGTAGAGTTTAGCAACATCTACACATCGAACAGGAGTGTGAAGATTGGCGATCTCATTGGAAATACGTTTGATATAAAAGTAAAGAAATGCTCCGCAGAGCTAGGTAAAATAAAGTCCGTTATTCATACGATTTTTTCTAATATTACTAAGGTAGGGGGGTTCCCCAACTATTTTGGCGTTCAAAGATTTGGTGTGAATAGACCAATTACGCACATTATTGGAGAACTAATTGTTCGCGGAAATCTAAAGAAGGCCATAGAAACATACCTATCGTATCATTCTGACGATGAGGACATAGAAGTCCAAATTACAAGAAAAAAATTTTGCGAGTGTGATGGTGACTACGCATCCATTATAAATGAAATGCCTAAAACCATGGGCTTCGAAAAAACTATTGCAGAACACCTCATTAAAAAACCTGAAGATTACATAGGTGCCATTGCCAAAATGCCATCAAACCTACAAATGATGTTTGTTCATGCCTATCAATCTTATCTCTTCAACCTAATGCTTAGCAAAAGAATGGAACGTAGCATTCCATTAAATGATCCAATCGAAGGGGATATTGTCTTACCACTAGATGAAAATGGCTGTCCTATACATGAGAATCCCGTTTTAACTACTTCCAAAAATATTGACCTCGTAAAACACCAAATTTATAACAAAAGAGCTTGCATCGCTATTACCATCTTCGGAGCCAATAGTGTCTTTGCTGAAGGGGAAATGGGTGAAATTGAAAGAAAGGTCATAGAACAAGAAAAAATCACGAAAGATGATTTTATTATTACTGGTCTGCCACACTGCACGTCAAAAGGAAGCAAACGAGAGATCATTTGTCCCATATGGACCTTTGAATCAGCAGTAAATAGTGAAGGATACAACGTTAAGTTTTCACTACCTAAAGGCAATTATGCAACATGTTTGATGCGAGAATTCATGAAATCCGAAATGATCAATTACTAACGTTACATCCAACGCACAACACTCCGAGAGGATACTCGGAATATTGAGAATCATATCTTTTTAAAGTCTAACTTGTACGTTTTCCAATACGGCCTTGATACACTGTTCACCTTGACCCATCGCAAAGATATTATCGCATATATTAGCCGCATCTTCATACATATTCAGGTTACTATATACCTCGTACATTAGCGCGAGAATCTCCACACTATCCGCTTTAAGATGATTCGCCTTACTAAGCTCATCAATCGCTTTGTCATACATTTTTTTTACAATATACAACTTAGACAATAGCAATATTGTGTCAAAATCTTCAGGATTGTTTCGTAAGATGCCCTTACATGTGGCAATAGCTAAATCATTCATTTTCAAATGGACACATATGTCTCTCTTAATTTTTCTAATACTCACATTATTTGCATCTATGCTAATGGCCATATCAATGAATATCAGTGCGTCTCTTTCATGCCCCACTCGAGCTAAAATCATTGCTTTACGCACCAACGCAAAAATATTGTCTGGGTAAATTGAAATAACATTATTTAGGGAGTCAACTGCACTTCTATACTCTTCTTTTTTTTCTTGGATAAGGGCCTTAGAAATCCAATAATCTGGATTTTCAAGATCCATTAAAACTGCTTTATTAAAGGATATTTCTGCACTTTCATAATCTCCGGCCATTTCCTCTGCCAACCCTTTCGAATGCCAGATCACGTGGTTGTTGTATTTCGTACTAACCGCTTTACCATATGATTTCGCAGCTTCCGTATATCTTTTAAGCGCAAATTGTGCATTACCTTTAATAACCTGTACATCGGCAATGTGTTCATACGAGCCAGAGTACTCGTTAATAAAATTAACAACATCTTCATTTCTTCCGTTTGATACCAGAGAAGAAATTATCTCTACAAAGAGCGCTGAATCTTCCTTGATGTCCAACGCTCTTCTATACATATCAATAGCATCATTCTTTCTTCCTAATTTTTTAAGAAGTTCCGCGCAATTTTTCAAAACGTTTGTGTCCTTTGGATTATCAATAAGAATTTGTTCACAAACATAATACGCCGCCTGATAATCATTTAGCGATTCATATAGATCCTTTTTAAGAACAAGTGCAATACGATTTCTGGGATCAGTTAAAAGAATCGTATCAACTATATTTTTCGCCTTATTCTTTTTTATTTTACTAAACCTACCAGTTGTAGCCAGACATACTCTAGCGTAATGAATTTTGTAAGTAACATTATTTGGCTCCTTCCTGCAAGCTTTTCTTGCTAATAATTCTGCACTCCTTAATCTTGTCGATTTAAAATCATTCAGTGACTGGTAATAATAAATTCTCGCATCATCCAATTTTTCCAACCTTGCGATTAACCCACTCGCTTCAGAGTGCATTCCCATTTCAATAAAGGCTGACATCGAGGTTATATAAGCTCCCAAGTCAGCATAGTCTTTCGACAAAAGTAGATTTACAACATTGGTCAAATGATAACAATCTTTTTCCCTGACATATGCTCTTATCATTATCTCAATAAGCCTACGGTCACAATCACATACTGAACCCAGTTTATCACATATATAAAGAGCTTCTTTGATCATGCCTGCACAAACATAAGAATCCGCAAGCTCAAGATGGATAGAAAACGTTTCATCAGGTTCTCCTATAATCTTTTCATAATTACATATAGACCTTCTATAATCTTTATCAATTTTGTAAATTCTCGCAGCCGCTAGTACAAAATCTCTATTTCCCGATAAATATTCCACAGAGTTAACAATTGTCTCTACGGCACCAACCAAATTGTCCTTCATACTAACCAAAATATTGCACAATCTACTTAGAGGTCCAATTTCTGTTATATTCCGGCAAACTGACACTCCTCCATTGAAAAGTGTAGACATCCACTTTCTCAGTGTCCATTCATCTTCGGAGTCAACCTTACACAATCCATCGTAAACGGGAATGTAGCCGTCATCAAACTCATACGCTTTATAAAAATGTTTTTTTGCAGCATTGATGTCTCCACGATGCATGTTTATTAATCCATGGACAAATTCCCACTCTGCTACATTAGAAATAGAATTTATTCTACATAGTATAGCCTCTGCTTGGTCGTATCTCTCTCTAGAAATAAGGAGCTTAGCAGCATTAATCCTGAAAATACTGTCATCTACACTACATTTCTTTAAAAGATCAGAAATTACATCACCAAGACGGTCAGGAAAATAGTAATCTGCAACAGAAGTTATTTTTGCTAAAATTATAGAACTGACATCTTCAGTCCTAGTGCATACTTCTTTGATCTGCTTCTTGAGTTTGTATTTGTACACAGCAGCTTTGAGCCTATTTATTAGATTATTCCTTTTGTTCGCTAGGTTGCCTATACTACGTTCCACCTTGCATAAAGTCCTCCAAATTTTAAAATCAGAATTCTTAGTGAATACTGGAGTGGAATCATCCATAGATAAGCCATTAAGTATTCACATCTTAAATAGGTGATACAAACTTCGCGTGTTCTCATCGTAGTGACTATTAAATATCCGTTCAAAAATAGCAGAGCTAGTTGCATCTGTGATCTAGGGGCTAGGATTCAAGCCTTCCAAGCTTGTTGCCCGGGTTCGATTCCCGGCGGATGCACCATTAATCCAAAATCTAAACTTCCCCTTATACTGAGAATTTTCTCTGCGTACATATGGGCGCCGCAGGCCTAGCACTTGCGGGGGGCGCATTCCCACTGTTTAAGTCGCAAAGCCGACCATACTGTGCCACTTGATAAAGTATTTATGTCGCATCCTTAATAACCCGTCTGATGTGCGAATACAGTACAGTATGCAATGAATGTACATGCCCAAATACCGACTGTCCCAGGCACAAAAAGTGCTGTGAGTGTATTGCTTTTCACAGGACAAAGAAAAGTAAAGTTCCATTTTGTATAAAGGATATCAAATGGGAAGGGCATTGGTAGGTTTTCGTCCTATCGAATGCGTTCTGACTTCTTTGAATCTTAATACGCCTTACTTTCCGCAGCGGCGCATCACTCATCTTTAAACGATTCTTTTTCTGCCTTGCAATTTGAGGATTTACATGACTGAGACAACAAGTGGTATATTTAATAGAACACAAATCTTGCTAGGGGATGATGGAATACAGCGTTTAAGAAATTCTTTCGTTGTTATTGCGGGCATAGGTGCTGTTGGAGGATATGCATTTGAGGGTCTAGTGAGAGCAGGTGTCGGACATATAAGAGTGGTGGACTCTGATATTTTTAGTGAAACAGACATGAATAGACAAATTTTAGCTACTAAGGAGACAGTAGGATGTTTCAAAGTAGAAGTCGCTAGAAAAAGGGCCAAGACAATAAATCCAAATATTACTGTCGAGACGATAAAAGCGATGGCATCGGCAGAAAACTTAGATGAAATATTTTCTGGGGAACCTAACTATTTCGTAGATGCAATCGACACAGTCAAAAATAAGGTCGTAATACTGAAGGAGGCAGTACACAGGAACATTAGAACGTTTTCGTCAATGGGTGCTGCCCTACACTCGAACACTAATATGATAAAAGTTTCATCCCTCAAGAAGACAAAAGTATGTCCCTTGGCATCTTTGGTGAGATCCAATATGAGGGATTTAGACACATCAAACATAACTTGCGTGTACAGTGAGGAACAGATACTCGCAAAGCCATGCGACAAGGACATTTACGGAAAGAGTATACTAGGATCTCTTCCAACCATCCCGGCGATATTTGGCATGATTCTCGCGAATGAAGTTATAAAAGATGCAACAAAAACACACAAACTATAATGTCTCATCATCCAATGCTCTGATCAGAATTTTAATAGTACTCCCTGCCACGCTCCAGGACACGGCACCGTCCCCTATCTCACACGGGAACTTGACATTATTCGCTCTAACTTCCTTACAAATAAACTCCACCATAGTCTTACAGATTTCGGCAATACCTTTGTCTGCACTAATTTCTACATCAATAAACTGCTCAACATCAAGTTTCATATCTTTACGCATCTGTTGAATCCTTCTAACAATTTCTCTTGCATGTCCTTCTGCTTCAACATCGGGCGTAATATCAAAATCTATAGCCACTTGCCCACCACTATACGTACACATTGTCTTATCAATCGGTACCCCTTCAGTCTCTGTATAAACGACTTTTTTAATGTTGCACTGTTGCCTTAACACATTTTCAAACATTCTGACTGCATCAATAGACTCTTCGTTTCCAACAATGTAAACCTGTTTTAAGGGCCATCTAAGTTTACTACCCACCTTCGCTCTTTCAGAGGCAATAATTTCCGTAAGTTCTCTAATAACAGACATTCTACATTCAACATCCTCCGAAATATACGAATCATTTTTTACAGGCCAGTTTTCCATATGTATTGTGTCCAATCTCCCTCCCATGTGCTGATAAATTTCCTCAGCAATATAGGGAGTAAACGGAGACATTACAATTGCAGTTTGCATGATTGCATAATATAACGTACAATAAGATGCTAATTTATCTGTTTGTAAATCTACATCCTCTGTCCAACTTCGTCCTCTAACAATTTTAACATACCACTTCGAAAGGTCCTCGATGATATATTCCTCAATTGCACGCGCCGATTTGTGAAGATTTCTTGACCTAATGCCATCTTCAACATCGGACTTCATTCTTTCAGTACGAGAAAGTATCCATTTATCTTCACATCTAAGGAAATCTCTCACTGCTGAAAGTGTAAAAATTTCTGGATCAAATCTGTCAATCTCCATATACATTGACGCAAATTTTACCACATTCCAAAGTGTGTTAAGCACCTTCCACGCATTTTTCGGACCATCTTTAAGCGGGGGATTTTTTCTTAAATCCCATTGAAAACACAAGTCTTCCCATGGAGCATTTGCTCTCACTAAATGAAATCTCATAGAATCGGCACCAAATTCAGAGATAACCTCCCTAGGTTCAACCACATTTCCAAGAGATTTCGACATTTTCTGTCCTTTGGTGTCTAGTACCCAGGCGTGCATCATAACTTCATCATAAGGTGCTCTACCAAAGGAGGATACTCCTGCACCAAGTTGCGAATAGAACCACCCTCTCGTCTGATCGTGCGCCTCCACAATAAACCTGCAAGGCCACCATTTATCGAACTCATCTTTTCTTGATGGGTATCCCAAAGAGGCCCATGCTGCTATCCCAGAATCAAACCAAACATCAAGAATATCTGGTATCCTGTTCATGACCCCGCCACATATTGGGCATTTAAACTTAATGTCATCAATCCATGGTCTATGAATATCCATGCCATCAAAATATCCATCACAATCCTTCAGGTCTGAGATCTGGCCAATAACTTTCCTCTCTCCACAAGAGCACTCCCAAATTGGTAATGGTATGCCCCAGTATCTCTGTCTAGATATACACCAATCCCTCGCATTACCAACCCAATTTTTCTCTCTGGTAGATCCTGCCCAACTTGGTACCCATTTAACACGATCAATCTCATCAAGCATTTTTTGTTTAACTTTAGGAATTGAAAGGAACCATTGTCTCGTGTTTCTATAAATCACTGGTGTCTTACATCTCCAGCAATGCCCACATCTATGTTTAGCTTTTTCCGACTTGAAAAGTAATCTTTTTTCTTTCAAGTACTCAATGACATCATTATTCGCGGTCTTCACTTTACGACCACTCATCATTGAAAATTCTTCTGTATATCTCCCTGATTCTTCGACTGGGCAAAATGGATCTATTTTATATGCTTTCCCTGTGTCATAATCGTCTGGTCCAAATCCAGGTGCGATGTGAACAAGTCCTGTATCACTAGCCTCAACATAACTTGCATTCACTACCTTAAAAACATACTCGCTTCTTTTAAGGTATTTTTCGTCAATATAAAAAGGAGGGATGTATGCAACTCCCACAAGATCTTTGCCATTAACTCTTTCCAAAATGTCAAACTCAGTGAATTGCCCCTTATCTTTTACATATTCAATCTGTGACTCCATGCAAATGACTTTTTCGCATCTATTGCCGTCACTAAACTCAACACGAGCATAATCCGCGTCTGGATGAACTGCTACAGCCATATTAGCTGGCAATGTCCACGGCGTTGTAGTCCAGATAAGTAAAGATGTTTCAGGGTCATCGATCAACGGAAATCTTACAATAATCGATGGATCAGTTTCATCCCAATATTCTACTTCAGCCTCCGCGAGAGCCGTTTCACATCTGGGGCACCATGTAACAACTCTGCTTGATAAATCTAGCATACCGTTCATGTATGCCTTCTGCACTGTCCACCACGCGGATTCGATGTACTCATTTTTAATTGTTTGATATGGATTCTCCCAATCCATCCACACTCCAAGTTCTTTAAACTCTCGGGTCATCTCTTTCTGGAGTGTAATCGCACGTTGTTTACATGCTCTAACAAAATCTCCTATTCCAATTTTACTTTCAATTTCCTTCCTGGACCTGACTCCAACCTCATCTAGTTCTCCCTCTTTATTGGTTCTTCCAGGAACTCTAATCATTTTTTCTACTTGAATTTCAATTGGAAGACCGTGCATATCGAACCCAGGCTGATCTCTAACATTAAACCCATTCATTCTCCAATATCTGAGAAAGATGTCTTTTATAGTCTTATTAAGGGCCGTTCCCATGTGAACATGACCAGACGTATACGGGGGACCATCAACAAAGTAAAAATTTTCTCCATTCTCACGAAGCTTTTTGGTTTTGTGATACGCATCTATAGAATCCCAATATCTCTGAATATCTCTCTCAATAACTGGCGCTGTATAATTGTCACGAACTTGTTTTATCATCGCGAGTCGCCCCCAATGCCGAAACTAATTTATTCGAATTAGGCCACTTACGCTAGTTTTCTTTATAATTGTTTTCTAGGGCAGGCATTATAAGATAAGAACAAATTGATACAACGGATCATGGATCTTAACAAAGAAGAGCAACAGATTCTAGACGGAGAATTTGGGGAAGGCACCCAACAGGCAATGGAACTTATTGTTGCATTAGGAAAAATCTACGGCGCAAAAAATCTAGTAGATATTACTTCAGCGCACCTGTCGGGGGCTTCATATAAAACCATCGGTGACGGCGGGCTTCTTTATCTTAAAAACATGGTGAGAAAAGGTGTCAAAGTCAAAGTAACCTCAACTTTAAATCCCATTGGAATGGACAGAACTAGGTGGACAAAAATGCACGTATCCGAGCATTTTGCAAAGAAGCAAGCCGAAATACTAGAATTGTACAATACAATGGGTGTTAAAACTACTTGCTCGTGTATCCCTTACACTGGTACAAACATACCAAAATTCGGTGATCACGTGGCATGGGCGGAATCATCTGCACTATCTTTTGTGAATTCATACATTGGTGCAAGAACTAATAGAGAGGGCGGTCCCGGAGCACTAGCAGCCGCAATTTTAGGAAAAACTGCCAATTATGGTCTTCATCAAAAAAAGAATAGATGCCCCACTGTAGTAGTTGATGTTGATATCGCTAATTCTATTTTCGAATATTCTCTATTAGGTCATGTAGTGGGCTCTATGATAGGAAATGGTATCCCTTATTACAGAGGAATCACGCCTGGAATTGAAGAAGTAAAAGCCATGGCAGCTTCAATGGCATCTTCAGGAGCTATAGCACTATTTCATATCGAAAACATTACGCCTGAGCACAAAGACTTCGACACATCTAACCTTGATGTTATAAACATTGGAAAAAAAGATCTTGAAGCTGCACGTGAAGACCTAAACGATACGAACGATGTTCAATTAATAGCATTTGGGTGTCCCCATCTCACAGAAAAAGAAATGCATGAAATTGCATCACTATTAAAAGGGAAGAAAAAGAAGGCCGGCATTGAAGTATGGTTCTGCACATCAAGCTCTATACGGACAAAATGTCCTAGTGACGTTAAAATAATGGAAGAGTTTGGCCATGTGTTAGCTGATACCTGTGTAGTCGTCTCTCCAATTGAGGGAGTATTTTCAAGAACTGGAACGAATTCATGTAAAGCTGGGAATTACCTTTCAGCACTTTGCTCTCAAAAAGTTATGTGTCGGGACATCGTAGATTTATTGAGGATAGTACAATGATACTAAAAGGACGCATGATTTCCAAAGGATATGCGGAAGGAAATGTCCTTAAATTTAATAAGCCACTTAGTTTTCTTGGAGACGTAGATATATCAACTGGAAGAATCAAGGATGAAGAGGTAATAATACGGGATAAAATACTTGTATTTCCAGGAGGAAAAGGAAGTACCGTAAGCTCCTTCGTTATATACAACCTTAAAGCCCATGGAAAAGCACCCGCGGCAATAGTTAACTCATCAGCCGAGACGATCATAGCCACCGGAGCGGTAATTTCTTCCATTCCCATGATAGACTCCATTAACATAGACTTGATCACGAATGGAGATCAAGTAATTGTGAATGCTAACGAAGGGGTGATAGAAATAAAGAATATTGAAGTAAAAGAGGTAGCATCGTCGGCAGTGATTATTGACAAAAGCATAATGCTCTTTAATCAGCCAGAGTGGCATGACATACATCTAAATGAATGGGCACTCTTGACTAGCGATATCAAAGAAAGCGAGGCACCAGAACATGCCGCTATAAGAGGAGTTAGAGAAAAATTTAAAATAAATGTCATATCACCCAAAAAATTGCATGAGCCGGTTACAATTAGAAAGAGACAGACAGTTTGGAACATACACTTCTTCGCCGTCTATTTGGAACACCCCATACCAAACATAAAAAGCAATAATTTTGAATGTAAACTATTCAGTTACAACCAAATGCCAAGTATGAATATCAATCGCCAGATACTTAATGCCATAAAAAATTGTCTGGTAGATCATAACCATGCGTCCAACAACTTTTGATGTTTCGTGGCCCTATTTATTTTTCTAGAATGTTCAATTCTGTCCAGCGACAGCTTAACACGATCTTTCGAAAATCCATACTCTACAAGAAAGTTAATTGTTCCATCATAGTCTACATCTTCAAATTCAAGATTATAATTGTCAACATAAGGCCCAGAAAGGAAGATATCTCGGATCTGCTGGTACTCTGGAATCTCGACGTGAAGATTTTCTAAAACATTTTCTATGTTTTTATAGCATTTAATTAATTTAAGACCTTTTTTTGGACCAATTCCAGAAATTCCAGGATTAAAGTCGGTTCCAATGAGAATGCACATATCAACAAGCTGTTCTCTTGATATTCCCAACTCTGCAAAGCATTCCTCTGTGTTTATCGCTTCAACATCAATATACCTGTATTTATCTTTTCCAAGAATTTTCTTTTTTCCTGAAATTGCTATATTCCTCACAAGCTTCGGGGCACCGAAAAGTATAGAATCAAAATCTTGAGAGGCGGAAGCCCACACGTCACCCCTTAAACACATATATGCGCTCTGTGCTTCGCCATCATGAATGGCATGTATAACAGGAATACCAAGAAATCTTAAAAGTTTTTCAGATGAATCTGATATTTCAGCTGTTATCCTGGACGTTTGTTGAGCCTTAGAAAATGCCTTTTTAATGTCTCCTTCGTTTATGGCTAATTCCCATTCTTTAACCGCCTTATCTCTCCTTTTTCTTCTTTCTTCGATCGTTCTTAACTTCAACTTATGAGGTTTGCCGTCAAATACGAATGAAGGCTCTATTCCCACCTCTGTAAGACTTGTAATTTTATGAAGAAGACCTGACAAGTGCGACGTTACTCTTCCTTTATCATCCACCAAAAGGTGACCGTCTGGCTGTCGGATCGCAGAAAGGAGTTGATGAATGGTGTTATACGCATCCATTGCAACGGATTTTCCTCGAAGATCCGAAATATTAATACTCCTCGATTTAACAAGTCCTGAAAGATTAACTCCCATTGAACTTTCACTTTTCACTCTCGAATACATGTGGTAATATTCCAAAGAGTGCAACAAACAATATCAGAAATACCACCGCATAGATAACCACCAGATTAATTTTCATGAGTGCAAATATTATCAATGCCACTGATAACACTCCGAAAATAACTAACGAAATCAGACTACCCGAAAGTTTAGACATTTGATGCTTCACCACATTAGGCAGGAATTAAACACCCATTAAATATACCATCGTGTCTCGACGAAGGAATCGCTGTAATAAGCAAGCTGACCAAAAATTAGCTTCTGAATTTCCGTTGAAAGATTCCAGAATAAAAGCCTTGAATCTACAATAAGTGCCATATTTCTATCTCTCGGCCCAAATCTGCCGTTTGAAACAGATAATTTCCAGATACCAGTACTGTTGCGCCAGATTCAACACATTTTATACCAGTTCCTCGATTTATACCACCATCGACTGAAATTTCATATTCTAATCCATATTTTTCTGCATACCCCTTAAGATAACGGATCTTCTCAAGATTTTCTTCGATAAACAATTGTCCCCCAAACCCTGGATGGACAGTCATGACAAGAACCAACTCTACTGTATCGAGATACTGAACTATTTTTCGTACAGGTGTTTCGGGATTGAGTGCAATACCTGCTCTCTTACCTAATGTATGTATTCTATCAATTGTATCATCTATGTCACTCTTCGACTCACAATGCACAGTTAAGTAGTCAGCACCCGCTTTTACGAAGTCATCAATGTACTCTATTGGATTTTCTATCATGAGATGTACATCAAACGGAATATCAGTACATCTCCTGATTGAAGCTATAACTGGAGGTCCAATAGTTATGCTGGGGACAAATAAGCCATCCATAACATCGAGGTGTATGCAGTCAGCGCCCGCCCTAACAACTCTCAAAACTTCATCACCAAGTCTAGAAAAATCTGCAGACAACATAGATGGAGACACTTTAATCATGTCTTAATCAACCACCAACAACGGCACGATTGTCATTTTATTTTTATTTATTCACTTTTATCAAGAAAATTATTTTTTTAGTATCTCACCGCCTCAAGATTGATAAACAAATAATATCTTGCGTTGCCGATCATACACTTATGATATCACCTCGCTTAGAAAAGGAAAAGATCTGTGATACGGAAGGTTGTAGTAATATTGCTGAAAGGTCCATAAATATAAACAAAATCGTAAAATCATCTCTAAAGCTTAAAAATAAAGATGTTAGACAAGTTCATCTGTGCAAGCAACATTACAAAGTAGTAAAAAAAGACACTAGAAAAGACGTTTTGGATTATATTCGCTAAAACGACTATCATGTTCGATATT
The DNA here is from genome assembly GCA_024399275.1 of archaeon. Lineage (GTDB taxonomy): Archaea > Thermoplasmatota > Thermoplasmata > Methanomassiliicoccales > Methanomethylophilaceae > Methanarcanum. Next base: position 26,707 of record JAKSHS010000005.1, on the reverse strand, counting down.
CTATTCGTTGGTACTGGAGCGTCCGTTCCGTCTAAAACTAAAGCTTTGCCTTGTATTGCCATAAGGCAGGATAATCACATTACAATGTTCGATTGTGGGGAAGGGTCACAGAGACAGATGTTGGGATCCCGATTTTCAATTATGAAAATTGAAAATATATTCATCACACACCTTCATGGAGACCATATTTTGGGCGTTCCTGGATTAGTACAAACTATGAATTTGCTGGGAAGGGTAAAACCAATTTCAATATATGGGCCCATTGGCACTAAGCTGTCCATAACCCACCTCTTAAACGCTTGCAATGAAGAGTTGGGATTCAACATTAATTTGATAGAAACAAAATCCGGCGATAAATTTGACATTAATTATGCATCAATTTCGACAATTAAGACTGAACATAGTGTTCCATCGGTAGGATATATCTACAAAGAGCCAGACTCTAGAGGCTTATTCGATGTAAAGAAGGCCTTGAAGCTTGGCTTAAGTCCAGGTCCTGACTTTGCAAAAATTGAAATGGGGAAAATAGTCCGTGGGATTTTTCCATCTCAAATCATCGGGTCATCGAGAAAAGGATGCTCTGTAATGTATACAGGGGACACAAAAATGTGTAATTCAGTATCAGAAGCTGCAAAGGATATTGACATGCTCATCCACGAAGCCACATACATAGACAAAGACTCCGACCTAGCAAAAAGTAATTTTCACTCTACAGCGAGAGACGCCGCAGAAATAGCCCGATCATGTGGAGCTCGAATGCTCGCATTGGTGCATATAAGTAATCGCTATAAATCTAATGAACAATCCCTATCCGAGGCAAGAACATTATTCGCTAATACCATTGCGCCGTCTGACCTTGACATGGTAACTATATCACGTAACAGCTTCAAGATAGACCAGACACGTAACATCATGCAGCATCGTTCAACTATATAATTCGAGGATTCATACAGCTAATACCACAAATTTCGATGTTGCGCTTCTTCATTGTGGAGACAACCTTCATAAGCAACAATGTAACCGGTTTCCATAACTTTCCAAAGCTAACGTATATCACGGTTTCCCTTCCCACGGAAAATCTCTTAAAACCTAAATATTGCAATTACACCTGCTACTCAATCAAATCTCAATGTAAGTCTGTTCTTACCACATATCACCGATGGATCTATTCCTCTTGTAATTCCTCTACTATCTGCAAACCACGACAAATGAAAGTACGTCTCTCTTTATTGTAAAAGCTTAGAAGTTTAAAGTAGATTGTCACCTCGTCAATGTGTGAGTATTTATACCGGCGCCATATATATTAAAGGAAAACGCGTACTCTCTGTCTACAATGTGAAGGAGGACGGCGAATGTGTCACGAAATATTTATGTAGAGGACGTAACAGAGGTTCCTACGCCACTTAGGGACGTCGAGATTGTTGAAAGGAAGGGCATTGGACATCCGGATAGCGTAGCGGACGGGTTGTCCGAGACAGTCTCTAGAACTCTCTGCAAACTGTATAGGAAGGAAGTCGGGGAAATTCTCCATCACAACACAGATGAAACGCAAGTTGTGGCTGGTAGGGCAGCGCCTGACTTTGGCGGGGGAGCAATCATAGATCCAGCATACATTCTCCTAGTTGGCCGCGCAACAACGAATGTAATTGTGAATAAAGTTCTTAGAGAACTTCCTTGCAAGCCTGTCGCTCTCAAGGCAGCTCGTGAATACCTAAAAAATTTAGCTCCTAATCTTGACATCGACTCGGATGTCGTCATTGATGCAAAGTTTGGAATGGGATCAGATGATCTCACAGGAGTTTACAAAGCATCAGGCGTCCTCGCCAACGATACATCATTTGGAGTCGGTTATGCCCCATATTCGATTACGGATAAGCTTGTTCTTCAAACAGAAGAGTTCATCAATAGCAACACATTCAAACACCTCTTTCCTGAAACGGGGCAAGATGTCAAAGTTATGGGCTCAAGAGTTGGAAAAAATTTAGAGATGACAGTTGCATGCGCAATGATAGGCCGGTATATTCCTGACAAATCTCACTATGAATCTGTAATTAGAGATGTCTGTGACAAGGTAAAAGAAAATGCGCTTGATATAATAGACAAGTCCGAAGAAGATATCAATTTCAAATTGAGGATAAACACTGGAGATGATTATTCGAACGATGTTTACTACCTCACGGTTACAGGCCTTTCTCAGGAAATGGGAGATGACGGATCTGTAGGAAGAGGAAATAGATGTAATGGCCTTATAACACCATATCGACCAATGTCAATGGAAGCAGCTTCAGGAAAGAATCCTGTAACTCATGTCGGCAAGCTTTACAATATTATGTCAAAACTTATTGCTGAAGATGTTGCCAGAAAAGTCTCTCCTGATGTCGAGGTTCGTGTTAGAATTCTTTCACTAATTGGAAAACCAGTATCTAACCCACTTAATTGCAATGTTCAACTTGTATCTGGATACAGAAGTAGTGAATTTAACAAATGGAAATCTGAAGCAGAGGCTATAGCAGAAGAATGGTTAGGTAACATTGATAAAGTCACAGATCTCGTTATAAATGGTAAAGTGAGAACGTTCTGATAGCTATGAAGATAATTAACAAATCGCAGTACGGACCGATGTCTCGCTTTACGGATGCCAATGTATATTGGGCTCTTCACACCCTTTCCGATGGGAGAAAACTAGGTCGTAAAAAACTTGCCGAAGAATCGGGGGTAGGAGAAGGCAGTATGCGACGCATTTTGAAAATGCTTTTAGATAAAGGCATGGTTCAAATTAAGAGAACTGGTACTACCATCACAAAAACTGGACTTAACTTTTTAGGCAATATACCCCTCAAAGTTGTGAATGTAGATATTGGAGACGCTGTTGTTGGTTGTTTCAGTCAAGCAATAATAGTTTATGGTGCTGGTAATAAAATAGAAAACGGAATGCAACAAAGGGACGTTGGTATCAGAGCGGGCGCTAATGGTTGCACTACAATTGTCGTTAGAAATGGTGTCTTGATGATCCCGCCTGACTGGAATTTAGATGTTAAACGTCCTGAAACTGCTAGAAGGATACGGATGGCTACAAATCTAACAGAGGACGATGCATTGATCGTAGGGGGAAGTTCTGATAAAAACGCAGCAATTGTTGCCGCTCTAGATGCAGCATTTGACCTTTTGTAACTATGAAGCACCTCATTAACAGTTCTATTTATGATCCACCTACGGAGACGAATTTCCCAGAGCAAGTTGAAGGAATAGAATTATTAACGGGGTACAACCCCATTCCAGAGTCCTTTTTTCGAAGCAGGGTAGTCTCTGTTCATTTACCATACGCAATTGATTGGTATGCCGCATGGTCAGGGAATAAAAAAATACCAAAAGAAATTCCAGACGATAGTGTAAAACATATCTTTTACGGCCGCGACAAAGGAGATATTATAGATAATTTACACTCTGCCATCAAGTTAGCATCGACGTTAGATCCAAAATACGGAATTCTACACGCCGGTAATGTAAGTATATCTGAAGTTCTTAAATTGACATACTCTGACAGTGACAATAAAATACTATCAGCTTTCACTGAGCTTGTTAATTCGGTGATTGCCTTGTTTCCTAATACAGAGCCCCCTTTCCGTATACTATTTGAAAATCAATGGTGGCCCGGATTAAGAATGCTTGATAGTACCGATTATAAAATACTTTGTAATAAAATTGAATTCGAGAATTGGGGGCTATGTTTTGACACTGGACATCTTCTAGTTGCCACAAAAGGCGCGCAAACAGAAGATCAGGCAATAGACATTTTAGAAAATGTCGTTGATAAGTTTTCAGATGATATGTTGGAGTCTATTATGACGATTCATCTTCATACAAACACATGCTACAACTATCTAAAAAATTACAAACCTCCGCACATAGAACTTACATCAATAACAAAACTTATTGAACTTGCTTATAGCCATGTATGTAATATGGATCAGCACGAACCCTTTACCACAAAACGTGTAGCAGGATTAGTACAAAGGCTAAATCCAGACTATATAACTCATGAGATGGGAGCGCCCAGATACGAAAAGAAAATAAATGATTGCTTATCTCAAATCTCTATCTTATCAAAATCGGATGGGATTAAGGAACAAGTGACATTTAGAACATAGGCCTACGTATCGATATTCATAACCTCAAGTTTTCAGTTAATACCTTCCAACTTCTCTTATCATGTTTTCAAAGAATTTCGGCTAGTTTTACGCCAATTTTGAAATTAATAACCATAGATTTCTCTATACCACTCATCAAACGTAAACGCAAAATATATTTTTACGTAGCAGCACGAACATTTTATATATTATTTTAAACGGTGAATCTGACATCCAGATGTCTAGAAAACCTGTACCCTTAAAAATAGCCATTAAAATTGCATCCTTACGCATTGCATTGCTATCAAAATTAGCTTTTACATCTTTAAGAGATGGCGACGAGGATCTGGCTAAAAGATATATCCGTCTTATAAGGCGTATTAGTCAAAGAGTAAATATTTCAATTCCAAAAGAACTTCTTTTTTGTAAGAAGTGCAATATTCCTCTTATAACAGGAAATAACTGCCGTGTTAGATTAAATACTAACAGAATAAAAATCACATGCTTGAGCTGCAGCAGTATTAAGCGTTTTTCATATAGTGAGAGGTAAAAAGGTGACAGAAAAGGAAGCCAAGAAGGAAATAATGCGTCGAGCATTGAAAATTGAGCCAACAGTGTATATTGGAAAGCGTGGTCTTGAAAATAGTGTCTATGATGAAATTAAAATCCAACTAAAAAAGAATCGTTTAATAAAAATGAAGGTACTACCTAGTATGAGAAGCAGGGACGATAGTATTATGGATACCGTTGCAGCAATGACGCAATCAATTATTGTAGATGTTCGCGGTGGAATTGCAATTATGACAGATAAAAAAACTTGGAAGTGTCTATGTCAAAAAAATTGAGGGCTTTTAATGTTAGATATTAACTTAATCCGCCAAAATCCTGAAAGAATTAGGATCATGCTAAGAAACAGGAATAAAGACGAGTCTGCTTTGAATAAATTTCTTGATGCCGACTCTAAATGGAGGACTCTTATAAATGAAAACAATCGCCTCCGAGAAATCCGAAATAATGTCTCTATAGAAATTTCTAAGACAATGGGTGAGGAAAAGAATTCCAAAATTTCTGATATGCGTAAAGTTTCTGATGAAATTAAATTAAATAATGAAAAAATAACTGAACTTGAAAATATTAGGACAGATTGCCTCCTCAATATTCCCAATATTCCACATGAGTCAGTTCCAATTGGCAAAGATGATACAGAAAATGTTGTTGTTTACGAAGTTGGAAAAAAGAAGAAGTTTAATTTTAAGCCTAAAGAACATTGGGAACTTGCAGAGGCTCTAGATATAATCGAATTTGAAAGAGGGGCCAAAATTACAGGAAGCGGATTTTATGTTATGAAAGGTGATGGCGCAAGACTTGAACGCGCTCTTATAAACTACTTCCTTGACACACATTATAAACAGGGATACACCGAACTCATTGTTCCTGGTCTTATCAATAAAAATGCAGTTATTGGGACTGGGCAGTATCCCAATCTCAAAGACGACATGTACTATCTTGAAAAGGACGATATGTTCCTTAATCCGACCGCTGAAGTTCCAATTACAAATCTTCTTCAGAATGAGATTCTTGAAAAAGAACAACTCCCTATATACTATACCGCAAACCTCACGTCATACCGACGTGAAGTCGGAAAACACGCAGATACAAGAGGGATTATTCGAGTTCATGAATTTAGAAAAACTGAAATGGTTAATTTTGTACTACCCGAAAATTCATACGAAAGACTTGAAGAGCTTAGAAAAAACGCAGAGGATATAATAAATGGCCTTGAACTCCCATACAGAGTGTTACTTTTGTGCACAGGCGATATGAGTTTTTCATGCTCCAAGTGTTATGACCTCGAAACTTACGCTCCTGGAAGTAATAAGTGGCTGGAAGTATCTTCGTGTTCTAATTTTACTGATTTTCAAGCAAGAAGAGCCAAAATTAAATACAGACCAAAACCGCATCTGAAAAGTGAATTTATTCACACACTCAATGCTTCCGGGCTTGCGCTTCCCAGAACGATAGTTTCCGTTATGGAAAATTACCAAAATGAAGACGGAACAATCACAATTCCAGAAGTTCTCAGATCTTATATGGGTGGACAAGAAATAATCGAAGGCTAACTTTTAAATTTCAATATTCTCCAACTCATGGATGAGGTAAGCAGCATCGATACTTTCCCCTTCCTTTTCCAATCTAAGACGTAGGAATTTCTTAGCTTTTTTGAGTCTTGACGGATACACTCCGCATCTTATTGACGCATATGCCTCCATATACGCCCCAAGCAAATCACAAAGTTTAATATCCATTCCATTCACAGGGCCAAATTTTTCATCACACTTATTCTGAAAAGGATTATAAATCAAGAATTCAAACTCACTACGGCAATGCTCGGGTATAAGTGGAGTAATTTTTGAATTTACTAACTCCTGCTCGTACTCGTTTAGAATTTTCTCCAATCCGTGTATGCTTTTCACAGGAGTAATAACATCTTTGGTTAACACCTCTGGAAGATCATGAAATAATGCAGTAAAATAATCATTATAAATTTGTTTATCTCCCGCACCACTATCTAAATCGTGTAAAAACATTGTATTAGCAACTATCAACGAATGTCCTAAAACAGTTGTAATTGGATATCTTGGAACCTTTGTCCACCTTTGTTGGAACCTAAGTTGTCCAACTAAGTCAATAAATGACTTCGATTTTGACTTAATAACTTTATTCACTCCGGCAACGTCAGAGAATTCCTTTATTTTTCTATCCAATTCACATTTTGTGTGATCTATGTCGAATGAATGTTTATTCATTTCGTAAATGAGGTCAAACTCCCACTTTGTCGCAAGGTAATGAGCTGCAGAAACAATTCTCCTTTCAACAGATTCATTAGTGCTGTGGAGATACGTAGCAAAACGACATATAAACTCAGGGTCAACACCTAATACCTCTTTCTTCACCTCTGACAAAACATATTTGTTAATTTCTTCAGACCTTTCTCTTTCTATTCTATGAAAAACCTGGGGCTTCAAATCCGTTAAAACCACTCTTTTTAGAAAGGAAAACATCATGTCTTCAATTAATCCTTTCCAATTAATTTCCACTCTATTCTCATGCTCTTCGTATTTTCCAAGAATCCATGCAATAGCGGCTTTATGTGCCTGTTTGTCTATTTCTGTTAAGTCTATTGGACGAAGATGATCATTCCATCTGTGTATATTAGCCGCGTCAAAAAAACAATAAACTAGACTTATATTGAGCATACGACCCATAATTCTCAACGTCCCTGTAGAAAAGAAATTTGACGAAAACAACAATCAAAAATGCAAATTGAAATCTTAACAATTTTTCTTTTAGATTAGTCACTTCGAATACACCATCCACCGTACATGCAATCTCCAGTTATACATACATCAATTTTGAGATATGTCAGTCTTCCGTAAGTATCCTACTTTTTACATACCTCTCAATCAATTTCACATTTATTTTTTCAGAAATCATATTTAAGCTTTCAATATCGCATCCGAAGACACTAAACACAGCGATCTCCATGGCCAATTACACAACTAAAACACATATTTAGAGACATGAAATATTTATTCACGTGATATATAGACAACATATAAATCAGGCAGAGGGCTCAAAGTAAGGTTAACACCTTTCATACCTCTTTCTAACGACAAATCATGTTAGAAATTCCATGGGCATATGATGACAATTCAAGTGAGGACGATTAACTAACATATCAAAGTTCACGTAGATTCACCGAAATACAACTAAATTATGTAGCTATACACAGCGTTGATATTTTGTAGCACAGGACTGTGCGTAGAGAGGCGTAACTATTCAATAAATAATACCAATAAAAATCGCCCGAAAAATTAGCGTTTTATTTTCCAAATCTAACTTACATATCTTTCATTAACCAGAGCGTTAAACTATTATTTTTAAACAGAATGAGTGCGAACATGATTATATTCAATACTAATTTCAACGACGTGTTTATTAGTATCTAGTTAGCATCAAATCAACAGATCCGCAACTATGAAAATGCTTCAAAGGTTCACTCACGTAAACAAACAAAACAGAGAATAAAATATACAGATTATACGGGGAGTCAGTGGTAATTATGGAAAGAAAAGATAGAAATAAAGATCAATTTATTGGCAATATGTCCGAAGCAAAAGAACCAACTTTAAAAATTGATCCAAACACAGGTTTGATTGAGCGCGTCTTTGAGGACGATAGCATTAACATTGATAAACAACTCTGGGGGAAAAATTCGAATCGATCTCAGGCATTAGAAGATCTTTGGTATGAAGATCTACAAAAAAATCTTGAAAAGAGTAATAAAAACAACATTGTAAAGAATCGTCTTGCCTTCCTCATGACTGTCAACAATGTTATAGACTTAATTATGGATTCAGTGCCTGAAGAATTGGCAGTTGAAATGTCATATTTTATTGACAATGCCATAGCTATGGCCTTAGTTAATAAGAACTATGACGTTAACATCCTTGAGGAGGAAGAGAAGGCCATATCTGTTGTTAAAAGGGAAGATTATGATACTGATGACGATTACGAGCGAGCCCTTGAAGCTATTGAAGATCATTGGTGGTCAATCGGGCAACCTGCACTAGAAATGCGCAGTGCAAATGATGCTATAATCGAAATGTTAAGGAAGTACAAATTGAATGAATAAAACCTCTCACAAGAAATTCACTGCTTCATCGCCAGGGAAATTTATTCTAATGGGAGAACACGCTGTTGTCTATGGCAAACCAGCTGTGGCATTAGCAATTAATAAACGCCTTACTTGCACTATTAGTGAAAGTACTAAACTCACAATTAACGGATTATGCGTTGCTCCAGATGATAACTCATACGTTAGTCGCATTCTTTCCGCTAATAATCTTACCACCGCCTCTATATCCATAAAAAGTGAGCTCCTTCCTGGTTCAGGTTTAGGTTCTTCCGGTGCTCTATGCACGTCTCTGTTAACATCTATAAAAAGAATGCTTGGAAAATCACACAATAGAAAAGACATAGCATCAGAGGCATTTGAAGCTGAGTATAGAGCACAAGGTAGAGCAAGCCCAGTAGATACGTCATGTTGTACCTTTGGAAACGGTATTGCCGTTAATTGCCCCAAAAACTTAGGTCAATATCTTTGGACTGCTTCTAAAAATGGAGATACATGGGACATTTTTAATATTCCTATTCCAAAGATGACATTTGTCGTTGGTTATACTGGAATAAGATCTCTAACTGCGTCTATTGTCGAAAAAGTTAAGAAATATAAGGAACAGAGCCCAGTCGCAGAAAATCTAATTGATGAAATCGGAAACGTCACAATAGATGGCATGCAAGCATTATCAAAAAATGATACAGAACACCTTGGTAGACTAATGACAAAAAATCATAAACTCTTGGCATCTCTTGGCGTATCCTGTAGGGAACTTGACAAACTCGTAAATGCCTCACTAGAATACTCATATGGAGCCAAACTAACTGGCTCTGGAGGAGGGGGCAGTATGATTGCACTCACAGATGAACCCGGTAAAGTGTGTCAGACAATATCTCTCCATGGAGGATTTCCATTTATAGTGAGTACAAGTGTAGAAGGTACGAACGTAGAAACAGGAGATCTTATATCAAATTAAAAATACTGCCAGATCCCTGAGCAATGTTTTCCATTTTCTAACTACCTTCTAGCTCTGCAATGAGGTCAGGTATATTTTCTTTTATTACTTCAAGTAGATTCTGTGCATTGATTTCTTTAATAGACAGGTTTTTAACTCGTTTAATTACCCTGTCCAATTTGTCGTCACTCAGTGCCGTAAACTTTTCTTTTATTATCCAATCTCTATAAAGCTTATCTTCCATATCATCACGCCACATTTTCTCATACGCTTCAAGCGCCTCTTTAGAAAAATCCATTTTTTCAAGACAAGCTGCAGAAACATTCCCAGCAAATTTTCCTGATTTACACGCATGTGCTATGCCTCCACCTGTAATCGGATCAATCATTCTTGCTGCATCTCCAACTAGAATAAGACCATCCATAGTGGTTTTTTCTAGTCCAGGCACAGTTGAAACCATTCCGCATGTCATTTCTAGAATCTGTCCGTTTTTGAAACGAGAATCTTCTCTGATAAATTTGTCAAGATAGTACTTAGGATCGGCCTTATGTTTACATTTACTTGCCATAATACCAATACCAACATTAGCTACATTATGACTTTTCGGAAAAATCCAAATATATCCTCCAGGAGCCATTGATCCAACGACAAACTCACACACACTTGTTTCAAATGCGACGTTTGTCATTCTGTATTGAACACATGTATCGATATTGTCAGGATTGACAGATGTATCTATGCCCGCCCATCTTCCAACTTGAGATTCATAACCATCTGCTGCGATGATACATTTGGCGTAAATTTCGATTTTTTCTCCCATTGATCTAGCTTTAATGCCCACAATTTTTTCATTTTCGTTTTTTAAAACACCGGTGCATCCGGTGCGTAACATAATTTTAGCTCCGGCTATGGATGCTTCTTCTGCAAGATATTTATCAAAAAGATGTCTCTCGAGTATATATCCAACCTCTGGACCTTTACCTCTTTCATTAAGTTGAATGGCAATGCCAGACGGCGATCTAATAACCGCACCTTTTATACTAGAAGATATCCACGCCGGATCTAATTCAATCCCCAGATCTGTGAGATCTCTCTTTGAAATACCTTCCGCGCATCTAAGGGGTGCTCCTATTTCTGATTTTTTCTCGATGAGAATTACGTTTGCCCCTTTCTTAGCTGCATGTTTTGCAGCCATACATCCACCAGGGCCAGCTCCCACTACAACTATATCACAAAAATATCTCAATTTAATGCCTCCATTGATAATGCACCGACGGGGCATATTCTTATACAAATGCCACACCGTGTACACGAGTCATAGAATTCAAGAATGCAATCATTTAGGTATATGGCATTCGACGGACATGAACCTGCACATCCTCCACAATGTAGACACTTGTCATAATCCACATTCATTAAACCACGTTCCTATGTATAGTCAAACTACCCTAATGAGACTAATGCTCTATTTATTAGTAAGTACCAGCTCTGATAGAACTTTCTGTGCTATTGCGGATATAAGAAGCATCGTGATGATGCACAACTCGTCACACTTTATGTTAAACACATGTGTATCAAATGACATCGTAATTGCATTTGTGAAATTCACAGAAACAGTACGCTACTATGTTTCAGTCGCCTTTTGATTACAACAACTAATGTTAAAATTGTAACTCAAAGCTATTCTTGCATGTGATGTACAGAAACACATGCATCGTTCCATCTATTTTTGATACTCTCTTAAAATTTCTGAATATCCGCAGATATATCACTGATTCTGTATGTTTCAAAACGTCACACGCATACATTATTTAAAGACACATAGGTCGCTTTCATATATTGCTAGAAATAACTTTTTAATGATGTAAAATACATCTTTTGTCATTGTGACGTTGTTCTGGCAAGCTATTGATATGAAAGATTTAATTAATTGTGATTATAGAGGGAAGATATGGTGAGATCTTTCGAGATTCCAACTGTTCTCTCAGCTGAAGAACTTAAGAATAAAGGATTTCACAGAGTAGTGAAAATCAGTGTAAACGGAGTCAATGCTCTTGATAAGAATAAAAAAACGACATTGGCCAAAATTACAGCATTAGGGGACATTATAGAAAATGTATTATCAAACTGTGTAGACAAATTCCCAAGAATAGATAAAAAAGAAGACTTTTTTCCGGAATTAATTGATCTTATTATTGGTATTGATAAATATAAGAAGTCCCTCGGTGCAATAAGGTGGGCGGAGAAAAAGATAGAGAAACTTAAAATCGAGGCTATAAGAAACGTTAGACGCTCAAAAGACATAAAGATTATAGAATCAACCAGAAAAGGTTTCTACGGAAGACTTTCTTCCGTCATCAATCAAATCAGTGACGAGCTAATTTTCCTCCAGTCATGCAGGAGTAAATTTAAATTTATCCCATCTATTGATCCAAAAATAGCAACGGCTGTTGTTGCTGGATTCCCGAATGTTGGAAAAAGCATACTAGTGTCTAAATTAAGTACTGCTACACCAGTAGTTGCTCCATATCCATTTACTACTAAAGACATTATCGTTGGACACATTAGTGATGAGTGGAGAAAGTTCCAAATAATTGATACCCCAGGACTTTTCGACAGAGATTCAAATGATCGCAACAACATCGAAAGACGAGCCATCCTAGCGCTAAAATATCTAACGCACGTTATTCTATTCATATTAGATCCATCAGAAACGTGCGGGTACAGCATAGAGAGACAGAACGCTTTGTTAGAATCAGTCAAAAAAGGATTCAAAGGAATTCCTATCATTGTTGCTGAAAGCAAAAATGACATCATGATCTCCAAAAGCGGAAATATTAACTTTTCTGCAAAATCTGGAGACAATATAGATCAGCTTCGTAAAAAGTTAATTTCTGAATTAAGAAAGGTAGAACCTAACGAGGAAGAGTAATGCCAGCGGAAGAACCTGTTTCTAGCGAGGAGATACGACAATACTTTTCTAGACTTTCCGCAGAATGTGACAAATGTTACGACATAGCGGCCAGGGCAAGAATGCTTGGAAGAGATGTTGAGACAAGAGTGGAAATTCCAAGAGCTGAAGACCTTGCCTCAAGAGTTGAGAAGTTGTTAGACGATTATAACATTGGCAAAGTAGCTGACGATATTAGACGTCTTACTAAGGAGTTAAAAAATAGAGAGCTTGTATCTTTAAAGATCGCTGAAGAAGTTGCGAAAAGGTCTACAGACGATATTGAATGTGCCATAGACAAAGGTATTAGGGTGGGGCTTGCCGTCCTTACCGAAGGCATTTTGGTCGCTCCATTAGAAGGTTTAGCGAATACAAAAATAAAAAAAAACATAGATGGATCACAATACGTTGATCTCATATTCGCTGGACCAATTCGTGCGGCAGGAGGAACAGCGCAAGCGATGAGTGTCCTCATTGCCGATGTTGTTAGGCAAGCTGTCGGTATTGGAAAGTATATTCCTACCCAACAAGAAATTGATAGATTTATTGAAGAGATTCCCCTGTACAAGCAATGCCAGCATCTTCAATATTCTCCCACGCCCGAAGAAATACGATTAATTGTTGGAAACTGCCCTGTTTGTATTGATGGCGAGGGTACAGAAAAACTAGAGCTTTCTGGCTTTAGGGATTTACCAAGAATTGAGACTAATCAAGTTAGAGGAGGAGCCTGCTTAGTCATTGCAGAAGGTTTATGTCAAAAGGCTGCAAAAATAAACAAGCACGTTAACAGACTAGATATTAAAGGTTGGGAGTTCATGGCCGAATATATCAAAGGAAAAAATATTTCTGTTTCTGAAAATAATTCTAAGGAGGTAAGGCCAGAAGAGAAATACTTAAAGGACATCATTGCAGGCCGTCCAATATTCGGACACCCATCAAGAATTGGTGCTTTCAGATTACGTTATGGAAGAGCAAGAACCAGTGGATTAGCATCGTTAGCTTATTCTCCCGCTAGCATGTATATTTTAGATGACTTTCTTGCATTGGGCACACAGCTGAAAATTGAAAGGCCAGGTAAGGCATGTGTGGTCACTCCGTGCGATGAACTTGAAGGACCTACTGTTCTTCTCAGAAATGGAGATCTTGTACAATGCAATACAAAAAAAGACGCGTTAAACTACAAACCACTTATATCAGAAATAACAGATTGCGGCGAAATATTGATTCCTTTTGGTGAATTTTGTGAAAACAATCACTTTCTTGTACCGTGCGGATATACAGCAGAGTGGCACAAACTAGAAATTCAAAAGAATAATAACTTTTTACCAGACGACTGGGAACATCCTACATGGGCACGTGCCATTGAGATGTCTATTAATATGAAAGTTCCTCTCCACCCGGACTTTAATCTTTACTGGTCAGATATTTCTATAGACAGACTTTCATTACTTCGTCAATTAATACTGGAGCAGGGTAGATTCGATGAAAACAAACTATATCTGCCGAATAACAACACTATACAGAAAAGAATTTTAGAGGATCTCGGTGTTTTGCATTGTGTAAAAGATGGATACATAGTCATTGAGAAATACGCCTCCCCATTACTTATGGGTCTTGGACTGGGTAATAATAATCAAAAAATAGTTGAAATGGCAAAGTTTTATGGAGAGAAATCGTTAGATGCTGTAAGTAAAGCAATGGGAATAGAAGTTCGTGCAAGAGCTGGAGTAAGAATTGGAACTAGAATGGGTAGACCAGAAAAAGCCAAGGATAGAAAATCAAACTCCACTATTCAACACGGTCTATTTGCAGTTTCTGAAGCGACACCATTTAAAAAGGAACTAAATAGGGCCATAAAACAATCCCATAATTTTAATATGACTAAAAATGAAATTTACAGAGAAAAAAACTTAGTTTTACTTAATAAAAGTGGTAACGTTTTATTACAAACTGGAGCGAGAAGATGTCCCAAGTGTAACCAAGAAACATATCGAACATGGTGTCGAAATTGCAATATGCATACTGAAACTATAACTAGTGGTGGAAAGCCGGTTATTAAAATGATGCCTATAGATCTTTCTAAAGAACGCAGTGAGGCTTTGTTGTTATTAAAAATGGGAGATCTTTCAAGAGAAGTTAAACTATCTGATAAATATCCGTCGAAATTGAAGGTACCTGAAGCACTAGAAAAAGCGATACTTAGATGTAAACACGATGTAACTGTCTATAAAGATGGGACGATTAGGTTCGATATGACTGATATTCCTCTCACACACTTTAGACCCAAAGAAATAGGGATATCTGTTGAGAAGGCAAAAGATCTAGGTTATGATCATGACTGGAATGGACATCCACTTGTTAGTGACACACAGTTATGTGAGTTAAAAATTCACGATATAATTCCGAATATTAATTGTGGAAAACATCTTGTAAAAGTTGCTAATTATGTCGATGAGTTACTGGTCAAATTTTACAACATGGAAAGCTACTATAATGTACAAAATGAAAGTGACATCATTGGCCAACTAGGCATAGGATTAGCACCGCATACATCCGGGGGTATTCTCTGCCGAATAATAGGATATACAGAAGTATCTGGATGTTACGGTCACCCTTTTTTCCACGCGGGAAAAAGAAGGAATTGCGATGGAGATGAAGATTGTATAATGCTCCTTTTAGACGGTCTTTTGAATTTTTCTAGGGCGTACATCCCAAATAGAAGAGGAGGGCTTATGGATACGCCTCTCGTTCTTACAACAAGAATAGATCCAAACGAAATTGATAAAGAAGCACATAATATCGATTGCCTTAGAGAATATCCTCTAGAGTTATACGAGGCAGCACAGCGACTTGCAGATGCAAAAGACATTGAAAAATCGATGGATCTTATTAGTGGGAGAATAGGAACCAATCTTCAGTATGAAAAAATTGGATTTACTCATGACACTAATAATATTTCGGAAGGTCCAATTCAGTCTGCGTATACGACCCTGTCAACTATGGAAGATAAAATGATGGCACAGCTGGATCTTGGACGTAAAATTCGAGCTGTGGATGCCAAAGATGTTGCATTAAGAGTTATTAATCAACATTTTATGCCAGATATGATAGGAAATCTAAGGACTTTTTCTACGCAAAGTGTTAGGTGCGTAAAATGTGGTGAGAAATATCGTAGAATTCCGTTAAATGGCAAATGTCACTGTGGAAATAATCTTACACTCACAGTTCACGAGGCTAACGCAAGAAAGTATCTTGAAATTTCTAAGAAAATATGCGAAGAGTTTGAATTGTCTCAATATGTAAAGGAAAGGATAGAAATTCTCACTATAAGTATGAACTCATTATTTAACAGTGATAAGATAAAAAAGTGCAAACTTACAGATTTCCTCTAACGTCGTTGGTTAACTGGTACTCATAAACAACATGGCGAATATGGGTCATCAGAGAGCAATAACGTCATCCGCAATTTTCTTTGCATTTTTAGAAAGTATTGACATCGCCTTGTTGATGACTTGCTCAGCCGTTAACGAACCATCAGTTTCAAACGTAAACAAAAATTGAGAACTATCTCCCGTAACAGTAATAGATCCGCCACTTAATTCTTCACAGGTCTTGCACAGCGAGCATACAAGCGCATCTCTTATAGTAAGTCTTCCATCTCTAAAATCAAATACTTTTTTAGGACAAGATTTTACAATGTCCTCGGCAGAATCAATCACTTCATCGTTTATGTCTATAATCGGCATGTACTTATATCCGACGCCACTAGCAACTTGCCACTTCACATGCTTCTTTGCCGTTCCCATTACTGCATAGGCGTAAGCGAGAATCGATTGCCCTTTACCAAGTTCAACAATAGGAATCTTCTTATCTTTTATTTCTAACAATGACTTGTCTTCAAAATCAATAGGTCCATCAACGAGTTTAAGATCTCCAGAGTAAACAGTTTTTGGACCATTTTCCTTAATGACGTATTTTATTGCACTACTTCTATAGTCTCCATCGGAGTTAGAATCGTCCATCTCGAAACTCTCATCGGTTGGAATAGGAATCATACCAAGCCTATGAGCAATGATTTCATTGAATAGTGGTGTGTTTGTTTCATTTCCCCAATCTGCATGACCCAACCAGAACTCTACATTGTCAATCGCCATTTTTGGTATATCAAACAATATCGTCCTTCTTAACGCGTTCGCTTTAGCAGGGGAAGAATTTTTGAGAACAAGCTTACACTTCCGCTCCTTCATCTCGATGATCTTAATTTCCATAATAAAGCCTACTTAAACTCTGCGTCCTCTACGCCCACCCTTTTTCTTGGTACCATCATGAGGTATAGGAGTTACGTCTTCAATACGGCCAATTTTAAGGCCGGCCCTAGCAAGCGCACGAATTGCAGCTTGCGCTCCTGGACTTGGAGATGTTGGACCATTACCTCCAGGCGCACGAACTCTAACGTTGACTTCGACAATCTCCTTCTCTTTTGCAACATCTGCAACCCTTTCTGCTGCCCGTTGCGCGGCATAAGGTGAAGATTGATCTTTTGCTTGTTTAACGACCATTCCACCCGTGGCTTTCGTTACCGTCTCAGCGCCGGTGATGTCCGTAAGTGTGATCATGATGTTATTGTAACTGGCATAAATGTTGGCAATTCCCTTCTTAGCTGCCATTACTGGTCACCTTCCGCTATTTTGGCATCCTCCACACCGATACCAGCTTCTTCTGCATCCTTTTTAGCTCTCATTGCTTTCTTAGCAGTTTCTGTTCCTGATTTTGATGATTTTTTTGCATTACTGGTTGGTGTCTGTTTTGTAGAGACTCTCATAGGGTGTAATTCATTGTTAAACGGTGAAGCTGGATTGTACATAATGGAAGACTCTTCCTTTCTCGTAACGATATATCCTGGAATAGTAATTCTGTGACCATTCATGAAAATATGTCCGTGTGTAATCATCTGCCTCGCCTGATTAACCGTATTTGACATCCCCCTTTCAAAAACAACTGTCTGAAGCCTCCGCGAAAGAATCGCCTCTTCTGAAAGTGTTAGAATATCGTTCAATGTCGCACCCTCCAATGGCAAAATTCCAATACGTCCACACTTAGCGAGAAGCGCATCCGCTTCTATCTTAGCTTGCGCTTCACCCCCTCTTAAACGTGCCTGAAGATCTCTTGATTGTCCTCTGAAATTTCTAAGTACTGATTGCGCTTTCCAAACTTCTGTCTTGTTTTTAAGACCATACCTACTAACGAGAACTCCTTCTGCCTTGATTCTCTCTCCTTGCCAAGGGTGTGAAGGGGTATCGTATGATCTGCGAGAAAACTTGGGATCTCCCATTTAAGACACCTCACTCCTTCTTTTTACTGACTCCCATCGTGAGGCCATGGCGTCCATTGGATCTTGTCCTTTGCCCTCTGACCTTATGATGTGTCTCGTGTCTAATTCCACGGTAGCAGCGAATCATCTTCATTCTGTTTACATCATCTTTCTGAATCACTTCAAGGTTACTTCCTATAAGATGCATGTCTGCCCCTGTTTCATAATCAAGTTGTCTATTGATAATCCATTCAGGTGCGTACTCTGAGTACGTCGTAATGGACTCTTCCAATTTTTTAATATCATCATCTGTAAGCGAACCAATCTTGGTCATCGGATTGATACCCGCCCTTCTAACAGCAATTTGCGCCACTCTCTTTCCGACACCTTTGATTTGCTGCACGCCTATTACAGCACTCTTCAGACCATCGATATCGCTATCCGCTACCCGAACTATAAAGTTGAAATCCTCATCCTCAACTTGCTTCCTAGATATTTTCTCCGACATAACTACCCCTCCGTAAATGTTCCCGCCTGGGAAGTTGCCAAGCACTGTCTCACTAACGTCCATTTATAGTGTGCTCTCAGCGGTCACGCAGAACGATGCCCCCAGAGTTTACGGCGGTCGGGCCGATCCATTTCTCTATTATAAATATTATCTTCAGCAATAAGGCATTATACGAAAGATTTCAAGCTAAATACAGCTATATTGCTTCGTTAGGAGAACGATATGCGAGCAATGTATGTCCGATCACACATGGTGTGTCTTACATCCAGGCATTACAAGAAGTGGCTGCTAACGAACAAGCTATCCATAAACCAGAATGGCGCGGAGAGGGAGATTCGAACTCCCGAGGTGAAACACCACTAGATTTCAAGTCTAGCGCCGTAGTCCGGGCTTAGCTATCTCCGCTCACGCGGAGATATAATCCCTATATTAAATACTGACTGCGATGGATTTTCAACACTAATGTAATTCCGCTGAAGTCTCAGGATTTTGCTCTATCAACGCGTATGGTAGTAATATATAATGACTTTAAATTTTACACGGCATGTCTATGCACCTGGTTAGATAAAAGAAACCCACCACTCAAATGAAGGGATTTAACTAAACTGCTTTGCCAACGCCGCATTGTACCTTTATCTCTTCAGTACATGACATGCGATATTGTTTAGTTTTCTTTAAATTATTAGGGGATTCTCCAATGATTGTGAAGCGCACATCGCAGCGTTTTTCTTCTATTTCTACATCTACTCGGGTATGTCTACATAAAATGTAAGAGTTATCGTCAACTAAAGCGGAGAAAAATTAATGCTCCTATCGACTCTGCTATGTAGTTTTAAATCGTTTCTCAATCAATTCCAATATATTCAACTCAATTTTTATTGCAGAATATTTCAAGAATTTGAAACTTAGCAGAATTTAATGGCGTAGTACTTATGCATTATAGAGTGGACGTTTAGATGTTCCAACTACTCTTTTTACTATCAATGTGCACATTTTGTTATATTGTTTTAATAGGGAACATTACGTTCTTCTATGCACTCAAGTCATCTTTTGTAAAATTGGATTTAAGTACTGTATCAAAAAATGCTAAGCAACAATCAATGGCAAATATTCTTGCCCGATAACAGTATACGTGTAGACTTTATTTATCAATCAGTACATAGGCGTCAATATGGAAAATTATTCTAAAAGCGATATTAAGAACTTCGTTGCAGATATACATCTACTTCTACCGAGCATGATCGAGGAAAGAATAAGACAGCTACTGCTGGAACTGGAAATGATAGAAGAAAATTTTGACAGAGAAATTGCAATCATGTATTTGTCTAGTAACTATTCAAGCAACAAACACTTGGCCATGACAATATTGAGAGGAATGTGTGACTCCGATATAAGGAAATACATTACAACAACCAAACAGGCTCTCAAGAAAGAAATTGAATCAAGACATCGTTAGCTCTGAAATTATGGATTTGTGTTTTATTATTCAGCCTTCATATCCTCAAAGTGGTATATACAGAAAGTAAAAACGTATTATCTTCTCCCGTACAACGGCGTGCAGAACTTTTTGATAGGACTAGATGATTTTTTACGTCCGCTACAGCTATTGAATAGCCGTAAATTATGCCTGGTGATATAACGACATTCAATTTGGTTTGTAGACTTGCTTTTCTCTATCGTACACGATAATAGAAGTGGGCCCATACCTTGTATCTCAAAGTTTGTATATTTATCTATTAGCAGGCTAAATCTCAAATGGATCGTCTTCACGAAAGTATTAAAGATACACAAGGCACTTGTAAAGGTACAGCTTACGACATTATTTTTATAGGTCAGACACTCTACAAACTTTGCGTTATTGAAGATACTTTTAACATTTTTGAGCCGTTGTAATTATTTATATTTGGGTCTGTATGAAAGGACAGTGGTTCAGAAGCGTGTCTTAGCAATTCATGACATTTCATGTTTAGGAAAATGTTCATTAACTGTTGCTTTGCCCATTATTTCATCCGTTGGACTTGAATGTACTGTTATCCCAACTGCTGTACTGTCGACTCATACTGGCGGATTCCAAAATTACAGATATCATAGTCTTACAAAAGATATGGAACAGATAGTGAATCATTGGGTAACTTTAAACCTTAAATTTGATTTAATATACGTGGGATTTCTAGGTTCGTTCTTACAAATTGACATAATATGCGACATAATCGATAAATTTGGAGAGAATACAGTTGTCGTCATTGATCCGTGCATGGCTAGTAATGGAAAATTATATCCTACATTTAATAGAGAGTTCCCTAAACAGATAAAAAAACTTTGCGCAAAAGCGGACATAATTATACCGAATATGACCGAAGCAATAATGTTACTCGGAGAAAAGTATGTCAGTGGGCCCTATACAGTTGAGTTTATAGACACTATAATGAACAAACTTACTAATATTGGACCAAAGAAAATTGTCTTAACAGGAGTATATTTCGATAACAAAAGAATTGGTTCATCGGTATATGATGTTAGCATCGATGAAAAATCAACATATTTATGCAATAAAATACCTGGTAGCTACTATGGGGCAGGAGATATTTTTGGATCTACTATGGTAGCTTCTATTCTCAGTGGCCTATCCCTTTCAGATGCTAATAGGGTTGCAGTAAATTACACCGCAGAAAGCATCAAGAGGACTTATGATGCTAGAACCGATACAAGATTTGGAATAAACTTCGAAGAAGGCCTTCAAACGCTTGTAAAAAATATCAAGAATTGTTATACACCAAGGGCATAACCATTGCTAGAATATCGAGTAGCTATAACTTAAACAATTTTAGAATAGAGGCAGATTCTATGGCACAGAGGAGACATAATATTTCTATCCTCTTAAACAATACAATAACTAAATCATATTAGGAAAACTATGAGGTCAATATGTTTATACCAACCACTTTGGAAGAAATAGCAAAAAAAGGTTGGAAAAAACTTGACATAATATTGGTATCTGGCGATACATACATTGACTCATCGTTTAATGGATCAGCAATTATAGGACATTGGCTTATAGAAAATGGATTTAGGGTTGGCATTATATGTCAACCTGACCTTAGCTCTAATAATGATATTGGAAGATTAGGAGAACCGGAATTATTTTGGAGTGTATCTTCAGGTTGTGTAGACTCCATGGTTGCGAACTATACTCCTACACTAAAATTTCGAAAAGATGATGATTTTACTCCCGGAGGTCTAAATAACAAAAGACCTGACAGAGCTTGCATTGTGTATACAAACCTTATCAAGAAATTTTGTAAAAGAAAACCTATCGTTCTTGGCGGTATAGAAGCAAGCTTAAGACGTATTGTACATTTTGACTTCTGGTCTAACTCTCTTAGAAGATCGATACTTTTTGACGCAAAGGCAGACATTATTACTTATGGTATGGCAGAAATCAGCAATTTGCTTCTTGCACAATACATGAAGGATGGAAAGGACTGGCGCTTAATTAAAGGAATATGCTACATCGATTCAAATAAGCCTAATGAATATATTGAAATTCCAAGTTACGAAGATTGTGTTAGATCAAAAGATTCCTTCATTAAAGCATTCAGGATATTTTATAAAAATAACAGCTCAACAATGTCTAAAGGACTAGTTCAAAAACATGGAGATAAGTACCTTATTCATAATCGACCGGCCGAAATCATTAGAACTGAGATGTTAGATCGTATCTACGAAATGGACTTTGAGGATGCTGTTCATCCGTATTATTTAAAGCAGGGCTTGGTCAAATCTATGGAAACTATTAAAAATTCTATTACTGCGACTAGAGGATGTTACGGTGAGTGTAATTTTTGTGCTATTTCGTTAATGCAGGGGCGCACAGTTGTAAGCAGAAGTGAAGATTCTATAGTAAGAGAAGTAAAAAAGATTGCATCCAGAGAGAGGTTCAACGGTATTATTAATGATATAGGCGGGCCCACTGCAAATACATATGGATTTGAATGTGCAAAAAAACTAGCACATGGGCCCTGTGAGAATAAGAGATGTCTATATCCAAACCCTTGCAAAGATCTGCCTGTCGATCATTCCAAGTATATGGGCCTTCTGAACAGAGTGAGACATATGCCGAATATAAAGAAAGTTCTAATTGCATCAGGTCTAAGGCATGACCTGATAGTTGCTGATAAATCTTATGGAAGAGATTTTCTATATAATGTCTGTAAATATCATACATCTGGACAGCTGAAAATTGCTCCTGAGCATATATCTAAGAGTGTTCTTAATTTGATGGGAAAACCAGGAGTTGACGTTCTTTTATCTTTTAAATCAATGTTTGACGCCATTAACAATGAATTAAATAGGGATCAATATCTTACATATTATCTTATTGCAGCACATCCAGGATGTCATGAATATCATATGAGAGAACTATCCCAATTTTGCAGAAATTACCTCAAAATCAGCCCGGAGCAGATTCAGATATTTACTCCTACTCCTTCTACGATATCTACGACAATGTATTATACGCATAGGAACTTGGAAAATACAAACAATGTAAAAGTTGAGTACTTGAAACAAGCGCGACAGAAACAGAAAGATGTAATTCTTAATTCGAAAGTGAGGTCAAGAAATGATTTACAGAGACATTAATGAAATAAAACGAAAAGCAGAGAGTGGGGCCCCAGACGCCGTTGCCCAACTTGGAATGACCTATCTTTATGGATATGGTGTCGCAATAGATCATGTACAAGCATTCATTTATCTCCAAGATGCCGCAATTAAAAATAATGGCGAAGCTCAGTTAAATCTTGGAAAAATGTACGAAAATGGATGGGGAATTAAAAAAGATCTTTGGACCGCATATGCCCTTTATAGACATGCATACAGTATGAAACTTCCAGGTGCAAGAAAGGCTATCGAACATGTGGTTGAAGAACTCATAACGGAAATGCCAATAACTGGTCGCCTTACGATTTCTAACAGTTTTAAGATAACACTTTGCTGCAGTAGACTTAGAGAACACATTAGGATGGGTAAAATCGTTCCTTTCGAAGACGATGATGGGTGTAATTTCTATTTTTCAAATATAAACAGAAACGTGATAATGCGTAAATGCCCTTACTGCGGCGAGGATGTTTCTCAAGTTTATGATGAAGATGAATGAAGCATTCAGGGAGAAAGTCTTGAAACATCTCTTGGAAAGAGAATTCCATCTCTCACATTTTGCAGATCTAACATTTTTGTGAGAAGCCTATCAATTCCAATTCCCCATCCGCCATGCGGCGGCATTCCATACTTGAATGCGTTTGTATAGAAGACAAAATCATTGGGATCGAGTTCTGACTCTTTCATTCTCGAAACAAGTCTATCAAATCTGTGCTCCCTCTGTCCGCCTGAAGAAATTTCCTGACCTTTAAAGTCAAGGTCGAACGAATAGGAATACGACGTATCGTCTTTGTTCATAATATAAAATGGTTTTGACGCGGAGGGGTACTCGGTAATGAAATACAAGTCCTTTCCTTTAGATGCCATATAATCTCCAATAATTTTTTCCTCTTTTGTGCCAAAGTCATCCCCATCTTTAAGATTAACTCCCAAATTGTTGATAATTTCTATACACTCGCTGTAAGTCAGAACTGGGTATGGAGGCGATTGTATCTTAATTTTCTTTCCAAGAATCTCTAGTTGTTTTTTTCCCTTTTCACTAACTTCTTTGAGAACATGATCAATAACAATTTCGATGACACTCATAACATCTTTCTGACTATCAATCCAGGCAAGCTCTCCATCAAAGGATATAAACTCGGTAACATGACGATTAGTATTTGACTTTTCTGCACGAAATGCAGGGCTAATTTCAAAAACGCGATCAAGTCCTGTAGACATTAACATCTGCTTATAAAGCTGAGGACTCTGCGCCAAATACGCAGATCTTCCAAAATAATCAATTTTAAAAAGTGTTGCCCCACCTTCTGCTCCGGAACCGACAATTTTGGGTGTATGGACCTGTACAAAACCGTTTCTAGTCATTACGTCCACGATTGATTTCATCATTATGCTTCTCAATTCGAAAATAGATCTGACATCAGGTCTTCTAATGTCTATGAATCGGTTATTCAATCGTGTGTCCATTTCAACATTAACCTTATCCACGATCCCCATAGGCAGGGGCGTATCTGCTCTAGAACAAACTTTTACATCTATAGGCACAATTTCTAATCCAAGAGCCGTTTGATCACTTTTTTTGGTTTCCCCTGTTATAATTACAGTTGATTCCCTTGTAAGAGTTACGAGGTTTCTGAAAATATTTTCTTCAACCTTTTTCTTCGGAAGCGTGATTTGTATCGTTCCACATTTGTCTCTTAGCGTTATAAAAGATATTCCTCCGAGATTCTTTATGTCCTGAATCCATCCTTTCACAGTAACAATCTTATCATCAACTTTAATGGTGCTGGAATCTCTAATTAGACCAATCATACAAACGCGATCCGTGGATGTAAAACAAGTTATTAACGTTATCCGAATATTCGAAAAATATGAGCAATAAAGTATCTATGTGACATATGAAATCGCTAAAATTTTATTGTTCAGAAGCTATCGAAATGAATAGCATAATTTTGAATTTAGTAAAATATGCTTAACTTCACACTGTTAGATTTCCACTCGATCCATTTCACGAGAACAAATAAAGTTAAGAAAAAATATTATATGATTCTGTAGTGAGCGAATCATTGTGTTCGGTGATTCATATGACGGAAAATGTCACAATTTCTATAATTAAAGCAGATGTTGGTTCAGTATGTGGGCACACAAGGCCCCATCCATCCATGCTAGAGAAATGTAATCTAATTCTTAAAGATGCAACAAAAGACGGCCTTTTAACAGATTATTACGTGACACACGTTGGTGACGATATCAATTTGTTCATGATTCATCACAGCGGAGAAAATAACCGAAATATTCACGAATTGGCCTGGAGTGCATTTCACGAGGCAACATATCTAGCCAAAAAAATGCATTTATATGGGGCTGGGCAAGATCTCTTGGCAGATGCATTTTCAGGAAATGTAAAGGGGGCAGGTCCTGGGTCTGCAGAAATGACTTTTACAGAGAGGGAATCCGAGCCTGTGATGTTTTTTATGGCTGATAAAACAGAGCCGTCAGCATATTCTCTTCCACTTAGTAGAGTATTTTTTGATCCATTTACTACAACAGGGCTCGTTATCGATACAAAAGCTAAAAAGGGATTTGACGTTGAAATACATGATGTTATTAACAATAAAAAAGTCGTTATGTCCTCACCAGAGGAGACACTTGACATTCTGAGCATTCTTGGCGATACGTCGCGGTATGCGATTAAGAAAATTTTTAGTCGTTCTGGCTTAGGTCCAGTAGCAGTTGTTTCTACAGATAAACTTAATCTTATGGCTGGAAAGTATATCGGAAAGGATGATCCTGTTTGTGTAGTAAGAGCTCAAAATGGAATGCCGTCAGTTGGCGAATATCTTCAACCCTTTATGAGTACAATGCTTGTTTCAGGATGGATGAGGGGTTCCCACTACGGTGCATTATATCCATGTTCCCCTGAGTTTTCGACACCTACATACTTTGATGGGCCTCCAAGAATATGTTGTCTTGGGTTTCAACTTGTAAACGGCCATTTCCAAGGTCTCGAACCCACAAACGCAGAAGTTGGAGTTCACATTCCGATTGATTATTTTGCCGGTTCAGAGTGGGACTATGCTAGGCAAAATGCTATCAAGGTAAGTAAGTTTATTAGAACACATGGACCGTTCATGCCCGCTATCTTAGGACCAGAGGAAATGGAATATACATCAAAACCGGGGGTCCTCAGAAATCTTACTAAGAGGTTTGAGAATCTTGAATAAGAAGCTAAGAACGCCTGCAATGTTTGTTAATTTTAAGAGTTACAGGGAAGTAGATGGCGAGGGAGCTCTTAAATTTGCGAAGATTTGCGAAAGTGTTTCGAATGAAAATGATGTATCTATTATCGTATGTCCCCCTGTAGTTGAACTTGGGACTATAGCGAGGAACGTATGTATACCCGTATTTTCGCAAAACGTCGATTATCATGTTTCTGGCCCAGGTTGGATAACTGCCTCTATGATTAACTCGACAGGAGAGTATGGTACACTAATAAAGCACTCAGAACAGAAGTTTGAA
>JAKSHS010000004.1 GCA_024399275.1 archaeon | reverse complement strand
TATCGGTGGCGCGTGCGGGCTGGTGGCTTAGCTTGGATATAGCGCTGGCCTTCTAAGCCAGATGCCTCGGGTTCGAATCCCGACCGGCCCGCCAGAGGTGCTTGCACCTGGGAAGGATGTCATGAAGAGAGGTTCACGTGCCTGGAAGAAACGCGGAAATCAGCGTTGGAAGTGGCGTAAGAAAAAGATGAGAAGAAGAAAGAAGGCGCAGAAGATGCGTAAGGAGTAGGTCGGTACCGGCCTTATCTAATGGGGGTTTAGGCTAACCTGGCAGACTGGCGGGCTCCAGTTACGTGGGAGCGGTTTCGATGGTGCGTGTAGTTCGTTAGTAGCGGCTGAGCGATTCATCGTGTCTCCTTTTGAGGTTATTACTCAGATAGCGGAAACTCGCTTATAGGGGTTCAAATCCCTTAGCCCCCACCAACCAATATTGACGTTTTGAAAGTGAGGATGGGCTCTTAGGCTGTATTCTCGGATTGGATGCGGGATTCTGACGGTGCGGTAAAGAGACATTGCAATTTTGTGATTTCATTTGACGAACCGGTATGTATATTGAGCGTGTATGTCTTGTGTGTGAAACAATAAGCAGAATAGTGGCGCCGAGAGGGAGATTCGAACTCCCGAGATGAAGTCATCACGAGCTTTCCAGACTCGCGCCGTACCAGGCTAAGCTATCTCGGCCGATGTGTGGACAATCCTGCATGAGTTATAAATCATTTGGTAAACTGCTTATTTCTATTGGGTTGCATTCTGGACGTAATGTATAAGATTCCTGAAATTACACAAAAGGATGTTGAGACTCTTGTCAAATTTATAAAGTTTAATGTTAGAAGAACTAGATGCGATGGAGTAGTAGTTGGGCTTAGTGGAGGACTAGACTCCGCCGTCACTGCTAAACTTGCAGTTCGTGCATTAAATCCAGAAAACGTTTATGGTTTTTTTATGCCGTCACTGTCAACTCCAACATACGATTTTGAAGACGTTATTAATTTTAGTAATAAACTAGGGATTACGCTTAGAATGGTAGATATTCAGCCGATTATAGATAGTTTAGAGATTGCGTTGGCACCAGAAAAGCAAACGTCTTTAGACGAAGGAAACATGATATCGAGGTGTAGAATGATTGTTCTTTACAATCAGGCAAGGAAGAGAAATTGTCTGGTGATGGGAACATCAAATAAAAGCGAGATTATGACAGGATATTTTACAAAATATGGCGATGGCGCTTGTGATATAATGCCTCTAGCAAATTTTTATAAAACGCAAGTTAGGGGTCTTGCAGAGATTATTGACATACCCGAAAAATTTATTCTCAAAACTCCAACGGCGGGATTGTGGATAGGGCAGACTGATGAGGAGGAGTTAAAGGTTTGCTATAGAGATTTGGATCTTATCCTCTATAGTTTAGAATCAAATGTATCGGAGGAGGAAATAGCAGAGTCGTTAGGTGTACCTTTATGCAAGGTCAAGGAGATACGCGAAAGAGTGGAGAGTTCAGCGCATAAAAGATTGCCGCCAATGTATCCAAAATTTAGCTAGAAAGCTTTATTTACAAAGTAATAAGTCTCACGTCCCACGCTCCTGTGGTGTAGCGGCCAATCATGGAGCCCTCTCGAGGCTTCAACACGGGTTCAAATCCCGTCAGGAGCACTTCCTTGGCTGAGAGGGAAAGAGATTTAAATAGATGGCTGCATGGACGACTTCACGATCTAGGACAAGTCGGGAGAGTTTTCGTGCGTGAGCGGTGGTTGGTCATGAGTTTTAATAATTGTGACGTCCGCTGTGGCTTTGAGAGAAGGAGTGTATTGGTCAGTAAATTCTGTATCTGATCGTATGTTACTAGATTTAAGACATTTTAGACGAGAAAGGTTGTTTTGCTGAGAGTGGGGTGGAATTAGGTGCAGGGATAGTAATGAGAAATTGTCTTAGAGTGGTGCGGTGCTGATAATTTTGAAGTTATACCGTAAATATTAGTCTTTCATTCCGGCATATGTGAATGCCAGGAACGTTCCTTTGCTTTGTGATTATTATGAATACACTATGAGCAATGGTTATTTTGAAAATAATTTGGAGAACCGAATAGTCTATTTTGACATATTTTTTAGACGCATTCCAGATAATGGAGGGTATGTGATAGCCGCAGGATTAGAACAATTTATAGATTATGTTCGCAACCTACGTTTTAGCGATAGCGATATAAACTTTATGCGTTCGAAAAAAGTGTTTGGGGAAACATTTTTAAATTTTTTGAAAAACTTTCGTTTCACGGGGGATGTTTGGGCGCTACCCGAGGGGACGCCTGTATTTCCAGGAGAACCCATAGTTACAATAAGAGCGAGAGCAGCAGAGGCCCAAATATTAGAGACATTTTCACTTTTAACGATAAATTATCAGACATTAATAGCTACAAAGGCAAATAGAATCGTAAGAGCTGCTGGCGATAGGTCAGTATTAGAATTTGGATCCAGACGTGCACAGGGCACTGATGCTGCAATTCTTGGGGCGAGAGCTGCCTACATCGCAGGATGTGAAGGCACTGCTTGCACAGTTGCTGATAAATTGTACGGTATACCAAGCAGTGGAACAATGGCACATTCATGGGTGCAAATGTTTGATTCTGAATATGAGGCATTTAAAGCATTTTGTGAGTTATATCCTGACAATACAATACTTCTTGTCGATACGTATGATACGTTGAATAGCGGCATTCCAAACGCAATAAGAGTGTTTAAAGAGGCTTTGGCCGAAGACAGGAATAGGAAAATAGGCATTCGCTTGGACTCTGGAGATTTCTCCTTTCTCACCAAAAAGGCAAGAAAGATGTTGGATGCGGCTGGTCTCACAGATTGTAAGATTGTTGTTTCAAACGCATTGGACGAGTGGCTAATTCGTGACCTTATCGAACAGGGAGCGTGCATTGATGTTTTTGGTGTAGGGGATAATCTTATTACATCCCATAGCGACCCAGTTCTTAATGGAGTGTACAAAATTGTTGCTATAGAAGGTCAGGACGGAGCGATTATTCCAAAAATAAAGATTTCTGAAAATATTGAGAAGATAACAATACCTCATTTTAAGAAAGTTTATAGATTGTATGGAGAAGATGGCAAAGCCATTGCTGATCAAATTTGCGTTTATGATGAAATTATTGATGACTCGAAACCACTGACATTGTTCAATCCTAAAGCAACGTGGAAAAGAAAAAAACTTGTTAAATTTAGGGCTAAGGAGCTTATGATCCCTGTCTTTAAAAACGGAAAGTTAGTTTATCAACCTCCATCTCTAGCGAATATTCGTAGATATTGTTCTGAGCAGTTAGAAACGTTATGTGATGAAGTTAAACGTTTTTCTAATCCTCGGGAATATTGTGTAGATATGTCTGAGAAACTTTGGAACGTTAGAAAGAGGCTGTTAGACAGTGTTCATGAACAGCGCATATTTTCATGACTGCATAAGACTTCGATCGGGAAATCTTTGCGAATACCAGACAAGAAAAGGAGTTAGGGACAATGTGGGTAAAAGGGCTGTGGTTGTCGATCACAACTCGTGTGTCAGGTTATACGTCATCGTGTCGCACGAACTTTACGAAGAGGTCAAGTATATCCTCCAAGTAGGCGTCTAGTTTGTCTAGGGCGATCTCGTATGGAGGATTCATATGTTTTTTGACAAATTCGATAACATCTAAATTTGTGCATCCACTAACATGACTATCAACGAACTGTGCCCAGATTCTGGAATTGATTCGAAAACCCATTGTTTGCTTTAATTCTTTGATCTCATTCTGGCTGATCGCGTACGACTGCATGGTTGAGCATGTTTGTAATGCTATATATTAGAGTGTCTTGGTATTTTCGTGAAGGTGTTATCTTGAAGAGATTTTGCTGCAAATTGTATTCTGTCTTTCCACTCTGAGATATTGATATAGAATTGATTGTTCGGCCTAGTGAATATGATTTACAAACCAGGGATGTACTGCTCTTAATTCATCTAAGACGTGTTGTGTCAAATCATTACGATTTGTACACTCGTTAAGGAAATGTTTTCTAGATTCTCACCCCCTGAAAGTATTTTGGAGTCAATGTTTATTTTCGTTAGTTGATAGATTGAATGACTCAATGACTGTGACCAAATAAGAGGAATGATGCGGCCGCGACGGCAATACCGACGAGTAGCACAATAAAGGATTTAATATCCTGTTCCTCCCGATGAAAAGCCTCTGGAAGCATGCCACATAGTGCAACATACATGAATGTACCTGTTGAGAGCGATAGAGATACTCCTGTGATTCCCTCCAATGACATACCGTTAAAAGCAACGTAAGAAATCAAGGCGCTGGTTGGAGTTATCATTGCAAACGCGAAGAGGTAGCTAAGGGCACTCCTTTTGTCTCTGTTTGATAATAGAAAAGTAGATGATAATGAGAAAGAGTCAATAAATTTGTGGATACACATTCCGACGAGAGCAATGAGACCTAGATTTCCACCTACGTAAAGGGCTGATGCTAACATTAATCCATCGACGCATGCGTGAATACCCAATCCGACGAACGCTGAAATGGACATTATTCCATGATGGTGGTCGTCATATTCTTTTTCGTCATAGTTATGTCCACATGGGCATGTTTTTACATGGTATGCTTCTATCATGACTTCTATTGTCATGACAGCGAGGAATCCAACAAGAATCCATGTCATAACTTGAATTTCTGAAAGATTGCCCTCGGATTCATGTATAGCCTCTGGGAAGAGTAAG
This sequence comes from archaeon, assembly GCA_024399275.1. Classification (GTDB taxonomy): domain Archaea; phylum Thermoplasmatota; class Thermoplasmata; order Methanomassiliicoccales; family Methanomethylophilaceae; genus Methanarcanum. The sequence continues at coordinate 88,522 of JAKSHS010000004.1, read as the reverse complement.
AAAAATAATACGCCAATAAAGATACCAGCACTTAGTGCGATGAATGTGTGGATTTGCGCGTCTGATAATGGTCTTATATAAGGAACATAGGCTCCTACCATTGAGATAGCAATTATTGCCAGCATAGAGGCGATAATTATCAACATTTCTTCCATGCATGTCTCCATTATTGGCCATTATTAATATTTTGTCGAGAACTTAGTAATCTGTATTACGGAGATATTTATGGCAAATATTGCGTGTCGGTTGGTGGTCTGTTAAAGGCATATCAGGATGAAACTTAGAATGTTACTTCTAGGGTGTCCTGATGCCACTTGTCGTGGACATATTGTGGTATTAAAATTTCTTTGCTGAGTTTTGGTATTGACGGGCGGTCATTACTAAGTGTCATGAATAATAGCAATGTAGGATGGTGATAGGATTGAAGGGCATGTTCTGAATGCTTTGTACTTGAAATTATTAATTATTCTCATATAAGCTAGGATGAGAGTATCATAGGGTAAATTGTGTACCTAACATTTTTTGTATTGTTTGGTGGGGAAGCGTATCATGTATGCATGATATTTGACCTACAGGTTATTTCGCCTATCCGTCGTTTTATATTCTTTTTCATAATCTGGCATTCATGGATCTCAAAGATACGTTGCTCGTGCTGACGGTTATTTTCATATTGATTAAACTTGCAGCAGCATTGTTTGATAGGTTTGGAATTCCCGGACTTGTTGGTGAAATTCTTGTCGGTATCCTATTGGCGAGCATAGTGGTCGGAGACTACTCAGTTGCAGAGTATCTTGGAATCTATACTGTCAGTGATGGCAAGCGTGAGTTTTATCTCGTTGACACACTTGCAAATCTGGGTGTTATATTTCTTTTATTTTCGATAGGGTTGGAAACACGTATAAAGGATCTACTTTCGGTTGGCAGAGTTTCACTGTTAGTTGCAGTATCGGGTGTTATCCTTCCATTCGCTTTGGGGTATACGTATATTTACTTTTTAGGTGACGGAAATATCTACCATGCTACTTTTATGGGTGCAGCGATGGTTGCAACCTCTGTTGGGATTACTGCTCGCGTGATTAAAGATAATAACTTTACAAACACAAGGGAAGCAAGAATTATCATCAGTGCAGATGTGATGGATGATATTCTCGGCATGATTGTTTTAGCAGTTGTCACAGGAATGACAAAATCAGACACATTAAACATCGGGCACATTCTTATTATCACGTTTGAGGCATTGATATTTGTAAGCGTTATTGTTTTGTTATCCTTGTATATCATTCCAAAAATTCGCAAACTATTGAAAAATCATGATCTTGGAATACATGCGAAAAATAACCCCATCTTTGCAGAATCTACATTAATAATTTCTGTCTCGGTGTGTTTGGGGCTTTCTCTTCTTGCAGAAATTATTGGGTTGGCTGCAATTATTGGAGCATTCCTTGCAGGAATACTTTTTTCGGAATGTTCTGAGCGAGAGAATCTTATTGGTAAAATTGAGTCTGTAAATGTACTTTTAGTGTCATTTTTCTTTGTATTTGTCGGGCTTCAAATTGATGTGTCTAAAATAACTTCTGAGATTGTTCCCACGGCACTATTTGTTATTGTTCTGGCCATTATTGGAAAGTATATTGGGTGCGGCATAGGTGCGAAAATGGGAGATAAGAAGATGAATGAGGCATCAATAAATATAATTGGTCTTGGGATGATTCCAAGGGGAGAAGTTGGAATCATAGTTGCTACATTGGGCCTTAATACGGTTGTGAGTGGCACTACAGCAATTTCACCCGAACTTTATACTGTTGTGGTTTTAATGTCTGTAGCAACAACAATAATCATACCTCCAATGCTATTAGCAGCATTTAGAAGGAAGTATGGCGTGAGATAGTCATCAAAGCCTTAGATTGTATACTTCCAAGAAGCGTATTGGCCGTCAGAAAAATATGTTGAGGATTGTTATTGTAGATCCTAATATTACTGCAGATATGATGACTAACTTGGGGCTGATTTTGAGAGATTTATCAGCTTCCGTGCCTGAGTATCTAATTGGATTGGTTCGTGACAGAGATTTTTTGTTGCTTCTAGGCATAGGTTATATGATAATGAGTTTGTAAAAAAAGATTTGTTATTTGATTTCAAATGTTTTTAATTGAGTTAAAGTTAACATTGACATATTTGAACGAAAAATAGTGTTTCGGGTTCGCATAGTTCTCTATGTTGTATGTTAATAAGTTTAAAAGATTTCAGTTTTGGCTATAAGGTAAAACATTTTATATGACGTTCATAAGGTGGAGGTTGATTGGCATGCATTGGGCAGATGTTATTGCAGAAAAGGCTGTAGAGGAATGCGAACATCCCATAATCGCGGCGGGCATTAGTCCAACTGGAATTCTTCATGTAGGAAGCCTTAGAGAGGCTGTTACGGGAGAATCGGTGTGTAGTGTGCTTAGAGAACGAGGATATGATGTTAAGTTAGTCTATTTTGTTGATTCTTTTGACCCTCTTAGGAGAAGATATGAATTCCTTCCAAAAGAGTTTGAAAAATATGTCGGAATGCCAATTTGTAATATTCCTTGTCCATGTGGAAAACACGATAATTACGCCGATCATTTTATCCAACCGTTGTTTGACGTTATAAAACAACTGAAAATGGAGTGTGACGTCATTTGGACCCATAAACTCTACGGTGATGGCAGGTTTGCAGAAACCATTAATCTTTCTATAGAGAGAAGAAAAGAAGTGATGGATATTTTGGAAGAAATATCCGGAAGGAATAAGACGTTTATACCTTACAGTCCACTTTGTGAAGAGTGCGGACGTTTCTCTAGACCTATTTTCGAAACGTATAGGTTTCCGTATATTGAGTATGAATGTACATGTGGCCATATAGGCAAGGCAGATGTACGTAAAATGGAGGGAAAACTTCCTTGGAGACTTGAATGGCCAGCTAAATGGAAGATTTTTGGAGTAACGGTGGAACCATTTGGAAAAGATCATGCTGCATCTGGAGGCTCGTACGATACTAGTAAGGAAATTGTCAAAAAAATTTTTGGGGGAAAGGCACCATATCCGGTACCGTATGAATTTGTTCAGTTGAAAGGTGTCGGACAGATGCACAAGTCTACAGGATCTCCAATAACAGCATTAGATGCCGTCAGAATTACGCCTCCGGAGATCCTTAATTATCTTTTTTTGAGAGTTAATCCGCACAGGTCAATTGAGTACGATTCCGGAACGGGTGTTTTAGAAATCTCAGATGAATATGATAGAATGGAAACTTTGTACTTCGATGGAAATTTTACAGAAACCGAGGAAAATTCCGTACGTGCGTATGAAATTGCGCAGCATAATAAAGTATCTGCCGTCAAACCTCTGCAAATTGCGTATAGACACCTTGCGAATATTGTTCAGGTGGCAGAAGACTTCGAAGATGTTGTAAAAATTATTGAGCGTACCAAGAATATATCAGTTGGGGGTGCTGACGTTGATAAACTTAAGCTTAAATGTGACTGTGTCAAACATTGGATTGAGAAATTTGCTCCAGACGTAGCCAAATTTTCTATCTGTGAGAGTGTTCCTGCGCTAGAGCTTTCTGAAGATGATAGAGCGTTATTTGCTAGTCTAATTGCGAAGTTTACAGCCATAAATTGGAGGGCCGACGAAATCAATGGTGGCATTCTAGATTCGTCTAAGGAAATTAACCTTAATGTCAAAAATAGTTTCCGACTGCTGTATAGGGTTTTTATTGGTAAATCTTCAGGTCCTAGAATTGGAACGTTTTTTGAGTCTATGAATAGAAACTTTGTAATTAAAAGGCTAAGGGAAGCTTCGGCACTGTGTGGGAAGTTATAATGAATTTAATTCTGCAGGGCATTTGACGTCTAATTTAGCGGGAATGATAAAACGACACTTTTATATCTTTTAGCCTCGTCCGGGTGGCGGGATTTGATCTGTCTATGGATACAGAGATACGTTGGCACGGAAGGGGCGGACAAGGAGTTGTCACCGCCAGCGAGATTCTTGCCGGGGCGGTTATAGAGGAGAATAAGTACGTCAAGGCGTTTCCAGAATTCGGGCCGGAAAGGATGGGTGCGCCCATTAGGGCGTTTACTAGGATTTCGGATGAACCAATCAGAGTACATACGCAGATATACGAACCTGATGTAGTAGTTGTCATCGATGGAACATTGATTGGAAAGGTAGATGTTGCAAGAGGACTTAAGAAGGGAGGGATTATTCTCGCGAATTATTCCGAGACTCCACAAGACCTTCAAAAAGCTCTAGGAACTGATGCTGAGTGTCATACCCTTAATGCGACAAAGATTTCCATGGAAGAGATTGGAAGACCTGTAGCTAACACGGCGATGCTAGGGGCTTTGATCAAGCTACGGAAGGTCGTTTCTTATGATGTGCTAGAGTCTCAGATTACAAAGAGATTCTCTGGAAAGCTGAGTGAGAAGGTTATCAAAGCCAACGTTTCAGCACTCAAAAGGGCGTTTAATGAGGTGGTTTGATGGATCGCAAAGACATGATCATAGGATCTCGTGTGGCGGGTGGCTCCGCGGAGGAGTTTGAGACTGGGGATTGGAGATCTCTCACGCCTACCATAGATAGGGATGCGTGTATCAGTTGTATGACGTGTTGGATTTACTGTCCAGACGACTGTATTGTTGTTGATGATGGCAAGGTAACGGGAATTAAGCTTGCGTACTGTAAAGGATGCGGCATCTGCGCTAAGATGTGCCCTAAGAGTGTTATTACGATGGAGTGAATAGCATGGAAGATTTAGCAATTAACGGAGACAGTGCAGTTGCACTTGCATGGAAACAAATTGATCCGGATGTGTGTGCGGCATATCCAATCACACCGCAGACGATTATTGTCGAGAAGTTTTCTGATTATGTGGCAGATGGGGCGGTTGGAACGGAATTTGTTTGTGTAGAGTCCGAACATTCAGCACTTACTGTTTGCACTGCGTCCTGTGCTGCGGGAGCGAGGACATTTACCGCAACGTCTTCACAAGGGCTAGCTTATATGTGGGAAATGCTGCCGATAGCGTCTGCTATGAGGGTCCCTTTGGTTATGGCCGTGGCCAATAGAGCTGTCAGCGGGCCGATAAATATTCACAACGATCATGGGGATGTCATGTCTGCTAGGGACACTGGGTGGATTCAGATATTTGCTGAAAATGTTCAGGAGGCGTATGACAATTCCATAATGGCGCCGAGGATTGCTGAACACCCAGATGTTCAGTTACCGATAATGACTAATCTTGATGGCTTTATTTTGACTCATGCTATCGAGAGGATAACACCTCTTGATGATGAGGTTGTCAAAGAATTTGCGGGAGAGTTTAAGCCGTTTATGCCATTGCTTGACTACAAGAATCCGGTGTCACAGGGTTTAATGGACGGACCGGAGTTCTACTATGAGCATAAGTATCAACTTGTGGAGGCCATGGAGAGGGCATTTGGTGTGATTGAAAATGTCTTTGATGAATTTGCAGCCATTTCCGGGAGGAGATACAACGTTGTGGAAAACTACATGTGTGATGACGCGGACTATGTTGCGGTCATTCTGGGCTCGTCGTTTGGGACAATGAAAGAGGCGGTAGATCAGCTTCGTAGCAAGGGGGTAAAGGTGGGGGTGTGTATGCCTCGCATCTTTAGGCCATGGCCTGCTAAGCAACTTGCGGAAATTTTGGATGGTAAGAAAGGCGTCGTAGTTATGGACAAGCATCTTTCTGTTGGTGCCTATGGCCCAGTATTTTCAGATGTTACATCGACTCTGATAGAGTGTAAAGACGCACCCAAGGCATATGACTTTGTCTATGGTCTTGGTGGAAGGGACGTAAAAATTTCGGAGTACATGAGTGTATTCGAAGATGTTATAAATGGAAGGGCAAAGGTTGTCAACTACCTAGGGGTGAGAGAATGAGCACGCTGTCTATCAAAGAGTTAGTCCGGACACCAATTAAACTTACATCCGGCCACAGGCTTTGTGCAGGGTGTGCGGAGAGCATAATTGCGAGGCAGGTTTTGATGGCAGTCGACAAACCGGTCGTTGCATCGAGTGCAACGGGCTGTTTTGAAGTTTCTACCACAATTTATCCGTTTTCGGCTTGGAAGATACCGTGGATACATACGGCGTTTGCTAACGCTGCCGCTACGGCTTCTGGAGTTGAGGCAGCTTATCAAGGACTTAAGAGGAAAGGAAAGATAAAGGAAGACATTAAGTTTGTAGCGTTTGGAGGGGATGGTGGTACTTATGACATCGGATTCCAGGCACTTTCGGGTATGGCTGAAAGAGGTCAGCAAGTCATGTATGTTTGCTTTAACAACGAGGCATATATGAATACTGGTATTCAGAGGTCTGGAGCGACTGGATTTTGCGCGTCTACGACTACATCTCCGGCTGGAAGCGTCGTTCAGGGCAAAACGGAGTATCCGAAAGACTTGACAATGATTCTTGCGGCGCATGACATCCCATACGTAGCGCAGGTTTCACCTCATAACTGGAGAGATCTTATCACAAAGTGTAGAAAGGGCTTCGAATGCGGAGGACCTGCGTTTATCAATGCTGTTTCTCCGTGTTCTAGAGGATGGAGGTTTGCACCAGAGAACACGATTAATATGGCAAAGCTTGCTGTTGAGACGTGTGTGTGGCCCCTTTACGAATGTGAGGACGGCAAGTATAACATCACCGCAGAGTCTAAGAAGATTGCAGATGGCGTACAAGAGAAAAAACCGATAACGGAGTGGTTTAAGGCGCAAGGCAGATATAAGCACATGCTTAAACCAGAAAATGCAAAACTTGTAGAACAATGCCAAGCTGACATTGATCGCAGGTGGAAAGCTCTTATTACGTTGTCAAAGATTTGAGTGGGGTTTCGGCCCCTATTTTTTATTATGTTCGGCTTGTGGCGCGACCTTTATGGAGATAATGCTACAGCAATATTGTTTTGTCCTCTGGTTGTGGTATATAGGGAGCTCTTGTTAAAGCCTAGTAACATAGCCTGATGTAAGCCGTAGAAGTCTGGTAGTGAAGTTCGTTAGTTCTCTTTGTAAGAGGGAAGGATTGGTCTTTTGTTGCATGGGCACTAGCTTGTTCGTGGTGACACAAAGCGATTATGGAAGAATTATTTTGAAGATTTTGGGTTGTGTGATGTTATACTGGGTACGTATGTTAAGTTGTCATGGAGCGGCAAGGTATAATTTTATATTTTTTCGTGTTGTGAAGCTGTTGTGGGCAGTAAATTAACTGAGGAACCGGTCAAAGCTGGGTGGCGGAATGTATTCAGGCCTTGGAGCCTTCATGGAGCGATAGTGCCTGCGTTAATAGGTGGAATGCTTGCATTCGATATTGATTCTAGTGCTTCCAAGATATTGTTGTTTGTTTTGGCATTAGTAGCCTGCGGATTATTTCAATCAATTGCGAATATTTTCAATACATACGGCGATTTCATAAAGGGAGCAGATACAATAGAGAACGAAACTAGATCTCCGGAGCTTGTATCAGGAATTATGACTACTAGGCAAGTTCTATCTGCTGGAATTTCCTGTATTGTAGTTTTGTTTATTATAGGACTTATATTCTTGTGGTACTGGCAGGATAATTTATTTACGCTATGCGTCATAACCACATACGGGATAATTGGAATTTTTAGTGCGACGATGTATACTGTCGGAGTTTCGTATAAATATCATGGTCTTGGCCAAATAATGGTTTTCATTATGTTTGGATTTTTAATGCCGTCAGGTGTGTATTTTTTTATTACAGGACAAATGTTTACATGGCAGCATCTTTTAATTTGTTTGCCAAATGCACTTATCATTACAGGTGTTCTTGCTGGAAATGAGATGCGTGACTACTACGAAGATAAGAAGTCTAAGATAAGAACACTTAGTGGATGTATGTCCTATGGCCGTGGAATGATGCTATATTTATGTGAGAGTCTTGTGCCATTTATAGTATTGTTTGGGTTGATCATTTGCGGTGTTTTGCCATTGTTATGTTCAATCGGATTTATCGCACTGTATGATGCATACTCGTTATATATGAATAGTAAAGAAGCTCCTTTTGATAATCGAGCTAGTTTTATGTTGGTACCGATATGTTTTAGATTGAATTGGCATTTTGGTATACTTCTTGTGTTAGGATATACTGTAAGTAAATTTATAGGATGTTGATATGGGATGGCCGAGAGTGAATCCAAAAAAGGCAATCAGTTTAAGGGCAAAGAAAAGTACGTTAAAGATGTGTTTACTGAGATAGCTGATGATTATGATGAAATGAACAACGTTATGTCGTTGTGCATGATCAATAGTTGGCATAAATTTATGATAAAAAAGGCTGGAGACATAAATGGAAAAAAATGTCTTGATGTTGGGACTGGAACCGGAGAAATAGCATTTCAAATTGCGAGAAAGGCGAATCCGTTGTCGACAATTATTGGTGTGGATATTACACCCCACATGCTTGAAATAGCAAAGAAAAAAGAGATGAAATTAAATCTTCCAATAAAGGTTGATTGGCGCATAGGAGATGCATTGAATCTAGATATTCCAGATAATTCTATTGATTTAGTGACTTCTGGTTATATGCTCAGGAATGTATGTGATATTTTTAAGGCTTTATCTGAAATGTATAGAGTTGTTGTCCCTGGAGGAAAAGTTATAGTTGCAGAACTTTCAAAGCCAAAAAATAGAATTCTTCTCCTGGGGTACAACATATATATGAAAAGAGTTAGAAGGTGCGGGTATAACCACGATAAAGGAAAAATTATTGATGGAAGGCAGTCTGCATATGAGTGGTTAGAATCATCTATTGAAGGATTTCCTTATGGAGAAGACATGATAAAAATTTTTAGAGAAGTTGGATTCAAAGACATAAGGTGTTACACTAAATCGATGGGCGCAGTTAGTATTTATACGGCGACTAAGCAGTGACTGATAGCTATAAAGGCAATAAGATTGTAGTGTTGGGCTCGTGCCTTTTCAGGTTCGTAGTTGTGGGCGTAGTGTTTTTCGATTAAAAAAAGAGTGGGAGAACTAGCCTCCCCCTTTTAATTACACGAGTGTGACCAGAGCGTCGACCGCCCAGCAACCTTTTCCTTCGTCTCCTACTATGACAGGGTTGATTTCAAGTTCCTTAATCTCTGGATTCTCGATTGAAATTAGTACAAGCTTTCTTATTGTATCCTTCACGGCTAGTATGTCGGATTTTTTTGTGCCGCGAGCTCCAGACATAAGCTTGTATGCTTTTGTAGATTTGATCATTTCATCAAGATTTTCTTCCGTCATAGGCGCATGAGCTTGTGAGATCTCCTTTAAAATTTCAATGAATATTCCTCCAAGACCAAAGGAAATTATTGGTCCATACTGCTGGTCACGGATCATGGACAAGATTACTTCCTTGCCTGAAACCATTTGTTGAATTGAAATTCCGATAAGGTTGGCTTTGGGCATTGCTGTTTTACAAGAAGTCATAATTTTGTCAAAGGATGCCCGGGCCATCGATTCATCCTTTACACCGACGACGACTCCCCCCACATCTGATTTGTGTTGAATATCGGGAGAAACGATTTTCATGACAGTTGGATATCCAATTTCGTTGCATGCTTTGGCTGCCTCTTCTGCAGAATCTACAACTGCTTCTCCGGGAACTGGAAGGCTATATGCTGCGAAAATCCTCTTTCCTTCGGATTCTGTGAGCGTATTTCTACCTTCTCTTTTTGCCGTGTTAATAATTTCTAATACCTCGGACCTACCACTTTTTACTGGAGCGATCATAGGTGTTTTCTTAACCTGTTCGCGTACTGTATGTCCTCTAAGAAGATCGAGAGCATGAATAGCTCTATCAGGTGTCGGATATGTAGGAATGCCCCCCGACCTAGTAATATCGGCTGCTCTTCCACATTTAACACCTCCGGCCCAGCAAACAGTAATTGGTACCTTAATTTCACTCTTGATTTTAACGAGATTGTTAGCTACGGATTCAAGATCTGCGGTGTCAAGAGGTGATCCCATAACAACAAGGCCTCCTACAGAAGGATCTTCCTGAATAATTTTGATAGTCTTCTCGAAGTATTCTGCCTTGGCATCTCCTCTAACGTCGATTGGGTTGGTAACACCTGCAACTGTTGGTACTTCAGTCCGAATTCTTTGGATAGTGGCATCAGTGAGTTTTGCTGCACTTATGTATTTAGCATTGTAAGCTGCATCCGCGGACATGACACCTAAACCGCCCGCATTGGTGACTATTCCGATACAATCTTTGTCCATGTGGCTAAACGCGTGAAATATCCCAAATGCGTCGTATAATTCATCTAGATCTCTTGCTCTTATTATATTGAGTTTTTTGAAAATGACGTCATTTACAGCATCTGAGCCTGTAATCGAGCCTGTATGAGATGATGCAGCCGCGCCTCCAGCGGATGTGGACCCCGCTTTAAAGACGACAATCGGTTTTTTCTTTGGGATATTTTCTATAGCCTCAATGAACTCTTTGCCGTTAGGAATCCCTTCACAATACATTCCGATAACTTTTGTATTTTCGTCTTCTGCTAATGAAGCGAAGAAATCAGTCTCTTTAGTATCACACTTGTTTCCAAATGTTATAAATTTAGCGATTCCAACATCGTACTGACATGCCCAGTCCAGCATTGAAGAGCCAACTGCACCTGACTGAGATAATATGGAAAGGTTCCCGGCTTTGGGCATATTCTTCGCAAATGTTACGTTGATTTTATTTTTAGGATCCATCATGCCGAAACAATTTGGGCCGAGGATTCTGATGCCGTATTCCTTTGCCTTTAGTACAAGTTGCTTTTCAAGTTCTGCGCCTTCTTTGCTTTCTTCCTTAAATCCAGCAGTGAGAATAATTGCGTGCTTAATGTTTGCCTTATTGAGGTTGTCCATTTCCGGAACAACATACGCAGACTTAATTGAAACTATAGCAAGATCTATGGGCTCGTTCACGTCGACAACTGACTTATAAGCCTTTATGCCTTGAATTTCTCCGCCTTTGGGATTAATTGGAAATATTTTGGACTTGTCAAATCCCGCATTAATAAGGTTCCTTACAAGCATTCCACCGATTTTTGTTTGATCGTTGGTCGCTCCAATAATAGCGATTGCCTTTGGTCTGAGAAAGCCCTGCATGGATCCGAAATTGCATTACGACTTATAATGATTATTGGCAGTACTAAAAAACACATGTCTGCAATTGCGTATGTTGCACTATCATTTTAGGATTGAAGGACACGTGAGTATTTTGACTTATAAATCAGAGGATTCCTATACTCACAAGCTTTTCGGGGAGGTACCTGTCGGTTGCGTAGTCTAAGCCATATTTAGCTAGGGCCTGTTGCTCGGCTTTTTCTCCATTATCTATCATTGTTTGTATTTCTGTTATCCAGAACTCACTTCCAAATCTTGGATCTAAGAGCTCAGCATTTAAGGCATTAATATCTTTATCATTGAGCTTGTCTGTCGGGAGTTCGTAGTTTATGATGTCGGATGCAGTGATACCTATAAACTTGGCGGCCGGGGTCGCAAGATAATCCGATATATGTGCAGTTTTTATTGCGCCATATGCTACGGACGCGTATATTCTAAATGACCAGGGGTCTCCATCTGTGAAAACAGCTACTGGTAGGCAGTATTCTTCATTGAGCCTCTTTATGAGGCGCCTAGTTGACCTTGCCGGTTGACCGGACAGATGAATCAAGATACAATTGTTTTTTTCTGGGAAACCATTTTCTATTAGTCTCGCGTACATGCCCCCTGTTTCGATTGCAATTATGAATTTTGCGTTGCCTAGTTCGATTTTGAATGAATCTTCTTCGACTTTGTATGGGATAGAGAATCCTTCTGCGGAGACATCGTCAATGCAATTACTCTTCCTCCAGATTCCTTTGGTCGTTGGGATGGAAAAATTCAAATCTCCATAGACCTTTGCCCCTGACTCTTCCGGGCGCAGCTTAAAATCCTCTCTCATGCAGCCAGTAGCGACTTCAAGGTCCTCAGCTAGTGAGTTGCTCTCGTCTTGCGAACAGAACTTCGCGTTGTTCCATCCCTCTGATATGTAATACATCTCTCTTAAAGTAGATGATTTGTTTGTTTTGATCATTTCTCTAATGAAATCCACTGTGTAAACAGTCCTAAGCATCATTAATGCGCCCTGAGCTGTTTTTGCAGAGCGAATGGATTTAAGATTACCATACTTCCAAACATTGTATCTTGAATCAAACTCTATGTTCTTTTTATCCCTAAGAGGGAGAGATAGACGTGGAATATCCCCTATGCTAATTTGATCATATGCTGATGTGGCTATTTTTATTAGATTATCAATGGCAATTTTTTGTCTTTTATTCGTTTCCAAAGTATTCAACCTGCCTCTGTATAGTGGCATGGCTACTAAAGCTAGAATTCACTTCGATAATTTGTGCTTCTTTGATGTTCCAATCGCCTGGTAGTTGCTCGGCACCTATCACCATGAGAGAGTTAATGCCAGAAACATAAACATCATTATCTGAGGAGACGCTAGCCATTTTACCATCCAACTCAAAAGATATTTCAACACACTTTGTCGGCGGAATGTTTCTTATAGCCCAGGTAATTTTTCCATCCTCGCTCATTTCTGTGAAGTGAGGACTTGTAAAAAGAGTCGAGTTAACAGAGTTTTTAGGTACCTTGGTATGCACGCACAGACTTTTTTCAGTGTCTGTGTAGTTGTACACGCTATAAGTTATAACTTTATTTTTTTTGCTATTTGTCTTTGTTGAGGATTCAATCCATACTACATTCATAATTTTTGATATTGTCTCACTTAAATCGGGAATAGGGCGATCAAGAAGGTTTGCCAATTTTCTTGCAATATTTGGAAGGATTTCTCTGACAATTTTGAATTTTGTATATGTTTTTTCCTTTTTGTCTGCCTTATTTAAATGAGATCTCAAGCTTCTTGCGCAGAATTTGAGTGCCGACTGAACTTCGCGGCTGATTTCTGGAAGATCAGCCACGGCTTCTTTACCTTCAGATGTAAATGGAACTTTAGTTGAGGCTATGTGAACTAGAAAAATAGCGGGGCCATACGGGATGCCTTTGCCACCTCTTTGCTCTAAACCATATCTTCTCCAGTCTATATCGGCGATAGCTTTGGTTATTGCACACGCCCCAGATTGAAATAAAAGTGGGACACGATTTGCTATTCTTAGAATGGTAACAGGTCCGTCTGATGGTATGTCCCCGCCGTAAACAATTCCGACTTCTACAATAAATGGATTTCCGCCGATTGACTTTGGGGATCTTGTTACCGGGGGAGCATAATATTCAGGGCGCATCCCTTCTAAGACATTCATCAATCCTCTTTTGATCAATACGTCCCCAATAGGAGAAAGACAACTAACAGGCGGAGGCGAAATTTTACATGTTTCAATTACTTTGATTATGTTCTTAGCATCATCATATGTGATCTCAAACGGTTTTTTATCCTCCAAAACGTTGGATTTATGAAGTATTTCTTTAACTAATCTTGACGTTACCGATGAGAAGTCATTCAAAAGAAATGTTTTAACGTTTCTTTGTGGCGTATTTTGTGCTAATCGAAGAATGTCACCAATTTCCATTCCGGATAAATGTGGTTTAATTTCTTTTGATTTGATCGGCATCGTATTTGTTGCTCTTTCAAAGACATACATTTTCTCGTCAGGGTCAACAAAAACAATTCTGACATGAGGGTTGACTATTGCAGTATTTTTTAGATACTCAAAAATGGATTGCTTTCCTGTTATGTACCTGCCTCTGGTGGTATACTCTATGCTGGTACCATGTGTTTTATTTTTCCAAATAAAAGATCTATCGTTAGAAGTAATAGGACGGTTTGTTTTTATATTAATAGACAAGTCCATTTCCCACGCGGTTTCATTTTTGCCCTTGATTTTAGACCTTATATGTGCTGGCTTCCCTGTTGTATTGAAACCGTACATGATAGTGGCTGAAATACCGATACCTTGCTGTCCTCTAGATTGTCTAAGTGAATGGAATCTAGATCCAAAAAGAAGACGTCCGAATACATTTGGTATCATCTCATGGGAGATACCTGGGCCATTATCTTCAATAAAAATTTTGTATTCGTCATCTGGAAAGCGCAATATTTTGACATTAATGTCAGGAAGAATTCTAGCCTCTTCACAAGCGTCTAAGGAGTTATCTACAGCTTCTTTAACGCCCATAAGAAGAGATTTGGATTTTGAACCAAAACCAAGGATGTGCTTATTCTTTTCAAAAAATTCGGCGACAGATATTTCTTGTTGCTTGGCGACTAGTTTTCTGGCTGTGGGAACATTATATTCCTCAAGCTCTGACATAGTTTGAGTATTTCCGCTCGTGGACATCTGAGAATCCATATCTATTTTGGTGTTAAAGTTATACTAGAAATATAAAATTTGATGTTTCTTAAAAGAAGGTCAGTTTGATATCTCAATCTTATATTTCTGTTAACACCTAAATACAAAATATGGTTGATGATTATTCCGGTGAGGAGATATCAGAGTTGATAAAGGCTAAAACACATCGATTTTAACTCGATCTACTGATGATGGATTCGCTACTAAAAACAATTTCGTCTTCTTCATCAAAACTGACACCACATGTGGGACATGTGCTTGCATTCATCGGAATTTCGGCGTTACATTCGGAGCATTGGAAAAATTCAGTCTTCTTTGCTTGAAATTTATTTGGTATGTCAACAGCCGTGCCACATTTTTTGCAGTGTATTTCTCCAGGGAGGACAATACTTCCACAATGTTTGCAGCAACCGTGTCCTTTTGGGTAAAGGCGACCTTCGGCCTCCATTATTGCTCTCGTCTTATCCAGATTTCTCTTAAATTCCCTAACAAAGAAGAGTATGAACATGAATATTGCAGCAGATATTCCAACATAGTACGCGTTAGTTTCTAGTGCTAATATTGCTATATTGGATTCGCAAGGGGAGTAGAATCCTGACTCTATTAATCTTTTTTCATTCAATTCATCGAATGTAAAAAATGTGTAGAAATAAACGTTATCTGTGGATACTTTGACGTCAGATACTTCCCAGAAATCTTGTGATGAGTCTAACTTATACTGGTGACTGCCATCTGAGAATGCGCGGTATTGGTTATAGCAAACCCACGTGACTTTTTCGAATTCAACGTAGATATCTTCTATATTCGCCACATTTTTGTAATTAATAGAGAGATTCGCTGTCCCATCACGTTCTACCTGTATGGCAATATTTGAGTTATTAGGTTGATTCCAATCCATTTCGAGCATCGGCTTTGATACAGCAAAGGCGCCGATGATAGTTGCAATTAGGAAAAATACTATCCCAAACAAAACCATTATTCTAAAATTGTGACACCCAAAAGACCGAGGGATGACAAGGAGGACAATTCCTATGAAAATAAAACCCATTCCGTAAAAGGATGTGAACAAACCTATGTAATATAGGAAAGTACCGATTGCCAGTGTGATGGTGAGCCCTACCAGTGTTGCAGTCTTATGCTCGATAGACCTCGACATGACCTCTGTTCCCTCAGCCATACTTCTCGCGGGCGGGGATTAAACTCCTGTATTTAATTTCTGTCTGCTTAGGTAAATGTAAAAATACTCATGCCCCGTCACTTGTCTTAGAGGAGGTAGGATACGGCTACAATCGAAGAGCAAATTAAGGAGCTAGAGGAGCAAATTTCTAAGACGAAGTATAATAAAGCTACTGAAGGCCATATTGGGAAGCTCAAAGCTAAAATTGCTCGCTTGACTGCAGAGGATGAGAGAAGAAAATCTGTTAAGACTAGTACTAGGGGCTTCTATATCAAAAAGGCTGGAAATGCAACTGTGGCCCTTGTGGGATTTCCTAGCGTAGGTAAGTCTACGATTCTTAATCAGCTTACAGGCGCGAACTCAGAAGTAGGAGCATATAATTTTACAACGCTGACCGTTGTTCCAGGGGTAATGGAGTATAACCATGCAAAAATTCAGATATTAGACATGCCAGGTCTTATAAAGGGAGCATCTGGAGGCAGAGGAAGAGGAAGAGAGGTGATTGCAGCTGCTAGATCTGCAGATGTTATTCTTCTGGTTGTGGATGTTTTTAATTCAGATATCTCAGTTCTTTTCAACGAATTGTACAATGCTGCAATTCGTTTGAATCAACATAGGCCAGATGTTACAATTACAAGTGGTGATCAAGGCGGAATTCAAGTTAAGCCAACATTGAAATTGACAAAGATTGATGTGAGAACAATTAAAGAAATGACTGCAGCGTATGGTTATGTCAATGCTACTGTTGTTGTACGTGAAGACATAAATGTTGAACAAATGTTAGACGTCCTTGCCGGAAATCGTGTCTACATAAAGGCGATAATGGCTGTCAATAAGGTGGATGTAGCAACTTACGACGAACTTGAAAGAGCTAAAGAGCATAACAAAGAGTACAGACAGTTTTTATGTTCTGCGACTAATGGGACTGGAATGGAGGAGTTGAAACAGGGCATCTATGATACAATAGATATGATTCGTGTTTATCTTAAACCCCAGGGACAGAAAGCAGATATGGATATTCCACTGATCGTTAAACGCGGAAATACTGTTGAGGATATTTGTGAATTGATTCACAGACAATTCCGCTCAAATTTTAGATATGCGATGATTTGGGGAAAAAGTGTCAAGTTTCCAGGACAAACTGTTGGATTAGAACACGTTGTTATGGATGAGGATATTCTCTGTATAGTTGTTAGAAAAAGCTTTTAGAAATTTTGTTTTGTTCGTTAAACTCATTTATAGAGGGTATTACATCATTGAGGTATGGTTCAGCGTCCACGTGGAACAAGAGATTTTCTTCCAGATGAAATGGAGAAAAGAAGGCATTACGAGGCTGCTCTAAGAAGAGTTGCGAAGACTTTTGGTTTCCGAGAAGTTGCAACGCCAATATTTGAAGAGTCAGAGCTTTTTACTCTTAAGTCTGGGCCTAATGTACTTGATGAGCTTTACGTTTTCAAGGATAAGGGAAATAGAGAAATTGCACTTCGGCCAGAAATGACTGCTCCGACTATTCGAATGTTTGTTAATGAAATGAGCAATAACCCGAAGCCTATCAAGGTATTTTATTTTGGCCAGTGCTTTAGATATGAAAGGCCTCAGAGTGGGAGATATAGGGAGTTTTTTCAATTTGGTGCCGAACTGATTGGGAATTTTGATGCCGAATCGGATGCAGAAATTATTGCTATGGCATCGTCTATGATTAAGGTGTTTGGATTAAAGAATTATATAATTAAGATAGGGCACATCGGAATCCTTAAACAAAAGGTAATTAGCGCAGGGGTACCAGAAAAATGCGTTGTTGGGGTTCTTCAAAAATTGGATAAGAAACTCTATGATGAAGCCAGATTGTTACTTCTGGAAATGGGGGTATCAGAAGAAAACATACGTGGTATTTTTGAATTCACGGAAACAGTTGGTGGTGTGGATGTACTTTCACGTGTGCCTGGGGAGACTGGAGACTATCTAAGAAGAGTTTTTGATCTACTGCTGGCAATGGGAGTGGGGAATGTTGTGATTGATCTCGGAGTTGTCAGGGGGCTCGATTATTATACAGGAATAGTTTTTGAAGTTGAAGCCCCGACACTTGGCGCTGAAAAGCAGATATGTGGAGGGGGAGCATACTCACTTTCCGAACTATTTGGTGGAGAGAGAGTATTTTCTACCGGATTCGCGGTTGGATTTGATAGGGCCATTATAGCTGCAGAAAAAGAGGGTTTGGTTTGTGAGAGTGAGAGTATCAAAGTGTACGTTCTTCCAACGTCTAAAGATATGCAAATCTACGCGTCACGTGTTGTAGCGAATCTTAGGGCGGCGGATATTGTTTCTGATATTGAAATAATGGGGCGTAGGGTTTCGAAAGCGATGAAGTATGCTTCCGCAATTGGAGCAGAGTACGTTGTTATTGTGGGAGCACAAGAGATACAGCAAGACTCTGTAATGTTACGAAATATGGTATCTGGAGAACAAAAACTCGTGAAAATTAGTAATCTTATCGAAGAGATTCAGTGACGATCCATCTCGCAGTTGAGAAGGTAGTCTGCACGTGAGATAAATTTGTCGGTACGCCTCACGTGTGTGAATCTTGTCTTTACAAATTTCGATGAAAGGTTGTTCGCTTCTAAATTAAGGCTTTTTAGATTTTCAGACTTTACTTCATATTCTCGATTCATTTGTTTAATAACGAGAAGAGAATCCATTATAAATTCAACTTCTTTTTCTTTCATTTCAATTGCTTTTTTCATGGATGCAATTAATCCTCTATATTCCGCAAAATTGTTAGTGGATATACCTATAAAGTATGCTTCTTCAAAAACGATAGTCTCGTCTCTAACAATAACAATAGCACAGGCGGATTTACCTGGATTACCTCTAGATCCCCCATCACAATAAATTTTGATCATCGCTAGTGAAATTTAATCCAAAATATTACTCTTCTGTGCACTGTGAGTGCATATGCATGGATCTATTGCATACTCAAGAAAATATTATTGGAGTGCCTGTTGCTGTACTCTCTATAAAATATGTTGCGAGTCCGGGTGGAACAGTTTTTAGAACATACTAAAAATGGGGATACCTATGATGAATGCGACATGGTGAGTTTAAATTTAAGAAACTGTTTGCTGAGGGTTCATTGGAAGATTTATCGAAAGGAAGGCCAAAGATATCAAGGCGATTTCTTTATTGAAAAGCGGTGCACGATGCACGTCTTGAGTAAAATGTGCAGTGGGCCCTCCCGGATTTGAACCGAAGTCTATGCCTCCCGAAGGCACAAGTATACCAAGCTAACCCAAGGGCCCGATGTTTCCTACCATAAATCATTAATAAAAAAATGTTTGCTATGTTCGTAGTAGCTCTAGAGAAACGTATAAAAGTACTCTTGATTTAAAAATATATTTGATGTTAGAAGGCCGTTGTTGAGTTGATGACGTTTGCAATTTTTATTTGTTGGACGTGGAAACGCTGATCATTTCGCTTGGTGCAGAAAGAATTTGATGAAAAATAAATTTTGATTTCGTTGCTCAAGATGTAATACATAACAAGTTTTGACGTGATTGTAGGTCAAGGGGATTATGATCATTGATTTTGAAAATTAAAAATGAGGAAGTGCAAGATCCAGGCTAAGTATTGTGTGTTTTTAGTAACAAAATTAAATATTGAAAGCGTAGGCCGGGCACTCGAGGAAAACTACTGATGAATGTAGGAATAGTCAGTTATGGAGCTTATGTACCCAGATATAGAATACTTCCGGAAGAAATTGGGGAAGTCTGGGGTGTGGATGGCAAGGCAATAGGAAGAAATCTTCACATTCATCAAAAATCAGTGCCTAATCCTGATGAAGATACGGTGACTATATCAACGGAAGCTGCTAGAAACATGCTTGCAAGAGTGCCTTTTGTAAATCCAAAAGATATTGGTGCAATATATGTTGGATCAGAATCACATCCATATGCTGTAAAACCAACTTCTACAATAGTCGCGGAAGCTATTGGAGCAACACCAGCGATGATGGCGGCTGACCTGGAATTTGCGTGTAAAGCTGGAACAGCAGCAATGCAAATATGTATTGGAATGGTCTCTTCTGGAATGATAAGGTACGGCATTGCGATCGGGGCCGACACGTCTCATGGGGCTCCTGGTGATGCATTGGAATATTCGGCATCTGCCGGTGGAGCAGCTTATCTTATTGGATCAGAGAAAGTTATTGCTAATATAAATGACACACTTAGTTTTACAACAGATACGCCAGACTTTTGGAGAAGGGAGGGTCAGCCATATCCAAAACATGGGGGGAGATTTACGGGAGAACCTGCTTACTTTAGACATATTGTGTCTGCTGCAAAAATGATGATGGACGCTGTAAATACTGGGCCTGATGATTATGAGTATGCGATATTTCATCAACCTAACGGGAAATTTCCTGTAAAAGTGGCGACGCAGTTGGGATTTACACAGGAACAAATCGAAGTAGGTTTACTTACGCCGAATATTGGTAATACATATAGCGGTGCAGTTCCACTTGGGCTCTCGGCTATATTAGATGTGGCTAAGGCGGGGGACAGAATATTTGTAACGTCGTATGGTTCTGGGGCTGGGAGCGATGCGTTTGATATTACAGTTACAAATGAAATAAAAAGTTACAGGAGGGAAAATGCGCTAACGATGAATACTATTCTAGAGAATCTTGTTTATATCAATTATGCCACGTATGCAAAATATAAGGGGAAAATTGTCATGCAAGAGTGATTTATATGAGGGAGGTGGCGGTCATAGGGGTTGGAATAACCAGATTTGGAGAGCTTTGGAATGACTCATTTAGAGCACTGGGTATTGAGGCGGGATTAAAAGCTATAGAGGATGCCAATCTCACTGGGAGAGAGATTGATGGGATGTATATAGGGAACATGTCAGCTGGGAGATTTATAAATCAACAACAAATCGATGCTCTTGTCGCAGATTATTCTGGACTTGCCTCTAATCACATACCTAGCACAAGGGTTGAGGCGGGGGAGGCGTCTGGAGGAGTTGCGTTCAGGGCTGGAGTTATGGCTGTAGCTTCAGGAATGCAAGATTATGTTGTAGCGGCGGGAGCTGAGAAGATGACAGATCTTGACGATTCTCTAATAAGTTCTGTCTTGGATTCGACATCGGATGCGGATTGGGAAGCGTCTATGGGAATTACATTTGCTTCTCTTTATGCGATGATTGCTAGAAGGATCATTCATGATAAAATTGCGACTCGAGAAGAAATTGCCTCTGTTTCAGTGAACAGTCACATACATGGTGTATTAAATCCATATGCACAGTATAGAAAGGCTATAACGCTAGACTCTGTACTTCACTCGTCAAAAGTGGCAGATCCGCTCGGAATATTTGATTGTGCACCTATTTCGGATGGTGCGGCAGCAGTTGTTATTTGTCCTTTGGAATGTGCTAGAAAACACACTGATTCCTTTGTAAAAGTGTCTGCAGTGACACAAGCTAGCGACACTTTGGCATTATTTCAAAGAAGTACAATCACGTCATTTGAAGCAACTCGAATTGCTGCCCAAAAAGCGTATGAAATTTCAAAAATAAAGCCATCAGATATATCTGTTGCAGAAATTCACGATAATTACACTCCCGCAGGAATAATGGCGATGGAAGACCTTGGATTTTTTAAAAAAGGTACTGCAGGAAAGGCAATTCTCAATGGTGAGGTGGCTGTAGGTGGGGGAAAGCTTGCTGTTAACACATCTGGAGGATTAAAGGCGAGAGGCCATCCAACAGGTGCAACAGGAATAGCACAAATTATAGAGATTACGGATCAGCTTAGATATAGAGCTGATAAGAGACAAGTTAAAGATGCTAAATATGGACTCGCACAAAATGTTGGTGGAACCGGTTCAGCTGTTACTGTTAGTATTTTAGAGGCGGTTTAATGTCATCGGCAGCAAAAGAGTGGAGGGAAATCCCGGGGAAGTATAATCTTCGGGGTACGAAGTGCCTTGTGTGTGAAAGGGCGTATTTTCCATCGAGGAGTATATGTCCTCGTTGCAGGAGAATGAGTATTGGGAAAATGGTACCTTACTCTGTATGCAGAGAAGGAGAGATTTATACTTTTTCCATTGTATACGAGGCTCCAGAATGTAACAATAGTATAAAGCCGTACGTTGTAGCTCTAATTAGGACGAAAGATGGATTGATGATAGCTTCACAGGTATCAGATGTTAATCTTGAAGATGTTGAAATTGGAATGCCTGTTCGAGCAGTTTTACGCAAGTTAGATTCGAATGGTGGGTCGGGGGTTATTCACTACGGATATAAGTTTGTGCCAGTGTGATTAAAGGCTATTTGCAATCGGGATAATGCGTCTCACTGAATTTATTTTAATACGTCAAAGACGGCTACGGATTCTAGTGCTAGGTCTTCCAGGGGAAGTTTTGAGGAGTAATCAAGACCTAGCGTATCTGCCTTTTCTTTATTCGCATTTAGTATTGAATCATCGCGTATCATATTAATTTTGGTTAGATCGACTTCCCCTTCGATATTAATGATGACCGCAGCATACTCTCCGCATTTTTTCTCGGGTTTAATCTTTTTTATAGCTTTTGAAATTTGTTTTTCACCTGCAATGTACATTGCAGTTTCTGTAAAAATCCCATTAGATCTGTTGGTACCATTCAAAAGGGATCTTTTAGCATGTTCAACTGCGGAAATTAAGTGGTTTTTTCCGCAGACGTATGTCGGGTTTATTAAAATAACATCTCCGCCCAAAGATTGAAAATAGTTTATTATATCGTCAAACGAGGTGTTACCTTTTATGCCTATAGTTTTGAAGCAAAACGTCATATTATAACGTCACTGTGAGGGGCGCAATGACATGCGTACTTTATTTTATTATGGTTTGGAAGAAGATTATAGGGTTCGATTAGTAATAATGAGTAGGATACATTGTAGATTTGAAAGTGATTGTCGTTCTGTTTTTCATACAGATTGTTTTGGGAAGAATGTCAGATATTGAGTTGTTATAATGCTAAAACTAAGAGCATGTCGCTTTGTGATTGGCAATATTAAATTTTTGATTCAAAGCCTCCAACCTGCCTTTTTATATTCTGAGCAAGAATTTTTCCTATTCCAGGAATAGATGAGAGCTTTTCTTCGCTGATTTTTAAAATGTCTTCTCGATTCTTTATATTGTTATTAGCTAGTGTTCTGGCCCTTATTCTCCCAACACCTTTCAGTAATACCAAGTCGAGGATATCATCTTTGATACCGTACTTTACACGTGTGAGAAGATTTCGAACTGTTTTTACTACGCTGTATTTGTAGACAATTCCAATTTCGGCCATTCCATAAAGGAGCCAGTCCACCATATCTACTCTTGATCTTATGTCCCCAGGGCCAATGCCGAAGTCTTCTGTAATGTCATCCTCACTGACCTCATGTATCCATTTATATATTAGATGGGCGACTTTCAAATCGCTCAAAAAATACTCATACTGAAAGCTGGTGCTGTCTGGTGTTTTGACTATGAATTTACCTTTCCACTTTTGTTCCAATAGGATGAGTTCTTCTATGTCCTTTTTCCTTGGATAAAGCCCTATAATGTCGGGTGTCATTGCAACAGCCAGGAGAATTGGAAAATCAGGCGTGTTGGGTTCCATTGTAAGAATTGATTCTCTTAGGATAACTGCTGATTTAGGATCAATATATAATTCAGAGACTCTTTTACCGAACGGAAGTATCTTTATTTCTGCACCGTGACTTGTAACCATGCCTTCTTCTATTAGAAAGCTAATGATTTTTTCTATAGAGTCTTCTACTCCATAAAGTTCAAACTCATTGCCGTAAAATGTGTCTTTTAGAAAGTTTATTATGTCTCTAACAGACGATGCATCACCGGTGGCGATGAGGCCCAATATATGATTTCTTAGAACAGTTTCGCTGCCAAGTTTAGATATAACACTTTCAGATTCGCACATTATATAGTTGTCCATAAGATTTCTATAATCGCTATAGTTCTTAGCTACGAGAATCGCTTCTCCATAAGAATCGAAATGTGGCCTTCCAGCGCGTCCGCACATTTGTTTAATTTCCATAACTGGAATAGGTATACTTCCAGAATTAGCCTCGAAGCGTTTGGTATCTCTTATGATAACTCTTCTTGCGGGAAGATTTATTCCTGCTGCTAAAGTTGGAGTGGTTACTATACACTTGATATTTCCGTTTCGAAAGTTTTTTTCAACGTATCGTCTTTGTCCAAATGTAAGCCCCGCGTTATGGAACGCGATTCCGTGTTTTATACACTTTACTAATTTAACTCCTAGTGATGTAACATCACCCTCAATTTCAGAAATTTCATTGTCTGCGAGATCTCTTTCTACAAACTTTTTCATTTTTGAAGAGTATTTTGTTGCGAGTGATTCTGTAGAACGTCTTGCGTTCACAAAGACTATACACTGTCCTCCATTCTGAAAAGTTTGTTCCATTAAGGACCATACGCTATCTCCATTTTCTAGAACATTTATGACGCGCCCATTTGCAAATCTGATTTGTTGGTTGTAATAAATGCCTTCATACAGAGGGATAGGCCTCCAGTTTATTTTCACAAGATCTGCGTTGAGCCATGCAGAAAGTTCGTCTGCGTTAGATATTGTAGCTGATAACGCAATAATTTGACATTCATTGAGTTTTCTTTTGATTTTGGTTAGCACAATTTCTAAAGTAGGGCCTCTATCAACGTCATGAATGAGATGAATCTCGTCTGCTATTACAAGTCCAACATCATCAATTAACTTGCTTCCATGCCTAAGGAGAGAATCCGTTTTTTCAGACGTGGCGACTATGAAATTAGAATCATTTAACTGTTTCTCGTCTGAATCGAGATCGCCTGTGCTCACAGCTGTTTTGATACCTAAAAGAGAGAGTTTATCCATATCATCTTTTTTTTCGGACGCCAACGCTTTTAGGGGAACGATGTACAAAACTTTCTTTTTTCTCTCAAGTATAGTCTTAATAGCGGCGGTAAGTCCAATAAGAGATTTGCCGCTTGCAGTAGGTGCCTCTACGACTAAATTTTTTCCAGAAAGTGCTTTAGGAATTGCGACTTCTTGTGGTGGATATAACTTTGTGTAACCTTGACTTCTTAAAGCTTGTTTAACATCGTCTGAAATATTGAGTTCGTCAACGTTCATACATAATCGCTCCGCGCCTCGATTTTCAATACATTTATCGAAATATGGTTTGTATGTCTGTCTCGTTTAAAATTATTTTATTACGGATACGTTGTTTAACGCATTATGATGTGCGTTGCATCCAGTCAGCATTTGTAACGATTTTGATGTTCAGTGTTGTTGTATATGCATGACGAGTCAGAAGTGTAGGATTGTTAGGTTCTATACAGTCCAACCGGCGAAGTTTTATGTTTCGTATGGGCGTGCTGCGCGATATACTATTGGAATGTGCATGTGAAGGATAGGTGCTTAACTTATAGCGTGATAGCAATTATTTAATTTTCAGATCTTGTGGAGCGGGGGCCGTGTTATTACAAATTTCATCACACTCATCCCGTGAGGCTGTTCGTGTAGTGAATTTGTTGGCTGCTTATTAGTTTGGTGTGCCCCTTCAGAACAAGGAGCGTGAAACACATGAGTTATGCGTTATGAGTTCATCGCTGCAACTAATGTGGAAAAACGCTGTGGCTGGTGGTACATAAGTTATATAAAGAATCATGTGTTCGGCGCTCCTGCGGGTTGGCTGGTTGGCCGCCTTTTGACGAAGTTTGGGTTCTTGGGAGGCGTATGTGTGACTGAAGGTGTTCTCAAAACTGGGACTACTACGATCGGAATAAGATGTAAGGATTGTGTTATTATGGCATCTGATCGAAGAGCGACAATGGCAAATCAGATTGCACATTCACACGTTCAGAAGATTTACAAAATCGCCGATAATATTGGGATGACCATTGCAGGTCTTGTCGGTGATGCGCAGTTAATGGTCAGATACATGCAAAGCGAGATTGCCCTTTATGAGATGAAAAAAGGAGGAAGCATTACTGCTAATGCTGCGGCGACATTGGCTTCTGATATAATTCGGCAGGGATTTTACCTTGGTCTCATCATAGGAGGGTATGATAAGACAGGCGGCCATGTGTATAGTATAGATGGGGCTGGGGGATATATTGAGGACAATGTTATCTCTACTGGATCGGGATCGGTTTACGCTCTTGGGGCTCTTGAGGCTGGTTACAAGCCGAATATGACATTTGAAGAGGGGAGAGACCTTGTCATAACTGCACTCAACTCTGCTATAAGCAGAGACAATGCGTCTGGTGGGGGGATGTTAGTTTCAGTGATAGACAAAGATGGCATGAGGTTTCTTTCTGATGAGGAAACTAGAACACGTGTTACTGAACTTGGATTCAGGTATCCTTATTGAGTACCGTAGAACAGATTTCTTTCATTTTTAAACATTTTTCTTACAATTTCAGTTGGCTCAGCTATGAACACAGATAAGTTGTTCGATTATTTGAGGGAAGAGATCAGAAAAAATGTTCCTTCTGATTATGATATTGCATCTATTGAATTTGAAGGACCAATGATTGTTATATATACTAGAAATTTTGACAAGTATTCTGAAAATCCTGATATTACAAAGGCACTTGCAAAAAATCTTAAAAGAAGATTTGATGTACGTCCAGACCCGTCTACTCTGGAGAATACAGATGAAGTAGAGAAAAAAATTATGGATATGACTTCCGACAGTGCAAAGATTACAGGGTTGTATTTTGATTATGATACAAGTGTTGTTACTGTGGAAACAACTAATCCCGGCTCTATTATTGGCAAGGGTGGGCGATTACTCAATGATATGAAGAGGGAGACAGGGTGGAATGTAAAACCTGTTAGAGCTCCTCCGATTCAATCTAAGACTATTGATGATATTCGCGGATATCTTAGATATAGTCGCGAAGAGAGACAAAATATTCTTAAGCGTATTGGGAGACGAATATCACGAGATACGCTTGATTCCGGAGAGCAGTATGCTAGAGTTACTGCCCTTGGTGGATTTAGACAGGTTGGAAGGTCATGTACACTTCTGACGACGAAGGAAAGTAAAATTCTGATTGATTGCGGTTTAGATCCGTCAAGTGATGCTATGCCTTATCTTAGAATGCCAGAAGTGCAGCCGCTATCAAGTCTAGATGCTGTTGTTGTTACGCATGCACATATGGATCATTGCGGGCTTCTTCCTGCCTTATTTAAACTTGGGTATGATGGCCCTGTTTACTGCACGCCTCCGACGAGAGACTTAATGGCACTTCTTCAGCTAGATTCTATTAAACTTACATGGAGTGAGTCTGGAAAATCCATGTTTGATGCAGGAGATGTGAGAAACGAAATTCTACATACGATTCCGATAGGATATGATATGACTACGGATATTTCACCGGACGTAAGACTAACTTTTTTTAATGCAGGGCACATTCTTGGCTCATCAATTGCTCATTTTAATATCGGCAATGGATTCCATAATGTTGCGTTTACTGGAGATACTAAGTTTGAGAAGACGTGGCTTTTTAATCAGGCAACTAATAAATTTATTCGGTTGGAGTCGATGGTTATTGAATCGACGTATGGGGGACGTAATGATATGCAACCTAGTCGTATAGAGGCTTCTGCTGTAATGGAAGATCTTCTTAGGCAGGCAAGTAACACCGGTGGTAAAGTACTAGTCCCTGTCTTTGCAGTAGGAAGATCACAGGAGGTTATGCTTGTCATCGAAGAGATGATGCGTTTAAAGCGCATTCCTGAGGTTCCTGTTTATCTTGATGGCATGATTTGGGAGGCAACATCTATCCATACGGCATATCCGGAATATCTCAATAGTCAGTTAAAGACACAAATATTTCAGCAAAATGAAAATCCTTTTCTTTCACCTATTTTTAAACGTGTTGAAACAGCCGCAATGAGGGAAGAGATATGTCATATGCCCGATCCCTGTATTGTCCTCGCGACAAGTGGTATGATGACAGGAGGGCCTGTTATGGAATACTTTAAAGAATGGGTAGATGACAAGAAAAATTGGCTCATATTTGTTGGATACCAGAGTGAGAACTCTATGGGTCGTAGGATTCAGAAGGGCATGAAACAGATTACACTTAACGATAGGGGGAGGTATATTGATCTTGATGTTGAGATGAATGTTGCCACCATTGATGGTTTTTCTGGGCATTCAGACCGTAAGCAATTGATAAAATTCATTTCAACACTTGAACCAAAACCTTCTAAGATCATTGTTGGACATGGGGAAGATCGTAAATGCATTGATTTTGCGTCTTCGATATATCAGAGATACAAGATTGAGACGAAGGCACCACTTAACCTTGAGACCGTTAGATTGAGGTAATGTTTAATTTAAACGAGTGTTTTGATTAGTGTGAATATCGATTTTATTTTTTTATAAATGTGAGATGGATCTTTATAGTAAGGCTCTATAGCGGAGTCGTTGTTTCAATATTTGGCTGGGTGATCGATTAGCCACGAGTGGATGAGAATTTATCGATGGCTATGGTGATAAGAACTAGTTGGAGCGTGAACACATGCGCAAAAGTATGTGGCACCGGCATGAAGTTTCTGGAGTTGGCGGAGTGTCTGTGTATGGAAGAGTGGTGGTTTTGTGTCGATTCTCCTAGTGTGTTATGATGGTGATCCTCCGTCCTTGAATATGAAAAACCGATTTTTCTCTAAATATGAGTGGGAGGATATTGGTTCAGATGGTGTTAACACATATGCTTCGTGTGATGAAATGGTTATGATGACCATTGATCGCATGCATGTTTTTGCTGAGAATAT
Source organism: archaeon (assembly GCA_024399275.1). GTDB lineage: Archaea > Thermoplasmatota > Thermoplasmata > Methanomassiliicoccales > Methanomethylophilaceae > Methanarcanum. The sequence goes on along the minus strand of JAKSHS010000004.1, from coordinate 60,102 downwards.
AGATCAAGAAGCTAAAAATTTTGGTATAAAGGTGGATGAAATTGTATTTCTCAGCCGCCATAGTTCTGCAAGTAACAAACCCGCTCTCACCGTCCATGCTATTGGAAATTACAGAGATAACCAAATGGGAGGAATGTGTGGGACATTAGTTAAAGCGACACCACATACAATGACGGCAACGCTTAGATCGATAAAAGAGTTGAACAATAATTCTGAATATAGCGTATCTTTTGAGGTTACTCATCATGGCCCATTTGTTAATGTACCGACAATGTACATGGAGATTGGAAGTGATAGAAATCGGTGGACAGATATTCGCGCTGCCGATACTCTTGTAGATGCGTTTTTACGACGAAATAGTGAAAATTATATGGTGGCAGTTGGAATAGGAGGAGGGCATTATGCACCAAGATTTTCTGAGATGGCATTTACCTACAAGGTAGATTTTGGACATATGATTCCGACTTATCAGCTCAAAGGTGCTACGGATGATGAAATTATTAGAATGATAAGTAGTGCTGTGAGGGAATCTAGTGCTGATGTTATTTACATTCATCACAATTCAATAGGAGAGCCCGAAGAGAAAAGAATAGAAGATTTGGTTGATTCATTGGGTTTTGAGAGAATCTCATCAAGAAACGTTGATAGAATCTAATTGGGCCTAACATGTGTGCCTTCTATCTCTTTTCCAAGAATTGCGTTCTTTAGTTCCTTGAGGTTTCTTCCATTCACTACAGTAAGGTCGATCTTAGAATCTCTTATGATTTTTACGCCTAGTGGGTCGAAGATGGAAGATTTGCAGGGAGCGTGTTCGTTATATATGATCATGCTAAGTTCGTCTATTGTCATTTCTGAATATCTTTTTGCATTAGGATTTTTTTTCGGGTCGTCAGAGTAAATTGCATTGACGTTGCTTGCGTTAATTATACGATTTGCCTTGTATTTTTTAGCTATCATTGCAGCTACTGCATCAGTTGTGTGCCCAGATTCTGTGCCGCCCATAATGGAAACTTTGCCGACACTCGTCATATTGATGCAGTTTTCTATGTTCGTATGAATACTTCTTAATCCATTTTCACCAAGAGCTATGGACAGGAGACCTGCATTAATTTTAGTAACTTCAATGCAGAGCTCATCAATTTGTTTGATACTGCCCCCAAGATTTTTTCCTACGTCTGAATAATATCTAGCAACTTGGCCTCCTCCACAGACAACTATAAGGTATACTTCATTAGAAACTTCCTTTAACATATTGGCAAGGGCTTTGATATAAATTGAATCTTCTTTTCCGGGAATTAGTACTGAACCACCGATTGAAACAACAACTTTGTCCATATATTACCGACACTTTTATTATAATTATTAGTTTGCCTGAGTTTAGAGTGTTTGTATGGCAGAATCTGAATCGATTCAGAAGGCGAGATATGACTTTAAAAAGGTAATGCAAGAAATTATGGGAGTGCGAGGTCGTGGTACTGAACTTATTTCCCTATATGTTCCAGCAACAAGGCAAATTTCGGACGTTATGGCATACCTGCGGGATGAATATTCACAGTCATCTAATATCAAATCGAAGTCTACTATGAAGAACGTTCAAGGGGCTATTGATTCTATAATGTCAAGATTAAAAACGTATAAAGTAGCTCCTCCTAACGGAATTGTTGTTTTCTGCGGAGAGATTCCGCGAGCTGGGGATCAAACGAAGATGGTACAGTATGTTGTGGAACCCCCAGAGGCAATTACGACATTTTTGTATCGATGTGATTCAGTGTTTTACACAGAACCATTAGAGGCCATGTTAGCTGATAAAAAGTCATACGGCTTAATAGTAATCGACAGACGTGAAGCTACACTTGGTGTTCTTACAGGAAGTAGGATAGTTCCTATGAAACATTTTGACTCGCTTGTTCCGAGTAAGCATCATCAAGGTGGTCAATCGTCATTGAGATTTGAAAGGCTTATCAGAATTGCTGCACATGAATTTTTCAAAAAAGTGGCGGATAGTGCCACAGATATTTTTCTTTCAAGGACCGAACTTGCAGGACTTCTCATTGGTGGTCCAGGTGCGACAAAGGATTTCTTTATTGATGAGGGATACCTTCATCACGAACTTCAGAAAAAAGTTATTAGCACGTTCGATGTGGGATATACTGACGAATCGGGACTAAAAGAACTTGTTGATGTGGCAAGAGACTCGATTCAAGATATTGACTTAATGGAAGAAAAGGAGTATATCCAAAGATTTTTCAGAGAAATTAGGAAAACTGATGGTGGTCTCTCAGCTTACGGGGAAGATGAGGTCAGGAGTGACATTGGTGTTGGTGCAGTAGATGTCGTTCTTCTTTCAGAGGATGTTAACAAAAGACGTATTTCTGTGGTGTGTCCATCGGGGCATAAGTATGAAGATACTGTCTCGTCAGTAGATGATAGAGTCAGATGTAAGATATGTGGAACAATATCATTGGTTGTAGCAAATGAGGATCTTATCGATAATTTTTTTGAACTTGCGTCCGAGTACAATACCGATGTTAAAATAATATCTTCAGAGTCGGAGGAAGGTCAAATGTTGATGACAGCGTTTGGTGGAATTGCTGCTATTTTGAGGTATAAGGTGTAGTGGTATGCCAATTATAGACTCATTTGATGAGGAAATAAAAGATTCTGTTAAAAGAGCACTATTAGAAATGGGAATACCGGACATCGAATTTGATACAGAGATTCCTTCGGTGGAAGATGTAGATCTTGCGATTCCCTGTTTTTCTATGTCTAAGGTGCTTGGAAAAAAACCAGATGATATTGCAAAAAAATTAGCTGAAAATGTTAAACCTGGTGGATTGATAGGCTCTGTGAGTGCATCTGGAGGTTATGTTAATTTTTCTGTGAACGAGAGTGTCCTTATTTCTAATACGATTCGAGATATTATCGAGATGGGGGATACATATGGAAGTTGTCCTCCAAAAGGGAAGAAGATTAATGTTGAACATACTTCTACGAATCCTACTGGGCCGATTCATGTAGGGCGGGCAAGAAACCCCATTATTGGCGATACGTTGGCAAGAATACTCAAAATGTGCGGATATGATGTCTCGACAGAGTATTATGTCAATGATGTTGGGAAGCAAGTTGTGATTCTTACATGGGGCATTAATAATTTAAGAGAAGGAGTTCGTTCTGAAGTTGCCAGTTCCGAAGTAGCGGAAGATCATCGTAATAAGATTGACCATAAACTTGTCTCATTATATCGTGCCGCCAATGCTATAGTTGAGAAAGACCCCGTAGTTAGGGAAGAAATTGCAGAAATGCTTAGAAGATTTGAAGCTGGTGAGGAAGAGATAACTTCATCTGTTCATAAAACTGCAGAAATTATGCTTGATGGGCTGAGAGAGACACTCGCTAACATAAATGTTTTTTTGGATACATATACGTGGGAATCTGATTTTATTAGAAATGGTTCTGCCAAGGCGATTGTGGAAACTCTTAAAAAGTCTGTTTATGCAGAAAAAATAGATGGGGCTTGGTCCATTGACCTTAAAAATTTTGGTGTACAGGGGAGAAGTACCAAATTTATATTTTTAAGATCTGACGGCACAACGTTGTATACTACCCGTGATTTGGCGTATCATCTTGACAAGTTTGGAAGGGCTGATGAGCTTATTGACGTTCTAGGTGAAGATCAAAAGCTTGGAAGTAAGCAGCTTTGTTCTGTCTTAAAAATTCTTGGAAGCAAGAGAATTCCAGAATCATTATTCTATGCGTTTGTTAACCTTCCACAGGGAAGGATGTCCACTAGAAGAGGAGTCGTTGTGTATCTTGATGATCTTATAGATGAGTCTGTTTCGAGGGCATATACTGAAGTTAAATTAAGACACCCCGGGATGTCTGACGAGAAAATAAAAGAAATTTCGAGAGTTATCGGTGTGGGTGCGATTAGGTATAATATTATTCGTGTTCAGCCAGAAAAACAATTCACTTTCAAGTGGGACGAAGCCCTTAATTTTGATGGAAATAGTGGACCGTTCCTTCAATACTCGTATGCGAGAGCTTGCAGTATACTTAAAAGAGCGGGTAGATTCAATGATGTTGTTGATGCATCGAAGCTTGTGGATAGGTACGAAATTCGCCTGATAAAAATTCTTTCTAAATTTGGAAGTATAGTTAAGTTAGCAGGGGAACGTAGACGTGTTCACCTTTTACCTGCATACGGGCATGAAATTGCATCTGCATTCAATCAGTTTTATGTGACGGTGCCTGTCATCAGCTCTATAGAAAAAAGGGATGCTCGTTTGACACTTGTTAAATGTTTCAAAATTGTTCTTAAAAATGTGCTTACATGCCTTGGTATGGGTGCACCTGAAGAGATGTAGATATGAATATACGTTCGATGAAAATGAAAGACATTGTAAAAGTTAGAGAACTTGAGATCTCGTGTATTAAAGAATATTTTTCTGATATTCTTGAAAATAAGTGGGAATCTCTTCCACAGCAATGGAAAGATGATCTTGGTGCGAGCAGCAGTAAGTCCTTTAAAATATACATCGAGTCTGGATTGAGTTTTGTGGCGGAAGAAGACGGAGAGATAATGGGATTTATATTTGCACAGATGCTTCATCACGTTAATAATGCTGAGAGCCTTGTTTGGATTGAAAATATGGGCGTTCATCCCTATTTAAGGCGGAACGGGATAGGATATAAACTGCTTCGCACAACCGTCGATGAGGGGGTTAAACAAGGTGCAACTATTGTTCATAGTTCTATTCAACCAAGTAACGTTCCGTCGATTATGCTCCATAAGAAATTTGGATTTTTTATGGATAGGCGTGAAGTGGCTTTGTATGACTGTAGCTCCATTAAGACAAAGCCACGTTTTTAGACGAAGATTTAGAGCATATATGACACTTAACTGACTTGTGCCGTGTGAGCCTGGCATGTTGTTGTGCATTTATGTTTGTTCATGTGACGATTTCGTCTATGCGTTCTTCGTCTATTGCTCTCTTAATCTCCATGGAGAGTCTTCTCCCTGTGCTCACTTGACGGCGCCAAAGAGAATTTGCATATGCATGGCCTGTAGCCATGTGAATATTGGTTCCACCTCCAATACGAGGGGCGACGTCATATATGTAAAAGTTAAGATCTTTGTCAACGCATGTTTGGAGACAGAAGGGGCCGATGATTCCAGGATTGTAATATTTTTTGGTTGCGGAAACGTATTTTTCCGCTAATTCAAAAGCCTTTTCCAAAAGAGATTCCCTTAACGTTGCAGAATTGTGGCCACAAACAGTGTATTCTGGAAGAATTCCATCGTCTTCGAGCTCAACCTGTTGTTTTCCGGGAAGTCTACAAAATCCGTCTAAAGAACTCTCGAATCGCCAGTCGATACCAAGTAGTTCAATTTTCTCCCCGTTTTCCATGAGAGGGGAATAGAAAAAATCAAGGTTAAATACGGGACCAATAACATATCGCTCCATTCTTGCATGCTCAAGGAAATCTTCCTCAATCACTCCGTTTCTTATTAGGTCTGACGACTTCTGACAAAATTGCTCGTATGATTTCGCTGTAAAAAATCCTCTTTCAAGCTTTTTCTGTTTGTGGTGAACTTTGATAATAGTAAGTCCTACATCGTCTATTTGTTCTGGTGTTTCGACTTTTGCAGGAAATGGTAACTTTGCCTTGTCAAGAATCCAATAATAGTCTCTATCGCCTCCTCTCTCTTCAGATCTTAGTAGGTTTCTACTTCCAACAATAGGAATTTCAAAGTCATTCTCAACGGCATTAATACCACAATATGATACAAATGAACGATTCGGTACGAAGAGAATATTGTCTCCAATTAATTTTTCTTGAGCATGAGGGTCGAGGATATCATTGAATCTATTAAGGATAATGGTTTTGTCCACACACCCTCGATTAAAGTATCTGTCGGATGTCGATTTAAAGTACCTATCGAATGTTTTTTCTCTGCCGTTTTGACATATTGCAACAGATGTAAATCCTTCCGATTTTGCACCATCACACACATCAAGCGCGGAGTGGGATGCGATTACCCCAATCTTCACATTTTTAAGATCATACCTTCTAAGGTTCGTTAAAATTTTACCTCTATCGATCATCAGGGCCATCCCCTGTAGGGGCATTCCCTTTGAGCATATAAAAGAGGAGGAAATTACTCGTGGGCAATCATATAGTAGATTATGATAAGGGATGTTGTTGCAATCACGTCTATAAATGATGATGCCACAGGAATGCAACAGTCATCTGGGTCAAATTTAAATTTGATAGCAGTCACGGCAATGTAATATGACAAGAAAATTACTGCCGCAACGACAACAAACCCGGCTAAGAGGATGATGTGGATTAATGACGCGTATGAGATAGTGCATGTTACATTTACTAGGGCTATCACCCCCATATATGGAAGCGAAATGGCTGCCAGCAAACACGTCACTATAAAATTTTCACATACTTTTTTCGATGGTATTTTTGTGGGTTTTAGAATACCTAAGTGAAACATCGAGCCGAATCTTGATGTAAGCATACCAGATAGTGCGTTTCCTTCGTTGAGGAATGCGGGCAGTAGTACGTATAAAATTGACTTATTGGTTATGTCTTCTGTCCCGCGCTCAATAACTGCTCCTACTAGAATTCCGAATATCATGCAGGCGAGAAGTACTGGAAAGGACTGCTTGACAATTCTTTTTGCTTCATTTTCTATCTTGCCATTGATAATTTTGATGGTGATGTAGGTCATAATAATTGAGAAAATTAAACATGTTAAACCTGTGTAGAGATGGCTGACTTCTTCATTGGCTAACATTGCAACACGGATCATCATAATTGTTACGATGTCTCCTACAGCAGCAATGATTGGAACTGTAATGTCGTCAACATTCCAGTCCATTACGTGTCCAATGTACGCAACAAGAATGTTGAATATTACTACTATCGCTCCCGAAAGAAGACCGCCAACAATGGAAATAAAGACATAAACTTCAACTCCTTCTTCGCCAGTCGCAAGTATTTTGGCAATGATCCACCCAATGACACCTATCAGAATAGAAAAATCAAGAGTTAGGACCATTGCAGCTTCAACATTGGATCTTAGAACACTTCCCTTTTCAAAAGATACTCTAAAAGTGCCTATATGCATTGAAGTTCCGAGACGACTGCCCATAGCACAAAAAATGTATCCTTTCATAGCAGCAGAGCAGCAAAAAATAGTTGCCATCCCACTTCTTCTATCGTTCATTGCATCGGCAAAGGCGTGACCGGCCACAATTTCAGCAGAAACAGCAATAGTGAGTGCTATTAACCCCATTACTAAGACTGATTTGTTGCGTTGGAAGAAATTTTCGGTCTCAGTCCTGTAACCCATGAAAGATCACCTCATGACATTTTAGTCTCTGCCGTGTTCAGGAAGTGAACATTACTATATAACTGAAAGGAAGAAATGTCGAACTTATTAGTTTAAATATGTCAAAGTGATTGGTATTCCTGTTAGGTTAGCCATGCAGGTTACTGTTTTGTTGGCTGACTCCGGATGTACGGAGGACGGCAGCGACTTTCTGAGCAGCGCTGCGGAGGATGCTTCTTAATGAGCGGCGCGTGTGATGAATGCTCAGAATTAGATGAGACGACTGTTCGAGAGCTTCTTACGGAGATAAAGGATAAGTCTGGAGTTATTGTGGACCTTGCTTACGCTTCACTGATGTATGATAGCCTTGACATGGCAAAAAAGGTAGACGAACTGAAAGAAGAGATGGAAGGTCTAGAGTACGCTATAAGAGTCAAAATGCTTCTTGCAGCTAGAACAATGGAAGAGGCAAAACAGCTTTCAGGTATTCTTCAAGTTGTGTCTGCAGCTGAGAGGATTTCGAGATCAGCTGCGGAAATAGCTAAGTTAATAAATCTTCCACCGGAGAAGAAGCCGTTTATTACAAATATACTCTGCGAGTCTGATGAGAAGTTTGATATTATTCGGATTTCAGAAGGGTCAGATATGGTCGGCAACACCCTTGGTCAATTGGCTATAGAGGCGTGTACTGGGACGAGAGTTATTGCGTTGAAGAATCGTCGTGGGTGGATATATGACCCGGATGACGAAATTAAAGTTCATGCGGGGGATGACATTGTGGTTAGGGGCCTTGATGAGGGATTTCTTCGCTTAAAGGACTTTACGACTGGAAAATGCCCATGGGAATTTCCAGATGCCGAGAGGAGTGAAGATGAATAAAACTGAATCTATGCTTCTTGAACTTAAAGATACATCAGAATTTATGGTAGATCTCGCTTACGCTTCATTGCTCTATAATGACATAGAGATTGCAAAGGAGGTTATATTTCTTGAGAGAAAAATGAACGAGTTTAGTTCTGATATTCAGGAACATATTATAAATCTCGGGAGGGAACAACCTGATGAAATTTCTAAATTTTCAGTTATATTGAGGTTACAAATGGCAGCAGAGGAGATTGCAGACGCGGCTGCGTCTATAGCGGACGTAGTTCTTAAGGGGTTAAGCGATCATCCTGTTATACAAATGAGTATTAGGGAGTCGGAAGTTACTATTGGGAGAGTTGTCATCAACAATAGGTCGATAATTGCAGGAAAGACACTTGGGGAAGTTAATCTTGGAAGTCGTTGCGGAACATACGTACTGGCTATCAAGCGTGGAGATAGATTTATGTATGGTCCGGATAAGAATGCTCTGATTCTTGCTAATGATGTTTTGATCGTGAGAGGCCCAGAAGAGAGTTCAGAGCTTTTTTCTGATATTGCCAGTGGGGTAAAAACGGAATTCTGAAATTAGGGGATACACGTCTTACTCTTGAATCGGTTAGAATGACACAGTAGCCTCGTGCAGATTCGAACTGCAGTCTCCGGATCCAGAGTCCAGAATGATTGACCACTACACTACGAGGCTGTTACGGTGTGCTATACTAATCTTGTTTTAATAGATTTCGACAACGTCTGATTGTTTATTATTCAGAAATGTTTTAACTATCTAGTTTGAGTGACGGCGTGCACAGTAGTGCCGTATGAAATTTACACATGAGCAATTTGTCACGTTACTGGCTTATAGTTTAGATAAATATGTCATGACCTGGTAGGGGAGATGAATTAAGTATATCACTTTTGAGAGAGGTTTCGTTTGTTCAATTTGGTTGTCGCGTCAGGTATTATTAAACTTTGTGGTAACTAAAAAATGGAACTCGAGACCTTTAATTCTCGAGTGCAACTCTAATTCTTTCGAAGATATTGTGAATGGTGCCTTTGTTTCCATCGATAACGACAAGTTTATTTCTCTCACTATAGTAGTTGATGAGAGGGAGTGTGTTCTGGCGGTATACCTTTAATCTATTAACTACCGTTTCCTCTCTATCGTCGTCTCTTTGATATAAATTTGTGCTACATTTATCGCACACCCAATCTTTCCTTGGCGGTTTATTTACCAAATGATAAACTGCCCCACATTTAGGGCACATAAGTCTTTTGGCGATTCTATTGATGAGGACTTCGTCCTTGACATCGATATTGATTGCAAGATCAATGTCAGTAATGTGTGCGAGGGCATCTGCTTGTTTAACTGTTCTTGGGTATCCATCAAAAAGAATTGCTCCTGAAATGTCTCTGATTCGCTTTTTTATCATTTCTATAACGATTTCATCTGGCACGAGGTTACCGGATTCTACATAAATCTTAGCCTTTTCTCCAAGCTCAGTTTTGTTTCTGATTTCTTCGCGAAGCATATCCCCAGTTGAAAGTTTTGTAAAGCCCAACTCTTTTTCAAGAATCTCTGCTTGCGTTCCCTTTCCAGCACCTGGCGGACCAAGGAGAACAATTCTCGACTTCATGATTAGCTATGATTTTTTGTGCTTATTATTGTTACTAAGATTATAGGTCATTGGGTTAAGGCTTGCGCGTAAGCGTAGTTCATTTGCTACTTCTTAAATTTTCACGGTTTTTGATTTGGTAAAAAAAAGTTTGGATGTTACTAGAAAAGCGCTTTACATTACTTTTGTTATTCTAATTGGATGTTTGGTAAACATTTAAACAATTTCGCGCGTGGCTTTCTGCATTTCGTATTTTAGTACTTCGTGCGCTTAACTCCAAAACATACAATAGTAGATTTGGAAATGATGCTAATACTCGCATGGCTTGCTTTTTATTAAAATTGAAGTACGGCATGCATGTGTCTTTATTACCCATTTTATCTGCAGTTATGATTGATTATAATATACATTTTGATTAATGAAAGAGAATAGCTCTAGAAAATGCCCTGCATTCATTCTGACCTTCCGTGCACCGCGAGGATATATATGACTTTTTCAGTTATGCCTACATGCCCAAGGTATTAGTATGCGCAGCGTGGCCCTATGCGAATGGTATTATACATTTAGGTCACTTGGCCGGGTCTATTCTTCCGCCCGACATTTTTAGCAGGTACAATAAACTTCTTGGGAATGAAGTTCTGATGGTATCAGGTTCCGATCAGCACGGCACACCCATTACGGTAAGTGCTGATAGAGAGGGAGTTTCGCCGTGTGTTATAGCTGACAGGTATCACGAAGTTAACAAAAAAGCGATCGAGGATATGGATATTGAATTTTCTTTATTTACGAAAACGCATAGTGATAATCATCTAAGTGTGGTCAATGATATTTTTAACACACTTTTGGATAATGGATACCTCTACATTAAAAAAACTGATCAATACTTTTGCACGAAATGCGAGAAATTTCTTCCAGATAGATATATCGAGGGAGTTTGTCCAAAATGTGGGGCAGAAAAATGTCGTGGGGATCAGTGTGATTCGTGCGGTGCTATGTTTGAGGTTGGAGAGCTGGATAAGGCGCGATGTACTAATTGTGGGATTGAGCCTGAGATTAGGCCGACAGAACATTATTTCTTTAAACTTAGCGCGTTCAGTGAACCACTTCTGAAGTATTTAGATGAGAAAAAATGGTGGAGATCAAATGTCATATCGTTTACGTCTAACTGGCTCAGGAATGGTTTGAATGACAGGGCTGTAACGAGAGACATGGAGTGGGGAATTCCTGTACCTGTCGAAGGATGGGAAAAAAAGGTTATTTATGTATGGTTTGACGCGGTGATAGGGTATCTTTCCGCTTCTAAAGAGTATTCAAGAATTATCGGAAAACCTGACTATTGGGAGTCTTTTTGGAAAGATCCAAAAGTTAAGCATTATTATTTTCTGGGAAAAGATAACATTCCGTTTCATTCGATTATCTGGCCATCGATACTTATGGGATACGGTGGGTTGAATCTTCCGTACGACATACCGGCCAACGAATACCTCATGTTTAATGGTGGGAAACTATCGAAGAGTAGAGGAGGAGCTATCGATGTGCCAACTGTCTTGAAGAAGCACGATTCTGATGTTATAAGATTTTACCTTTCATCTGTGATGCCGGACACACATGATTCGGAATTTACCTGGGAAGATTTTCAAATAAAGATTAATAACGAGCTTGTTTCAAACCTCGGAAATTATTATCACAGGTGCCTAAGTTTTACTCAGAGAAATTTTGAAGTTATTCCAGAGCCAGATGAGGATGAATTAGGACAGATTGCTAATAAAATCAGGGAAACTTTTGATGAGTACTGCAAGTATATGGATTCGTGTGATTTTAAAAAGGCCATTAAAGTTGTTATGGAACTTTCAAAATTCGGGAATAGATACTTTGATTCTATGAAACCGTGGATTCTTATTAAGTCAGATAAAAAGAGATGTGGCTCTGTAATGAACGCAAATCTTATGCTTGTAAAAGCGTTGGTACTTATGTCGTGGCCCTTTATGCCAAAAGCATCAGAAAAGATATGGGGCTATCTGGGAATTGATGAGCCTCTTAGAGATGTTGGATTTACGAATATTACAAGGCCATTAACGACAGAATTTCATTTGACAAAACCAACGCCTGTTTTCAGAAAAATTGAGTTTTTTGAAGGGGTAAAAACACCAGAATTAAAAAAGAATGGGGAAAATTCGAAATTGCAGGTGACTCCACTTATCGATTTTAAAATACTGGATATAAGGGTTGGACAAATAGTTTGGATTGATGATCATTCTGGTGCAGATAACTTGTATCATATGAAAGTCGATGTTGGTGAGGAACAGCCAAGATCAATTGTTGCGGGACTTAAGCGATATTATAAAAAAGAGGAACTTTTTGAAAAGAAAGTTCTCTGTTTATGTAATCTTAAACCGTCGAAACTTCGGGGAATTTTATCGGAGGGTATGCTTTTAGCTGCTGATGATGAGGAGCTTGGAGGGTCTACAGTTCTTCTTCTTGAACCGTCGAGGAACGTCCCAGTTGGAACTAGTATTAACTCGGGTTGTGAAAACAATTCTGCGGAAATTCGATATGAAGATTTTACTAAGGTGACACTTAAAGTTGTACACGTTGAAGGTGGTAAGTTCGAACTTAACGGCAATAGCATGGATGTTGAGGTACCTGTTAACGCCCCATGCTATGTCGCAGTGGCTATTGATGGGAGTAAAGTTATAGCTCTATCTGATGGTGATGGCTGTTTTGTAACGGTTGATGGAGAACTTATAAATGGTGCGAATATAAGATGAAGGCAGATTTGCATATTCATTCGACATATTCAGATGATGGGTGGCAGACACCTGAGGCCATATTGGCTAGGGCTGCAGATTGCGGCCTTGGCTGTGTGGCGATCACCGATCATAATAGCTTCGAGGCGTTTTTTAGGATCAAAAGTAGCGATATTATTATTGTTCCAGCGGAGGAGATATCTTCTAGTTCAGGACATATTCTCGCATATGGGATTAATAAGAAAGTTAATGATCGGATGTCGGTGATAGACACTATTAATGCAATTCACGAGGCTGGCGGGATAGCGATTGCAGCACATCCTTACAGAATAAGGACCGGACTTGGAGAGAAAAATATTATACCGGAATTCGATGGTGTGGAAGCGCTTAATGCAAGATCGACAAAGGGTGCTAATTTAAAGTCAAAAAAGTTTGCGGAAAGTTTTGGAAAAGTTATTACGGCGGGTAGTGATGCTCACAGATGTACGTCGATTGGTGAGGGATATCTGGTGATTCCAGATAGCTGTAAGACATGGCAAGATGTCATCCAAGCTATCAAGGACAGACAAGTGAGGGCTTTTAGTTCGAATTGTGGGTTTATTGAAAGTTTGAGGTACGTGACGGAATCTATCTTGAATTGGGTCAAAAGAGGCTTTCATTCTGTATGAAATGTTATTTTGATGATTTTCAGGTTATGTTTTTATAATACCGGTGCTGGGATGTAAGTTATGAAGGCGATATAAGATTGCCAAGAGGATTAACGCTCTGTAAATCATTTAAGAAACTGAGGCAGAACGCGCGGTTGTTTTGCTATTTATTGAAGTTTACCGCAGGGCACGGCCCAAAGCAGTCTTGACACCTTATGCATTTGCTATATTCGATTTCGACTTTTCCGTTTTTCATATACAGTGCTTTCTGTTTGCACCTAGATACACAAAGACCGCAACCAACACATTTTTCGGATCTTATGACAAGGTTGAATAGTTTATTGATATTTTGACGTGCATCATCTTTGACATTGGCCTTAGAAACTATGGCCCCCTCTTTGTATATGGTAATATAGTTGACGGATGCCCATTGGCCATCACTGTCTTTTTTAATGGTTCTACCCAATATGTGCATAAAATTTGAAAGGCGATCTATGTTTATTGACCTTGAAAGTGCAGCTTCAATGCTGTAGCCTATTACACAAGGAGAATACCCTTCCTGTATGTTTATGGAAAGGTTATCTGTTTCTGATGAATTTATTTGTGTTGTTGATTTTAAGATATCTTTTCCAGAGATTCTATTCACTTCCTCTTTTACTGATGAGGGTATTCTTTTCCATCTCCAAAGCCCGTACTCTTTCCATTCTTCTGGAAGATTTTTTAGTTTTATATAATCATCCAGGTATTTGTTCCACTGAGAGTACTTACTAGATCTTCCTGAAGCGATATCAAATTCCGCGATGTCAGAGGCGGGACATAAAAAGCACCCTATTCTATCAAGACCTTGCGTGTATAACACGTTGTATGGTTCTTTTTTCAAGAAGAGGTACATCCATACATGAATTGAATTCCATGATTGTATTGGAGATGCTCCTATTTGTCCAGGGATCCATGGATTATTCCATATTCTAGGTTTGTTGTGTCTTGATTCGGATTCGTACTTTCTTTGTCCGATAAATGAAAGGACTCCGTTTGGAAAGTTTTTGTTTATTGCTTTTACGGTTGGGCTAAGTTTATTGGTTTTACAACACCATCTAAAATCTTTAGCTGGAGGCCCAAATTGGGCCAAATTATTAAAAAATACATCTGCTGATGCTGCTTCTTCAATGAGTTTGAGATTGTGTCTTTTGGTAACTTCTCTAACGTGTTTTACTGTTTCATTAAATTCTAGCCCTGTATTAATAAACAAGACGGGCAGATTGTACCCAGCGTCAATGGTAAGAAGGAGTGTAGCTAAACTATCTTTTCCCCCTGAAAACGATACGACTGCCGGTACATTTACAGATTCAATGTTCTTTCTGATAAAAGATGTCGCTTCACTAACTCTCTTTTTAATTACATTCTTATTTGCTTCAATGACTTCATCCCATGTGTGGCATGTTTCTGATAAAACAAGTTTTTCTGGTTTTGTCCATTTTGTTTTGACAGCTACACCACGACTTGCTTCTATCATTTCTGTGGCTGACATTTTTGCTATGCCAGTGCCTACAACATTTCTATTGGGGGTTACAATAACGACCTCATCGCCTTCTTTAACGTCTGGAGATGTATAAATTACTCCTGGCGCCATAAGATTCCTGCTGTTTTGTATGAATACAACAGTAGTAGAATCACATACAACGTATCCTTTCTTCATTGCGGGGGCCATCCTCATCGCACTTTGCATACGATTGATGAACACCCATCCTCTACCAAGATCAAATCTCATTGATGCTATGGGCTTGCCATCGATAATTATTTCATCCATTCGATCTAGTGATGGCATTTTATTAAGTAAGACCACGTGGTTTTCAGGAATGATAAGTAAACCAACCCCATCACCATATTGCGAGTCCACAATTTTTCTTATTAAATTGATGTCGTGATCAAATGCTGGTCTAATTTCCCCAGGTGGTGTAACTTTCACTTCATACGTATCATTTTCACAAATTGGACATAATTTTGATTCTAAAATGGGAAAGTTGCAATGATAACACCATCTGAGGTGATTCTTACCAAGTCTGATAGCCGTCACTGATTTTCTGAATTCAGTAGATATCTATAAAATGTATCTTTAACGCCGCGACTGATCGGTAATATTCAATACTGTGTTGGAAAAGTGCGAATGTTTTTTGGTTATCTTGAGAAAAACACTCGTTACTCTTATCGTGTACGTGTGGATTCGTGTGATTTGTTATACTCTCGCCGGATTCTTAGCATTCTTGATTGTAATCTTATTGCAAGCGTTGTAATGAAGGTCTGTGAAGGCGTTATTTTTACTTGTCTGTTACCCGTATGTGTTGATTCTATCTTATTTAAAGTCAATTCAGTGTATGTTTTATAGAATATTATCAGTCTGGTCGGTGTGAAACTCGTGGCTTTTGATACCGGGTGCTCGAGAGATTATAATAACTTTTGTGAAATGTGTCTGTTTGGATTTGTTATAGCCAATGAAAATTTTGAAATTGAGACGTCAGAATGCATTCTTATTAAGGCAAATAAGCCAACTGGTAGACTTAGAAATGTTGTTAAAGTTGATTCTAAAAAGCTTTCGATGGCCCCTGACTATAGAGCTGTTAGAAAAATTATATCTCAGATCTTTGGCCTGAAGGATGCCGTATTTATCGCACATTCGCCAGAGAATAACTTTCGTCATTTATGTATTATGGATAGGATACATAGCTTTTCGCCTGTGAAATGCAAGGCGTACGACATTCTTACTTTGTTGAGAAATTATGCTAATATTCATCTTTATAGTTTATCCGGCATTGCTAGTATTTTAGGAATCAAATTTGATTATTCTGAGAGTAATCATCGAGCTAAAACTTGTGTAAGAATAGTCGAATATGTATGCAAAGAGGAAAGAATTTCTTTAGAAAGATTTGTAGAAGTGTGTGGAAGAGGAGCCTTGGTAGATTCTGAGATAATAAACCACAAGATCCTTACTGCATTTAAGCAGAAACGGCTGGATCTATTTTATTCGAATAAGATGGTCGTTAAAAATGGGAAGTTTAACAATGTAAAGTTCGCTATGTCTGAGTCCTTTGAAAATGAGAATATAGAGCTTGGTTTTAGAATTGGTGAATATGTTATAGGCAATGGCGGAATAATGACTAAAAGATCTTCGGAAGCTGACGTCTTTATCTGGGATGGAAGTTCGACATCGAAAAGGTTAGGACCGATTTATTTTATGGATCACATTAAAGTGATAAGACCTAGTGAGTTATTCACTACTGATGTTTCAGTTTTCTTATTGGATTGCAACCAGTAATTATGTCATTGTTAAAATCGAAGAGGATTTTTTCCTCGGTGCCCATTTTAAGTGAGAAAATTTGAGAATCGTTCACTTTGCCGACGATGGCTCCTTCACACTCGACATTTTTAAAGATGTCTATAACTTCTTGAGAATTTTTAGGGGAGCATGAGAGTACAAAACCGTATCCCTGGTATGATAGTATCCATTGAATAAGGTCGACGTTACCGCTCGGTACTGGAATCTTATCAATATCAACGCATCCTCCTTTTCCGGAAGATTCTAGAAGCATGCCCATTGTACCTATACATCCGGGATTGCTTATATCTTTGGCTGCATGCACCAACCTTTTTGAGGCAATTTCGTGCATGGCTTCTATTTGGCTGCGCACCAGTTTATCTTCTTTATTTGTTGTGGTATCGTACGCGTATTTTAGATCTGGAGGGAAAAACCCGTATGTGTCCATTGCGAATATTATGTCATCTCCGCATTTTGCTGTGCTGCTAAGAATTATATCTGCTTTTGGTACGGTGCCTATAATAGATATATCAATGGCATGATATTGACAATCTGGATGTGTGTGACCCCCAACAATAGGAACGTTAAACTTTTTGACGGCATATTCCATGCCTTTAAGGATTTGGGAACATATTCTCTCATCCTTCACTGACATAACGTCAACCATTGCAAGAGCTCTTCCTCCCATTGCCGCAATGTCATTTATATTTACTAGAACTGCGAAGTATCCGGCATAGAACGGATTAATTTTTAATAACGATTCCATAATGCCGTCCGCGGCAAATAGGAGGTAGTTGTCGCCGTACTCTATGGCTGCAGCGTCTTCTCCTTCATTGGCTGCGATGTTAGCGAATGAATTGGTTGGTAGATACTTTACAATTTCATGGATAGTGTGCTTTCTTGTGACGCCTGGGAACGTTTTTATTGCTTCAACTATTTTGTCCAGCATCATGCGTGTACCCCACTGGATCCACATCATAAATATGTAACCCAGCAATGGTAGTGTAGGAATTGTTCTTCGTAAATGCCATACATAAAAATACTTTGCATCAGTAGGGCTGGCGAGCTATGAATACAACGCATGTAATTTTGATGGCGCTTGTTGCCATTTATGTTCCCCTTTATATATGCGTTAGGAAAAAAGATAGGTCTAGAGAAAGAGGCCCTGTTACCTATGGTCCAGCTATTATTATTAAAACTAAGACGGGAATTTGCTTAATAAGAAAACTTGCAAGATTTAAGCGTTTTTGGAAAATTTGTGGCCTATTTTCAAGAGTTGTTGCGATAGTTCTGATGTTCTGTGTTGTTTCTATACTAGTTATTAATCTCTCATTGATATCAGAAATAGCTAGTGTAGAAGGAGTGGGCATAGAATATGCTCTTGTTATTCCAGGTATCAATCCAATGTTACCACTAACATATGGATGGATTGCACTTATTGTTGCGTTAATTGTTCATGAAGTTGCACATGGTATACAAACAGAAGCTAATGACATGGAGGTAAAGTCTACAGGGCTCATATATGCAGTTATTCCGGTTGGGGCGTTTGTAGAACCTAACGGAGAACATGTGAAGAAGTGTAGTAGAGGAGTTAAAATAGACCTTTATGCTGCTGGAATTACTGCTAATTTTATTACATCTTTGATCTCGTTTTTGGTCTTATTTTTATTGATGTCTACAACTGTGACTGAATACAAAGATAGCCCTGCTGTTCTGTCTCTCCAATCTTCAACGTGTGAGTGTGAAATTCCGACGTCTGCTATAATTACAAAAGTAAACGGGCACAATATTTCGAATTACAGAGAGTTTATCAATGAAATTAATCCGTCGGAAATCCATGGAGTTACTTATATATATAAAGACAAAGAGGAAACCAGAGATATACGACTCGGCATCTACGTAGAAAATGTGATAGATGATTCTCCTGCATTTGATAAACTCAAAAAAGGGGATTTTATAGAGAAAATTGAGAATATTAGTAATGGAACTTCTGAATCGTTTAAAGCTCTGGATGGTTTCATGGGTTTTATGGGCTCCACTTCACCTGGAGACCAAATTAGGATTACATGTCTAAGAGACGGTGATCACAGATCTATTGAGCTTTGTCTTGGGGGGAAGGATGGTATAGGATATATAGGCATACTTCCAAGCTTCTCTGGATATCTGTGGATAACACCTGAAATACTTCTCGGTATGGGCACTAATCCGTGTTATAACTGCAATACGTTAGGCGAGTTTGGATATACTACCCTATCGTACATTGGTAACGCACTACACGGGCTTTCGCCTGTGCCAGAGGCAACACAATGGTGGTTTCATAGCAACATTACGGATGATGTGTTTTGGGTCGTAGTACAGATAATTTATTGGATATTCTGGCTTAATATTGCTATAGGTATTACAAATGCCATCCCAGCGATGCCTTTTGATGGGGGATTTTTATTTACTGGAGGAATCGATTGGATCGCTGAAAAAATTGGAGTAAAAGATGAGGTAAAGAGAGAGGCAATAGTTAGTACTATAAGTGCAGGAGTGACTTATGTGATGCTTCTCACGCTGTTTGTTGTCATGATTGCATTTATATTTTGATTATATCGTTGGTTCGTAATTCTATTATCCTTTTAGCCCACGATAATTTTTTGAGTTTTATTAAGGGGTCGGAGTCCGGTTTACTTGAGGGATGTTCGTAGTCGAACCCGTAGAGATATATCTTTTTTGCACCAAGATGTCTTGCAAGACATACAGATCTATCTCCATCAGTAAATCCACCAAAGTTATGTAAAATAAAATCAGGAACAGACTGTGTTGTGAGGATGACTTTTCCTTTAAATTTTTTGGCATATTTAGTAATTAGATTTACATTTCCTCCGTGTGCGTGAATTAGTGTTATAGCCCCTTTTGAAGATGCTTTGATCTGAGATTCCATATTTCCGTCTAGGTCTGTAACCAAAATGTTTGGGATTATGCCTTTTGCCATTACTGTTTCTGTTGCAGAGCCAGCTGATATCAGAGTCCCTCTAGGTTTAAAGTAATCAATGTCACGGGAGAGAGAATTGGATCCTCCGAAGACAGAAACCTCATTTTTTATAAAGAGTTCGTTTTCTGAGGTAAGGTTCGAGTCTAGCATCAAATTTTTTAATATATTGGCAGATTTTTCATCCTCAGACATGTCGTAACCCATGTCAGCTAAAATGTCAAAATAGAAAGGACGCCACTCATTAAATTTCATTAACTTCTCTCTTCATGCTTGAAAATATGATAAGTTCTATGATCAATATTGTAGTCATGCCAATTGCACTAAGCATTGTAAACACAGTGGATTCAATACTATCGATTAGATCGATTAAATTCTGGGCAAGGAACACAAGTATAAGAATAAGTGAGGTTCTAGTTATATAATTGAAATTTTCTCTTTTTTTAACAACACATTCATTGAGAAATTTCCAAAAGCTGAAGAGAACTATTGTAAATGACAAAATCCACAACGTACGAGACAATATAACCAATGAGGTAAAAACAAGTCCGTATCTTGCTAAATCCCTGAACGAGTTAACTATTGTAAGAGTACCGACAATTGCTATGGTTAGTAGAAAAGATGCAAATACAAATAGAATTTTGTTAATTTTGATTCGTTCTTTCCATTTGCCGATATATTTTGTAATTGTGCCTAGAATATCGTTGCTATACAGTATGATTGTTAAACCGATTATGAAAATAGTAAATGCGGTAACTACAGATACTATTTCCCCGACGTCTTTTGTGAATGAGCAACTATTTGCGCAGATGTAGATGAAAGCGGAGATAACCATTATTACTCCCAACGGAGTGAGAAATCTCTTCTTTTTTTGTGGGTCAGTGATAGCTTTTTTTAAAATATATAGCGACCTTTCAATGCCTGGGGCTTGTTTGACATACACCCGTCTAACAGAGTCGATGGCAATGTGAGATGAAATTATTGGATAAATGAGTTCGTCTTCTGCTCCATCATCCACAAGAATTGATCTTTTAGGACTGGTAGTTTTCATGACGATGTTTAATTCTTCAGTTAGATGTAAGTCTGATTCGTAGCCAACTTTTCTATTTCCACATATTAGAGCAATTTCAGCGTTTTCGCCATTTTTTTCTAAATCTCTGTATATGCTTATCGCTGCTAAAAGTGCATTGACATCTGAATCTTCTGGATCGGCGATGCCGAGAGCCAGAACGGCATTCGTAACCTTTTCGATTCCTATTGCAGGTGTTTTAACCTTACCTTTAAAGCCAAAATCGTTGTCCCTATCGATGGCGAGAACTAGAATCTCAGTCACGTGGTCATGATCTATGTCCTTCTTATATAATACGCTCGAAATGATGTGAGATTAAGTATGTAAGTTTAAAATTGCTGAA
This sequence comes from archaeon, assembly GCA_024399275.1. Classification (GTDB taxonomy): domain Archaea; phylum Thermoplasmatota; class Thermoplasmata; order Methanomassiliicoccales; family Methanomethylophilaceae; genus Methanarcanum. The sequence goes on along the minus strand of JAKSHS010000004.1, from coordinate 39,187 downwards.
AAGGCCTATTTTGATGTTGTGTCACGGATATAATAAAATATGGTTTTGTCCTGAAAAGACAAAAATTTGATGTATAATAATGCCCTGCTGTAACTAGGTTGCGTTTTATGATTGTTAAATGGCACGGCCATTCATGTTTCGAATTCTATGACGGCGTGAACAGAGTTGTTGTGGACCCGCACGATGGAGAATCCATAGGAGTTAAACCTCCAAAGACGTCAGCAGACGTAGTTCTTATGAGTCATGACCATTATGACCACAATGCATCATATGTCATTAGTGGCAGTCACAGAGACTATTTAGCATGTGATGGGGAATTCACTCACAACGGGATGACATTTAATGGGTATAGAACTTATCATGATGACACCAGGGGCAAGAGTAGGGGACTAAACACTATATACACTTTTAGAATGGAAGATATGTCATTCTGTCACTGTGGAGACCTTGGGGATATTCCTGATGAGAGAGTTATTGATAATATTAGAAAGACAGATTTTTTGTTTATTCCTGTAGGTGGTGTTTATACCATGGGTAATCGGGTAATAAGAAAATTCGTTGAAATGGTAGATGCAAGAGTAATTGTTCCAATGCACTATCATATAGACGGCTTGACGATACCAGTAGCGAGTGTTGATGAATTCCTTTCTGTAATGCCAGGACTCAGGACCATCCACCTAAAAGATTCAGTGGAGTTTTCCAAGGATAAACTACCTGAAGCAAAAGAGTGCTGGATTTTTAGTATATAATTAATAAAAGTCTAGTGCGTCTTCGAATTTCCCCATTTCAATTGGTGTGGTTTCATCGCCTACAATAGCGCCTTTGGAATTTACGAGGGCGCACAGTGCTATGAAGCCGTATCCGTGATTGAGAGTTGTCCTGACGACATTATTCACTTTGAAAACATCTTTAATGAGTTGGATGTCCTCTTCAGTGGCATTAGGATGTACCGCAGCGCCTTTGCTAGTGACTCTACACACAGAACCTACGGTGTTGATGTCAGCTATTGTAGATTTAATACACTCTACGCCAAGAACGTCTTGTATCTGTCCAACCACCGCCTTTTCGAGCTCGGGGTTGACAATTGCTCCTTTATTGTTGACCAGAATGTTATTCCCTACCGCATTGAGCTTGTCATCGACTGACATAATTCGAATCTTTTTTCTGATAGTTTCTAGCTCCCTGTCCATTGCCAGTCCTGAAACAATCGCTCCGTTCTCATTCATAGCCATTAGCATGCCTATAGCGAAACTTCCAGCGACTGTTGTCCTTACAGCTTCAACGCAAAATGTGCTTTCTACATCATCGACAAACTCACAGGTCGCATTGCGCGCCACGAAAGCGAGACTTTCATTCACGGTTGCAAATACCCCAACATTGGAGTTTCCTCCGCAACGTGAATATCTCATCATGTGATCACTTGACTTTGGTCTCTGCAAGAGAGACTTCTACGAGACCATCATCAAACTTGACTGCCTTAAGAGAAATTTTCTTCGGAGGGTTTTGAATTCCCCTCTCCCAAATTTTTTCATTGAGAGTTTTATCAATCCATATTTTATCAGAATCTGCACCCATATGCCTGGCGACGCTATCCCTAACTTCTTTTATCGCACGTATTGCTCTTCTGGTACGTGGAGCCATTTTCGTAGCTCTGAGTGGGATTATAACAGTCTTTTCCGTATTGTTGCCCATTTAATCTACTCCTTAAGTCTGCTTACACGCCAGGATCTTCTCTTAGGATGCCGGATAAACTGCCTGTTAGTCCTGGTTACTACCCAGGCCGGAACGCGGCGGTTTTGATTTGTTGCCTTGTTAAGTCTAATTTTCATCGCTGCCGGTTTGTTTGACGACATAATTACCTCCTTTCAATGGTAATCTCTCTATGTCTGGGGGATATTCTTCTAAGGATGTCTCTAAGCATTGCGTCCGTTACAACCTCATGGATTCTACCAGACTGGGCAAGTTGGATAAGTTGCATTTCAACGGATTCTGCCATGGACGGATTTGCTGCTCTGATATTTCCGAGTCTGTCTCTGGCTTCCGGATCGAGGATTCGTCTCAAGATTGCCTGTTTTTGAGCGTCTATTTGTCTGCGCTGATCTTCTATAGCCTGCTGCTGTGCTGCCGCTTGCCGCTGGCTGGCCTGTGCATCCGCAAACCTCTTTTGTCTCAATGCCTCCAATTCAGGGTCTTCCATATCCAGACCTCCATTCTAAGATCTCGTTTCGTCATAAATTTCCTTTGCAATGCTATCAAGTAGAGATACTCCACCTGAACTGACACAACGACCTTTCTTGCCATCTCGTGTAAGATAGCCTGCCTTTTCAAGCTGAATCATACATTTTCTAGCAATACTGCGACTTCCCTTTACAGCTTTGTTGGGCATGGAACCTTTATCACAACTTCCGCCATACTCCGCCGCTAATCTAGAAGATCCCATAGGACCATTTACATAGAGCTTTCTTAGAATTGATGCAGCTCTTGTAAACCACCAATCTTCCTGGACAGGCGCTTTCTCCGTATGAACGCCAGTTTTCGCAAATTCGGCCCACTCTGGCGGAGTTATAGCTGAATTTTGCTTGAGTTTCTCAACTGTCTTGAGAATGAGCTTCCAAGCTGGAACATCGTAGACAGTTATCATTCACTTACCTCATTTATACCGTGCGACGTCTATCGCGCGGTGACCGGTGCACCCTATAATCGATTGATATATAACCGTTGCTAACACACACTGATTTTGAATAATTTGATAATCGAACCCTTAAAAGCAGAATTTGTACGATATCCAACTTGATATAGCAATTAGCAATTGATCTTCTTATGTCTACTGTGTCTATTTCCTGTTGCTTCCAATTACGTGTAGTGATAAGAACTTGTTTCGCTAGGTAGCGCTGAATTGCAAAAATTGGGAGTTGTCATGTTACATTTATAAGAGACATTATGGCTCCCGAGACGGATTTTATCTTAAAGTTTATCGGGCGAACCATTCATTAGAGCTTTTATACGATTTACTCCGCCTATACCTCTGATGACATCTACGACCTGTTTCGGAATTAAATCTTCCCAATTATCATCTTCAAATATGCGTCGCCTTACCTCTATGCCAGAGTATTCTTTTCTGTTGAATATCGGTGACTTTCTTACTTCGTAGCCAGCCTCCATGAAGAGAAGTCTGGTGTATTTATTATTCGAATAGACTATGGAGAATGGAGGGCACATGCATTCCACATGAGATACCCAGATAGAGTATCTATTAATATCCTCGATTGGAACAATGTATGCATTGTCCACGCCTTCGGCTTTTAATGTATCGGATATCATTAGATATCTTTCACCTGCGGTGAATGGGTTGTCTGGTATGTGAGAGTGTTGAGCGCTTCCTATTCCGACTATAATTTTATCTGATTTGGCAGAAATTTCTTTGATAACTTCTAGGTGTCCCTTGTGCATGGGCTGAAATCTTCCGACAATCAGAGCATCATTGCCATGCCAGCTTATGTTTCGCATGTACCCCATCACCCGTTGTAGTTAACATGTCGAGTATTTTATACCGACAAGGGTAAGTTTCTTGTAGTGGAATTACTGCTTTTGACTTCTGTCAATGTATTTCGGAAATTTTTTGTGGCGGGAATATTTTGTAATTTAAGTTTTTCGGCGGTGGATTGTCCGCCGAGATTAAGGGGACAAAGTTTGTCAAGATACTCTTTCTTTTTGGGGCAATCTATGTATGCATATTCTACAACATCGCGAAATGTTTCGACGAGTATTATTTCCATCGTGTCATAGTATTTCTTCTCTATCATAACATCTCTCGCGTTTTCTTTAGGTATTATTGCTCTCTTTATTCCAGCCTGCGCGGCAGCTTCTAGCTTAGCTGTAATTCCTCCGACAGGAAGAACCATACCACGGACATTAAGACTACCTGTCATTGCCATGGATTGATCTATAGGGATTTCTTCAAGAGCTGAGAGAATTGCCGTTGTGACTGTAATAGATGCGCTGTCTCCCTCTACTCCACTGTATGTTCCAATAAATTGAACGTGTATGTCGGAGTCGGTTATGTCTCTTAGTGCGTATTTTTTAACAATTGACGAAATATTGTCTATGGATTCTCTGGCGATCTCTCCAAGTTTTCCTGTGGCAATTATTCGACCGCCTTTTTTGTTTTGAGATGGAGATACTTCTGCTACTATTGGCAGGACGATACCTGAATACTCTGCCATACTAGAACTGGAGTTGAGTGCTGCAAGACCATTAATTGTACCAATTTCTTCGCCTTTTGTGTTGAATAGATCGTATTTTTTGTGACTTTCAACTGAGCGGTCAGCGATTTGTTGTTCAAGGCTACGCGCAGTTTTTTTCGATTCGGTGACGTCTTCAGCTGTAACTATTTTTTCTTTTTTAGAAATTGCTAGATCGCCAGAAATACGTACAAGACCTCCTAATTCTCTAAATCTAAGTGTGAGTTCTCCTTTTCTTCCAGAACGACGTTGAGCATCTCTTATGATTTCTCCTACTGCATATTTGCTAAATGGCGGAATCTTACCATCTTTTTTAACTTCTTGGGCCACAAATCTGACCACATTCATACGATTTTCATGCGTGTCAGGCATTGTGTCTTTCATGTATACTTCATAGCCGTATCCTCTGATTCTCGATCTAAGGGCGGGGTGCATCCCCTGAAGTGCGTCAAGGTTACCCGCACACACGAGGACAAAGTCTGTCGGGATTGGTTCACTTTTAACTAATGCTCCTGATGATCTTTCAGATTGTCCTGTGACGCTAAGTTCCTTTTCTTGCATAGCGGTCAGGATAGCTTGCTGTGATTCTTGTTTGAGCATGTTTATTTCATCTATGAACAGTACTCCCTTGTTTGCCTTGTGAATCGCTCCAGGCTCTAGTCTGTCGTGTGACGGCGTTTCTAGTCCTCCGGACTGAAATGGGTCGTGTCTTACATCCCCAAGGAGTGCTCCTGCATGGGCTCCCGTTGCGTCTACAAAAGGAGGCATATCTGTCGGATTGTGCCCAATTAAAAGTTTTGGTATTATTGTTATTTCATGCTTTTGCCCAGGCATTCGAAACATGAAGTAAATGAAAAAAGACGATAAAACGGCGATCCAAAGAAGTGATGTGTCTCCGTATCTAAACATGTAAATAAGACCGATTGCAGCGGCAACTATGAATATGCAGATCAGGAAAATATTCTTTTGATTTTTTTGTATGGCTGCCTGAATTTTTTGTTCTGTTACAATAGATTTTCCTTCGCCAGCTGATAATACGCGTATTCTTGGTTCGTTAAAGTCTTCGGGATTGTGATATGCAATTACATCTTGAAGATCGCCTTTTGGGAGATATTCAGTCATTGCGTTGGCTAGCATAGATTTTCCAGTACCTGGTTCTCCAATGAGCATAACATGTCTCTTCTGAGAAGCTGCTTTTTTCACAACTTCAACAGCTGCTTCCTGTCCGATAACTTGGTCAGCCATTTTGTCAGGAACGGCAATGCTATCTGTGGTTTCGAAGGTCTGTTGCTCTATCCATTCGTCAAGAGGCGTTACAAATTCCTCTTTGTATTCCATTGCTAGGACTATAAAAGACCTTCTATAAAAAGAAATGTGTTAAAATGTGTAATATACACGCTTATGTGTGGATATAAGAGAGTTGTGGCGTTATGCAGAACTTGTGATGCATTCTTACTCGAGTTTGATCGGAACGGTCGCAGTATTACGTTGATGCGAGTGAGACTAATGTCCCTTATTGAATCTTTACATTTTTCTTTCATGGTAGTTTAGATTTTTGGGAGGAGGAGGCGGCTAGTTAACTGTATGCTGATTATTAGATGCTTTATTTGTTGGATGATAGTAGTATTTGAGCATTTAACATTGATATCATTGATTCAAGCAGACAATTGTTTGGAATTAAGAGAATTTTCGTTCATTTGATGATATTATCGTATTATTGTTGTACCCATAGTGAATTTTTGATTAAAGTGCACTTCAGAGTCCTTAGGGATAATATGATGACTTGCTTATTCGAGCGAAGTAGCGTTTGTTACATTTAGAAGACGCAAAAATATTGGGGATGTAGGACAAAAAATGCCATTTTGACAGAGTGAAGTGTGTTAAATTTATATTTTGATAATGGGATTCGGGTGGTATATATGGGTGATATTAATGGCAAAAATTAGGAAGTGGAGATGCCTGATTTGTGGAGAAATTGTTATGAGTGAAAAGCGTCCTGATAAGTGTCCTGCATGCGGAGCACCTGGAGAAAAGTTTGAGGAGGTCGTTGAAGGCCAGGATGCTGTATGGGCGTCAGAGCATAAAGTAGGAATTATTGATGGTGTTCCCGAGGAAATAGTCGAAGGTCTCAGAGCAAATTTCAACGGTGAGTGTACTGAAGTCGGAATGTATCTTGCAATGTCAAGAGTGGCGTTCCGTGAGGGGTATCCAGAGATTGGAATGTACTGGAGACAGGCAGCATTTGAGGAGGCAGATCACGCATCCAGGTTCGCAGAAATGCTTGGTGAGGTTGTTACGGAAAGTACGAAGAAGAATCTTGAGATGAGAGTAGAGGCAGAGTTTGGAGCGACGATTGGGAAAACTAAGTTGGCTGACATGGCAAAGGCTGCGAATCTTGACGCGATCCACGACGCGGTTCATGAGATGGCAAGAGATGAGGCCAGGCATGGGAAGGCTTTTAAGGGGCTCCTCGAGAGATACTTCTAAATTTTTGGAGTTTGGAGGAGTGTAGTCCTCCTCCCTAAATTTTTTGTATAGTTTGTATGGTTCTGTTTTGTTTATGGTGTTGGTGGCGAAGGTCAGCTTACAGATAGTTTGTTCCATATGTTCTCCGACTTGTCCATGATATTTTCACCATTTAGAGTGAGAATGTTTCCTTGTTCGACAAGCAGGTCACCTTGACAGAATACTGTTTTTACGTTGAGACTGGATGTGGAATAAACTAGGTTTGTGACTATATTATTCGGAGTTAGTGGCCTTATATTAGGCGTATGGCCGTCTATGATAATGATGTCAGCATATTTTCCTGTTTCTATAGAACCAATCTTATTATTCATGCCTATAGATTTTGCACCATTTATTGTGCAAAAATCAAGAAGTTGCTGTGCTGGCGTCACGGTTGTATCCCATCTTGCAAATTTGTGAAGGAGCCCTGCGATCTTCATTTCAGAAAACATGTCAAGAGAATTATTTGTGCTGTTGCTGTCAGTGCCTACAGTAACGTTGACCCCATTGCTAATTAATTCCGGTACAGGAGCAATACCCCCTGTGGCTAATTTCATATTAGAAACAGCACATAAAGATACAGACATTCCTGCTTTACCCATAAGCCTGACTTCATTTATCGTTAGCCACGCCGAATGAGCGGCAATCATATTTGAAGACAGAGCATCAATTTTGTTTAACCATTCAACTGGCCTGAGCCCAGTTGTTTTTTTGTGATTGTTAACTTCTGTTCTTGTTTCTGAAAGGTGAAGATTTAAAGGTAAATTGTTTTCTTCAGAAAATTCCTTTGCGCCGAGGCATGTCTCCTCTCCGCAAACGTAAACTCCTTGAAGTCCCACGCCTGGAATGATTTTTCTATGATTTTTATAAGTTCTGCAAAAATTTTTACAGTTGTTCAGGGGATTTCCTCTTTGTGTCGTTAGCTCTTCGTCAAGGCAACACCAGCAAAGAACTCCTCTTATTCCTGCTTCTTGAACAGCTTTTGCAATAACATCTTCGGAGTAGTAAAGGTCAACGAATGTTGTAGTGCCACCCCTCATCATTTCCATACAGCCTAATTTGGCCCCCATCTCTATGTCATAAGTATCTCTTTTTTTATCAATTTCAGATGTCACGTTTAAAAATTTATCAAATGGAAGATCGTCGCAGATACCTTTGAGAGGAGCCATTGCGACGTGTGTATGTGTATTTATTAGACCAGGCATTACGATGTCTCCTTTGGCATCAATTTCTTTGTCAGCTGAGCTGTTGTATTCTCCACCGACTGAGACAATACTGTCATTCTCAATGACGACGTCGCCTTTCAGAATATCCCTATTCGCATTTTGTGTTACGATCCATGCATTATGAATAACTGTTATCATATTATCATAGATGGTTATTTCCTTCGGATAAAAATAAAGTTTTGAAACTTTGTTTAGTGCATTTCATTTTTGGAAAATATCGTAATCCGTTTTGAGATGTCAAATTTAGAAGGTCGTTGAAAACGTTACATGTAGCTGTTACGTAGAGAAACGATGAAAATATACTTCATTTGCAGTGTAAGGTCCGTGACGAAGATAATATTTTTAGGTACGGGTGGAGGACGACACACCACAATGTTTCAGATTAGGAGTACCGGGGGATTTATAATAGAAACTGGAAAATCAAGAATACATATTGACCCAGGACCTGGCGCATTAACTAATTTGCGTAATATCGGATACGACGTTCGAAAAATAGATGCCATTATAATTTCTCATTGTCATCCCGATCACTGTTCAGATGCGGAAGTTTTGATCGAAGGCATGACGCATGGGGGATTAGTGAAAAGAGGGGAATTGTACGGAAGTGTTACAGTTATCGAGGGTCTGTACAACCTGGGACCTGCCGTATCATTATATCATAAAAACTTACCGGAGAAATGTTTTACTGTTAAACCTGGAGAGACGTATGTTACGTCAGATTTAAAAATGGACATTACGAAGTCTAATCATAGTGACCCAACAAGCGTTGGTTTCAAATTTTATACTGCTGACGGCATTTTATCCTATGTTAGTGACACGAATTATTCAGAGGAGATTGCAAGCCAATACAAAGGGACGAGAGTACTGCTTCTGCCTGTGACAGTGCCCTCCAATAATCGTGTTTCAGGGCATCTTTGCACAGATGACGCTACACTTTTTGTAGAGTGTGTAAAGCCAGAATTATGTGTATTTATTCATCTAGGAATAGCCATTCTTAAGCGAGATCCCGCGAAGGAAGCGGCAATGGTAAGGAATGTGACAGGGGTAAGGACTGTGGCAGGAGAAGACTTAATGGTACTTGACATGAACAAAAATCTTGTTTTTGGAAGACTCAAACCGATGAAGTTGAAATGGAATAATATTTGGAATTTATAACACCCGAGCCTTGGTTTGCGGCCCGGTTATTGTTTACGTATCTACATATTATTGACCCCCATGTGTGTATGTTGGATGTTGTTAGTAAAGACATTATGTTTTGTTGATAATCTGTTCAAATTGTGAAACATGTTCTTAGAGGACAACTAATGATAAATTACTGAACAATAATGCCTGACCGGATGAGTGTTGAGTCAGAAGTTATAAGGAGAATCAGGCCGTCTGAGGAAGATGTTGATGAAATATGCCACGCGCGTGATTCACTTATAGACGAAGTTACGAATTACGTTAAGAACAACGATATTGACGTTAAAATAAGGTTTGTGGGATCGGTAGAAAAGGGGACGTATCTTTCTAATCCAGATCTTGACTTATTTCTGATGTTTCCAGAATCCGTTTCAAAAGAAGAAATGATCCGTTTAGGGCTGAAAATTGGTAAGGATGTCGTCAATGGTCAAAAGACGTATTCAGACCATCCATATACACGTGGAAAGTTTCATGGGTTTGATGTAGACGTTGTACCTTGCTACAATGTATCAACCGCTGAGAGTATACTGACTCCTGTAGATAGGTCACCTTTTCATGCAGATTATATAAAGTCTAGAGTTAACCCTGATATGGTGGATGAGATACGCCTGATGAAGAAATTCATGAAAGGAATTGGGGTATATGGCGCTGAACCTAAAGTGAGGGGGTTTTCAGGATATATGTGTGAACTCATCACGATATATTATGGTGGATTTAGGAATGCACTCTTGGAAGCTTCTAAGTGGAAAAAAGGCACAACAATTTCCATTGAGAAAAGTGGCCCTCCTATGAGTGCTCCATTTGTACTTTATGACCCTGTTGATTCAAAGAGAAATGTCGCAGCGGCAGTGCACATAGATACTTTAGCGAAATTCATTGTTGCTTGTGGAGAGTACTTAAAAAAACCAAGCACGACGTTTTTTTATCCAAATGAATTTAGATCCCTGTCTAGAGAGCAGATTAAAAAAAAGGTGGGTGTGCATGGGACAAAACTTGTCACTGTTATATTTGACAGCCCAAATATTAATGAAGATAATTTTTCAGCACAAGTGTGGAAGACACAGTATGCGCTGACCAAGAAGTTTGATTTGTTTTCATTCGGTGTCCTTAGGGTTGTACATGGATATGTTGGGACTAAAATTGTTTTTGTTTTTGAGTTGGAGAGAGATGTGCTGCCAAGATCATATAAACATGTTGGACCGCCAATATGGGTAAAATCTAGTGATTTATTTCTCACAAAGCAGAAAGAAGACAATAATGAGCCATTTATAGAGAACGGACGTTGGATGGTTATTTCCAAAAGACCTTATCTCACGGCTGGAGATATGATTAAACATGAAGTTTCTATCACTGGTATTGGGAAGGAAATTGATCCAAGGACAATAAAGACTTTGGATCATGAGAGCACAATAAACGGTGTGGACCTATCTATTCTAACAGAACTTATGAATCCAAGATACAGTTGGGAGCGTTGAATTACATAAATGGTGCGTTGATCATGAGAATCCAAACACCCATTCCCAGAAACGTAAACATAATGTAGTTTCCGATCCACGACCTGGTTTCAATAGTGTGCACATTAAAGTGGAGAATCTTCATAATGTTCTTTAGGAAAAATATTGTTAGGAAAAAAAGTGAAAGGCTCAATTCTAGCCCATACTCAGACGGTGAATTTTTTTGAAGGTACGAACAGAGTAGTCCGGTAATTACAGAAATGAGAGCAATTACCGCAAGAACCTTCGTTTCGTAAATGTCCTTGACAATAAACTCTTTCTCATCAAACCGAGGAGGGACAAATTCATATTCTTTTTCTGTGTTTTTCTGAATGATGTGTCTTCTCCTCGCCATCGCGAGGTGATTTGAGCACATAATATAAAGATGTCTCTAGCAAAGTGGTGGGAGAGGAGTTTTATGAGTGTTTCCGATATGTGTTATTAGTTTGAATTATATATTGGAATTACGAGTGAAAAGGGGGCGATAAAGGTGAATAAGACCATTGAAGACATACCGGGAGTTGGACCGGCTATAGCTGAGAAATTGTCAGAAGCAGGTTACACCGATATTTTAGACATAGCCATAGCTTCGCCAATGGATCTTGCGGATAAGTGCGATATCGGTGCAAAAAAGGCAGCTGATATAATCGAAGGCGCGAAGCTGTGTACAGAAGTTGGCGGTTTCGAAACGGGGTCGGGGATTCTAGAGAAACGTAGGCAAATTACCAAACTTACAACTGGTTCGAAGGAGCTTGATAAGCTTATAGGTGGAGGGATCGAGAGTCAATCTATTACGGAGTTCTTTGGTGAATTTGGGAGTAGTAAAACCCAACTTTGCTTTCAACTTGCCGTGAATGCAACGCTTCCAGAGGAGAGGGGGGGCCTTAACTCTGATGTTGCTATAATTGATTCAGAGAATACTTTTAGACCTGAGAGAGTCATTCAGATGGCGAATTATTTACAAGTGGATCCTGAAGAGACTCTCAATAAGATTCATGTGGCAAGGGCATATAATTCGTCGCATCAAGTTCTTTTAGTCGACAAGGCGGGAGATCTAGCGAAGGAACTGAAAATCAAGTTGTTGATAGTGGATTCTCTCACGTCCCACTTTAGGGCAGAGTATGTGGGGAGAGGTGCACTGGCTGGTAGACAACAAATACTAAACAAACACATGCATGACCTTCTGAATTTCGCGACTATAAATAATGCGGCGATTGTTGTTACTAATCAAGTTGCAGCTAAACCAGATATGTTTTTTGGGGATCCGACAAGGCCTATTGGCGGACATATTGTGGGCCATACAGCGACTTTCCGTATTTACCTACGTAAGGGAAAGGCGGGAAAGAGAGTTGCGAGGTTGATCGATTCTCCTAACCTACCTGAGGGAGAGGCTGTATTTTCAGTGACAGAAGATGGTATTAAAGATTAAAAACAACATTGTGTGAAACGTGAACTCTTCCTTTTTTTTTGAATTATCTGGAGAACATGATTTAATGAGCTCGGCAGAGGCGATAAAGTGCATTGAAGCCGAGTCTGATTCTTTTGATATAGTAGATAAGGGGCCAGGTTTCGTAGTGGGGTCGTTTGATGAGAAGTATCTTCAGCCTATCGCAAGTCGTATCTCGTTGACTCGTAGATTAGGAAGGTATTTAGGTTCTTACGATGTGAATGATCTCTCTAGTCTCAGCTTTGTAAAAATTCCGGCTGGCACATTTGCCATAAAGGGAAAGAGATTTAAAGGGATGATGAAAGAGATCAGTTCATATGATGTCATTAGAAAAGTTGGGAAAATTTTTTCTAGAAATAATGATGTAGATCTCGAGAATCCAGAACAGGAAATACGGTTGCTAATGAGTGATCGTTTGCATGTGTATATTGGAGATAGGACCATTGATAGAAATAGTTTCGAGGCTAGGAAAGTTGGGGAAAGGCCATTTTTCTCACCCATATCACTGCATCCAAGATTTGCTAGGGCGATTATTAACCTCACTGGCATAAAAAAAGGGGGTACTATTCTTGATCCTTTTTGTGGAACAGGAGGCATTGTTGTTGAGGCGGCGTCTATGGGTATAAAAGTAATGGCTTCTGACTTTGACCCAGAGATGGTCGCTGGCACTTTGGAGAACATGGATTACTATGGTATGAAATTGTGTGATTCAGAAGTTCTTGATGTTGCAGATATTGCAGATAGGTTTGGAAAGGTGGACGCTGTTGTTACAGACCCTCCTTATGGCAGGAGTACCCGTATTAGTGAAAAAAATCTTGAAAACATATATCGAGCTGCGATGAACTCATTTTATGATGTACTAGTTCCTGGCGGGGCAGCAGGAATTATATTTCCATATCCTGTGGAAGATAAGAGATTGAGGAGGGAGTGCATGTTTGTTCAAAGGGTGCATAGATCTTTATCAAGGCATTATTGTGTCTTTAGAAGAGATTTATAAATATTGCAGAGGCGGGCCGTGAATAGGTATTTTGAACTCGTTAGGCTGGAGAATCTGGCTATTGGCCTTATAGGTTTCATAGTCTCAACGTCTGTTGCCGGCGGGAATGTGTTCGCTAACTGGCCGACTGTTGTTTTGGGATGTGTTATTGTTGTACTTTTTATTGCTGGTGGCAACTCGTTGAATGATTATCTAGATCGTGAAGTTGACAAGGTAGCTCATCCCAGTAGACCTCTTCCATCTGAAAAGATAAGTTCTCGAACTGCGTTAAGCTTGGGAATGATATGTTTGACTTTTTCATGTGTGTTATCATTCTTTCAACGAAATATTGAATCAACATTGATAGTGGTAACTGCAATCGTTATAATCATATTATACGAAATTTTCTTGAAAAAAAGGGGATTTGTAGGCAATGTTTCAATTGCGATTCTTACTGGGATGATGTTTTTATTGGGGGGAAGTGTTACAGACAACATAGAGGGAGTCTTTGAAATTGCTGGTATGGCGATGGTAGTTACTGTTGGGAGAGAAATAACTAAAGACATTGAAGATGCGGAGGGGGATAAGGGTAGGTGTACTCTTCCAATGTTGATAGGAAGAGAGAGTTCGGCTAGGGTTGCTGCCTTATTCTATGTGGTTGGAATAATTTTAAGCGCAACTCCCATAGCGGCGGGTACTTTGGGTAGTATGTATTTGATCGTGCTGGTTGCAGATGTACTATTTATATACTCTGCGACTACCGCAGCCAATTATCCACATCAGTCACAAAAATCAGCTAAGGTTGCTATGGCAGTATCATTAGTGGCTTTTCTTTTTGGGAGTATTTAGAATGTCAGTGGAGCAATATATTTATGAAAATAAGAAGAGAGGAAAAACTCTTCACATGACTCTTATAGATCCAGAAAAGCAATCGGCGGAAGATGCTGCTAGAATTGCATTTAGATGTAAAAATGCGGGAACTGACGCGATTATGGTTGGGGGATCTACAGGTATAACGACGAAGAATATTGATATGACCGCCAACGCGGTTAAAAAGGCAACGAATCTTCCAGTAATTTATTTTCCAGCCGGACCACATGCACTTTCTGCTAAGTGCGATGCAATGTACTATATGTCCATTCTTAATAGTAGGGATCTTAATATGGTTATAAGGGCACAAGCTTTTGCTGCTCCATACGTCAAAAAGATTGGTATTGAAACTATTCCTATGGGGTATGTTATCGTTGAGCCTGGAATGAAAGTTGGTAGGATTACAAAGGCAGATCTTTTGAAAAGAAACGATATATCGGCGGCTATTGAATATGCTCTTGGGGCGCAGTACCTCGGAATGAGGCTTATCTATTTCGAAACTGGAAGTGGTTCTGATAAAGAAGTGCCTCAGGAAATGATTAAGGCTGTTAAAGAACAAATTGACATCCCTCTTGTTGTCGGTGGAGGTATTAGGACGCCTGAAATTGCAAGAGCTGTGAGAATGGCTGGGGCAGATGTTATAGTGACTGGAACATTTATTGAATTATGTTCCGATGAAAATGAAATTAAAAAAGTCATCGCGGCGGCGAAAGGTTGTTAAATTGATGGTTATGCTTTTATTCGAAATTTTCCCGACAATCTAATATTTTCTTCGCTTTCACCGTGTATTTCATTGTGCCTGGGTCGACAAATGTTACTCTTGGTTTGTTGATGAGGTCCTCTTCTAACCCTTGTTTAATTTCTGTAATGCGAGATACATCATCAATAATCTTTTCTTTGAGAACATCTGTTTGAGTGTCTGTCTCTAACTCGAATGTAAGAGTATCTTTATATCCTTCCTTTGTAATTTTCACCCGATAGTCAACAATTGATTTGTTTGAGAATATTACCTCGTCGAATAGAATCGGATATATTTTATGACCCATTCCAATTTTGGATTGTAGATCCATTCGACCCTTTGGTTTAGCTAATCTTCTATTGAAATGGGCTCCGCATTTGCATGGGGGGGCAATCATTGCAGCGATGTCACGTGTACGGTATCTTATAAGCACTGAACATTCGGCGTGGAGGGACGTTATCACTAATTCTCCAAATGTACCATCCGGAACATGTTTTCCAGTTTCTGGATCAATTATTTCAAAGAGCATGTTTGCTTCATCAGTATGAAGCCCATCCTGAGAATCGCATTCAACCGCACAAGCTAACCCGAATTCGGTTATTCCCCAGACATCAAGAACTTTGCATCCCCATGTTTCTTCCAATGAGTGTCTTAGGCTTTCTGGGAGGGGTTCTGAAGTGGATATTACTTTTTTTATTCCAAGATTTTTTAGGGGAGTAGTTTTTTCTAATAAAGTTGTAATGCGGTAGATGAATGACGGTACTCCAATAATGTAAGTGGTCTTGTTTTCTTTTATAGTTGTAAGTTGCTTGTCGACATCTGGATCAGAGCATATTGATGATTTGTAACCTAAAATTTTGCAGGCTCCTGCCATAATTATGCTAGGATCCCAAGCGGTGACAAGAGGGAACATTATATGAAGTGAGTCTTCGCTGGTCATGCCAATATTTTTCAGTGCTGAAGCCACTATGTCGATTTTGGAGACTAAATCGTTTGTGGTGTATCCTATAAATTTTCGGTGGCCGGTTGTTCCAGTTGTAGTAAATTCTCTAGCGAGTTTTGTTCTAGAGACTGCATAGAAGTACATTGAGTTCTTTGCTAGATCAGATGGTTCGGTAAATGGGATTTTTTGAAGATCGTCCCATGTATTAATGTCTTCGGGTTTAACGCCGGCGTTCTTAAATTTGTCTCTGTAGTAAGGGGAGTTTTCCTCAGCATACTTCATCTGCCTTCTAACACAAAATAGTTGATATTCATCAAAATCCTTTCTTGTAACTTCTTCGAGCTTGTTTTTTCCTATGCGTTCTCTCAAATCCCGATTTTTTTTAAATGTCATTCTGGCTTTAATGGCCATCCATTCTTCCAGTGGATGTTTACATTCCTTGGGAATCATATTCGATAAGAGCCGACGCCGAATAATGAAAATCTTCATCGCTTCCCATATGCTCATATGTGTGATTCTATCTGAAATAATAATAATGTTGGGTTGGGAATTTGCTATATAGTCGAACATTTATGAGTGTGTGGGGAGTTTAGTGACTTTGACACCAGAGATGGCGAGAGCGGGAGTTACTCCACAGTTACTTTCGTCTACTCATAGATTCAAATGCCCTAGGTGTGGAAAGGAGTTTAGCTTATTCCAGTCCAGGGCAATTGCTTGTAGAGCATGCCCACAGGCGAATAAACATTGCAGACTTGTGAGGTGTGTCCATTGCGATGCAGAATTTCCAATTAATGGCTTTATAGTCAATACAAAGGAGAAAGAGAAGTTCATATCGGGATATATGAACGGTGTTGTGGATAGTTACCACAAGTCTTTTGGATACTACAGAAGGTAGACAATTGTAAGTGCTTCTAAGAAGTATGTGTTACATACTCCAACTTATAGGTGGAAAATTCTGTCTCTATATAGTGTAGCTCCGTTCTCTGCGGTCGTGTTGAATAGGCAGAATGGAATTAGTCTCTTGTCAGGGGTGACAACGTGGATGCAGCAATGTTTCCATCTTTCTACCTCTCCAGTCCATGCATCCTGGAATGCCATCGCTGATACTGTAAGGTAGTGTGTCTTTGCTCGACTGATAAATGTTTTCCACGAGTTGTCATTGGATTCTTTCATGTCTCCCCCATCCATAGAGCATTCGATAAATCTCCAAAATTGAGATATTTCTGTTCTGGTTTTATCAGCAATATTGTCAGTTTTCTTGGGTGGCCCTAGTGCCATGGTTGTTAGTGGAAATAATGATCCGTCAGGTAGTACAATTGAAAGAGACTTTATGTCACAATGAATATTGGAACATGATGTTGGAAGAAAATTATCTGCCTTTAACATACCATCTGTTTGTGATTCGATAGCATCCGTTAGTTCAGGTAGAGTGATGCGATTTTTGTCTGTTGGTTCGATGGGATAACGTCCAAAGTATGATATGGGCTGAAAATGAACACCTTTAACGATGGGTGTTTTTGATGCTGCGTATCTAATGATTTCACCAACATGGTCAAGATTAATGTCTGGAGAAACTGTCACAACGAGAGTTATTCCGATGCCTATATCTTTACAGTTTTGAATTGCCTGCTCTTTTAATGCAAGCAGTGATCTGCCGCGAGTTTTAAGGTAAATAGCGTCGTTTATACCGTCAAATTGCATGTAAAAATCGTCGACACCAGCTTCTTTCAGCTTTCGGAGGTAGTTTAAGTCCTTCGCGATACGTATTGCATTGGTATTAATTTCGATGTGTTCTATACCCATGCTCTTCGCCATTTTCACAATTTCTGGAAGGTCGTCTCTAATTGTAGGTTCACCGCCAGATATCTGGACGCATCTAGGACTATTCACGAAATCAACAACAGTTTGAAACATTCCTCGAATCGTTTCTATGTCAGGGTGAAAATCGTACCCGCATGTTTCAGAAGATGCAAAACATATTGGACAGTTTAGATTGCAACGGTTTGTGACTTCTATGACATTCACACATGAGTGCTGAAGGTGTTGGTTACACAATCCGCAATCATGAGGACAATCTTTGACAGAAGAAACAGCGAATTTTTCTGGAATCTTCGGGGTTGCAGCGAAGTCATATAAATTCTTGTAATGTTTGACACCTTTCCATATCTTTACTTTCCATGTTCCGTGGTCAGGGCATGTCTTCACAAGATATACTGTGTCATCTTCGGCGATTTTTTTTGCTCTAATAGTTTTCAAACATTTCGGACAGAGTGCAAATGTCTCCCCAATTTTCTCGATCATTGCTATCACACAATAGGAGGTGAATAATTCATTCGCCTAACATTCCAGGCGCGTTTTATGGAAAAAAGATAAGGATAAGAGGTTTAAAACTTACGACAGGTAAATTTATGCCCTCTTTTGTTGGAAAAGTCCCTCTGCCGTTGTAAGCGCTCCAGTCGCGAGATATTCCTCAAACCAAGACTGTCCAGATATTGGTTCTGTTAGCGATGGTCCAGACCTAGTCGCGCCAAGGTATGTGAGATTGGTGTGTCCACTTTTTACAGTAGCACCATTCTTGCAGTACACCCAACCAGAGTCCTCCTCTCCTTCGAGGACAATATCCAAGATCTTCATCTTGTGACTGTACGCCGTTTGAACTGTACCACTTTCATCGAAGACGGCGTAGACCGTAAGTTCCCCTATCTCTTTTCTGGCAATGTATATCCCTTTTTCCTTGTTGAAGATCTTGTCATCGCCGCACTCGTTGACGACTGAGAGAACGTCTGCTTCTTTTAAACCTCTCTTTTCGAGGATACTTTTCGCTGCCTCTGAAATTACTGCCATGTTTGTCACCTCACCACGTTCCGTATGTACCGAAGTCTCTAGCTGCTCTCGTGAGTGCGAGAAGTTGTCCCGGAATGGTGTACGGAGGTGTCTCACAGCTTGTACCGAGAATGTAACCTTTCTTTGCGTCACGGCCGGCAAGAAGAGATTCCTTTGCCCTATCGTAGACTTTCTTGGGGTTGGCTTGGATCATGAGTTTTGTGTCAACGGAACCCATAATCGTCGTCACATCTTGGAATTCCTGCTTCAAAATCTCGGTTGGGAATTCTTTTTGACCCATATACCCAATGTGTAGGACGTTAAATGGTGACCACAATAGGTTCTTCTTGAAAACTTTGTAGTCTGTTTCGTGGTTACCGCAGAGATGATAGAATACCTGTGGCCCCGCTCCTTTCCTGAAGCATTGATCTACGTAGTGGTGCATGACTTTTGCTGAGAACTCTTCGACCTGTTCGTCGCTAAAGATATCGTTGTTGGCAAGGACAGATCCAACTATTAGCATAGCCATACCGTAGGTGTCAGACAGAAGGTCCGCTCCGTTGATCGATGTTTCAACGTAGACATCTTGAAGTTTATGAGCAATCTCAGGCTCTGTGAATGTCCACATTATGAAGTTCTCAACACCACAGATTTCAGCTCCCGCACCACAAAGGTCGAAACCATACGAAATCGGTACGAGGGTGTGAGGAATGTTCTTTTGGACATAGCCGTATAAGTTGTGGAATAGCGTATCAGTGCTTCCGCCCGCAAGCTTCTCTTTAGATATTGGCTCAAGTTTGTCGACTTCTTCAGGCTCACTGATAATTGGTCCAGTCGAGACTGGAGGAAGTGTATCCTTGTACTCTAACGTCACGCCAAGGTCTCTGAGCCATGGCAGTGAGAAGAACCAGTGAGTGACTGGCAGAAGGTCAAACAATTCTGATATATATCCGACCGTATGAATTCCAAGTTCTGGTTTCTCGTAAAAGTCCCTGATTGTGAATCCGCAATGTACGGCAGCGTTTGACAGGATGATAGGATCTACGTCAATCCTGTCGTGGTAACTGTCCACAAAGGGGCTTGCGAACCTTTTAGCCGCATTTGCATGCCAGCCTTTGAGGTCGTTGGTAGGGAATAACTCTTCGTAACCCATAACAATCCCTGCGGGTATTACGATTCTATCCATATATATACGTTGTTTAGTCAAAATGGTAACATTATTTCATAGCTGGGTGTTTTAAGGGGGACGATGGAACAATTTTGCATATATCAGTAATTTATGAATGAAATATCGATGTTTTAGCGATATTTACTGTATTTGTCCATCAGTTTTCCTATTTTGTCATACTCCTCTTTGGTAATGTCCCCTGCATCGAAAAATGTCTTGACGAATTCTTTCGCCTTCTTTGTGGATTGGCGAGATGCTTTGGCTATGACGGACGCTAGGAGTGCTGATGACTTAGATTCATCCATTTGAGAGGCGGAAAATATTTCGTTCATGTCATACTTGAAGGGGGCTAGCTTGTGCGTATTAAGCATTGACTGCCTTTTGGTAGAACTCTTCGCCTTAGGCTTTGGCCTCTGCGAGTCTGATAACTGTGTCGATTTTGTGGGCAGCACCTTATCGGGTGGTGTAGCTCTATCGGTTCTCTTTGTAAAATCTTTTCGTGTCGCCAAGTGCACGACTCCGGGGCGGGGGATAACTTCCAACTATTTAACGATTTAAGAATCCAAAAGTCTAATCATTATTCTTGCAATCGTTTAGATTGACTTTCCTTTAGCTCTCCTTTCGCCTTAGCGAGAGCATGGGCCACTAGGAGCGTGGCCACAACTGCGATGATAGTGACGGAAAACGCATAGATAAACTTTCCAACAATGCCTTCTTTGGTTGTGAATACCTGTTCGATTGCTGTTTTGATTGTTTCATTCCATGCCAGTGCGGCTACAAGTCCGAATGCCGCTGTGACAAGCGTACTGACAGTTTCCAAGAACTGTACCTTGAACTCCTCAACTACAGATCCCATATCCGACGACGCTGAGATGTATTAGCAGGAATAAAAGAGTATTCCCGAAACTTAAAACGTGAATGTGCGGGGAAGGGAATTCGAATCCCTGAACTCCTACGAGACAGAATATCCTCTTCAGAGAATCTTAAGTCCTGCGCCTTTGGCCGACTTGGCTACCCCCGCATGGCCGGGCAACATGTTTGCCCTGTATAAAATGCTTAACTTTAACCTGCGATGAACCGAACTGATTATTATTTCGAAATAATGTGTGGGGAGCTATGGCATTTAATATACCTGACGATGAGCGCGTAAAAGACGCGATTTTTATTGTCATGTATAATAATCATACGGTAAGGTCGCAGAGGGAGTTGGCAAATCTTGTAAGGAATGAGCTTAATAAGGGATTGGAGAAATTTAACATAAGTTGTGAACGTATTAGGCACATAGCCATTAATAGTGGCCTCGTTCGTGTGATCATAGATTATAGGGATCTTAACACCGCAGTTGGGAATGTTTGTCCTGTTTGCGGGAACGATATAATACCGATAAGTAACTGCAGTTTGAGTGGAGAGGTTATAGAAATTGGAAAAAAGTGTTCAGTCTGCCCGTTTTTAGCGAGTGCTGGAAAAAATTCGCCTGGAAGGTATATCTTTGTAAGGAAAAGGAGAAAGTCAAAGAAAGGTTCAGTAGAAGTCTCACAACAACTGAAGAGAGATGCTTACTCTTGTTGCAAGGATTGTGATGGCTAAATTTGGAGGCCTGTCTTATTATTGGGGCAAGGGAGCGAGTATATTTGTTGGTATACGAAGTTGAATGAGAATGACGTTGGATTTCTCTCGATACTTTTTTTACGATTTCGAGCTGGCTTCTTAGATGGACAAATAGGAAGAGTAGAATCCGCGGAATGGATGTGAATGCACGGTATAGCTTTGATGCATTAGTACGAAGTTTCTGCCAGATTACCTTACGAAAGTTTTGGTGAAGTAATAGTTGGAGTACATGTGTCCGTGTATCGGGTTATTACTATACAGTCACATCGGTTGAAGAAAGTGAGTTGCCCCTTTGGGAGTCTGAGTCGTTGAGTTTTTCCTCTGAAGGATGCCGCTTAGGCCCAAGCTAGCGTTTGTTTGACAGGTAGGGCAGTGTGGTGAGTGGTATATTTAATAGTTGAAACTGAATCCCTTCCCTGTTTTTCGGGGAGGAAAAATGACGAATGATGAGATTCTCAGAAAACTGAGCGATGCCGTCGTAAACGGTAAAGTTGATGCGTCCAGAGCTGCAGCTAAAGAGGCTTTGGATGTAGGAATGCCAGCACTTGATGCGATAAATGATGGCCTCGTCGCCGGGATGTCAATAGTCGGTGACAGGTATGCAGCACATCAGGTTTACCTGCCGCAGGTACTTATGTCAGCACATACAATGTACGCAGGTCTCGATATTCTTCTGCCCGCGATTCCTAAGACACAGATGGATAAGATGTTAAGGGCGTCGGTATGTGTCGTGGAGGGAGATGTTCACGATATAGGCAAAAATATTGTTAAGACGATGCTTACAGCTGGAGGATTCGACGTTGTCGATCTTGGCAAAGATACTCCAATTGAAAAAATAGTTGAGGCAGTTGATAAGTATAAGCTCAGTGCAGTTGCGATGTCGACACTTATGACGCCTACGATGGATGGAATGAAGGCAGCTATTGATGGGCTTATAGAAAATGGAAACAGATCAAAAGTCAAAGTTTGTATCGGGGGGCCGCCAACATCACCATCATTTGCGGAGGAAATTGGGGCAGATCACAGGGATAACAATGCGCAGAATTGTGTTGCGTGGCTTAAGGAAGTGTTGTGAAGATGACGGACAAAATGACACATATGGAGAGAGGTCTTGCAGCACTCTCTGGTGAGGCAGTTGATAGGCTTACAGTTTATCCGATAGCATGCGGTGTTTGTAGGAAGCTTCTTCCTGGAGATGTTACATATCAGCAATGGGTCAGCGACCCCAAGCTGTTTGGGCAAGCTTTTGTTGCAGGACAAAAACGTTTTGGTTTCGATTTTGCGATCGGACTTATGGATCTCTCGGTGATGGCAGGAGATCTTGGAGCTCATGTGAGAATGGACGAAGAGAATACGCCCTTCGTGGATGAGCACATTGTGAAAGATGTTGAGGACTATGAGAAAATTGAGGCTCCTGATATTAGAAAAGGAAGGTCTAATGTTCTTATAGAAGGCACAAGGTATTTTGCGAAAGAGCTCGCAGGGCAGGTTGTTACAGCTGGATTCCTTGAGGGACCATTGCTTGCACTTTCACAATCTGCAGGTGCCGAGAGGCTATTTATGGATATATTCAGCTCGCCTTCTGCTGTCCACAAGGCATTGGAAGTGACTAGCGCGTATGATACAGAGATGATTAAGGCATTCGGAACGACTGGTATCAATGGTCTTTGCTGGGATTATCTCTGGGCAAATTATTCGTGCCTTGGAGATTCAGAGTACAAGGAGTTTGAGAGAGATTACGCTGACAAACTGAATGACATTGTTAGGCGTGAAGGCATGGCAGTTTGCATTCATAATTGTGCTGATTTACCTCATCTAGACACACAGATCCTTCACTATAAACCGGCTATTTATTCGATGGCGTATTATCCGTTGATTCCTGGTTCACCGACGGCGGCAGAAGTCATTGAGAAGGGATATGCGGATCACTGTCTCGTAGCTGGACAAATTGACCCTCAGGTTTTCATTAGAGGTTCGGCGGAAACGGTTACAAAGGTTACGAAGGATTTGTGCCAAGAGGTCAAGACATCTTTGTGTAAGAGGGGGCTTAAGTCTCAGTATTGTATTGCGTCTGGGTGTGAAGTCCCGCCAGACCGTAGAACAAAGATGGAGAACATTGAGGCAATGGTTGATGCCACGAAGGCCTACGGTGTATTCTAAGTAAAAACATACTTTAGTTTTGGGTAAATTCATCGGAGGCAGGTGCGACGGACGGATTTGCGGAAGCATTGAGAAGAAAGGGATTTCAGTACGAGACAACAGAGTCAATAAGGAAGTTTAGGTGCCCGTACTGTGGATTTGAATTTTCATTGCTTTATGCAAGAACGTTCGCCTGCCAAGGATGTTCCGAGGCATTAAAAAGTTGTCCGAAAGTTAGATGTGGGAAGTGCGATACTGAATTTTTTATAAAAGAAATTCCGCGCATTGGTACTGAGTATATGCAGAAGTCAATGGCGGACCATGTGTGCGAAGTTGTGGATGATTACCGAAAGAGGTATGGATACGTTGGAAATAGATGACCACTCGATAAACTATGGACTTGGCCTTGATACC
This sequence comes from archaeon, assembly GCA_024399275.1. Classification (GTDB taxonomy): domain Archaea; phylum Thermoplasmatota; class Thermoplasmata; order Methanomassiliicoccales; family Methanomethylophilaceae; genus Methanarcanum. The sequence goes on along the minus strand of JAKSHS010000004.1, from coordinate 15,413 downwards.
GGAGGAACTTATACCGATGCAGTTATCGTTGATCTAAGTAACGGGAGGATTGTTTGCAGTTCTAAATCTCCCACAACAGGTAACGACTTATCTATAGGTATTGCAAAGTCGATAGGAAATTTTGATAGAGAGCTTTTTAGAAATGTGAAGATGGTGTCTCTGTCCTCTACTTTAGCAACAAATTCAATAGTGGAAGGAAAGGGTTGTCGTGTAGCGCTTATAACAATAGGGCGTGACTTCGATGGGTCTGTTCCTGTTGATAAATGCATTTGCATAAAGGGTGGGCATACACTTGCTGGGAAGGAAAAGGAACCTTTGGATGGAGATGCTGCTAGGAATTTTCTTAAATCTTTGGAAGGCAGGGTAGATGGTGTTGCCATATCATCTTACTTTAGCGTAAGAAATCCTGAACATGAAAAATGCATTGCTTCCTTGACGAGAGAGATACTCGATGTTCCAGTAGTGTGTGGACATGAGCTATCATCAAACCTTGGTTTTAACGAGCGTACGACGACGTGTGTCATGAATGCGCGTCTTATTCCTATAATCAAAGAACTCGTTATGTCGGTGAAGAAGGTTGCTAAAGACGCTGGCATAGTTGCACCACTGATGATTGTTAAAGGGGACGGCTCTATAATGAGTGAGAGTTTAGCTTTAGAGAGGCCTGTAGAAACTATACTTTCAGGGCCGGCAGCTTCACTAATCGGTGCAAAAACTTTGACTGGAAGACAGAACGCTATTGTTATGGATATTGGTGGTACAACAACGGATATAGGCATTCTCAGAAATGGTATTCCAAGGTTGGAAAAGGATGGCGCGATTATTGGTGGAAGAAGAACGAGAGTGATGGCTGCAGAAATTTCGACATCTGGTATTGGGGGGGATAGCAGGATTATTGTTAATGGCAACAAGTTACAACTTACCGCTTTGCGCGTGATTCCGTTATGCATTGCAGCTGATAGGTGGCCAGTTTTAGAGGAAAAACTTGAAGTGATTTCTACCGCTCCCACTAGGTTTGTTCCGGAGTACCTAGACGGGGGTAAAATAATTCAAGAAATGGAGTTCTTCGTTAATTTGAAAGATAATCCTTCGATTGTTTTAACGGGGTATGACAAAGAGTTTATTGATGCAATTAGGTCTGAGCCAAAGTCCCTTACTGAAGTTGGAAATGAAACTGGAATTCATCCATACTCGTTTAATGTTCTTAAGATGGAGGAATTCGGCATTGTTCAGCGTATTGGTTTAACGCCCACAGATATTCTCCATGCAGATGGGTCTTATGTACAGTTTAATAGGAAGGCAGCTGTCTATGGTGTGGCTCATCTTGCTAACAAACTCAAAATTTCTAATGAAAAATTTGTCAAATTAGCAAAGCAGGCAGTCGTTGATAAAATTGCAAGAGAACTTCTGAAGAAATTGTTCTATGAGGAGACGAGACACACTAGAATGGATGCTATTAGTAAGGATATAATGGATAAGGCAATATCTGGGAAAAGTGGGCTAGATTACGGAGTTACAGTTAAGATTAATAAGCCAGTTGTTGGTATTGGTGCTCCAGCGAGGGCATATTTACCGCAGGTGGTTGAAAAGTTCGGTACAGAGTTACTTTTGTCCGAGTACTCTCATGTAGGAAGCGCTGTCGGGGCCATTACAGGAAATGTTGTTGAATCCCTTGCCATTACTATTACCCCTTTGAAGGGAGAGGGAGGGGGAGAAAATCCAAGATGTACTTTGTTTGCGTCGTTTGGAAGATATGATTTCGATAAATTTAGTGATGCGTTAGAGTTTGCCAAGGAAGAAGGTTCAAAGGTAGTTTCACAGCGCATTAGAACAGCTGGTGCTGATAAGTTCGATGTTCAAGTAAAGGTGGAGAATAAGAAGTTTGGATTTAATGAGGGGTATGAGGGTTCTGTTCTTATTGAGTGCAATGTAACGATTGTTGCCGTGGGAAAGCCCAAAGGATTTGGATTTATTTGATGGCCCCCATTAGGGAAGGTATGTTGTTTGTGGTGTTGGAAGAAATATGCCATTTAAATTTGAGTTTTGGTTATGAAAGACAGGTAACTTTTATCATGTTTGCCAATGGTTTCGATTTATGAAGCTGGGTATTGTCGCGTGTGATATTCTAAAGCCAGAAATTGAGTATCTAACAAAGGACGACCCTGATTTCGTTGTGAGAGAATATCTTGAATTCGCCTTGCACGAGTATCCTCAGGAAATGAGGAGAGAGATCATTGAAACTGTGAATAAGTACGAGCATCGACTGGATGCCATATTTTTAGGATATGCTATATGTCAATCTCTTGACGGAATTGTTGAAGAGTTAAAAGTTCCAGCTGTTATGCTTCCAGGAGCGGATTGCATTGATGCGTTGCTTGGGAGTGAAGAGTATACAAAAGAAAAGAGGATATGTTGCGGAACTTGGTTTATTACACCTGGTTGGGCTGAACAGGGTATTAAAGGTCTTGTTAAAGAAATGCACCTTGATTCGTTCGAGGGAGTCGATCCACAATTTTTTCTGGATATGTTATTCGAGTCCTATCAAAGATGTCTTTTTATCGATGATGGCATAGGAAGAACTAAATACTACAAAGAAAAGGCTGAAGATGTTGCTAAGCAGCTTAAACTCAGACTTTGTTGTAGAACATGTGGTACTAGTTCTATTACAGAGGCCATAACGAAGGTAAAAAGGCTTGCGGGCAAGGAGGATAAAGGTTGCCTTCAAGTACCATAATTCACTTGAAGATCCGTAAACTTGTATACTTTTTCAGAGCAGTGGAATTCACATGCTTGACACGCAGTGCCGAGGCATAAGTCAGAGCGGACGTTAATTTCATGTGATCCATTTTCTAAATCACGTACGGTAAGTGCGCTTTCAGGACATTCACGCTGGCATTTTCTGCAACCTGTACACCCATCAAATACGCCTTTCATTATCATTCCAACTTTTTCTAGAGTGTATAGTCCTGTTCCAACGTCGGGAATATCTGATTTATATATTCTCCTGCAGAGCTTTGGGGGGGTGATATCAGGAAGTGGTGGGAATCCTGACTCGATCATCATATTATTGTACATTTCAAATGGCATGCCTTCTTCCCAATATGCTAGCTCTAGGACATACATATCTTCAAATTTTTTGTTACCAGCGAACATTATATGGTTGGCAGAAATGGAGTTGGCAATATCCTGCATTTTGTCTAGTGTTTTATCCGATTTAAGAAGATCGTGAGCCATCATAAGGGATGTATTTCCTAGCTGATATACTTCTTTGAGAACGCGAGGAATCATTCCGCAATATTGTGCTTTGATTGGGTCCACATATGTTCCAGAGGCGCCTGCCATGTACATCGTTTTGATGTCACTGTCAGAGAGCCCAATCTCATACATTAGTGTTCGATGTCCAGCACGTATTGCACCCATGGCCTTTCCTGCTTCTGTGACGTCATGTTCTGTCACACAGATATTATCTGTAAGATGAATTTTATGATCTGGTGACGAAATATGAGGTAATAAAATGACACCTGATTTTAACCCATTTGCAATACATGAGATTGTTCCAGTGCCTGTGACTCCTTTCGCGGCATAGTCAAGAATTTTGATTGTTTCGCCTGTTATAGGATTGACCTTCGATGTTACTATGGGAGCAAGCTTGTCATTCAGAACTATATTACTCCATGTTCCGTCATCATTTATGTTGAGGTCAGAGATGGAGTGAGGAGAGGCAAGAACACCTTGCTCAATTGATTGTCCCTCCATCGCAGGACCAGCTGCGGCCGATCCAGAATAAAGCTCCCCATCATAATAAAGGCCCATTTCAGCGTTGGTTCCGTAATCTGTTACGATGCACGTTTCCTTCTTTTCAAGCATATTCGACTTAATTATCATGGCAAGTGCATCTGCCCCAATCTCATGTCTTATTGCTGGCGGTATTAGTATTTCGACTTCAGGATTAATTCCATTAAGTCCAATGTCACCAGCAGTTATTGTGTGTGCCTTTCTTGATGGAGCGACTACACCAAGTTTTTTTAATTTATTTTTCCCGGCGAATGCAAGATCTCTTATTTCGATATCTTCGAATAAAGATAGCTGAATAGGATTCCCGCAGACGGAGAGTTTTTTAACATCTGAGAGCCTGCTCTCTCCGTACAGGCTCATTAGGTCGTGAATTGTTTGTATGATTATTTTATGTGTTATATCTCGCCCAGATTTCATCCAGAAATGCATGTGATCCATTATGTTTGCCCCGGGGAGAGGGTGTCTTGACGTTACTATGGTATCGAGGATTTTTCCGTTTTTATTAAGGTCAACTAAATGTGACCTAAAACCACTTGTGCCGAGATCTAAAGCTATTCCGTACGATGCCATATAGCTTGTATTGATGAAGAAGTAATTAAGCAGGACGGGGGATAATGCTTTCTTTTGATGGAACAAACAAATGGGATCTGTTTGTGTTAAAACATACTTTGTTGTAGGAGGTTACATTAGTTAACATTTATATTTCAGAATTTCATGGATAAATTGTAGCTTAATAGAGTGAGAAGTTCTTTAATATCAACTAGACACTAGATTGCAAGAATGAATGCTATAGGTAGGTACAAGCTGGCTTATGAATGTTCTTGAGAGAGTTGTAGATTATGTTAGCAGTATCACTGGAGTCATTAAGGTCACGGTATTAGATAAAGAAACGTCGCTGGAAATAAGAGATATTGAAAGGTCTGTGAGGACTAGAACTAACCATACCTACAAAAATGTGGGTTATGACATGGCTATGGATAAAAAATACAGATTGTGTGTATTTTTCGTAAAAGGGTATATTTTTGAAAAGAGAACCATTCTAAAGCTTGTGACAGAAGATGGGACTATAATGGGCACAACAATCACTTCAGATCAATCAGAAGAATATCGTGGTAGAGATGATGTTATTTTAGTTTCAGATGATTTTGCTGTTTTCCCAAACGTGATCGGAAAAGGCGAGGAATCGTTTGTGCTTTATCCATTTGATATTCCTGAAATAGAGAAAAATGTGGCAGGATGCAAAAAACCTATTGGAGTATCCCCTACGCCGTCAACAGATGCATTTATTAAGACGAGGAATGGAATGTCTTTAACAGATAGGATATTTACATCGATAATTGCGTTTGATGATTAGTGTGAAGTTTGGCCATGGTATCTTCTTATTGAAATTATATTGCTTATGTAGCTGTGGTCAGCGATTATTGATGATGTTTTCTGTTTGCATTTAGGACAGGCTTAATAGCCCTCTGTTTAGATGCCGGATGTGGAGTAAAAATCATAATGAACAGTCTATACCTTCTCAATCATTGATTGACAAGAGGGTAGATATTAGTTCATTACACAAACGTTAGATTTTTGTGTTTTACAAGATATTTCGAGGGATTGCACTCAGGTAAGGATTTAGATTTTATATCGTGATAGTGCTGCTATTGTCACGCAATCCCTTCGACCTTTCATAAAGTACCCTGGAGGTAAAATTAGAGAGCAGCCTGTCATTAAAAAATACGCTCCAAAAGAAATAAATCGCTATTTCGAACCGTTCGTTGGTGGAGGTTCTACATTCTTTAATATGTGTATTTCTAACTCTTTCATCAATGATTTATCAAAAGATCTCATGAATCTGTATGTCTATGTGAAAGAGAGCAATCCCGTCTTTATAGATACGTTAAGGACTTTAAATGAACTTTGGAAGAATGCATTTTTAGGAACTGATCTAGGTGGATATCTGAATGTATTGAATATAAAAACGAATTATAAAAGGCATTATGCTGCGCTGGTGGAGAGGAAGATAGAGCTTCTAGGCATGTACAAAAAACTTGGGATCACATTAGATTCGATAAGTGAACAGTGTGCGATAGAGACTGCAAGAAAGGGGGCAATATTTAATTCCATAAGAGACCTTTATAATTTGCATGAGGATAATCCGCAACACGTTGCGTTTTTTTTCTTTATGAGAGAATATTGCTACTCAGGAATGTTTCGTTTTTCTAAGAATAATTCTTTTAATGTTCCTTATGGGGGGTTGAGTTATAACAAGAAGTCGCTTGATAAGAAGATTAACTATATGTTATCTGGTGAAGTGATAGATTATTTAAAAAATACGACTATTGAAAATATGGATTTTGAGAATTTTTTGAGAAAATATGAACCTGATAATGGCGATTTTGTTTTTTTGGACCCTCCTTATGACAGTGATTTTTCGACGTATGATGGAAATTCTTTTGGTGTGTCCGAACAAAAAAGACTTCATAAGGTGTTGAGTCGTTCTAAAACTAGGTGGATGCTACTTATAAAAAAGACGGATTTTATAAAAGATTTATATATGGGTTTTCCGCAAATAGAGTATGACAAAAATTATCTTGTAAGTTTTAAAAATCGTAATAATAAAAGGGCTAGACACCTGCTGATAGTCAATTATGAAGCTAACATAAATGATGGGACAGGATAGTGAAGTATAACCCAAGTGGTGGGATGGAATTTCTTTGTATGGACTTGACTAATCCTGTACTTAGCCTATAAAGACGGATTCTTCGGAGGGTAGGTTTAGGGCATTGCAACTGTGCGGTGAATGAAATGGAGTAGGGTGATGGGCCCGCCCAGATTTGAACTGGAGTTACTTGCACCCCAAGCAAGAAGGATACCAAGCTACCCCACGGGCCCAGCCAAAACTGGCAAAAGGTGCAATTAACCAAGGGGGGCGATGTCCTTGATTAAGTCTGCATGAGATATGAACATCCTACGACAGCAGTATCTCTCGATACCCAGACTGTCAAGCACTTTCTGGGCGTCTTCACCCATGCCGACGCGCTTCTCATATTCGACGTAGTCAGAGCCAATGACCTTTCCACATGTAAAGCATCTGATGGGCACCATCATTCTATCACCCTAACGGTACGATTTCTGCTTCTTTGCACGTGCACCAGGTCCCGCCACATTTTTCGGTAATTTTCTTCTGTCGTCATTGATGATGAGCGTTCTATCGTACGACCTGTATAACGCCTCAAGTTCTTCATCTTTGAAAAACTCACATATGCCTCTCGCAACAGCTGTTCTGACGGCTGCTGCTTGTCCCATAATTCCTCCGCCTTTGACTGTGACTGAGATGTCTACTCCGGACGCTTTGTCATGTGCAAGACTGAGGGGTTCTTGAATTTTAAGTTTCGCTAGGCTAGGAGTATAAAGTTCAATCGGAACTTTGTTAATGATAACTCTTCCAGTACCTTCTTTCACAACGGCTCTTGCGACTGCCGTTTTTCTTTTTCCGCTTGTATTGATGCTATTCAACGATATCACCTAGTGTTGGAGCCGAGATATTTAGACACAGACCCAAGAGTGGTGTACTTGCTGCTTACCTTCCTCATTGCGGGTTTGATTTCTTCTTTTTCTATCTTTTCAAACTGCTTAGGTGTTCCGACGAACACATGAAGTTTCCGATATGCGTTCCTACCGGAGGTCGTCGTCCACGGTATCATTCCTCTAACACTTCTTTTGAATAATAAATCAGCGCGGCGTGGATAGAACGGCCCCTTTCTTTTAGTTGCGTCACCGCGATCCACCCTCCGTTTATAATCCTCGAAAATGAAGGATTCTTCTCCTGTAATTATGATACCTTCAGCGTTTATGACAATAATGTCCTCGCCACTCATGATTCTCTGGGCCACAACACTTCCTAGTCTGCCCAAAATCACGTTTTTTCCGTTAATAACCGTGACCGTTTACATCACCTCATGATTTTAATATTAGAACCTTGAGGATTTTCGATCATAAGATCTGAGATGTGGATGGCTCTCCCACCTGCCGTAATAATGGCTGCTTTTGCAGCTTCTGAAAAACTGTACGCGGCAACAACGATTTTTTTCCCAATGCTGCCGGCTGCCAATACTTTTCCAGGAACGACGATTACCTCTCCATCCCTAGCGTGTCTTTCAAGCTTGCTGAGGTTAGTTTCTGCCCAATTCCTCCTGGGTTTCTCGAGCCTCTTAGCAATGTCTCGCCAGACAGCAGCTCCGTTCTCTCTCTCCTTTGACTTTAAATCACCGATCAGAGAAATGAGAGTTGGATCTGTTTTGTTGATGTTTCCCTTCATCCTACTGACTCCATCGACATTCGAGTGGTGGCCCTATAGGTACAATATTAATAAATGTTGTTCCACGTGGTGGCATTAAGATATATTGATAAGTGCCCCACTATTAATTAAATATGTGGATGATTTGGGTGCATTGTTAGGTGTTTCAAAATGATCAGATTTGGCCCGGCGGGAATACCTTTGTCGTGTAAGGGACGCACGCTTAAAGATGGCATTGAAGATATTCACAATCTAAGCCTTACAGCCCTGGAGATTCAACTGGTCAGAACGGGGACGTACGAAATATGTCCTGAAGATGAGGATATTGGTATTCCTTTCAAAGATGTAGACGGACATTTTGTTGTGGAAATTATCAGGTGCGGCGAGGTTATTTCAGATCCTAGGACTGTTGTGGAGGAAAATGATGTGCTAATAGGTATGGATATAGGCATAGCCCCAAACTTCTGCTCACTTTATGAATTGGGCTCAATGGCAAAGAGATTAGACATAAATCTTTCAATTCATACTCCCAACTACATGGATCTTGGCTCTAATTCTGAACTGACAGACATAGGAATGGACACCATTAGACGTTCTGGACTCGTCATTGATGCGCTGGGAGGGGATATTGTAACGACTAATTTGGGACTTTATACGTTAGATGATGATGACGAGACTGAAAACAACATACGTAATAACATATCGGAGATTGTGGATTGGTGGAGGGATATGAAACTGAGACCAAAGCTTGGTATCGAAATTACAGGGCATCAGGATATTTTCGGATCCCTAGAACAAGTTTGCAGCCTTTGTGACGATTTTGATGGACTAGTTCCTGTTGTAAATTGGCCTAATTATCATTCACGGAGTCGCGATAATAATATAGACAATATGGTTATGAGTGACTCAGATGACTACCTCTTAGAGGCTGAAGATTTTAAAAATGTAATTGATGACATTGCTCCATACTACAATGGTAAAAACATCCACACGATATTTTCAGGTATTGAACATACAGAGGATAACTCTTACAGATTAACACCTATAAAGAAAGGGGATTTAAGATTTGATACATTTGCTGAATGTCTTGTTGATCTTAGACCGAATATGACCATTATCTCGTCCTCTCCGCTTCTCGAACATGATGCAATGTATATGAGAATTATTTATGAAAGAGCGTTTAGTAGAAGGGTTTCTAGAGAGCTTCGCATCAAGAGGAAGGAGGAGATTGAAGCAGAGCTCATGGCTTCTTCAATCATGGACGGAAAGTTGGACAAAAGATCAGGGTGAGACACTAGCAATGAATTGCACTGAGATGGGGGCTTTATGATTTGTCTACTGTCGTTATACGATTTTTATGTTTCAAGGTGAGTTAATCTCTTTCTGAAAGATTGTTAGGGACGGAGAAACAGTGTTCGGAGTATGGGGTATTGAGAGCTCGCGGCGATAGATCCGCCTGGCGACGTATCTCTTCGATCATTCTTTTAACATTATGGACGCGTACTATTGATGCTCCGTTGTTTATTGCCTTCATAGATACTTGTGCTGTAGCATCGTCGATATCTACATCAGGATAAAACTGTGAAAGGAATTTTTTCCGTGATATGCCCACGAGTATTGGATCTTTAGTGGAGATACAATGGATGTTGTCGATTATTTCCATATTTAGTTTTGGAGTTTTTCCGAAACCTATTCCAGGGTCAAGGATTATGTTTTTAATTCCGGCAGTACAAGCGGTTTCTTTTCTTTTCCTCAGGAAATTTATTATCTCATGAATTGAAGTCATTGGACTGTTTTGCATAGTTTTTGGCATTCCTTTCATATGCATGATTACGCAGGGAACGTTATATGAGGCTACTAATTCCATCATGCCATCAGATTTTAGGGCGTTGACATCGTTTATCATGTTGATGCCGATATTTAAGGCAGCTCGCGCGACCTCTGTATTCATTGTGTCTATGGATACTGGGGTGTTAATGGATGGGATTAGATCCTTTAGTATTGGAATAGTCCTAGATAGTTCCTCTTCTGTAGACACTGGATCGGAGCCGGGACGTGTTGATGCTCCACCTACATCTATTATATCTGCACCTTGGTCGATCATATCGAAGGCGTGTTCCAGTGCGCCTTTTTTGTAATATTTTCCGCCGTCTGAAAAAGAATCGGGAGTTACGTTCAGTATTCCCATGATTTTGGGTCTGCTAGATGTTAATAGAGTTTGTAGGGCATTCATGATATATTCCCTTCAGTGAGGAGACTAACACATTGTGTTATTTTATTGAATCTTATCTGTGTCATTGAGTAAAATAAATACTTGGATTTGTACTAACCTCGCAAAATGTCCTAAAAGATGCTATCTCTCTCTTTAGTTATTTATAAAATTTAGTGAATGAAGAGGGTGCAATGGCATTGTTGAAAAATGTGGGTGAGCATCAGCTTGTCAAAAACATTAAGAATATAATAAGGCCGAGTGGAATACTTGGGGTGGATGATGACGCTGCCATTGTTGAGACTAACGATATAGTTGTGTGTTCGGACATTGTCACTTTCGAGAGACACATGCCGGAAACAATGACTTATGAAGAATTTGGGTGGACTGCAGCGGCTGTAAACTTTAGTGATTTGGCTGCGATGGGAGCGGAGCCTATAGGTCTCATTACATCTTTGGCACTTCCTCCAGATCTGAATGAATCGTGCTTATACGACATAGTTAGAGGAATAGATAAATGCGCAAAAGTTTGCAATGCGTTTATTATAGGGGGCGATACAAAACCTGGGACTGGGATTATATCATGTACTGCACTAGGAAGGATGGGGAATCATAGGCCTATGATGAGAAGCGGAGCTAAGATCGGCGACATTGTTGCTGTGACAGGATCGTTGGGCTCTCCTGCAGCTGGATTTTATGCTATCAAGAATAAAATTAAGGTGGCGAAAGACACAGTGATTTCGTTAATGGCTCCGACTCCTCATATAAAGGAAGGTATGGCGCTTGCTAAGTCTGGTAAAGTCACATCGTGTATCGACTTATCAGATGGATTAGCAACCGCAGCGAGCATTGTATGTGAGCAGAGCCACGTTGGAATGGAAATTATTTGGGAGTTTCTGCCAGAGGGTTGTGATGTTGATGTGGTCAGTCAGCAGAGTGGTATTTCAAAAGAGAATATGATGCTTAAATGGGGAGGAGAATACGAGCTAATGTTTACAATTTCGAAAAGCGACATCGAAGCTTTGCAAGACTGTGACGTTCATTTTTCGGTTATTGGATACGTTACTGGTGGCGAAAATATCAGTATTTTGAAGGATGGAAGTGTATTAGAAAGGTATAGAGCCGGGCAATATTGGTGTTAGACACTAAGTTGATATTTTGGTTTACGTGCTATTCCTGATTATCTAGTGCAGTGTAAGGAGTGATAGAAGAGGTTTGCTGGTCTTTGAAGAGTGCTATTAGTGTGTATGATTACTGAAATTTGATCTCTTAAGCGATCGTACATGTTGGCCAAATCTTGTAGCTATTAGGATGAGTGTCGTATTTTGATTGAGAATGGGATGCATTTAGTATGTCTACATTTCTCTTGACTGGATTTCTTGTTTATGGTATGGAGTACAAAACAGGTCATTAAAGTACTTTAATAAGCTAGCAGAGCGTGCGGGCGTCTGGAATCTTATGTGAGGAACAATGGCGCGCTTGTATACCGGTGGCGATTTTCCTAGCGGAGATGGATTCTGCAGAGGCATATTTCTGCGATGATGGAGGCATTGGTTAGTTGGAGATGGTTTTCAATGGGTCGTCATTCGATTTTGTGTTGCGGTGATAGCACAATAATCGTTTCCAGGATCCTTTACAAAATGTTCTTTATTGAGAGAAAGTGAGATTATGAGAGATTTTGAAAGTGAAGATGGTATTATGCAATTCGGAGGGGTGTCCGTTACGGATCTTGCTAATGAGTTTGGGACACCTGTTTATGTCACTGATGAACAGATTCTTAGACATAATTATCGTAAGGTCTATGATGCGTTCTCAAAATTTATGGATACTGATATTTATTATGCATGCAAAGCAAATACCAATCTTGCGATATTGAGGATTTTAAATCAAGAAGGAAGTTGTGTTGACACAGTATCTATTGGGGAAATACTTACATGTCTTAGGGCTGGGTTTTCGCCTGATAAGATAATGTACACTGGAGTTAGTGTGGGCACAGGAGAGTTGGAGTCAGTTGTAAAGACAGGATGTAAAATTAACATTGATTCAGAGATGGAATTGGAAAAACTCGCAGAGATACTGGGGCCTAAGACAAGAGGGTTTCCGTTGTCTATAAGAATTACACCTGGTGTTGTATCTGGTTACGACACCAAAGTAATGACAGGTGGAAAGGGTTCTAAATTCGGAATACCTATGAATCGTGTGCTTCCGGTGTACATTAGAGCACAGGAGTTGGGTTTTAGTCTAAAGGGGATACATGCCCATACAGGTTCAGGAGGCAATAGCATAGATCCATTCTTGGATGCTGTTGAGGTACTCATTGACATAGCTAATCAATTAGAAGAAGAGCTAGGCATTAAATTGGAATTTCTTAATTTTGGTGGAGGTCTCGGAGTACCATACAAACTTCAAGAGGAGGAATTTAATGTCGAGAATCTCGCGTCGTCGATTTCTGAAATGATACTCGAAGAAAGCAGCATAAGAAAAGTTTGTCTTGAACCTGGGAGGTATATTGTTTGTGATTCGACAATAATGCTTACAAAATGTAATGATATTAAAGATGCCGGGCCTAAAAAATACATTGGAACAGATGCGGGATTTAACACATTAATACGCCCTACGCTCTACGGTGCATATCACCATGTTGTGCTTGCCAATAAATTTAATAAGGCTTGTACCGCAAAATATGATGTAGTTGGCCCAATTTGTGAGTCAGGGGACTGCATGGCTTATGACAGAGCTCTTCCTGATCCGCAAGTAGGAGATATTGTGGCCGTTTATAACGCGGGTGCGTATGGGTTTTCAATGTCAAGTGTGTATAATTCGAGACCGAGGTGTAGAGAGGTTCTCGTTAATAACGGAAATGCAGAACTCATTCGTGATTCGGAGACTATGGAGGATATTTGGAAACACCAAATAATTCCCGAGAGGTTGCTCAAATGAAGTTTTGGAAGTATGAGGGGATAGGTAACGATTTTATTATTATAAATGGCGTCGACAGTGTTGTTAGAATCGATAACGATCTATGCAAAAAAATTTGTAATCGTAATTTTGGCATAGGGGCGGACGGCGTTCTTTATATAACACCTGGAGAGGGAGATTCTCAGCTGACAATGAGAATTGTTAATGCAGATGGTTCTGAAGCGGAGATGTGTGGAAACGGTATCAGGTGTGCTGCTAAGTTTGCTTATGACTTTGGACTTGTAAATAGAACAAAATTTATTATTAAAACGTTGAAGGGAAATCTTGGAGTCGAAGTATTTTTGGGAAACGGAGTGGTTGAAACAGTAAGAGTTGATATGGGTGCGCCTATTTTTGAGTGTACAAAGATACCTGTCGATTTTGAGGGGAAGATGATTGCCCAGGAGCTGGAAGTTAATGGTTTAAAGATTACTGGAACGGCGGTGTCAATGGGTAATCCTCATTTTGTTACGTTCGATAATTTGAGTGATGAAATTATTGAAAAACTTGGTCCAGTGCTTGAATCATACTGCATATTTCCTAGGAAGACGAATGTTGAGTTCGCTAAAGTTTCGAATGGGAAGATGTATATCCGTGTTTATGAGAGGGGAGTGGCATGGACTTTGGCATGCGGCACAGGTGCATGTGCTGCTACTGTTGCGGCTGCAATTAACGGTTTTGTGCCTTTTAATGTGCCAATTGATGTGCATCTTCCTGGTGGATGGTTAAAAATTACTGTAGATAGGAATCTCGAATCCGTAGTGATGGAAGGATCTGCTAATTACGTATATGCAGGCGAGTATGATACTTCAAGAAGTGTGTAATGAGATACGAATTTTCAGAAAAACTGAAAAAATTGCCGCCTTACCTCTTTGCTGAATTTGAGGACATGGTAAGAAGAAAGGGTTCGGACGTAATTGATTTCGGAATTGGAGATTCAGACCTTCCGGTTCCAAGTATAATTGTGGAAGAGATGCAAAGAGCGTCGACGATAACCTCGAATCAGAAGTATTCCTCGTCCGCGGGTGAAGAGGATTTAAGGGAGGCTGTCGCAGAATGGTATAAGAAAAGGTTTGGAGTTGATGTTGATCCCAAAGATGAAGTATGTATTACTATTGGGTCAAAAGAGGGAATATTCAATATTGCTCAGGCATTTGTTAACCCTAAAGACATTATAATTGCTCCGAGCCCCGGCTATCCAGTTTACTCCGGGGCGGCAACCGTGTTTAATAATGCGGTGTGTGCCAAGATTCCTATAAGGGCGGATGATAACTGGCTTCTTGATGTGGATGATTGCCCGGCTGGGGCAAAGATCCTTTATATCAACTACCCAAACAATCCCACAGGTGCGACATGTGACTTGTCGTATTTGAGGGGCATATATGATTGGTGTCAAGAGAATAGAACTATTCTTTGCTATGACAATGCGTATTGCGAAATGTGCTATGATGGATATAAGGCTCCGTCTATTTTAGAGGCTGGAATAGATGCTATTGAATTTGGGTCGTCTTCTAAGACGTTTAATATGACGGGTTTTAGGCTTGGTTATGCAGTGGGAAATAGAGACCTTATTGCAGGTCTTAAAAGGTGTAAAGGGCAAATTGACTCTGGTGCGCCTATTTTTATACAAAAAGCTGCGACACGGGCTCTCGGCATGTATGGTAGTGACGGATCTATGCCTTTGGATATTCAAAAGAATATGAACGAATATGCTGAGAGAAGAAAAGTTCTTGTAAATGGCCTTAATAAAATTGGATTTGATGTGAGACTGCCAAAAGGAACTTTTTATATTTGGTTTGATGGCATGTGTAAAACGTCGCTGGAGTGCACTAAAAAGATGTTGGATGTTGGAGTTGTAGCAACACCCGGTTCCAAATTTGGTGAATCTGCGGAAGGGTATGTAAGAATGACAGTGACACAGCCAGTTACTAGGATCGAAGATGCCCTCGTGAGATTAGAATCCATTGAATTTTAGGAGGGTGTGTCTTCTCCTGATGGGGCGCTCTTGCTATGTGAATTTGATGATCTGATATATCCCACTGTTTTCTCACGGCTGATCAGCTGGGGGAGGATTATTCTTTGAAACAGGTAGTGGGCCCGGCCGGACTTGAACCGGCGACCTTCGCCTTGTAAGGACGACGTCATAACCCCTAGACCACGAGCCCA
>JAKSHS010000003.1 GCA_024399275.1 archaeon | reverse complement strand
ATGGACCACCTTACATTTTGCATGAGAAATGGTGTCGAATTAGCCCATAACATTCTCATGGACACTGTCAATAAGGTTATAGCCAATTTACACATTGATCTCAAGCAGGTTGAAAGGGTTGCAATATGCGGAAACCCAATCCAATTATCACTATTTCAGGGTATTCCCATTGATGATCTCGCATTTGCTGGAAAGAATGCATACAAAGCACACAATATTAAGCAACAGAAAAGAGACGCAGGAGTATTTAACGCAGCATCAGTTGGAATGAATGTTCCAGACAACGCAGAACTTCTTGTTCCCCCAGCAATTCGGCACGAAATCGGTGCAGATGCGCTTGCAATGATGTATAAAAGTGGATTCCTCGACCAGAAAAATAACTGCTTAGTTACAGATTACGGCACAAATGCCGAAATGGCTCTAAAAGTAGGTGATGAAATATACACTGGATCAGCTGCAGCGGGTCCCGCGATGGAGGGACAATCTATAAAGTGGGGTATGCTAGCCGCTCCCGGAGCAATATCAGACCTGAAATACGAATTTAGATGGAGATGTAAAGTCCTAGACGAAAAAATGGAAGTACTTCCAGGTGATCAATACGATTTCGGTCTCGAAGTATGTACCGAAGAAGGGCCGATGCATGGAAAAGCCAAAGGTATTACAGGTACGGGTGTTGTCGCAGCAGTATCAGCAGTCGTTGATGGTCGTTTATGGAGAAAAGGTAAAATTCAGACGTCAGATGGAAAACTACACATGCAGGACGGCATATACGTTGATTCCACCGATATTTCTGAAGCTTGCAAAGCGATTGGTGCAATCAGAGCAGGACACTTCACATTACTAGAACATGCTGGAATTAAGTTTAGTGATCTAGACATCATGTACATGGCCGGAGCATCCGGAACATATGTAGACGCTGTAAAAGCCAGAGAAGTTGGTCTTATTCCACCACTATGTACTACTGTATATCAGATTGGGAATACCTCACTTTTAATGGCCACAGACATTCTCAGAAATCCAGAACTGCTCGATGAGCTTCAAAATATTGCGAATCACATAAGATCAAACCATGTCATGTTTGCCACAGATAAGGTTTTTGAAGAAATCTACATCCAAGAGTTAGCATATTGGGACGAAGGAATGACACTCGGTATGTACAATAAGCATCTCGAACACGCAGGTATACAGGCACTCCCAGAAGTCAAAGGAACGCCTATAGTTCATCGTGCTGTAGAACGTGACATTCCAGAGTACGGACCCTATGGTCTCTTTATTCTTGATGATGTTGGTACAGAACTTGTGGGCAAATTTGACGGTTGTAATAAATGTGGAAAATGTGTCAAAGAATGCCCAGAACATGCACTTTCTATGGACGACGATGGAACATTTAGAGTTCAGACTAGAAAATGTCTCGGAACTGCATGTTACAGATGTCAGTTGCATTGCCCTCAGAAAGTTTACAAGTACGATCAACTGAAAATGGTTTAATCTGGGCAGAATATAGGACTGGAGAGTGCGTCGTTGATACCCTCTCCTGTCTTCCCAGACACCATATATAACGGAGTACCGGGACATATTTTCCTAAGCCAAGACGACGCTTCAAAGACTTCCTCAAAGCTAGCTACGTCTACCTTGTTAATCCAGAGTACATCAGATTTAGCCAACTGCATTCTAATAAAATCTTCCTTCCTCTCTTTTAATGTCAAAAATCTTTGCGCATCACAAATGCCTATTATGGACACTTTCTCATCATTCACAGTTCCTCTGATAATGCCAGTGACCTTATGTGGCAGTGCTAGACCTGTCGGCTCTATTATCAAAATATCCGGATGTAATTCTTTCTCGATAGACCTGAGGGTTGACTGTAATGTTCCAGAAAGTGAGCAACAAATACATCCATTTTTTAATTCAATAGCGTTTAGTCCATTGCTGTTAATAGTCGTAGCATCTACGCCAATTTCTCCAGACTCATTCTCTAAAATAACAACGGTTTTTTTGTGGTCAATGTACCATTTTGCAATCTGCATCAAAAGAGTTGTTTTACCACTACCCAAAAAGCCGCCTATGATATGAATGAGCATATCGCACAGCACCTCTCTTAGAAAATATAACGATATTGTTTCCTAATTCATTCCTCTAATTATAATTCTTAGTGAATATTTATCCTATTCCTAAACGATTCTCTTAATTACATTTCCATGATTTCTTTTTATAACTTTAACCATAATATGTTGTATGTGACTGAAAAATTTCGTCTCAACAAATTCATTGCCGATTCTGGATATTGCTCCCGACGAAAAGCTGACATACTAATTGACGCCGGAAGAGTAACTGTTGATGAGAAACCGGCTGAAAAAGGCGTAAAAGTAACATTAAATAACATTGTTCGCATAGATGGACAAGTAGTTACTAGAGACGAAGAACTAATAATTCTCATTTTTAATAAGCCCCCAGGCATCACTTGCACAACCTTAAAAAGTGACAGTAGCAACGTCATACAATTTCTCAACTATCCAAAGAGGATATATCCCGTCGGTAGACTAGATAAGTACTCTGAAGGACTGCTGATTCTTACAAACAAAGGAGATATCGTTAACGGGATAATGAGGTCCAGATACAACCATGAAAAAGAATATCTCGTAACTGTAGATAGGCCAATAACGGACAATTTTATTAAGAAAATGACTACAGGAATTTATCTTTCAGAGTTAAAAGTTACCACAAAACCTTGCTTTGCTGAAAAAATTGCTAGAAACAAATTCAAAATAGTTATAACACAAGGACTCAACCGTCAAATTCGAAGAATGTGTGAACAACTAGATTTTCGAGTTATGAAATTAAAACGAACACGTGTATTGGACATAGAACTAAAAGACCTCCCTGTAGGTAAGTACCGTAAAGCTACCCAGGAAGAAATAAATAGCATTATTGCTCAGATAAACCAGTAGCTTTCAGATAAAAACGTTAGACAAATCTATTAAAAAGCCCACGTAATTCTAAAGAGGACATTGTCTACAAACATCTGTCTATAATTCCTAGGAACCATAAAATAAAATATCATTACAATCGTCTGCAGACTGGTGGTTTCTGTTAGGATTGGTTTTGATAATAATTTGTATCTAAAGGCACAATCTGAACGCATTAGAGAACGAATTAACAAATCAGGGGGTAAATTGTATCTTGAACTCGGCGGTAAACTTTTTGATGATTATCATGCATCTAGAGTGTTACCTGGGTTCAAAACTGACAGTAAAATTAGCATGCTCCTCCAACTAAAGGACCAATCTGAAGCAATAGTTGCTATTAACGCAGATGATATTGAAAAGAATAAAGTGAGAGAAGACTTTAGCATAACATATGATTTAGAAGCCATGAGGCTAATTGACTCTTTTATTTCCAGTGGAATCCCCGTTTGCGGTGTCGTACTGACAAAATATACTGGGCAACACGCCTCTAAAGTCTTCGAGAGTCGATTAAAAAATCAAAACATAAACGTTTATCATCACTATCCAATTGATGGGTATCCAATTGACATCCCTCTAATCGTAAGTGAAAATGGGTTTGGAAAAAATGATTATATAAAAACTGAAAAGCCATTGATAATTGTCGCAGCTCCCGGGCCAGGAAGTGGAAAGCTGGCAGTATGTCTTTCACAAATGTATCATGAAAATCAACTAGGTATAAAGGTTGACTACGCCAAGTTTGAAACGTTCCCGGTATGGAATTTATCCCTAAATCATCCAGTAAACATTGCCTATGAAGCAGCAACCGCAGATTTAGGAGATAATAACATGATAGATCCATTTCATCTCGAATCTTACGGAAAAATAGCTGTGAATTATAATAGAGATGTCGAGGTTTTCCCAATATTAAACGCAATACTCGAAAAAATCAAAGGAACATCACTCTACAAATCACCGACAGACGTGGGAGTGAATATGGCTGGTAATTGTATCATAGATGATACAATAGTATGTCTAGCGGCAAGGAACGAAATATCCAGACGATACTTTAAGGCACTTTGTGACAAAAAACAAGGAAAAATAAATGATTCTGTTATCGCTCGTTTAGAAATGCTTATGAAAAAGTCAGGAACCACTGAAAGAAGCAGAAATGTGGTTGTAGCAGTTCGAAATAGAATGAAAGAAATCCCTACATCTGTCGCTGCAATAGAACTTCCAGATGGAACTATAGTATCAGGAAAAGAAGGAAACTTATTGGGGGCGTTGTCTGCACTTATCTTAAATGCATTGAAGATTTTAGCAGATATCCCAGACAATATTCATCTCCTAAAACCAGATTTTATAAAATCTGTACAAAATCTTAAAATTAATTATTACGGTTCCAAAAATGCTAGGCTTACAACAAATGATGTTTTAATTGCATTATCTACATATTCTTCCGAAAACGAAAATGCTGCAAAAGCACTGAAACAACTTCCAAAACTCAAAGGATGTGACGCACACACGTCAACAATTCCATCAGCTCTGAATGAAGAATCATACAAAAAACTTGGCATTTATCTCACATATGAACCAAGATACCAAACTTCACGTTTATTTCAGTTGAATCAATAGTCGGCATAATCTTTCTCTCACAAGGCCCGTCCACTGCCAAAATACAAACTGTGATATGAAAAAGGCGGGCAAGGAGGGATTCGAACCCCCGACTTACAGCTTAGGAGGCTGTCACCATATCCAAGCTAGGTCACTTGCCCTAAAGACGCCACAAAAAGTTTGAAGGTAAAAGGGTTCGTACAATACCTTATTCGTCCTTTTTATCAGAAGCAGATTTTTCTGTACTGCTAACCTTTGACCAAACTTCCACAATTTCGACAGTATCAACTTTGAAAACGTCTCTCATGTCTGAAACAACTTTGAATTTTATAACTGGCCACTCACGACTAAACTTAACAATATCAGGAAGCGAGATCGAAACCTTCTCTTCTGAAATATTAAACGAAAACCCGTTTGACGTTCCGAATGACATCTCAACAACCGCTTTTGCCCTTTCATCAGCGTCTTTTACAATTTCTGTCACCGTAAAAATATATTTTAGATCTTTTCCTGCAAGGGGATTGTTAAAATCAACCCTAACACGACCTGCCCCAACAGATACCACAGTGCCAGTTTTATTTCCAAGTTTTACCTCAAGTCCAGGGGAAGGAGTAATTTTTTGTTTCTGGAACTCCCTAACAGAATATGTTTCTATAAGCTTAGGATCCTTCGGTCCAGCCGCATCTGCTGACACAATTTCTACTGTAGTTTCTTCCCCGACTGTCGCATTTGATATAGCTTCATCAAGTGCTTTAAACAATTTGTTCGAACCAACAATATACGGCATCGGAACGTACGTACATTTCTCGTTATAGATGCCTGCCTCTTTAGCTAGCGTTTCATCTGTAGTATCATAAAGTCTACCGGCATCCGCTATGTAAGCCTTATAATTTATACGGACTACGTCACCCTTTTCAATTTTCTCTGTTGCCATATTCTCACTCGTATAACCGGAATCGTGATGGCGGGGAATTCTCCTATATAAAATAAAGATATCGGTTATCAAAAATCTCTCACACAATATTTTCCCACATGCCTAGAAATTTTATAAGAATGTGAACAAAGACTAATATTGTGTTACTATTTTGATGTCAAATGTAAATCTTTAAAAATCCAATTAATATACGGCCTCACAAGAGTGCCACCTTTGCATAGCCCGGTAGTGCGGCTGACTTGTAATCAGCAGGTCTTGAGTTCGAATCTCAAAGGTGGCTTTCTTTGGTAATCCGTACCTATAATGCATATTGTTCCTATCCGGCAAGAGCATTTTTCCAAACATCTCCATTGTTCTCTACATCCTACCCTGGCCACATCACAAAGAACGCATTTGAATCCAATGAATTTATCTTTATGATTTTCATCCTAGCCACCGTAGACAAAAATCGCGCAAAAGAAGTATTTAACTACTACGTTAAACCTCAGCGCATAGAAAATACATTGAAAAGCAATCAAATCCGGTCAGCCATAAAGGGATTTGAGGAAACACCTCCAGTAAAGTACTTATAACCAGAGAGCACCGCAACCAATTCGCAAGTACGATACGGACGTGATACTTCATCATATCCTATTCTAGACCCTAAAAATTCATGTAGACTAAACAGCTTCGTAAACCCATATCCTACAACAAAAGCGGGCCCCTCCGATCGATTCGCGTTCAATACTGTCTTAACTGTTCTAATAGCTATCGGAAAATCCGTCGTACTATTTTTCCAAAATAGCAATTTCAGTAATGGAATTCACCCAACGAATCATCTAAGTCTCTGTAACATTTTCACTGCTGCATCCACGGTCTGTGCACCTTTCTCAATTCTGTCCATTGCTTGAAGTTCAGTCATTCCAGGTCCAGTAAGTCCAAATGCAACAGGCTTACCTGACTCAAGGGAAATATCCATTATCTTTCTTGATGCCTGTCCCATAACAACTTCATCATGTTCAGTCTCACCTTCAATAACTGCACCTAGTGTAATAACTGCATCAATATCAGGGTCTTCAACAAGCTTTTTTGTTGCAAGTGGGACCTCAAAAACTCCTGGAACAAGAATCGTCTTTGTAATCTCTACACCAAGAAACTTAGCTTCTGCTTGTGCTCTTGCAATCATTAGTGACGTAATCTCATAGTTAAATTCTGCCGCTACCATCCCTATCCTATACTTTATCATTTTATCACTTCTTCTGCCTAACTGAACCTACATCTACAAAGCCCTGTCTGAGTCCAGTACCTGCCTGCTTAGTAAGTAGCTCTGGATGAAAAATCAGATTATAAGCGTTTATTGCATGCTCCCTAGTCCTTCTATCCGCAAGATACTCCAGCTCTCTTGCATCTTTTGCTTCATCTTCATGAACGAATACCTCGATAATATGAGTATTAGTCATAAGCTGACACATTATCAACCCAGAGGACGCTTCATGTGCGCACGTTTTATCTTTGGGTAAAGGTCCTGGCATCGCTAATGCCATACAAATATCACATTTTTCTTCATCTATAAGCTTCTTACATGCTACTGGAAGATCCTTAAATCCCGGAACCGTTCTCCTAATAATTTTAAATCCTGTTCCAGTCTTTTTCAGTTCGTCAATCGCCGCCGCGCCCATATCAACTCTCGCGAATGTAGTATCTGCTATACCTATTACCTTCATTAGAGATCGCATCTTCCCTTAATTTTTCTAATAATGGCTCTAGTCGCCTCAAGATCCTCAGCTGACTTGGAAGCTCTTTTTATTTCAATATCGTACCCTCTCTCTTTTAACTCCAAAGTTAATTTTTTTTCGTCAAACTCTTGGTCAAAGCCTAATACAATAATTTTAGGTCTAATAACATCCAAAATTTCGTAAATATCGTCAGTATCCTTCCCTAGAATGGCAACATCCACAGGTTTTAAAGAAGATACTATTTGCAATCGCATTTCCTGTGGAGTAATAGATTCATGTTTCTTCTTTTTGACCGTTTCGTCACAGGCCACTACAACATACAACTCGTCACCAAACGATTTTGCTTGTTCCAAATATGAAATATGACCAGTATGCAATATGTCAAAAACACCCGAAGCCATAACTCTAACCATTCCAAACACTCACTCACTAAATTTTTCCCATGAAGCAATGATTTCATCACCCGTTACGAAAACCAGCCCATGCTCCTCCGCATATTTTTTGACAATTTCCTTCTTTTCCGAATTTCCATCATCCCCCATCATTTCACATATAGTCGCTGATGGTCTAACACCGGCCATGATCATAAGAACGTTCACTAATTCTGTGTGCCCCTTCCTTGTTTTAAGTGGTACTTCTGATGTATTAAGCAAATGTACGTGCCCTGGAGATCTAAAATTTTTACCTAAATCCTTCCGAATATCTTCTATGGGCTTATTTTGAAAAATGATTCTTGCGTACTCTCTAATAGTAAGTGCTCTGTCGTTGTCAGTAATTCCAGTATACGTCTTTCTATGATTAATTGTAATACCAAACGACGATTTGGTTTTGTCATAAGGTATATCAGTAGGTGCCATTGCTTCAAGAAGGGGATATTTCTGGCGATCATCCCAAAATACATCAGACATAAACGGCAGGCCTATCTTTTTTGAGAGGTCATAAGGGGTTGTCGTACATATAAGGCCCCCCGCATCTTTCCTCATCATCCTGAGAGCTTCACTAGTGATGAATTCTGAGGCAATTGTCATATCAGTCTCTCTTTCCCTATCATCAAAATCGTAAACAAGAACAATTTCACCTTTTCTTACACTATCAATAGCTCTCTCTATATTTCCCATACACATCCTGAGGCCTCACTGTCAATTTAAAAAAAGAAAGTTCTCTATGTACTTATTTCTTAGTAAATAATTAGTTTAAGCGTACTTTAAATTAGTCCCATATATGCCACTCTAATTGATTATCTCCATCTAAAATTTTTAGGTATATCTAAATATTGGAATATCATGATGAAACTCATGAGTATAAATGATCGTGAAGATTATCTTATCAACATTCTTCGTCTAATTGACGGTAAAAAAACGGTCAGAACTACTGAATTGGCATCATATATGAATATCGCACCTGCCAGTGTTACTGAAATGTTAAAAATTCTTCAGAAAGAGGGACTGATTAATTACGAAAAGTATCATGGCGTATCACTAACTGATAAGGGCACAGCAAACGCCCGCGCCCTTAGAAGAAGGCATCACATTCTAGAAAGATTCCTTCACGAAGTTTTAAAAATAGATCATCAGCAGGCACACAACCAAGCTTGTGCAGCAGAACACTCAATATCTGATGAATCAGCAACTAAAATATGTCGCATGATCGGGACTAGGATCGATAAAGATTGTGTAATGTGCCCTGATCCATGTACTGGTTCTGGAGAGGTACATAGTGACTGTATTTATCTTTCAGAAATGAAAGTAGGTGACAAGGGTTTAATTTCACATCTTTCTTCCAAAGACGAAGGAATCATTGGAAAACTTATTTCCATGGGATTCGTTCCCAAAAGGCCCATAGAACTCTCCAATATTATTTCGGAAGCTGGTATTAGAATCATAAAAATTGGTGAAACCAATATTGCTCTAGATAGAGCAATGACTGCAGCAATATGTGTGGATAAATTATAATGGTCGAAGAGATACAGGTATCATTAATAGGTCAACCAAACGTAGGCAAATCTTGTCTATTTTCTAGATTAACAGGAATAAATGTGGTATCCTCCAATTATCCAGGAACAACTGTTGAATTTAACGAGGGGACCATCACAGTAGACAAAAAAATTTTTCACATTCACGATCTTCCAGGTACATATAGCCTCTCACCCAATTCTAATGACGAAAGAACCGTTATCGAGATGATTCGTAGCAGAAAAAGTGATATATTCATAATTGTCGCAGATGCTACAAATCCTGAACCAAGTCTTGTTCTCATCTCCGAAATATTAGAACTTAACTTGCCACTCATAATCGCTTTCAATAAATATGATCTGGCAATCAAAAAGTATGATATTAACATCGATAAGCTAAGTCAAATATTTGAAATTCCGTTCATCCCAGTCTCTTCCAAAACAGGAGAAGGCATCAATGTACTTCTCAACGCAATTTCTACAGGTAAAGCCAGAACATCAAACTACAAAGTTCCTTACGACGGGCATATAGTGGAATGTGTGAAAAAAATCCAAAATATGAATCCAACAATAAAATGGGGAACCGCCATCAAATTTTTAGAAAATCTCGACGTTTCTGGCATCAACATACCATCTGATACTAAGTCCAGTATTGTAAATATGCAAGACAAATTTATGGAAATTCATGGCGAATCTGTAAACATCCATCTTGCTAGGGACAGGTATGGCAATGCTCATATAATTACAACAGAAACAATTAAAAGAAAAAACCATGGCCAAACCCATGTAGAAAAATTTTCTGAAATGACAATTAATCCTCTAACTGGTGCACCTATTCTTGCATTAGTGTTAACTCTAACTCTAACTTGTACAATTTTCTTGGGGGGATATCTCTCAGAATTGTTCGATAAAGTGTACTCATCAACAGTAGAAGCAATTCTTTCCAATTTTGAATTTACCACGGTAGAAAAAACATTAATAAATGGCACTAGTGACGGTATTAAAGCCGTCCTAGAGCTTGTTATTCCTTACATTATGATTTTTTACATTATTCTAGGGGTCCTAGAAGATACTGGTTACATGCCAAGAGCAGTCGTACTTCTCGACAGGATGATGCACAAAATCGGACTTCACGGCAATGGATTCATTCCTATGATGATCGGATTTGGATGTAATGTCCCAGCTATTCTTGCCACACGTAGCATTAGGTCCCAAAGAGAGCGAATAATCCTATGTTCCCTCATATGCATGGCAGTCCCATGCTCCGCACAACTTGCCATCATCGCAGGAGTCACAGGACGATTCGCTGGATATGTTTGGTCATTCGTCATAGTAAGCACCTTGATAATTATTGGAGCATGTATTGGTCTATTTCTTAACAAGAAACTCCCACATGATCCATCTTATTTAGCAATAGAACTTCCAGAATTGGAATTTCCAAAAATTTCGAATATTATTCGTAAAATGTGGATAAGAACAAATGATTTCTTTAAACTAGCCGTTCCTTTACTTATTCTTGGAAGCGTAATTATCGAATTACTCCTCCAATATGACCTTTTAATAAAAATTGTTCAACCTATGTCGTGGATAACAGTTTCACTATTGGGTCTTCCCGCTACAACAATTATCGCGTTCATTACAGGTATTATAAGAAAAGAAATGGCATACGGCATGCTGGCCATCTTAGCTAAATCCCAAGATCTAACCAGCTTCATGTTGCCACATCAATTTGCAATCTTCGGCATGGTTATGGCTACCTATTTTCCATGCCTCGCAGCCATCATAGCACTTTACCACGAATTTGGAATCAAGCACACATTTCTTGTAACAGCCTCTTCAATGACCGTTGCATTGATAATCGGTTCTGGATTCAATGGAATCCTCTCTGTGCTAAACGTTCTTAATTTCATCGATGTGTAAAAACTGCTACGAATGAATTTTTATCATTATTTTCAATTCTAGCGAATCCAATTCTTTCGAATTGTACAATATCTCCTTTCTCTTCGAGAATAGCATTTTCAACAAGGCCATCGAGAGTTGCTCCATCTGGCATGAGTATTTTTGCCTTAATAGAAGTCTCTCCAACCCATTGAACCGCTTTAAAACCCTCTTTCAAAATAGAAGCGTCTGATCCAGAATATTTGACACGCTCTCCAAAATCAATATTACACAAGTCTTTTAATCTAACTTTGCCAACATCCATAAACATTTTTGAATCTTCTGCCGAGATAAAAATTGTGTTTGGCTGCTCTATTTTATACTCTCTATACCCTCTTTCTGGATAATTAGGATGAAGCGGAGCTTTCCCGATAATCGAATCAATTCCCTCTATGCTATACTTAACAGGATCTTGAACAAAAAAATATCTGTTAGCACCTGAATCAATAATGTCGCGATTCATTGCGAATAAATTATCCCAAGAAAATTGAATATCAATTGGCTTGATTCCACTTTCTATCCAATATCTCCTAATTGCTTCTGGTTTAATACCTCTCCTCTTCATTGCTCTTACAGTACCAGTACGAACATCATCCCAGCCCGAATACAGGCCTTCCTTTATACTCCGTTTTATCACTGATGTTTTTAAAATGGAATCTGTTATGTTGACTAATCCGTAATGGTAGAATACTGGCTTATCCCAGCCAAAATAATCATAGATGTACTCCTGTCTAAACGTATTATTCAAATGATCCTTTCCTCTAATCACATGTGTCATTCCGAGAAGATGATCATCAACAGCAACTGACAAATTCATCATCGGATACGCGATATACTTCGTTCCGGTTCTCGGGTGAGGATGATCAACAAGCCTTAACGCAACAAAATCTCTCACGGCAGGGTTTGGGTGGTCTATCGCGGTTTTAATAACTGCGACCGCTTCTCCTTCCCTATACCCTCCAGACATAAACGTGTTAAATCTTTCCAACTGTTGTCCAACAGGAAGATCCCGACACGGACATGCCAGTTTTTTCTCCTTTAATTCCCTCCAATGGTCAGCATTACACGTACATATGTACCCATGTCCCATTTCTATGAGTCTTTTTGTATAATCATAATAAATTTCGAATCTGTCCGACTGAATAATATTCCTATGTACCTTAACACCAAGCCATTCAATGTCCTCGGAAATCATATCATATGCGTCAGGGTCAATTTTTTCAGGATTTGTATCTTCAAACCTACAAACGAGAGTGCCTTTGTACCTTTTAACATACTCATCATTGAGAATTGAGACACGAGTGTGCCCTATATGAAGTGGTCCTGATGGTCCAGGCGCGATTCTCATTATAACTTTCTTATTTACATCATCCAGATCTGGGAGGTCAGACCTCCTCTCCTTTTTTTCTCTAACCAGCATGGACGGGTCTATCTCTTCTAAAACCTTCTTCTGTGATTCAATGCCCATCAAATTTACATCGGCAACGATGGTGTTAATCATCTCTGTTATTTCCGGAACCCTACTTCTACATTCAGGACATTTACCCAATACCTTTCCAATAACCGATTTAGGGTCAGCTTTGCCCCTAAAAAATACAGCGTTCTGTAGCGCGTATTTCTTGATAAGGTTCTCAATATCCTGCATGATTACCACATTGATTACGTATATTTATCATACGTTACTACTTTAAACACCAATTTCAACATATTAAATCATCTAGTTAACCACATCATTCAAGCAAACACAATTGAGACGACATCCGAAAGCTATATCTGCATCATTCCACGGAGGCACTATTAAATAAGGTAGAAGGCACAAACCCCAGTCCAAATTTTACCGCATATTACTATAGAGTAGCTTTAACATACCTCACCTTATCTCTGTCCATAGGGATAGTAGCATCGATAATCACCTTGCAGGTAACACCATCGTTTGCACTGGGGTCTAATGAAGATCCTTTTTCCCCAGGAAGAACAATTAATTTCCTTGCCTGAAATCTTGTTGTTAAAGCCCATTCAATTTCCCTGTCATTAAATACATCAATATCGTCATCAACAACAATGACGTTTTTCATTGATCTATGACTTATTATAGCTGCAACAGCAGCTTCTATTCCGTCATCTTGATTCCTTTTTTTGATCGAAATAACCCCATTAAACCAACAGCATCCCCCTTCAGTTAAGCGTATGCATTTAACGTCAACCACTTCTTTTACAGAAATAAATATGACAGGCTCTCTCGGAAGACCCATAAGTAAATAATGTTCATTGCCTCCCGGAAGAATAAAATGAAAGTAAGGGTCAATTTTAGACCAAATTTTTTCAACTTTAACAATCGGTTGTTGACGAATTTGATCATATGTTCCTGAAATATCTACAAATGGACCTTCCTTTATTTTATCAAATGTTATCCTTGCTTCAAAGACATAATCGCATTCAGAAGGCACAATCAACCCATTATCCGTCTTTCCAACAAGAATAGGTTTCCCTGATGATTTCATGCACAGAGCTGATGCAATAGTCATCTCATCAATTTCATAATCTACTGAAGTTGAAGCAGCAAGTAGTACCTCTAACCTAGCACCAATACAAATGGATATTTTCAGTTCCTCATTATTCGCACTGGCCTTTTCATACATTTCATACAAATCTCTTGGAACAAGACGAATGGCAATAGTATCTTTATTAACAATCATCATTCTATGAAAAGAGATATTTCTCTTTCCATTGTATTCAGAAACAACAACTCCAGACGAAATATATCTCCCACCGTCTTTTGGAAAGTATTTACAAATTGGAAGATTAACAAGGTTCAACTCCAACTGTTTTGTTTTAAATTCTGGGATATTTGTAAAAACAGGTTCACAAGGGTGATTGATAGCTTCAATAAGTGTAGTAACAATTTCATCAGGTCTAATATTGAGAGCATCTGCAATTTTTTTCCTTGTTGAGAAGATATTTCCAACAGCTTTTCCACCATTAATATTAGTAAAAACAATCGTCGCGTCCTGGGAATCCCTAAGAATCTTTGTAGATATCAACGATTCGGCATCTATTTTCTCAGTCATTTGAAATTCAGAACCGATTAAATACCGACCAACAGACATAATTATACACCTTATCGGTATCGTAAATAATTAGTCCCATTCAAATTCAGAAAATCCTAAAGAACTGAATTCTCATACAGAATTGTACATCATATATAATCAAAAATCACCAGAAATGTGTAAATCATTATTACTGTATATCGTTCGGATGATTCCAATGTTTTTTTACAGCATAATAGACTAATTCGGGACTAGCAGCACTTTCAATTCCATACTCACGACAGTTATCTAATGTTATGCCATAACCATAGGCTGCAGCAATAAATCCAATACCTGCCTTCTGTGCAGCACTTTGATCATTAAATCCGTCACCTATCATCACCGTATCTTCCTTTGAAACACCGGTTTTATTCATACACGCATTAATCATATCAATTTTAGACGTCCCTCCTTTTTCATCAGATCCTTTTATAACATCAAAATACTCAATGATTCCAATATGTGACAGTGTATCAATCGCATATTTTTCTAAAGTCATAGTCGCAAGACCAATTTTGTAACCTTCATCATGAAGATCGACAATTACGTCCAAAATGTGTGGAAAAGGCATTGCCTTAGATCTTTCCTTTGATTCATAACATTCTCTAAAATACTTTACTGCCTTTTCTAATTCCTCGCCCTCAATATCAAGCATTTTAGATAAATTATCGTGTAGACACCCTGAAAAACAGGAGTAAAATTCTTCATCTTCAATGTCCGCTCTGCCAAATTTATCTAGCGTTCTCCTGTAACAAAAAGACATACCGGCCCACGAATCACAAATAGTTCCGTCCATATCAAAAATAACTAATTTGAACATTCAACAACCTTCACGCATTCTTTATAAACATCAATTACCTCCTTCAAGGAAAGTGTTGTTTTAAAAGCAGTAGGAGAAATATGTGTCTTTGTGGTCTTTCCATACATATTCATTCTCTCAACGAACTGCTCAAGAGGAGGTGTTGAAAGTTTAAGATACGATGATATCTCAGATATTTCGTACAGGAAAGGCACTTCGTCTATTTCATCACTCCACATCCTAAGCATTTTATCACATCTCCTCTGGGCAAATGTGCCATCAGAAGACATCCTGGAAATATATCCATTATCAAAGAGTTTTCCACCCCAGAAAGGACCATACATATAATTTTTATCGGCCTCTTTTGAAAACGACCTCTCTAATGTTTTTGGATTGTATGATAAATAAACAAGAGAATCTAAAGATTTATCAGCATATGATGCCCCATCAAGTGACTGAACATAAATCCTAAAGTAGTGATCTACACTAAACGATAATATTGGCTTCAGTCCCTTATTGAACTTTGCCATCTCACGAGCCATTGTTCCTAAAAGAATTCTTATCCCAATCTCGTGACACATTGGTCCTCCAAGAGGTTCCACCTGGTATCTTCTTCTACACTTTATCTTTTGAGCTCCAGACAATGTTGCAGTATCAGTGGCTGTTATCGCAATATATCCATGTCTTTTACAACCCTGAATGGCTGAATGTAAGAAAGGAACCGGCGAACCAAAAGGATCTACATCGATATAATCAAAAATATCTTCAGCCAGAAGAGAATGCATATCTCTATTCGACGCCGTGCAATTGCAGAGATCGTTTATCCTTATATTTTCCTCAATATACGGCACAGCGCAACAACTTATATCATTAGCCACAACATCTGCCTTAGGAACTTCATTAGCAATCCTTACAGCTCTCGACCCAGTCGCAGCCATAGTGTCGGCAACACTTATCTTCTTGTCTAACGTCCTCAGAAACATCACAGAAACGTCTCTATTGAACGCCATCTGCTCGTTAAAAAAAACAGAATGACCAATCTTCCCGGGGCCACTGACTGAATGATCCCTCGGCACCAAAAGTTTTGTTTGTCCCTCTTGGATAAGGGTTCCATCCACCATCAAGCATTTTCTCCGGTCATAAGACGGACAATTTTGAAGGGTAAAAGATTACGATTAGTAGGTGTCACTTCCAAAATCCTAACGTCATCTCTCCTTCTAATATCTTGAAGAAGTGGATTCCTTGACTTTTTATGAAGTGTTAAAATCATCGGTTTATCAGCTTCAAGCGCCTCCTTGACAGCCTTTGAGAATTCTTCACTCTCCACTTCCATTTTTCCAACTTCATCGATAACAATCAAACTGCATTGGTCAACGGCGTCCCTTATGGCCTGAACACCAACTCTCTCCAATGCATGAATGTCAACTCCGAACTTACCAACCATAATTTTACTTTCAAACCCAGCCTTAGCAAAAACCTCTTTCTCGCTAGTAAGAAGGTTACGAGTCATCATACCCACTCGATGTCTGCCATTAAGAATGGGTTCATTGATCATCCCGCCAACGACAAGCTCCTCGTCCTTCAACATATCAATAACGCGCAATAAGGAGGTGGTTTTACCTGTACCCGGAAGGCCTGTAATACCAATTTTAATATCAGAGATCATGACGGCACTTTACCGTGCAGGGTATTTGTAGTATTTAAAGTCTTTAAATGACACGCACATTTTTGATTTCTAACTAGTACTAAATCACTATTTTTTTATTATAAATTTTATGCAATATCTCTAAAATATGGAATATAGAAAATTTATAAATATAGTTGCGTCACATGCGGGACAACGCCTTAGGCATACATATAAGGCTCTACCTCTACTTCACACCAACAATTTACATCTCTTTTGAATACAATACAGGCATAAAACAATCATCTGAGTTTCAATGTAATCCATTGTAATTGTAAATTTATTTAAAATTTAACATTTTAATGTTATTAAAGTAAATAATTTTACATAATACTATAATGACTACTATGCCTATTAAGACAATCTGTTTGCAAAGAATCATCGAAAAACAATATCATCCCGATATATGACGAGAATAGAACAATTCTAATGACTGCGCAAGTCTGAATCTCTATATGTGAAATGCCCACAAGAAAAATATGACAAATCAGATGAAATCGAAACCAATCTCACACGTAAGTGCTCTAAATCTTCATATGATCCTCAATTTTCGAAACGTACATAAGAGGGTATTTTAAGTTATCGTCATACCTCATTTCCCCTGTTACTGTAACACCATCTATCAATACTGTTATAACAGCATCGATCATCTCTCCAGCCAACGAAGAATAACTATATCTGTCACTTCCTTTGAACTTAGAATCATCAATTTTAACCTTAACATCCTCTACATAGGGTTGAACCATAATGGCCTTCTCAATGGCTCCTTCTATAAACCTTACATTTTTAACAGATACAGGGGAACCAACAAACTGATGATATATCGTCGCTAACTTTATTCCAGCTTCGAAAACGGCTCTTTCTCTAACCGTACAATTAAACTTGCTAGCTGCATACGCATCCTTTTCTAACACTGCAACACAAACAGTGGCTTTAATTGAAATATCTTACTATGTGTTATACAAAGCACATATGCAAACTATCAAACTAAATAAAATTTAATTCCTACAACTCGTCCTATTTTAACTAGGCAATATATACTCTATAAACTCACTTAATTTCATGCCATCTGACCACTTCATAAGATAATTTCCATTAATGCTATGCTTAATTTCGGGAATTCGTCTCTGTATAAGTCCCATGGTACCCTTAAGGTCTTCATTAATAGGAAGGTAAAATATTCTCCACGGGTCCCCCCTCTGATTCTTAAGTCTAAATGCATAAATCAAAAGAACACGCGCCCTGAAACACTCTTTTTTCATTCTATTCGCTTGTTCCATAAGATGTAAATTTCTGCTAAAATGAATTATGTTATCACAAGAACTTTTCACTTCAATGAGGAAAGAGTGATTCTCTCTCAAGGCAACAAGATCCGCACCAACAGAACCAGCCGCTCTTACAACTATAAACGGATTTACTCGAAGATTTTCATACGCATTTTTCTCTCTTTCGTCGCATGTTTTAACCACTTTAACAATTGTTTTTTCTTCTCCAGAAAGTAAATTCTTTAACTCTCTTTCATAAGAGTTTCCCGCTATCGCCATCCTATCATTGTCAATAAAAGTTTTAATACCATATAAAAGACACCGGTTATAGTTTAGTAGTTTCCTACAGCCCTATCCCCGATCAAAAAATTTTATTTGAATCCAATTGTACCTAAAAATGTGAATATACATGCAATATGCTCATTTCAATAACAAATTACCATGCCCTATTTAGACGTACAAACTAATTGTTTATAGAATAACGAACTATCACTACTCATTGACAATTCCACAATTTCAACAAAGGCACTTTTTAATTAAGTGATGTGGGTACCGTAATCATGATCAAAATTCTGGTTGATGGGAGATATTTCACTGGCCCTTACGTCTTAGATAAAAATGAACTTCCACGAAAACCAGGTATAGCGTTAATCTGCACTGAAGCTGGTGAAGGTCTTAAGATAATGACTATTCTTCAAGGTGACGATATAAACACTACAGTCAACAAGAGTTCAAAGAGGCCATGTTGGAATAAGCACTCGTATCATGGTAGGATCGATGTCTATATCGATGAAACTGAAACACCTGCTTCTGAAAGAGAAAAATATCGTATCAGTGCTATTTCCAAAAGAAAAGATGTCATTTTTTGTGATGAACCACCCAAAATTGAAGATGACTGGTAAGCAATTGTGTTAAACTGAACCTATATAACAAAATACATTGACTTATCAGTACAACAAAATCCTCCAGTGAATTTTTCTATAGACACTGGGCTCTCATTACACATTTAATGAAGTAAGAAAAACATTTTATTGGTGACTCCTCCCCAGTTCAATAAGACTCATACACCAAATGGTTTGAAATTATATATTAATTAATAACGTTACATTATTTATTTAATTAATATTGGTAGTTACAATAATTAGTCCGATTGCCTGTATATTTTGAATTATTACAGCTCAAAATTAAATTTTACAAAATCTCATAAATCAAAAATATCATTTTACTCTATAAAAAATAAGATTTTTTCGATATTATGTTATAAAATAACACATAATCTAACTATCTATAAATAATAAATATAATTCCATTATTTGCATTATTAATATCTATTATTCAGTTTAATATGGAATTTCATAAAAATATTGGTTTTTTGATGCAATTTCAGATATATCAACCAAAATTCCGTCCACGACGGTACCCCGAATATCAACTTATTTTCGTAAATTTTACATGTATCTATACGACTTTTTATTCAAAAATCAATTCTTTGCTGAAGGGTTTTTAGAAATAGTGAGATATGCAAAGTCATCCTACTTTAACAACATCGCCAGTACTCTGACTGTTCAGTTGAGTAACAAAATAGAAGACCAGCTCTTCATAAACATGCAGCAAAAGCAGTCCCTAGAAAAATCAGAAGGATCAACACAGAAATTAATTTATTGATTTTCTCTTGTCTTTTCGAAATAACGCCTCACCCAACCATAATTTAAAAAATAATCTTTAATTTTTAAACAAATTAAACTAATAACGAAAATTATAACACCGACAAATGATGCAATCATTATTCTACTGAAAGAAAACGGTCCTGGCACAATATTCATGATTATTAAATCAACTAGCACCGCAAGTGCCATGGGACTATAACTAACAAATTTTTTATAAAAAGGATGTAGAGTATCATATTTGTCTAGGCCCTTATCATCAATATAAATAATTACACTAATCATACGTCTGTATGTTTCAATCAATATTGTTAATGGAGGGAGAAGTAAGAGAAAATTTACTGCTATATAGATTGTACATGAAATCACTAATGTTTGATCTATTGAGAAATTCGTCATGATCCTGTACAGGTACTCCGCAAATAATCTTGTAACGTGATTTGTCAACAGCATAAACACTATCTCTATTGTAATAATAAAAACAATGCAAAAATGTGATTTTTTCAAATTTTTTGTCATGAACTCGTTAAAACCCTTGAATTCATTCATTTTATCTGTAAAGTCATCTCTTGCGGAGTAAATTGCACGCCCGAAAGACACTACGGATTTTGGACAATTACGGCGAATTTGCCCAATCACTTCAAACATTTTTTTCGAAGCTATAGGAAGCACAATTGCCGAGATGAGAGCAGCGCTAATAATTGCCGTATAGAATTCCCTATCAATAACATTATTTTTCAGTGCTTCAGCAGCAATAACAAATGCAAACTCTCCCATGGCTATAAGAGAAATTGAGGAGACAAAACCATTCTCAAAGCTTTTCCCGCCTAAATAATACCCGAGAAAAACAGTAAAAAATTTAGCACATGCAAAAAGTAAGAAAATTACAAAAGCAAACCCTATGCTATTAGTAAAATCCTTGACCAAAACCTCCATGCCAACCGATATGAAAAATATCGACATGAAAAATTCTTTCATAGGACTAACCATTTCCTCTATGCGATGAACATAATTGCATTGTGAAACTATAACGCCCATAAGAAATGCCCCAGTTGCCATTGACATTCCTATGGATATAGAGAAATACGCCATTAGAAAACAGATGCCGATAGAAAAAACAAGAAGAACTTCTTCGGATGTATTATCTCCAACCCAATTTAACACTTTTGGAACAACTCTAATTCCCAAAACAAATACTAGCGTCATAAATAGAATGATGAGCATGACAAGTTTGACATTGTCAGCAATACCCATCTCAGAGCCAAGGAAAAGAGGTGTGATCATTGATAGTATAACAATCTGCCCTATATCCTCCATAATTGTAATAAGGATAATTATATCCGCTTCTTCTGAAGAAATCTGTTCCTGCGTCTTCAAAACCGAGGCCACAACCGCAGTACTTGACCCCGAAATAATTGCCCCAAGAGAAATTGAAGCAATCCCATCTAATTTCAAAAAAAAGGAACCGAAGATCACACCTATAAAAATCATCAGTGGCAATTGTAATATTACAACAGCAGTTGCAAATCTGCTATTATTTCTTAGTTTTTCCACATTAAGTTCAGTTCCTATACAAAAAAACAACATCACTAAACCAAGATCCTTTAAAATTTCAATAACTACGTCAGTTGATTCAGGCATCTCAAAATTCTTTTGTACGATATTTTTAATAACAATTCCAGCCAAAAGATAGCCAATAATGGCAGGCAGTCTCAATTTATTAAAAACGACAGAACAAAGCCCTGCAGCCAGGACAATAATCATCATAATAAGCAGGAATTGGGGCTCTTCCATCGAACTTAGTTAAGGAAATCAAAATAAAATAGATAACGGAAACTCTATCAATACCACAATACTCTCCATCACAGCATCTTACAGAGATAAGTTGCTGCTTTAATCCGCTCCTCACTAAGAAGTTTAGGATTATTTTTGTTCGGATCCCTAACTTTCGAAGCCATAAGATTCTGAACATCATTATATTCCTCGACTGACACAGCTACTTGCGCACTATGTTTTTGGAGTAAATCATCCCATCTCATATATCCAGCATAAATCGGATTATGCAATATATTCCGAAGATTAAACTTATTCCATGGATTTCCTCTCCTCGTTAGAATACCTGATCTATTAAGTCTGTAAGCTATGTCATTTAACGTAGAGCCCTCAATATACATATCAAAAATACTACGTACCACATCCAATTCCGAATTAGAAGTCAGTTCTCCATTTACTATGCTATAGCCAAATGCTGGCGCAAATCCCATTATCTCTTGCGTCGTTTCAGCCTTCTCTCTCATCCCAAGATATGTTCTCTCTCCTATCTGTTCACTCTCCAACTGAGCTATGCGTTGCATTATATCCATAACAAATCGGCCGACTGCGTTGTCTGTGTTAACTCTATCCATAGTTGATATGAATGTCTGATCATGCTTTCTCAAATCATCCATCATTGCCATAAAATTTCTACTATTTCTATGAATCCTATCCATTTTTAGAACTACAATACAATCCCACTTTTTTCTCTCCTCCTTAGAAAACATCAATTGATATGCTTTTCTACGCACATTCCTTCCTGAAAAACCGTCATCTGTATATTCCCCTGCAATCTCAATATCTTGAATAAAACAAAAGTCCCGCATCTTTTCAATTTGTACATCTAATGAGTAGCCAAACTTAGCTTGCTCATCAGTTGATACACGTGCATATAGTGCTGCACGTTTCTTCATCTCTCTCATGTTTAAATTTGATATATGTTAGCGTTCACTTTCTTAAAGATACTGTAGTCTATAATGGCACTATGGCTACCTTGAACAATACTTCCGTCCCATTTTATGTATCCAGCATACAGAGGATTATGAAGTATCTTAAAAATCGACTGCCTGTTCCACTTGCCTCCTTTTTTTGCAGGAACACCCGCTTCGTTAAGATTACTTGCAATAGATCCCATCGAATAATCGTCGCAATACATATCATATATAGTCTTTACTACACGTGCCTCTCGATCGTTAATTTTAAGCTGTCCATGGTCGTAATCATAACCATACGGCTGTCCAGATCCAAGTGCTCCCTTTCCAGACCTCGCTTTATGCTCCATGCCTAATTTTACTCTTTCCCCTATCTGTTCACTCTCCAACTGAGCTATGCGTTGAATGAAGTCCATAACAAACCGCCCCATCGCAGTCTTAGTATCGAATTGCTCTTGCACAGAACAAAAGTCTTTTCCACTAGTTTTAAGCTCATTCATCATACTCGTAAAATTCATGCTATTTCTATGAATCCTATCCATTTTTAGAACTAATATAAGGTCCCATTTGTCTTTCTCAGACATCATGCGTTTATATTCTGGTCGGTCAGTACTACGCCCCGAATAGCCTTCCTCAACATATTTGCCTACTATTTCATAGCCTTCCGACTCACAATACTTTTCTAGACGTCTCATCTGGCCGTCAAGAGAAAATCCTACTTCAGCCTGCTCCTCTGTCGAGACTCTAACATAAAGCGCAACACGATTGCCGGAAATATCTTGGGCCACGAACAAGAAACTACTACTCTCAATATATAACCGTCTAAGATCACACTACAGGCAACATTCATCGCAGAATCTCTCCCGCAAGTCAAATGAGAGTGTCGTCTGTAACAAAAAATCATAGAGGGGATAGCCCCTCTAAACTATAGCTTTATTTCACATCATTCCGCCAACACCGGACATACCGGGTCCACCAAGCGAGGGGTCTGCCGAGGGATTCATCGGTGGTGCTCTGCGTGATGCAATAACATCATCAACTCTGAGAATCATGTTTGCAACCTCTGCCGCAGAATTTACGGCCTGAATTTTCACCCTGAGAGGTTCAACAACATTTTTCTGAATCATATCGACTGCCTCACCTGTCTCAAGATCAAGGCCGAAATACGCTCCTTTTTCTCCTTTCTGGTGTGCACTCTTAAGCTTTATAACTGCATCAATAGAATCGATACCAGCATTCTCAGCAATTGTCCATGGAATAATCTCCATTGCCTTAGCAAATGCGTCAATCGCAAGCTGTTCTCTACCACCAACCGATGATGCATACTGTGAAAGTCTAAGTCCAACCTCAATTTCTGGTGCCCCTGCTCCAGCAACAACCTTTCCATCTTCTATTGCAACACCCACAACGCGAATCGCATCGGTCATAGCTCTTTCGACTTCATCCATTATATGATCTGTTCCACCACGTATGACAACTGAAATGGCCTTTGGATTTTTGCATCCAGTGATGAATGTCATCGATTCTGTACCTACTTCTCTCTCTTCAACAATTTCCGCCGTACCTAGATCCGAAGCTTGAATCTCAGTAATCTCACCAACAAGTGACGCGCCGGTTGCCTTTGCAACAGCCTCCATATCAGATTGCTTCAAACGTCTGCAGCAATAAATTCCAGCTTTTGCCATATAATGCTGAACAAGATCGTCAACACCCTTCTGACAGAAGACAACATTCGCTCCAACTGACTTAACTTTGTCGACCATCGCCTTAAGCGTTCCCTCCTCTTGTGAAAGGAATGCCTGCATTGATTCCGGATCAGTAATGCTGATCTGAGCATCAACCTCTGGTTTTTTGTTTTCCATCTGTGTAGTGAAAAGCGCAATCTTCGCATCTTTTACAATTTTAGGCATTCGCGGGTGAACTCTTTGCTTATCAAGTACAATTCCCTCAACCATATACGTGTCCTTTGTAACTCCGCCTGCCTTCTTTTCGATCTTTATATTGGACATATCAACTTTTCCATCGTCCTCTACAAGCCTTGCCACCTTGACGATAAGATCTGAAAGATACTCCTCTTCACCACTAACTGATTTACCAGTCATCGCTGTTGCTGCGACCTTTTTGAGGATTTCATCACTGTTTGAATCGACAGAAATGTTGTTAAGCACCTCAACCGCCTTTGTCGCGGCAAGTTTAAATCCATTCGTAATTACAGTAGGGTGAACATTCGAATCAATTAGAGTTTCTGACTGTTTAAGAAGTTCGCCAGCAAGAACAACTGCTGTAGTTGTTCCATCCCCACACTCCGAATCCTGTGTCTTCGCTACTTCAACTACCATCTTTGCTGCAGGATGCTGAACATCAATTTCTTTGAGAATTGTCACACCATCATTTGTGACTGTAACATCACCTATAGAATCGACAAGCATCTTGTCCATTCCTTTAGGTCCAAGTGTCGACCTAACCGAATCCGCAACCGCTTTTGCAGCTGAAATGTTGTTAAATTGGGCCTCTTTGTCTTTGCTTCTCTCCGTACCCTCTTTCAGTACAATGATTGGCTGATTACTATTTCCAGAACCACCATACATAGCAGTAACTCCTTTACTGGCACCAGTAATTTTGTTCTTCTATATATATACATCTTTGCACTAATTAACACTCATAAAATTGCCCAGATACAACAACAGATTCAAACTCAACTAAACCATAATACTTGCTCTATGCCGAACGATAAAATAACTATCTGCTCTTTAATCGCACCTAGTCCATCCACAGCTTTTACAAATATTACAACCTCCCTGTCTTTCTAGCTTCTCTCCACATTCAGGACAGGAATCGCTAAACCTATGCTCCACATTTTTTCGTGTCAAAGTAGAGGGTGCACGATCAATGTCTTGTCGCATTTCTTTGTGCATATCTGTAAGTGCATATCCAACAGCCATGGGACAACACGATCCTCTACTAGTATCATTTTTGGTAAACGTTCTAACAGCATATGATGAACATGAACCACAACTCTCCAATTGGTCTACCACATCCTCAATATTACACCCACTTCTCGCTGCAAGTGAAATCATTCTTGAAAGCCCAATCATGAAATTGTTACAACCACCTGTAGAGCCCTTATTAAGATAAACCTCAGCTAAGTCCCCTGTGTGCGGATTAAAAAAGGCTGTACAATGCAAGCTTCCACACCCTGTAATAAGTTTCCTTTTTTTACCAACAACATCATCAGCAACGTTTTCGACAAACCCTCTTTTCTGTTTAACAGATTTTTCTTCTGCCCGCGTTCCCTTTTCTTTACTAAGTATGCCAACACGCTTACATCCATCTCTGAATACAGTAACGCCCTTACATCCCGTTTCCCACGCGAACATATAGAGATCATAAATGTCCTTCTCAGGAAAGTCATTCGGAAGATTAATAGTGGAACTTATCGACGCATCAATATGTTTCTGCCACGTACTTTGCTGAAGAAGACGTTGTTTGAAATTGAGTTCTTGTGCGGTTACAAAGAATCTCGGAAGATCCCCCTCTCCTGTGAGCTTAAATTTGTCTATATACTCCTTAACAATCGGAGTGTAAACTTTATAATATTCATCTTTTCCAGAGAGTGATACAGTCCTCCTTTCATAGAAATTGGCAAAAATAGGCTCAATACCCCCAGAAACTCCAAGCATTGTTGAAAGTGTTCCCGTAGGCGCAATTGTAAGTAACTGTGAGTTTCTAAGACCATATTTTTTAACAAGTTCTTTTGTTTCCTTTGTTGTGTTAAGTTGGAAATAGGGCGAAGCCATAATTTGATCCACGTTACACATTGGAAAGGAACCATTATCTCTAGCAAGAATCGCAGACTGTTTAATTGCCTCATCCGCCATCACAAAACCAATTCTATCACAAAATTTCAGTGCCTCATCACTTCCATATGTGAGTTGAAGTTTTATGAGCATGTCTGCAAATCCCATGACCCCAAGTCCAATTTGCCTCCAATTAGTGGCCAATTCTATCTGCTCCCTAAGCGGATGAAGTGGCAGTCCTTCATCGAGGACTTCATTGAGTCCTATAATACAAACGTCAATTGCTCTTCTGAACCTATCCTCTTCGAATTTACCATCATTAACAAATGCTGCAAGATTTATGCTTCCTAGTAGGCAACTTCCCCCAGCTGGAAGTGGTTCTTCAGCGCAAGGATTAGTTCCCGCGTAGTGATAATTAGGGAATTCACTAAGAAGATTCCACGAACTTACCCTATCCCAATAAAGACAACCTGGTTCCCCGAAATCCCAATTCGCATAACACATTTTCCTAAAAAATTCTCTCGCATTAAGGTTTCTAGTAGTTATTGAGTCAGTTTCAGGGCGTCGAAATGTTTGTACGAAAGTCTCTTTGTTCCTTACAGCATTCATGAACTCATCAGTCACGCGAATTGACATGTTAGCTTTGGTCGCTCTATTGACATCAGTCTTCACAACCATAAAGTCCTCGAGATCTGGATGTTCACATGATATGCTAAGCATCAACGCTCCTCTTCTTCCGTGCTGACCAATAAGGCTTGTAACCATTGCGAAAAGATCTGTGAACGAGACGGCACCAGATGTTTCTAAAGCTGTGTTGTTAATTTTAGCACCTTTGGGAGCAAGTTTAGAAATATCTACTCCACATCCTCCCCCATAACTAAAAATTCTGGCAAGTTTTCCCGCAGTTTCGAATATAGACTCAATGGAATCTTTTGGAGGCTCCACAACGTAACAATTAGATAACGTTGCCTTGAGACCCGTCTTCCAAAGTCCTCTATTAGCAAGAATTCTCCCCCCAAAAAGAAACTCCTTGTTAACGATCATCTGCCTAATGTCGTTGTTACCGCTGCTCACACGATCTAGCCACTGCTCAAATAACTCGCCATTATAGCAGTATTTTTTTCTCCAAATATCAATTCCCAACTTGTTATCGGAGCCCAACCACTGTTCTACTTCCATGTCCCGCAACGCCGGCGGGCAATGTTCAATTAACAAATATAGCCTTTTGGTTTAGTCGTACGAAGTACGACGGGAGTGGTCAATAACGTTATTTCAACATTTCCCACTGTCTACCAGACTAGTCAATGGAGTGAAGAAGTCCAAATGAATGAGGGCCACCGCTCGAGTTTTGGATATTTCAAATTTTAGAAGCATTGGAATAAAAAAGATCATAAGGATTTGTACAAATCATAGTTTTAGAGAGGTGAACTTGTGGTTGGCAATACTTCTCAGAGTTAACAACTCCGGAAAATCCAATTTAATCAAGACTATCGAAAAGTCTTGTGGACGTAACATCAAAAAAGAAGACTGTGTCTATCTTATACCATACACCAAACCACTTTCTGGGAAGTAAACATATCTAATAGAATACACCGACTGCACGCTCACACTTTGTTAATAAAGGCGATCAACTTACCTAGCAACAGTGAATGTGCATCTTTCATACTACGTAAATTCTAAATTACACAAAGTAACCCTCCGCTGAAATTCTTGTGGTGTCATTAAAATCAAGCACAGTACTAGGTATTATCCGCACTGGCACTTTATAATCCTTATCAATCACCCCCTACTCGCTAAATTTCCAATACGTTCCTAAGAGATTCAGACCTGATTTGTGTTCATCAAAGTATAGATTTAAAAACAAATCTATCCTACAACCTAACACACAGAACACTGCATGGAAAGTGAAGGAATTGACAGCAATATGAACAACCAGTCATCTCTGTATGTTTCCTTTAGCATGATCGTACTTATAGTGCTGACAAATTGCTTAGCTTACAGTGAAGGCTGCAGCCATGGAGCCCTAAATGATACTAATTACAATTCAGCATTTGAAGAAAGATATGAAGCTGGAAAAGATGCTACCAAGGAAAAATACAGCCACTTCAAAGATTTCCGAATAGAAGCCTATTTGAAAACTTTAGATTCCTTTGACGATAAAGCTAAAGCTCTATCAAATTACATGCTAGGGCTCGTTGTCGGTATGTCGGTAGAGGACATTGCCACTGCAAATGCTATAAGCTCCAATTATGCCTGGCTGCTAGGCGAATATATTTCCTTAGACTTGGGAAGCGAAATTAAACAAGCAGATCTTGATGAATTCAAATATAGT
Organism: archaeon; assembly: GCA_024399275.1. Classification (GTDB taxonomy): domain Archaea; phylum Thermoplasmatota; class Thermoplasmata; order Methanomassiliicoccales; family Methanomethylophilaceae; genus Methanarcanum. The sequence continues at coordinate 65,318 of JAKSHS010000003.1, read as the reverse complement.
CCTGAATTAATAAGATTGAAAGAATTCCTCAAGACAGTTCTCGATAATAAAGACTTAAAGTCATCTGATGTTACTTCGGCTGCTAAGACAGCGTTGTCTGTTCTTCCAAATAGTGTTAACACTTACAATGACTCGCATAGATTGCAATGTCTCAGAGAAAAATGGGAAAAAGAACGTTTCTGAACTAAAAATAAACATAGGAAATCAATCATCACAATAAGCTGGCTCCAAATTCAGACATCAAATCACCAGCAAGACCAATTGTCCCATAGCACTGCCAGTCCGCCTGATGTTTACTACAAATAGATAGCAATTCCTAACACTACGAATCTTAGATGACGACAGTCCAAATTTAAGTAAACCCCAAAACTTAAGCAAAGTGTTGTGAAAGACGGCCGGGCTAGTAGAAGTCCGAATGCAAGGGGAACGTCCTTCACAACAGAGCAACTAAACACGAGTTGCGTATTTAACTAAGTTGTAGTCAAACAATCTACTTTTAACGTCCAAGCAAATTACAATGCCGGATATAGTGATTGTCTCTATCATACGAATTTTTATATACAGTCTAAGGCATCCCTTCCCAGTTCTTTCAGCGTACGTTAGAGCGTAGGTTAACCCCTGCGGGAGCCAAGTATAGCAGTGCAGTGGCGGATACACCACACCAACAGGAACGTCGGTTCTAGTTAGTCCGACGAAATAGCCCGCGCCTGCCCATCGGGTGATTTATGAATATTATTATTGTCGGAGCCGGAAACGTCGGATATACATGTGCACAAGTTTTATCTCAATTTCATAACGTCATGGCCATCGAGGTTGACAAAACTACAGCAGATAATATCAAAGATCTTCTAAATGTTTCTACTTTATGTGAAAATGGAGTCAATCCCAATACACTCGAGGAAGCATTTAAAAGACAACAACCAGAAGTCATAATTAGTGCAACTGAACACGATGAGGATAACCTTTTCATTGCAATGATCTCTAAACATATAAAACCCGAAATAGTGACAATTGCGACGATTAGAAATCCAGATTTTATGACAGAAATATCATCAAAGGTTGTTGATAAGATAATTTCTCCTGAGCTTGCCATTGCAAATAAAATTGCCGAATTATCACTTCTAGAAAATGCGATTGACTACGACAGTATCGAATCAATGAATATGAGTATAGTGCTCTTTGAAGTCACAGACAAACACGTGAACATAATAGGAAAAGTTGTCATTGATCTTGAAATACCGAGGGATTGTACCATTGTATGTGTCTGTCGAGAAGATACAACTATTGTCAACTGTGAAACCATTGAACTTCATGTCGGCGACAAAATTACTGTTCTCGGTACTTCAAAAGGGGTATCAGAGTTCAATAAATTTATGGGCATAACTCATGAGGCATCAGAATTCGTAATTGTTGGTGGAGGGTTTTCTGGTTTAAAAGCTGCAAAACTTTTAGAATCAAGAAAAAAATATGTCAAAATTCTTGAAACAAACACTAAACGATGTAACAAATTAGTGAAAGAAGTAAACGACGTTGTCGTTGTCAATGGAAGCGGAATAGATCCACACATTCTTCAAAATGAAAATATTGGCAAGGCAGACGTTCTTATGGCAATGACTAATAGAGATGAAACAAATCTTCTTTCATGCCTAATAGGAATAAAACTAGGAGCCGCAAAAATTATCTCACGATATTCAATGCCAGAATATGCAGATATTTTTGACTTTGTAGGTATAAAAAGCGCTATAGGTACACATCGTATTGTTGCCAATGAAATTACCAAAATATTGATTTCTGATAAACAATCCATTCTCGAAATGAGACATTCCGGAGAGAAATTCTTCACAATAACCGTTGAATCTAACTCTAAAATCCGTGACCAGCACATGGGAGACATTCACCTCCCTGAAGGTGTCCGCATTACATGCATCGTTCGCAACGAAGAAAAAATCTACCCTCGCATGGACACTGAAATCCACATAAATGATATTTTGGTTATGTTTACATATAACGTTAGTACAGACAGCCTCGAAAAAATAATCAACTGCTAAGGTTCAAAATGGTAGGAATAAAATTAGAAGCAAATTTACACACAAAGAGAGAAAGTGCACACCTTAGTGTAATTTCAGCAGAACTTTTTGGGCTCTCTGTGGCAATGTTACCATGTTTTTTCATCGATCTTCTTGAAAAAGCTAGTTATCTTACTTTCCTCATACCGATACTAGCTGGTATCGTCCTTTCTTCAGTTATTGGACTAATGACTAAAATGCCCGAAACCATCAAGTCCATCGACGGTTTATTTTTATTAGGGATAGTGTGGATTGTTGCAATTATATTCAGCGCCATACCATTCATGATATCTGGTATTAGCTTAGCAGACAGCATCTTCGAATCGACTTCCAATATTACGACTTCCGGGGCAACCATAGTAAACGTGAGAAACATCTCTTCCGGACTCTTCATGTGGAGGTCAATCATGGAATGGATTGGAGGGTTAGCTGTCATTATGCTATTCACGCTTCTTTTACCAATGTTCGGATTTGGAAGTAAAGAACTACTCGATTCAAGTACATCTTTCTCATCCGATGTATCTACTCTTACACTCAGAAAAAGAGACATCGCCAGGCAGTTTTTGTGTATATATGCCTTCTTAACGGCATCAATGGTGCTATTATTATCATCATTAGACGTTCCTCTATTTGATTCGTTATGTGAATCTCTGGCAACAATATCTACCGGAGGTCCGACTAGTAAATACAGTAACTTCTCCGAATTTCCTGCAAAAATAAAGATAATCTGCGGAATCTTCATGCTCCTTGGGTCGATAAACTTTTTCCTACACTTCAGAGCTCTTTATTATAAAAGGAGTTCTACCTATTTCAACAATGAAGAATTCAGATTCGTTCTCTTCTGGAACCTAACACTTGTCGTCCTAATCTATATTCTTATTCACTGTGATCACATCATAGGAGGAGATTTTAACTTAGATTTTGTGGACATCGTAGTTGCTGTTATAAGTGCAACATCAACTACATTTTTTGTCGACTTTGAATATTGGCCAGAAATTGCGACAACCATCCTACTTTTCGCGGCATTTCTTGGAGGTTCTGCTGGCTCAACTACAGGTGGTATAAAAATCAGTCGGATTATCGTCATTTTAAGATATATTCAAAATGGCCTAAAGAGTATACTCCACCCCGAAGCAGTCTACGAAGTTCGATTGAACAAAGGTTCTGTTGGCAATCGCACCATTAACGTAGTAGCAGCATTAAGTGTCCTGTTTCTATTCACAACACTCGCAGGAATTTCGACCCTAATGATCTTCGGCCACGATTTGCAATCTTCTCTATTAACTACAATTGCACTTATTACCACATCTGGCTCTTCCTTTAGCGGCACACTTGGGTTGCCCATACACAGTCTCAATTGGTTTCTAAAGATATTTTTATGTTTCATCATGTTACTTGGACGTCTAGAAATTCTCTCTGGAATAATATTACTTACACCGAGATTCTGGAAGGAATTTATCCATTCTGTGAAAAGAATGAGCTAACAGGGGCATCAAACAACGCTATGTTTTCTGACACATGTCCAAAATTTTAATTGCTGCAATGCTACCAGGATTTTTATCATTAATAACACCAGCCAGAAGCTTAGCTTGAAGATATTTCTGTCTCTCAACGAGACACATTGCCATAGTCTCTAAAGCACCAATATGAGCGTAATCTTTTTTCAACGCACGACTAGCATAATTTACTGCTGCCGGAATTTTCCCAGTTATATACATAACGTAAGACATCAAAGCCAAATAGTCTACATTTTCTTTATCTTCTTTAAGGTAAGTTTTAGCCATTTTTATAGCATCATTATCTCTCCCCACCCTCACCAGCACGCTACAAAACTTAGACAAGACGTCATAAGTAATTTCCTTTCTATCTACTATTTCTTTTATGATAGAAAGAGCCTCCTCGGGCCTTCCGAGCAAACAAAGAACGTCACATCTAAGAAGTTCCCCCTCCCTCGAATGAGAATTTATCTTTTCCAAAAGTTCATTGGCTTTTTCAGGTTCATTCATCATCACAAGTGTTCTAGCAATTTCAATTTGCTTTTCAGAATCCTGACAAAAATCTTTCATTAATTCATATGCTTCAGACAACCTTCCAAGATTTCTGATCGCAATTGCAACATCAAAATTAGGTGATTCAACGGTACTAAGAATAGAATCAATAATTGATTGACAATACTCATCATCATCAATTGTCTTTAATAGAGAAGCACACTCAAGCATGATTCCAACATCTTGTGGATCCGAATCAATCAGACTTCTTACCTTCTGTCTTATAATTTGGTAATTTCCATCCCTTATATCATCGCGTATGCTATCAAATACTTCTCTAACACTCATTTAATTCCAAACCCAACAAGGCATTTCTCATTCAGGGATTAAACATACAATAAAACCTCTTTCAGAAAGAGAGATCTACCTCCTATCCATGAACACCATAACGGGCAACCAGTAATTGCCCACCAATATATCTTAAGGATTCTCGTATGTGATCATTCTCTGTCGTATCCTATATAGTAAATTCCTCTTTTTCAACACCATTAGCAGTTACCATTAATTTCTCAACCTTTTTCTCACTCTCTTCAAGAAATTTCCGACACTTTTCACGTAATGTGATAGCTTTCTCATAAATCTCAATGCTATCTTCCAGACTGTATTTGCCAGATTCAAGATCTTCTACTAGCCTCTCCAGCTCCTTCAGATTCTCTTCAAAAGACATCTCTTTATCCATTTTTTATCAACTCCTTTACTTCTACTATGACAGTTCCATCCCTCATCCTAATAAACAATGTGGAGCCAACGCCAATATGATCTATTGATGGCAATATATTATTCTTTGAGTCCGTGACGAGACTAAATCCTTTAAGCAATGTCCTATCCAGGCTCAACGAATCTAAGACGGCCGATTGAACATTCAATTGATTTTTTCTACTTTCAATTTGGCTAATAATGCTTGAGTTGGCCCTATATAACATAGTTTCTAAAGTCTGACGACCGCTCAAAACCTTATCGATAAGTCTTACGGCGGCCATTCTAAATTCCAATGAATTATAAACATTGCGAGCACTCGCCGACTTCATCATAAACGACGAGTTCAGACGTGCATACAAGGAGTCCAGTTTAGACGTGTATTCTTGAATAATTCTTTCAGCACTGTTCAACGAGAGCTTCGAATCTATTACATCAAACTTTGACCTCGCTCTAGTGATTACATTTAGCAACGATTTGCTCCCCAGAGATGACAAATCATCCAAATTTCGAAGTTCATTATTAACATCAGGTGTAGCTATCATTGCAGCAGCTGTGGGAGTTTCAGCATACTTGTCTGCGGCTAAATCACACAATGACTTGTCAGTTGCATGACCCACCGCTGAAATGACTGGAACCTCGCACAACGCAACTTCTCTAACAACACTCTCAGAGTTAAAGGCAATAAGGTCCTCTTTTGAACCTCCACCTCTTCCAATAATTAGAACATCGATATCCTGTTGTATTAATAACTGGATAGCAGCAACAATACTTGCAGGAGCATCATCACCCTGTACTGTCGACGAAGAAAGGAGAATATTAACTGGATATCCTCTTCTGGCAACCGTGTCCACTATATCCTTAATTACAGCTCCAGTGTACGAAGTAACAACACCTATCGTCCTCGGATATCTCGGAATTGGCTTCTTCCTTTTATCATCAAACAAACCTTCGCTTCTAAGTTTAGACGTCAACTCCTCTAAAGCTCTTTGGGCGTCTCCTTTCCCGTATTCTTCTACTGCAAAAATATTAAAATTTAGTGATCCTCCTTTAACGTAATACGATGCGTCACCATACACAGTGACCTTCATCCCGTCTCTCGGAGTAAATTTCAACCTTGACGCCGGACCTTTGAAAAGTGTGCATTTGACAACTGATTCAGAATCCTTCAAATCAATGTACATATGTCCTGACGGAGACCGGCTAACCTTGGAAATCTCTCCAATAACAGCCAACTCTCTAACAGTATCATTCGACGAAATGATAGTGTATATCCGCCTATTGAACTGCGACACAGTCAGTGTTTCCACGGTATACAATGGAGAAATACAATATATAAGTTAAACTGAAGGGTTCAATTTCTCTTCCAAACTAACTAATAAGAAATAGTGTACCTTTCAAAAATACTTTTCAAAGTCGCAACTGGTCAATAAAGCACTCCAACAAGGATAAACATTAACACATGACCCCCAAAATTGATTACTCACTAAGTAAATACCTCAAACAAGAAAAAGTTGAGTGATTTTGATGGCCAATCGGAGATGCCCATACTGCGGAGAAATTATGCCTTCTTTTAGTCTAAGTTGTCCAATGTGCTACCGCTCTAGCCATGCGAAAGAAGAAAAGGAAATGGAAGGTCTCAGGATCTCCTCCCCAAGGATAAAGACTTACAACAGAAAAATAATCGTATTGCTAGCTTTGTTGCCTGCGGCCATCGGCTTCGGAGGAATGGCACAGCTATACATGAAAGATTACAAAAAAGCAGGCCGTTTCCTCTTCGCGAGTCTTCCTGCCTACACTTCAATGATTATTTTGTCTAGTGGAATTTCCTCTCTAGGACATGCCTCAGCCACAGTACTGGCTATTATATGCACTATTCTATTCGTGATGTCATATCTCATGCAAGCATTTGATGCACTTATTGGCTCTATCTTCTCAGTTAATTATATACGAAACACAATTTTTAATTAGATTCATGAGAAAATAACAAGTGAGTCTTTTATATCATACACCATCCACAGCACCATGCGATTGGCAAAAAGCATCGATGAATTATACGACGAGGTGAAAAATTATGATATGGTTCTCTGTAATGATGCGCCATTAGCACTCGCTCTCAACAACAGAGTTAACATACCTAGAATAGGAATCTTTGCTATTACCCCACTCCAGCTAGCAAGTACCATGTGCGAAGATATTCTCGGAACATCTCCACTTAGCGATATTGAAGTCATTAGAATTATCTCCAAGAACACCGGATACAAATTTGGACATGTTCACAGTGAAGTCCAAAATTTTAAAACTATAAGAAGATACACGAAAGATGTCAGAAAACATCTTCACGGCAGAAGATCGAAAAATGTTTATGACGAGTACATCCAACTTCCTACACTAGAAAAAGCAATGTCAATATTCAATGGACAAGATTCAACATTTTTTCAAGGAAAAAAAATCGCAGTTATTGGCGCAGATTTCTATGATCAGCTAGATAAAAATTTTAACCCTCCAGAGGGAAAATTTGATTACATAGAAGTTTTTAAAAGTGGAGAATACACAATTCCTGAGATAAGAGAACTTAACAATAGCAGACAAATTGCAGAAAACATCACATCTCTCATCACATTAGATAATGCATCAGACATTGCAATTGTGTTCAATGTTGAAGAATTCATTGCAGACTCCGTAAGATCGGCACTCTATCGTAAAAAAATACCATTTAAAAATTTCGTAAATGTCAAGGACTTGAACTCAATCAGGAATTTTCTGGAGTTCATTAGACTATCATTCTCCTTTGACACAATAAGAATTAGTCAAGTTAGAGAACTAATATCTTCATATGGCGGATTTATTTCTGAAAAATACGATGAATATCTCATCGAGAATTTCTCCCTAATATCCAAGGACAGAAGAGCAAATGAAATTATAAAAATAATGCAAAATATCGAAAAACATACGTATGTGGACATCTGTAGTAAAGTCGCAAAAGTACAGAAAGAACCAATTGAAACCCTTCTGAATGAATTGGGTATTGCTAACACGCTGGTGAATAATACAGATACAGACAATCTCCTTTACGCTGTTAACAACATCAGCAGCCTAAAACACAGTGAGCAGATTCCAGACTGGGAAAAAGAAGGCGTGCTCCTCATTGACTGTAAAAACTCAGTGTACATCGATCGTCCAATTGTTATATATCTTGGGCTTGGGCCCGAATGGGAGATAGATATTAACTTTCTAAATATAATCAACTACGGTCTCAAACAGGAAGAAAATGACAAAAATATTCAAAAGTTTCAGATTCTCCTGCAGCAGGGTTCTGAAAGAATATATGTATGCAATTCCACGACAAACGGCAATAAGTCAAAACCATGTTTTTATTTTGATCAGATAGACAATAAACATTACGAAACCTTCAAAGATGTCTGTGAACAGTTTATTCCTGGAAGCTGGTACAAATCTGAAAAATTCAAATTTATAATACCCAATGAAAAAACCGCACATTTAGAATACATTCCTAAATCATTCTCTAAATCATCGTTCAACAACTTCATTTCATGTCCTCACAAGTATATGTTTGCCTATATTCTCGGAAGTCAGGATAATAGTAACACCATTCTTGGAAGCCTCCTTCACGAATATGTTGAATTTCGAGTGTGTTATCCTGAAATAGCCAACAAATACGGAATTGAACACTATGTCAATACAATTTCAGATGTTGTAATAGGGCTATTTCCTGCAGAGACGAGGTCCCTTAAAAAATCAAATATAACAAATTCAATCAAAAATATCAACGAATTTATTGACATAATGAATTTTTCTAACAAAAATATTCTTGATAATTGCTCTACAAAACATAGACATAACCGTTTTTTTGAAGAACTTGGAAAGAAAATAACATCAAATATAACTGAAGTTTCATACGAATCAAAACAAAATCATATGAAAGGTGTCTTTGACATCATCATCAACAATACAATTTTCGACTTTAAAACTGGAAGTGCAAACGACGCAAAATCAGTAAAAGACAGAATTAGTGAAGAATTTACCACATATGATAAAGAATATCAATGCATGTTCTACCTCTCCCTTTTGGACGAAATATGTAAAGAGGGAGAGAAATCGTTTGTATTATTCTATACTGCAGCAAATGAGGGTAAAGAAGTTGCTGGAATTCCGTATAAGATTCACGACAACATAGTCACTGTCAAAAAGATCGGGTCCGTAATGGACTATATAAGAAAGATTTTTCTCTACGAAATAGGGTCGGCACGATCCTTTAGTTTTCTCAGAGGTTACGAAAACTTATACGCTAATATAATTGAGGATATTGGACTAGACGTAATTTCAAAAACAGATCAAAGCTTCTTGGTTAGTAAATTTCAAGCCATGAAAATTAACAAAACAAACGCCACAGCACTTGCCAAAAAAGTTAGAAGTGTAATTTCTGAGCCACAGTCCATTTTTGTGAGTGATGACAAAAAGACCCTTTACGTTACAGATGAATATCTAATTCGATTCAAATCTTTGGTTTTAAAAAGTTTTGATAATATCGAAAATATGTTTTTCAATGAATTTCCTATATTGCCAACTATCAACTGTTCAACGTGCAATTTCAAAGACATATGCATATCCAATCCCGGAGCTGAATAATGGAGCTCAATGAGCAACAGAAAAAACTAGCTGAGACGATTGAAGGATTTATTGTATCAGATGCTGGGCCAGGTACCGGAAAAACGAATACCATTACTGAACGCTATGTCAACATAATAAACAGTGGTGTGGACTCCAAGGATATTTTAATGGTCACTTTTACAAGAAACGCCGCTCAAGAAATAAAAGATAGAATATCCGCAAAAATTACTAGAACGAATGATAAAAAAGATTTTTCAGATATAGGCAGCATTCTCAGAAATTTAAAAGTTACAACATTTGATTCTCTATGCTTAAACATCGCCCTGAACGCTCCAGAGGCAATAAGTAGCTTCTTCGAATTTGAGGAAATACTTTCGAGAAATTCCAAAATAGAAGAAAACGACACTTTGAACTTAGAAAGATTTACCAATTTTTATACATATTTTGCATCAAAATATGGATCAAAATACATCAAACAGAAATTCAACCCAGCGGCTTTATCAAACGGACGAGCAGGTGACATATACAACCTTATTAACAGATTAATGTCTCGCGGCGTTATTCCCCTCAGAACGAAATGGTTTGGCAATGGGGAAAAAAACATTCTCGGAGACATAGACGGTCTCAAAAACACTATTTTATCATCAAACAAAACTAAAAAAATACTAGAAGCTATCAATCATAATCCAAAATACCTTGCCCCAGAGCTCACTAATAGAGATAATGAACAACAAATTAACGACAAAATCATTGAATCAATTACAGATGACAATAGATTTGTGCTGTTCGAATACATCCATGACCTATATTATGAATATTTAAAAGAATGCATAAAAACTGGTAAACTCACATTTAATATTGTTGAACTCATGGCATTTGCCTCCTTATTTCAGCATGAAGGTTCAAGGAAATTATTCGGAGTCGACTATGTGATGATTGATGAATTTCAAGATACAAACGAGCTTCAGATGAAAATTTGTCTACTTCTCATGAATAAACCTAACCTATGTGTTGTAGGCGATTGGAAACAAGGAATACATGGATTCAGGTACGCATCTATAGATAACATTATTAATTTTAAAAATCGCCTTGACAGTTTCATTGAAGAGCTAAATACAAATAAGACGCGAATTACATTTTGTAACACCAATGTTACAAATATCCCGCTCAATAAAAACTATAGGAGCTCCAAATTAATATTAGACAAATCATTTGACGCACTCAAAATCCAAGCCGTTGAAAACGAAATTGTATCCAATGGAGAAATAGTCAAATTAGAATCCGTAATGGACCCAGTTTACAAAAAAAATACTGCATTCGAGATGATAACCACTAAAAATAAAGAACTAGAACCTTGGGCGGTTGTTGAAAAAATAATACATTATGTCAATAGTAGCAAATATGTGCACGTAGACTCTAAGACAGGAAGAGGAAGACCTGTTACCTATAAAGATATCGCAGTACTATGCAGAACTGGACAATTGTGCGCTGAAATTCTTAAGGTATGTAATTTGAGATCTATTCCCGCCTTTTTTCAAGGGGACATAGAAATAATGTCAACAAGGGAAGGTAAACTTGCTTTAGCATGGTTAAGATATGTAAACAATGAAAATGACCTTAGAGGGCTCATCGCCATACTCATTGATATGAAATATTCATTATCATCTATTGTCGCAATGATCGATTATGGTGGCAGACCGAAAATATATCCTCCTCCCTCTGGAATTCCAGAATTTATTACCGATCAACGTACAAAATTAGTAAGCAAGTGTCGACGACCAAATGATCTTCTGACTACAATTTTCTCCTTTTATGGTCTAGATAACGATATAACACAATCCATCATCAACACAATGTCGTCAACATACAGTAATTCTCTTGTCACTATACCAGATCTCATAAGGCTAATAGAAAACGATATTAAAATGGGAACAAAGTATAACGTGGAACCATTACTAGAATCGGAAGCCGTGACAATACAGACAATACACAAATCCAAGGGTTTAGAATACCCAATTGTAATAATCGCAGGGCTAGATAATTTTTCTATGCCCAGCACGAAAAGTGACAGTTCATGGTTCAAGTTCTCAGACCTTACGGGGATCCGATGCACTCATGAATACTTCTCAAAAGACGTGGATGGCACAAGAAAGGAATTTATCTATGATTCGTGGAAATATGCAATCATCCATGCAGTCATAGAAAAAGACTACTCAGAAGAGAGAAGACTACTTTTTGTTGCTATGACGCGAGCAAAGCAATATCTAACTCTTATAGCATCGAATCCATCCAAATTTTTCAGATATTATGGTAATGGTGTGCCAATATCCATCACAGAAGCTACAGGTAACATCAATAATGAACGATCTATAAAGCCTCCAATCATCGGAAATTACGTAAAAAGACGAGTAGACATCTCAGTCCACGATCTCATGTTAACGATCCCTCTGCCCTCTCAGGAATGTACTGGCGCAATAAGCAAGGGCGTGGACTACGGGATAAGAGTGCATAAAGCCGCTTATTTAATGGCGCATGGCAAAAAATTTGATGACAAGCTTCCAGAAACCGCTATAATAAGCGAAATACTACACAATCTAAAAAATGCGAAAATTTCTGTGGAAGTTCCATGTGTACTTCCTATTGGAAACGTTTCAATAAGAGGAGTTATCGATCTCATGGCCGAATACAACGACCGAATCGAAATACATGACTACAAAACAGATATCGATTATAATTACCTTGAACGTTACAAATTACAAGTAAGTATCTATGCTCAAGTTGCAAAATTTAAAGGAAAAAAGGTTGAATGCTTCATTGATTATCTTTCACAAAACAAATCTATATATGTAATCCCATACGACATTGGTAAGATAGAACAGGCCGTATCGGATTATCTTAGCTCGTCGTCCTGCTCTAGCAGCATGATTAATAAATAATGGCTTACTGAAGAGGGTTCATGGAAATTACTGGATTAACGTCCAAAGAAGTCACAGATCGCATTTCAAAGGGCGAGATCAATTCAGTGAAGCCTATAGTTAGCCGTTCATACAAGGACATAATCCTAAGAAACGTATGCAATAGCTTCAACCTAATACTTTTGGTAATGGGAACAACCCTCTGGGTTATAAGCGGTCCAACAGATGGACTAGCCGCGACATTAATTATAGCATTGAATATAATAGTCGCGACAATTCAGGAGATTAAAGCCAAACGCCGCCTAGATAAGATCGCATTATTGATGCGCCCAATAATCACTGTCATAAGAGATAAAGAAGAAAAATTCATTGATCAGTCTGAAATAGTCAAAGACGACATCATTAAACTTAGTCCTGGAGACCAGGCCCCTGTTGATGGACAACTCATTGCCATGGAATACCTCGAAATGGATGAATCTCTACTTACGGGGGAATCAAGTACCGTTATGAAACATGACAATGACCGTATATACTCTGGGTCTTATTGCGTAACAGGTACCGGTTTCTACAAGGTTGATGCATTTGGCACGAATACATTTGCATCAAAAATGCTAGCAAGTGCAAAAAAGTATACAAATAAGATGACACCCCTTCAAATGGAAGTTTCTGCAATCACAAAATTACTGATGTCTATCACCTTTGTAATTCTTTTCATCATGATTATTCTCAGTATTGTTAAAAGTCACGATATCAACATTGCATTTCAAAATACAGTAAAAAATGCAGTTATTGTCTTAGGTATTGTTCCAATTGCCCTGTTTTTACTGATCGTCATAAATTATATGGTTGCTGCAGTCCGTATGGTGAACAAGGGGCTTCTCCTCCAACGATCGAATGCAGTTGAGTCACTGAGCCATGTTGACACTATATGTATGGACAAAACCGGCACAATAACCACTAACAGACTTATTTTTAACGATATGGTTAGTTTTACTACTGAAGAAGAATCAAAAAAACTTATTAGACTATACGCAAGCTCAACTGGAAGTGTCAATAACTCCATCGAGGCTCTAAGGAAAAAATTTGGCATAACGAAAAAAGTAAAAGTTATTGATGAAATAAGATTCTCCTCTGAAAGAAAATACAGCGCAGTAAAAGTAGAAGCTGATAATGAAATCTATACGATGTATATGGGTGCACTTTCTGTTCTTTTTGAAAATGCTCCGAAAAAAGTGCTCAAAATCAACGAAATGTTTTCTAAAAAAGGTCTTAGAACCATTTCTCTAGGGCGATCCAGATCATCCAATCTTTACGATTCGAAAGGAAGACCAATAATTGGAAACCTAGAACTTATCGCACTTATAGCGATAGAAGACGAAGTTCGCAGGGACTGCAAGGATACAATTTCTACTTTTCTCAGCAATGGAATGGATCTAAAAGTCATTTCAGGCGACGATCCTAAAACCGTAGACGCATTGTTCACAATTGCAAAAATTCCTGGTACCCGCAAAATTCTTTCTGGTGATGAATTAGATCAACTAAAAGGAAAGGAAAAAACTAGGGCTATTCTCGAAACTAATATCTTCGGTAGAATGAAACCAGATCATAAAGAAACAATCATTGAAACTTTAAGAAGAGAGGGAAGATATGTAGCCATGGTAGGTGATGGCGTAAATGATGTCAAGTCCTTGAAAATGGCTAACGTCGGCATAGCCCTTCAAAGCGGAAGTGGGGCAGCAAGAGGAGTGGCAGACATAGTCCTTGTAGATGATGAATTTAGTGCTCTTCCACAGGCTCTTATTGAGGGCAGGAGAACAGTTTCTGGTATGCGGGATATCCTCAAACTATATATCTCGAGAAATTTCGCCCTAGCATTTATCGTCACATTTGTGATGATAATAATTTCAGCATTCTTACGAGATGGTGCAACTCCATTTTTACCAACACAAGCAGCATTTTATGCATTTATCTGCGTTTCAATATCTGCATTCATGATGACATTGTGGGCTCAGCCCACTGAAAACAAAGGAGCAATACTGCCAGAAGTAATCAAATTCGCCATGCCGACGGGATTACTTATAGCAATATTCGCACTTGTTATTTATCTAACAGCGTACTTCGCCACATTCAACAACAGCTTAGTAATATTTTATACAAACGAGCAATTAGCATTCTACGGATGGCCCACTTTTAGTACATTAGACGAGATGATTTCGTTCTATGGCGTGACATCCCTTGAACACATACCACTAGAAAGGACTGCCGAAATAAACGCGAGAAATTGCATGCTAATATTCCTGTTAACTGCCGGCATAGCCCAGCAATTCATGGTATGTCCATACATAAAATTCTTTTCTGTCGATGGAAAACTTCATAAGGATATTAGACCAACCATTCTGTTTATCTTCCTGCTTACATTAGTCCCGATGATCTACTTTGCCGTCGGTAGCTTCCAAAAACTTCAACTGTGGCTTCCAATCATTGCACCACCTCTGAAATTTCTCGTATGTATAATATTCAGTACTATAGTATGGTTCTTTGTCAATCGTGCGGTACTTAGATTCGACTTAATGAAAAAATTGACGAACTTTATTGACCGAAAATATAGAGAAAAACTTATTAAAATTATTGAAAAAAACAAGTCTGGTAAATTCGATGAGTAGTATACTTTATTTGGGTGGCAAAAAATACAATATTGAGGGCACAATATTAGACACAGTGATCAACATTAATCTGAACCCTGACTCCTTTCTATTTCTAATCGATGGCATTTTAATCCCCTCTGATACCGTGCCAGAAGATGGAAAAGAGGTCGAAGCTATAGAGGTTGCATCTGGTGGGTAAGAATGGAATTTAATATTAATGACGAGTGGCTAAGTCGAGCCGAAAGAAGATATGCAGCCTCCTTTGTTGGCGGTATAGCTGATAGAGTGCCTGTAGACCCAATGATGCTGGCTCATTCTACCGTACTGTATGGCCACACAATAAGGGATTTCTATTCATATCCAGAATTGGCGGTGGTTTGCCTGGCACAGGCTCAGCAAAGATACGACCTATTGCCCGTTACAAAATATTACTTTGCCCATCCATGGTTGCCTGAATTAGGAATAAGATTAAGACCAATGAATTACACAGCGCCAGTACCCATCAATACTATCGTAAAAGATCCCGAAGACGCAGATAAAATTCACATTCCCGACATCAACGAAATAAAAAAAGGGTATTCATATGAACTTCTAACCAGAGGAATGGATTACATTAAAAAAAACAAACGCAAAATGTTTGTTCCGCTAGCATATTGTCCTGAACCAATTGGATCCGCAGCTGAATTATGTGGCATCGAACAATTTCTCATGTGGACACAAACCGAGCTAGATTTATGTAAAAAACTCATTAAAGCATACATAGACACTGCTGTATCCGGTGCAGAATCATTAGCCGGAAGGTACGGAATGGCTCTAATTAATACCGGGGCTGTTCTGGAAAACAGTGATACAATGTCTCCGGAAACAATTAAAGAGATATCGCCCCCAGCATTATCATCGCTCGTTAAAAAATGCCTATCGAAAGGAGCTGGTCCACAAATTTTTTATCACTTTTGCGGAAACCACAAAGATGACTACGCATTATTTACAAATAAAATAGTTTTTACACCTCTCACAATAATGCAGATAGGGTATTGGGAAAGAGAACCGTTCCCATCTAAAGTAATGAAGAAGACATATGGCAACATATGTACGATTATGCCTTCAGTGGATACCAAACTCTTCGTTCTCAAAAACCCAAAAAAGATTTATGAGCAAGCCAGGCAACAACTCTTAGATGGAAAAGACACCAAAAGTGGACTCATTCTTGGGACGTCCTGCGAAGTTCCACCTTTTTCCTATCAAGAAAATATCGATGCCCTTGTTAAAGCAGCAAATGACTTTGGCTCGCTTAAACCGTAACCTCAAAATTTTTACTGCATTAGCAAGTCTTTCGAATAATTGACCCAATGAAGGGATTATAATCGGCTTACATAACCCAATGATAGGACAAAAAATACAACTACGCAAAGCGACCACGCGAACATTTATATTTAACGTTGTGGTCGGGGCGCCTTGTGTCGTGGACAGGATCTGAGCAGCTCCGTGAATACTTGGGACTGTTTTTCCTTCACCACTCGCATCGGTGATACGGATGGCAAGAAAACCTGCAGTAATGTATAGAGAAATTAAAGGAATGGCTTACGCTCGCAGGGAGTATATGGGCGGTGTTCCCAACAGTAAAATTAGTCAATTTGACATGGGTAATTTAACGGCAGAGTTTCCTGTTCGACTTACACTCAAATGCAAGAATCGTGTCCAGATAAGACATTCTTCTCTTGAAGCAGGACGTATTGCAGCAAATAGAATATTGACGAAAGATGCAGGAGTATCCAATTATCACCTTAAACTTAGAGCATTTCCACATATTGTTCTTAGAGAAAATAAGCTCGCAACTGGTGCAGGAGCAGACCGTGTCTCAAGCGGAATGCGTCAAGCGTTTGGAAAAAATGTTGGTACCGCGGCAAGGTTAGAACGTAATCAGGCCATCATGACTGTTTCCTGTCTACCAACTGTTTTCAATGCTGCGAAAATTGCCCTATGGAAAGCTTCTATGAAGTATCCCACGCCGTGCTACATTGAAATTGAAAGAGGACAAAGTCTCGTTCAGTGAAATGTTCGACCTCCAGTTAGAATATGTGGCTACGTGGATTCGAGCTGGGAAATACCACTCCGTTGCGCTCCAGATGCCAGAAGGATTAAAATCCAAGGCAACTGAGATAGTAGACTTCTTGACAATCAACACAAATGCCGACTTTGTCATATCCGGAGACCCATGCTACGGGTCTTGTGACATACTCTATAATTTCAAGGATTTGGCAGACGCATTGGTCCATTTCGGACACTCTCCGATCCCCGGTTTACAGGCAGAAGAAGACGTTCTATTTGTTAAGGCGTTGTGCCACCCGGATATTAAAGAGAATCTCAAAAAAAATATTAACATAATCCCCGAAAAGATCGGGCTTCTCACAACCTTACAGTACATAGAGTGTATTGAACAAGCTAAAGAAATTCTTGAGAAACACGGAAAAAAAGTAGTAATAGAAAAAGGAGATAGAAGAACGTGCTACCCCGGACAAATATTAGGTTGCAACTGTAGCTCTGCTGAATCGGCATCGCAATGTGTAGACGCATTCATCTTCATCGGAGAAGGAAATTTTCACCCACTTACCGTAGCACTACATACAGGAAAAAAAGTACTTGTCTTCAATCCATTCACTGGAGAACTAAAAGATATCGACACAACTAAAGATAGAATTCTTCGTAGAAGATTTGCGGTAATTCAAGACGCAAAAGATGCAAAGAGATTTCTCGTCATTGTGTGCAGCAAAATAGGACAAAAAAGGAATACCGTGGCCGATAATATTATCAAAGAAATTCAAAGATCTGGAAAAATAGCTTATAAAGCATACATGAACGAACTTATACCACAAAATCTCATCGCCTATCACGTCGATGCATTTGTCAGTACCGCATGTCCAAGAATCGCGATAGATGATTATTCGAGATATAGCAAACCAATACTAACCCCTATGGAAGCGGAAATAGCACTCGGTTTAAAGAAATGGGACGAATACACATTTGATGCAATCAGATCGATAGATCATTAAACATTTTCTCCGTTGCGTACAGAAATAAATATAATAATCATATGAGTCACGTAAATGTTTAGTCAGACCCTTTTTGAAGAATATGATCCAAAGGACCTTAAAATTGGCATAGGATGGGATGGAAAATCCAACAAAACTATCAAAATTAAAGAAAAATTTGGAGAATCCCTTATTGTATATACAGATGCGAATAAACTAATCGAAGATCTTTACAACTGTAAAATCGACGCTGCCGTTCGTGGTGACATGTCATCGTCAGCTATTATTCCAAGACTAAAAGAAATATTTAAAATTGATAACTTGGAAAGAGTAGTTATATATGAATTAAAAAACGGCAAACTGATAATATCTGCACCAGTGGGTATTGATGAAGGATGGACTGTAGAACAGAAATACGCACTTGCAACCCGAAGCGTAAATCTTATGGAATCTGTCGGAATAAAAACAAAAATCGCTGTAATGTCCGGTGGGAGAAAAGATGACATGGGACGATGTCCAGAAGTAGATAAGACAATTCACGACGCGTTAAAATTGGTCCAAGTTTTAAATACAAAAGGATACAACGCATATCACACCGAAATACTTCTTGAAAATGCAATCAGTGATGCGGATATTATAATAGCCCCTGATGGTATATCCGGAAACATAATTTTCAGATCTTTACATTTTATTTGTGGTGTGAGAGCACTTGGTGCGCCAGTGGTAAATATCGACAGGATATTCATAGACACATCACGCGCAAAGGATAGTTATGAAGACTCAATCGCTCTTGCAATAAAACTAGTGAGGAATAATAAATGATACTAGAAATAGACGGAGAGCATTCTGGAATTCGATTTTCAGCATGTCATTTTATACCAAAGCATGAAAAGTGCTCAAGGCTTCATGGGCACTCATACATACTTCGCTTCAGGCTTGAGGGAGAAATTGGAGAGCTTGGAATGGTCATGGATTTTGTTGAGCTGAAAACAAAACTCAAAGAATTTGTTGAAAGGTTCGATCACAGAATACTTCTTCCCACAAAATCACAACACATCCAATTTTCTGAAAAAGAAAATTCGATAGAAGTGGCTTCATGCGGAAAGAGATACGTATTTCCAAAGGAAGAAGTCGTTTTTCTTGATGTTTCAAATACCACAGTCGAAGAAATGGCAGCATTGATGGTAAACAAAATCGTTGAAGTTATGCGCTTCCCTACCGACATTCGCTATGTATCCGTGGGCCTTGATGAGGAAAGAGGTCAAACCGTTTGGTGTACAAAGGAGTTGAGCATATGTCAAAGTCTGTAGTTCTTCTATCTGGAGGTTTAGACTCCACAGTAACTTTAGCATGTGCTGCTAACAGCGGCCACGAATGCACAGCATTAAGTTTCAGTTATGGCCAGAAACACACAAAAGAATTAGCGTCTGCTAGTAACGTTGCCAAGTACTTTGGAGTCAAACACATCGTAGTTAATATTGATCTTAGCATGTTCCGATCAGCCCTTACAAAATCAGACATTATGGTTCCAACGAACAGGGACGAATTAATAGGTTCTGACATTCCAATCACATACGTTCCAGCAAGAAATATCATAATGATGTCAGTTGCGGCGGGACTATGCGAATCAATTGGAGCTGATAGAATCTATATAGGAGTAAATAATGTAGATTATTCAGGATATCCAGATTGCCGCACAGAGTTTATTGAACAGTTTCAAAAAATGCTTGCTGTTGGCACAAAGGCGGGCGTTGAAGGTCATCAAATAAAGATCGAAACACCAATCATGAAACTTTCAAAAGCAGATATCGTACGCCTCGGCAAAAAATTGGGTGCACCGCTCCATCTAACGTGGTCCTGCTATAAAGGTCAAGAGAAAGCATGTGGAAAATGCGACTCATGTCAACTTCGTCTTAGAGGATTCCAAGAAGCAGGATACAAAGACGAGATAGAGTACGAGTGATATTGTGAGAATATGCGAACTATTTAAGTCAATTCAGGGTGAGGGAAAAAAGATTGGTGTTCCAACATACTTCATCAGAACTGCAGGATGTAATCTTAAATGCGCGTGGTGCGATACACAATATGCCTCGCTTGAAGAGGGCACAGAGGTAACTACAGATCATATCATGACAATAATTGGAAACTGTAATGACATATGTCTTACCGGAGGAGAACCCCTCCTTCAGAGAGATGCCCTGGAACTCTTAAAAAAACTCATGGATGCAAATAAGGCTGTAGTCCTGGAAACAAACGGATCTATAGACATATCGCAGGTTCCCGTATCTGAAAGTATAATAATAAGCATGGATATAAAATGTCCAAGCTCCCAGATGGAGTCTAAAATGAATTTCTCCAATATCAGTCTTCTCAGAAAAAAGGATCAACTCAAATTTATAATCAATGACGGAACAGATCTCGATTACTCAATATCTATTATAAATAAATATAAACCGCAGTGCGAATCAGTCTTTACGCCAGTCGGAGGAATGGATATCGAACCTCTAGCTGAAGAAATCATCGCATCGAATCTCAATGTAAGAGTTCTTCCTCAACTTCACAAAATTATATGGGGAAATAAAAGGGCAGTGTAACAAATATCCATTTGGCCACTTATCACACTACCACACGTCTTATTCTTACTCCACCGTCTTAATTATTTTATCAATAATGTCATTAAACGACTTCGCCGATTCGGAATCTGGTTTATTAACTATTATTGGCATTCCCAAATCTCCCGATGTCACAATCTCAGACTCTATAGGAATTGAGCCGAGAAATTGAATATTAAGATCCTTTGCAGTTAATTCTCCTCCGCCAGATCTAAAAATATCCGTCTTCTCTCCACAATGAGGACAAACGAATCCGCTCATATTTTCAATAAGGCCAAGAATAGGGATCTTAGTCTGTGCTGAAAACGTAATTGACTTTCTTGCGTCTAAGAGTGCTACATCCTGAGGCGTTGTAACAATGATCGTCCCATCTGCTTTTGGCATAAGCTGTGCAATAGAAATGGCTTCATCACCAGTTCCCGGAGGCATATCTACAACTAAGTAATCGAGATCCCCCCAAACAACATCTCCAATAAATTGCTTGATAGCTGTCATTTTAACAGGGCCTCTCCACATAACCGCCGAATCTTTACTTGGAAGAAGGAATGCCATTGAAATAACTTTTAAAGATGGTGGCACCAGCACTGGAACAAGCTTTTCGTCTGCGACATCCAGCTGCTCGTCTTCAATACCAAACATTTTTGGAATATTTGGTCCTGTTATATCTACATCCATGATGCCAGTTTGATATCCCCTCATAGAGAGCGCCATGGCTATGTTTGATGATACAGTACTTTTCCCTACGCCACCTTTACCGCTCATAATAATTATCACGTGCTTTATCTTACTAAGATTCTCACTTAACTTGAGATCTTCCTCGCTAATCATTGGTTTTGTCATTGTACCTCACCTGTACGCTCAGATATAACCGTAAATATAACGGCATCGTCAATCTCCTAAGAGATTCTGATTAATCTAACATCATCTCAAAACAGTTATTGGACATACTCACATCACACATAAGCTAACATAAAACACAGTTTACGTATCGTCATACAGATCCATATTTGCTACGACCTTCCTTTTATCGTCAAACCTCAATTCTACCGATACCAGATACGGCTCTCATTCAAATAATTGTAATCCCCCAATTATCAATATAACTGTGACCAACGCAAATATTCTATAATCAAATTTTCAACTTCACAAAATCACATAAAATATTTTCCTACGTAGAGTATTCCT
The DNA here is from genome assembly GCA_024399275.1 of archaeon. Taxonomy (GTDB): domain Archaea; phylum Thermoplasmatota; class Thermoplasmata; order Methanomassiliicoccales; family Methanomethylophilaceae; genus Methanarcanum. The sequence goes on along the minus strand of JAKSHS010000003.1, from coordinate 43,490 downwards.
ATCCCAGGTGCTCCTAGCGCCATTAAAGTGACCTTTGGTGAGCAGTATCGTGGTTTTTAATGTGAAAATACAGTGTAGTGGCCACACAACACTCTTCATCGCAGATGGAAAACTCTACGGAATGGGTAATAATGAATACGGGCAACTCGGCGTTAGAAACTCTAAAAAAGTTATTATGCCAACTAGAATCGGTTCAGATCTTGGAACAATTACCGATATTTCGTGCAGTTACAGTACAACTTTTTTCATCGCAGATGGAAAACTCTACGGAATGGGGGACAACAGAGAAGGACAACTTGGTTTAGGGTATTTTGAAAACGTCCCTGCACCCACTTGTATTGGAAAAGATCTTGGAACAATTACCGATATTTCGTGCAGTTACAGTACAACTTTTTTCATCGCAGATGGAAAACTCTACGGAATGGGGGACAATCAACGCAATCAAATAGGCGTTCAAAACGCTGATGATATTCCTAGGCCAACATTGATTCACAATTCAAAAAACATAGTCAGTGTCTCTTGCAGTAGCAACTCAACTTTTTTCATCGCAGATGGAAAACTCTACGGAATGGGGGACAATTTTTATGGTCAGCTTGGTCTAGGAGACATCTTCGAAAGAATACACGCGCCAACGCAAATTGGTAAAAAACTTGGCAAAGTTACTAATCTTTGGCACAGTGGCCACACAACACTCTTCATCGCAGATGGAAAACTCTACGGAATGGGGGACAACAGAGAAGGACAACTCGGTGTAAAGAATACAAGTAAGATTTTTCTACCAACACAAATCGGCAAGGAATTAGGAAACATTTCTGACGTACAATGCAACAATCTCACAACACTCTTCATCGCAGATGGAAAACTCTACGGAATGGGGGACAACAGAGAAGGACAACTTGGCTCGGTTGATATCCAGAAAATTTTTGAACCAACGCTTGTAAGTGGAGACATCAGGGACGTTACAAATGTTGCGTGTAGCGATCATACGACACTCTTCATCGCAGATGGAAAACTCTACGGCACAGGGTATAACGAAGATGGGCAACTCGGAGTAGGAAATATTAAGGGTGTTACTAGGCCAATGCAAATTGGTAAAAAACTTGGCAAAGTTACTAATCTTTGGCACAGTGGCCACACAACACTCTTCATCGCAGATGGAAAACTCTACGGAATGGGTAATAATGAATACGGGCAACTTGGATCAGAGAAATTCTGCACAACATCCGCCCCAGTTCAAATCTATGAGCACTTCAATGACAAGTAATTTAGTAATCGTAGAAAACGTAACTACAACGCCATTATTGTCTCAAAAAATGCCTGCTTCCACCGAAATATGTCACTCCATTACTTCATTCTCTTCTTACACTTACCGAATGAATCTGCGGCCAGTGCACAGAGAAGACATAAACATCAATCGTTCACAATCATTTCAACTAAGATGCTCTAAATCACAATAAAAATATCAACTTCCAAGATCGGCTTTGGAAATTGCATCATCAATCTCTTTTTTGAGATTATCCGAAAGGCCACTTATGCCACCAACAAGAAATCCCCTAATAATCATCCCAATGGCGTCTTCTTCTGAAAGTCCCCTAGACATAAGATACTCGATTTGGTCTCTTGCAATTTTTCCAACAGCTGCTTCGTGAGTCATCTCAACATTGACTGCCGTTGAAATCAACTCAGGAATCGCCTCTGTTTTTCCACCGTCGTCAAGCATGATACTTTTACATTCTAGATGTGCCCTGATTCCTGGAGTGTTCCCAATAAGCCTGCCTCTCGCAATTATGTTTCCCCCACGGACAATGTTTCTTGACACAACCTCTGCTGACGTATTCGGAGCATTCAACTCGACAACAGTTCCACTGTCTATGTCTGAACCTTTACATGCAATACATATGGTGTTAAATTTACAAGACGCTCCCTCTCCATTAAGCCGGCACAATGGAAAGCTTTGAAGTGTACCCACTGGTTTAAGAAGAACATAATTACTAACATATTTGCCACCAGCTTCCACAAGACAAACTGTTCTCGGGCGAACAGTTGTTTTGGATCCCCAATTATGTATCATAGAAAACGTACACGAGGCATTTTTCCCGACATAAATCTCAGACACCCCAATATGCAAAGCTTCATTAACATGACTATTTGTAGCACACCCGGAAATCATCTCTAGAGACGCCCCTTCTTCAACAATTACAATGTTATGAAGTGTCTGCACAGATCTCTTAACAGATATTATGTTACACGCCTGAACAGGATCTTTAATTTTATACCCTGGTTTCACCCATATAAAATATCCGTCAGCACATCCATCGTACACTTTTTCCGTGAATTCATCTTTTTCAGAGGGGGTCGCTTTCCAGAAATAATCCTTGACCCATTCATATCTCTTCAGAGCCTCATGAGTGGAAAGGATCTCCACTCCATCCTGTATTTTATTCGAGCAATGACTTAGTCCATTATTAATAAACATAATAGAGCCACTTCGGCCGCTTTCATCATCAGCGATACCGATGTCCTTCATTACAGATCTAGTATCATCATCTACTTCCGCAAGACTACTCACTCTTTTCGAACTAGTAGAGCCCAGCGCATAATCACCCAAAACATCAGAAATGCCCACCCTCACACTCTTTTTTGAGTCTCCGTCTACTCTGTCCGAATCATCTTGCATGAAATACATTCCTTGTAACCATTTTTTCTAATATCATCCAAAATATCTGACGGTCGCCCGCTACAACGAATAAGTCCATTCTGAAGAATGTATCCTCTGTCCGCTCCAATATAGTCAAGAATTTGACCAGTATGTGTTATAACTAGCGACGACACGTGCCTCCTGCAGCATTTACAGCTATGCACTCGATCTAAGTAAAGAAGATCTCTAACTTTTTCCCCGATAAGCTTAATATTTTCTAGATCAACACCAGACTCTGGCTCATCAAGTAAAACAAAATCCGGGGACTGCATGGTGAGTTGCAAAAGTTCAGACCTTTTGATCTCTCCTCCAGAAAATCCAATATTTATATCCCTATCAAGAAACTCTTTCATTCTAAATTCAGACGCCTTCTTGGTAATGTCTCCACCACCGCCGATCGACATTCCAATAAGGTCACCCAACCTCACACCAGAGACATTTGGTGGCCTCTGCATCATCATGCCTATACCAAGCTTTGCACGCTCATCAATCGCCATATGCGTTATGTCAACTTCTTTGAAAAAAATGCTACCACTCGTAATCTTGCAAGAACTATAACCCATTATAGCTGACAAAAGTGTAGATTTGCCAGATCCATTTGGACCAAATAAAACGCAAGTCTCCCCCTCTTTAACTCGGAAGGAAACCCCTTTTATTATCTCCTGGCCCCCAGCCTCCACATGAAGCCCCACAACATCCAACATAACCAATCAAAATAAGCAAACTTCAATTATAATGTTTTCCAATCATATCCTGCGTCAATGTGTATAGTAATATCCCACAATGTCCACACTAACATAGAATACAACGACATTATGTCAATAGTCTAACAGTCATCATTTATAATGAGCACGTCACTATCCCAGCATGAAAGTTGTCGCCTTAAACGGTAGTCCTCGCCTTCTCGGAAATACATCAACTGCCATTAGCGTAGTACTAGACGAGCTCAATAAAAATGGCATTGAGACAGAGCACATACAAGTTTATGAAAGCCATATCAGCCCCTGTAATCATTGCAATTCTTGTGAAATAAGAGGTGACGGGAGGTGCGTTATAGAGGACGACAACATGAACAACTATTTAGACGAAATAAAATTAGCAGACGGCGTAGTAATGGCATCGCCTGTCTATTTTAATTCGTGTACAGCACAAATAAAAATGTTTCTTGAACGTGCGGGACGTGTATGTCAATTTGGTAACTTCCCATTAAAAGACAAGATAGGGGCAGCAATAGCAATACAAGAACACAGTGGAGGCTCCAATGCATACGCTGAACTCGTCAATTGGATGCTTTGTAATCAAATGGTAGTCGTCGGCAGCAGCCCAATATGCATCATAAGCCCCAAAATTTCTTTAGAACACGAAAAAAGTGGAGACGCCGTTATACTTAAAACAGTTGCGAATAACATGACTAGACAACTTCTAAAACGCAACTTATAGTGTTGCCAGAATCAAATAACGAGAGCTCTACTAGCCCTGCCCCACAAAAGTTCCCATCTTCAAACACATATTTTCAATCGGATTTCCATAACATTTTATTAGAATACACTCAGTACGTCAACTCCTCGCTGTCTCCACACACCTTAAAGAATGAACCTGAGTTTTATTATATTTCCAAATCATGGCTGGAATTAATGGCGGACATAAGAGTGCGCAAAAGAAAGAGAATGAGAGAAAAAGAAGTCAAAGAAGTCAAGGAACAACTTGAAAATTTATTTGATACCAAAGTTTTTGCAGAAGGGAGTGCAGTGGACTTCGCAGAAGGGCCAGAATTCAACCTTATATTTGTCAACAACGAAGTTCTGGGTATTATCTACGAGGGAAAGCCCTTTCTTACCATAAGAGGACTTCTAAAGTATAAACCAGAATCCTATGCTGTCACTATAGATATGGGGGCCGTTCCCTACGTCGCTAATGGAGCTGATGTTATGGGGCCAGGCATTATTGATGCCGACCCAAAAATTACGGAAGGTAGCATGGTATGGGTCAGAGATGTAAACAATAGAACACCATTGGCCATAGGTGTCGCTATTCGAAATTCTAATTCTATGCTTTCAAAAGATAAAGGGAAGGCCATTAAAGTTCTGCACAGCGTAGGCGACAAACTTTGGAAGCTGGACGAATGAGCGCTCACCGAACAAAACAGATAACGTGACAGCCGCAAACACCAACATTTACAAACCAAACTCTTGAAACGATACAAAATCAAAGCAATAAAACTCCGTGCCTCATCCTTTTACAACGCCAATTGGTTTCAATTTCACTACTTTCCGCGCAAGATTTGAATTGCACATTACAGATACTACCTGACTTACATCTTTATAGGCCTGAGGGGCCTCCTCAGCCAATCCCTCTCCACCACTCTTGAAGTAGATGTTGTCTTTTATCATGGCATCCCTAACTCCGTTAACATCAATAGACTCTGCAGCAAATTTCCTTGACATTTTTCTACCAGCTCCATGGCATGACGATCCAAATGTTTCATTCATTGCTCTGCTTTCTCCTACCAACACATACGTTCCTGTAACCATATCTCCTGGAATTATTACTGGCTGTCCAACATAACGATACTTCATAGGAACTTCCGGTCTTTCAGCGCAGAATGCTCTTGTCGCACCTTTTCTATGAACCAATACATCCATACATTTCCCATCAACAAAATGGCGTTCTTTTTTTGCAATGTTGTGCGCGACATCGTAAACTACATCAATACCCATGTTCTCTGAAGAATCGTTCATGACATTTTCAAAAGATCTTCTAATCCAATGTGTAATCAATTGGCGGTTTGTCCAGGCATAGTTCGCTCCGCACGACATTGCCGAAAAATAGTTACTCCCTAGATTCGACACTAAGGGGGCACAGGCAAGTTGTTTATCAGGAACAGAAACGTTATTTTCTTTTGCATAGTGTTCCATCTCCTGAAGATAATCTGCCGCAATTTGATACCCACATCCCCTAGATCCACAATGAATCGTAATAGTGATTTGCCCCTCTCTCAATCCAAATACTTTGGCAACTCCCTCGTCAAATATCTTATCTACAACATCCACTTCGAGAAAGTGATTGCCGGAACCAAGAGACCCAAGCTGGGATAGACCCCTCCTTCTAGCCTTCTGACTAACAAATTGAGAGTCAGCACCAAGCATCTTGCCGGATTCTTCTGTAAATTCTAAATCTTTCTCCCATCCATATCCATTCTCAATAGCCCACTCTGAGCCGTTCGTCAGTATCTCTTCTATCTCCCTTAAATTAACATCAACGAGACCTTTTGATCCAAGACCTGACGGGATATTCCTGAACAATTCATCAACGAGATCGCTTATGTTTTTTGTAACATCTTCTATCTGAAGATCTGTTCTGATGAGGCGAACACCACAGTTAATATCAAAACCAATTCCGCCAGGCGAAATGAAGCCATCGTCTACATTAACTGCCACCACACCGCCAATCGGAAAACCATATCCTAAATGAATGTCAGGCATCGCTATTGATTTTCCAACTATACCAGGGATACACGCCATATTAGCAACTTGCTGAGGGGAATCATCAGATCTGATCTGCTCAACTATGGCATCATTAGCGAAAATCACTGCATCTGTTCTCATGCCCTCCATGTAATCGCTAGGGATCTGCCATCTATTCTCGTCAAGTCTAACAAATTTTCCGTTCCAAGACATAACGACTCAATCTCTCTAAATGACGTAAAGAAGGGCCGGGATCGGGATTTGAACCCGAGTCAGGGGATCCACAATCCCCCAGGATAACCAGACTACCCCACCCTGGCCATGCCGTGAAGCCACTCGATTCAGCATATATAAACGTTAAGTCAACCAATGGAGCAACTAATTAATTATTATCAAACCTCATCCATTCTCACCTGTCCACAAGATACACAAGGAAATATTTTCCCAAGTCTACGTTTCCCTACCAAGCTATTAAAAGTGTCTGTCAATAGTTCTCGTCATGGATTCTGTAGAAATAATGCCAGGCGTTCACGTTACCAAATACAGGTGTCTCATACTGGATGATGGCCCCACCGCTGTCTTAAGTGATCTTCACTTGGGATATGAAAAAGCTCTAGAAGAGGAAGGCGTGTATCTCCCAAGATTCAATACGGAATCCATCATAGAATCTCTAAATAAAGTAATATACAAATACAATCCAAAGCAAATCGTTCTTCTCGGTGACATTAAGCACGACTTCAGAAGAATCCGCTCAGAATGTGAAAAAGAAGTTAAAAAAATAATAGAGCTGCTCAGAAATGTCGCAGATGTCACAGTAGTAAAGGGAAATCATGATAATTTTCTTCAAAACATTCTACAGGATTTAAATCTCAAAGTGGTCGATTACATTGATATACGTGGTTTTCGAATGGAACATGGACACTCAGATTCTGGAAAGAGACCTGTAATAATAGGTCACGAACACCCTTCCATAAATATTGGAGGTCGGATAAAATTTCAGTGTTTCTTGTATCTAAAAAAGGAAGGTATAGTTGTTATTCCCCCATTCAGCCCCATATTTTCAGGATCTTCATTAGATGGACCAGAAACATTCATGTCCCCAGCATGCAAAGCATCACATACTGATCAAGCTGATGTATACGGAATATCAGATTCCGATGTGTTTTATCTTGGTAAATTAGGAGAAATCAGAGAAATAAACGTATAATTCCGCCGGTAAACACCCCTCTATAAATACAAATCATATAATGGATGTATAATCCATCCATATCACTACTTTATATTTAACTATAAAAATAGGGAGACAGCCACCTTGGTAACAAGATGGAGGTGTGAAAATGAGCGCAGAGATGGATGCACTTATAGACATTGTTGTAAAAGGTAAGATTAAAGAGGGAAAAGGCGCAACACAGAAGTGCCTCGATGCTGGCCACGACGCAAAGGACATCATTTTCAATGGGCTGTCCAAAGCAATGGCGATCGTCGGTGACAAGTACGCAGCAAAGCAGTATTTCCTTCCTCAGGTTCTACTTTCAGCAAATACGCTCTACATGGGTCTGAATCTCGTTCTTCCAATGCTTACAGGTGCAGGCGGAACAACAAAGGGAACGGTTGTAATCGGTGTTGTTGAGGGAGATGTTCACGATATTGGAAAGAACATCGTCAAAGCAATGCTTACTGGTCTTGGACTGACGATTATTGACATGGGCAAAGACGTCCCAATTAAAGATATGATAGACAAGGCAAAGGAGAACAGTGCACAAATCATTGCAGAATCGACACTTATGACACCAACACTCGCCGGAATGAAAGAGTGCGAGAAAGTACTCAAGGAAGAGGGTCTCAAAGGTAAAATCAAAACAATGATTGGTGGCGGAGCGACATCCAAAGAATTCGCAGATCAAATCGGTGCGGACGGATGGTCTTACGACGCTGTTGAAGCGTCTAAGGTAGCAGCGAACTTCTTGGGAATTTAATCGAGACATTATCTCGAAGCACACTGCAAACTTTTTCACTTACCTCATCTAGCTCCAGCAGCCAGGTCACCCCTCGCTGTTGGACGTTCACTTTATTATACAGTCCCGGGTAATACACTGCCCCGATGACAACATGACGCAGTATTCAAAGTATGACAAATGGGTTCAAGATTGGATTCTACAAGAGAAACATGCTGGAAGGAAATGTTTCAGTGTGAAAAAGTCAGGAAATAATTACTGCGTCTACTTTCAAACAATAAGATACAACCGAGAAACAAAAAAGCGGGAAAAAGTTTTTGGATATATAGGAAAGCTAACGAAAGATGCAGGTTTAATCGAATCAGATACATATTCTGAAGATCATGAATACGTATCCCCCGTAAGATATGGATTGGGAATTGACACGGGTGGCACCTTTACTGACGCAGTCATTGTCGATCTAGATGATTACTCTGTTATTGCAAAAAAGAAATCCAGAACAATTCATGAAGATTTATCTATTGGGTTGTATAAATCAATCGACGCTGTGTTTGCGTCCACTGATGTTCGGCCATCTGACATAGCTACTGTCGGAATATCCACAACACTCGCAACAAATTCTATTCTTGAAAATCGCGGCGGAGAAGTCGGATTGATTCTTATAGGATGGAATCCAATAGAAGAGGTTAATTTCGGGGAAAAGAAGCATGTTTTCATTAAGGGAGGATATGATAGCAGAGGCAAACCCATAGCGGCTATGTCCAAAAATGAGGTTATTGCTGCAATCAGAGAAGTGTCCGATGGAGTAGATGCAATTGCAATTTCTGGGTTGTTTGCAAATGTAAACCCATCTCAGGAAAAGAAAGTAAAAGAGTTGGCAATACAAATAACAGGCCTCCCGACGGTTGCAGGACACGAACTTTCAGCAGTTTTGGGCATCGATATGAGAGCAGAAACTGCTGTTCTCAATGCAAAACTAATTCCAGTTGTTACAAAATTCTTTGATGATGTCGAGAAAACCTTCAAAGAGAAAAACATAACAGCCCCAATTATGGCCTACAAAGGTGACGGATCTGTTATGACTCTTAAACAAGCTCGACAGTACCCTGTCGAAACAATTCTCTCTGGGCCTGCTGCGTCCTGTATGGGGGGGAAAATACTTTCAGACCAGAGTAACTGTGTTGTTGTCGACATAGGGGGAACGTCCACAGATATTGCCATCATGGAGAATGGATTTCCACAAATTCAGTTTGAAGGTGCCACTATCGGAGAGTGGAAAACCCGCGTCAAGGCTGTAGATATACACACAATAGCGTTGGGGGGAGATTCAAGAATAAGATTAAACAGTGGCACATTTGAGATTGGCCCAGAAAGAGTAACACCACTATCTGAATTTGCTAATGGGCGCAAAGATATTGTGGATAAGATCATGCACACTGATATTTACGATTACTACGAAGCCATCAACGATTTTAACCCATCAACCCTAAACGAAAGAGAACTCCACGTACTCAACGCTATGTCCGGAAAGGGAGCAATGAGCCTAATGGACATCATGGACTCTGTAGACGGACTCTGGGTAATTGATAAAGAACTAAAATCATTGATTGATGTGGGCGCAGTTAAGTGTGCATCCTTAACTCCAACAGACGTTATGGTTTACTTAAAAATGTTTGAATTAGGTTCTTATGATGCCGCCCGTGCAGGCATTCACGCTATTAGCGAAAAATTAGGTATGACAGAGGGGCAGGCCGCTGTAGCTGTATTCGAAGAAATTAAAACAAAAATAGCCGAAGCGATTATGACAAAAATGTTAAACGATCAAATGGTGAATTGGCACGGAAACGGAGCGGACCTCCTTATAAGAAGAATGGTAACACTTAATCATGACGATGCTATGAACATGCGTCCCTCGTTCAAGATTCCCATTATAGGAATAGGAGCACCATCTAAACACATAATGTCGGACCTCTCCAAAAGATTGGGCTCAATCGTAGAATTTCCAGAAGATAATGATGTTGGAAACGCTGTGGGCGCCATTTGCAGTAAAATGACAGAATCATTATCCGCAAACGTAATTCCAACACCCGATTATAGATATTTGACAACTATTCCTTTCATGGGCACAGCATATCATACTCATCTCGGAAATGCAGTATCATCATGCGTAAGAAGTCTAGAAACATATCTATCTAACAAACTCAAGAGCTCCGGAGCCAGAAATATTGAAACATTCTCAAAAATCAAGACATTTATGGCATCGGAGGGCGGTGTTGGATACTCTGATGACAAACATACCGGGACTGTCACCTATGTTGACATAATTTCTAGAGCAATAGGCGATCCTCCCGAATCTGACTAGTGTGATCAAATATTATTCATTAGATTCTAGACCCCCAGTGTAGAATTGAAACACCGAGCAGATTTTATAAGTTAAGAGCGATGAGACCGCGAGGAGAGTTAATTATGGAAATGACTCCTAGAGAGAGGGTACTCGCAGCAATGAGGCGGGAAGAACTTGACAGACCTCCGGTTGCGGTTTTTACACAGTCTGCGACGATTGGTCAGATGAAAGCACTCAATATCTTCTGGCCAGAGGCACACTCCAACGCAAAAATGATGTGCGATCTTGGAGCTGGACAAGCAAAGATCCTCGGATTCGAGGCAGTTAGGTCTTCATTCTGTCTGACTGCAGAGGCTGAGAGGCTCGGATGTGCTGTCGATCCTGGAAAGCAAGACAGAACACCCATGCTCAAGAAGCACCCATTCAAATTTGACCCCATGGGGGGAGAATATGACGAACCTAATCTCATGTCTCCCGAAGAATTTATCCAAGGCGGCAGACCAGCGGTCGTTATTGAAGCGACAAAACTCATGAAGGAAAAATACGGAAAAGAGTACGCGGTCATTGCAGGTAACACTGGGCCATTTACGCTCGCAGGACACCTTGTGTCTACTGAGAATCTAGTCTTCGGAATTATGATGGATCCAGATAAAGTTAAGCAGTGGATCAATGCGGTCAACCCGATCGTAAAAACATACTGCCAGGCGTTGTCAGATGCCGGTGCAGACATTATCCAGATGTCAGAGCCATCAGCATCAACAGACCTTCTCGATCCTAAAACGTTCACAGAATATTCAGGAAATTATGTCAAGAGCTCACTCGCGGCCACAGAAGGATCAGACACAGTCCTCCACATATGTGGCGACACATCAATGATTCTTAACTACATGATCGATACAGGCGTCACAGGACTTTCAATTGAAGAAAAGGTTGATTCTGTGAAAGCAGTTAAAACCGTCAATAGACGTGCAGCATTAGTAGGAAACGTTGGAGTTGTCAAACCCTTACTTCAGGGAACACCAGAAGACTGTGAAGCAGCTGGAAGAAGAGTTGCAGAGGCAGGATTCAATGTAGTCTCGCCTGGATGTGGACTTTCAGCCCTTATCCCAGATGATAACCTCAGAGCATTAGTCAGAGGCGTCAAGGGACAATAAAGATTCCACTTTCACTTTTAGATTTTTAGAGGCGCAAGCCTCTACAACCTTTTATTTTTTAGCACACTGACTCATCCTCTGTCATCCTCGCGGTATAAATGTCCCATCAGGAACTGATGTTCATTAGTGAATCTTGACACATCTTATCATGAACCCGCCCGCGTTGCCCGTCGTGAAGAAACAGTTTATTAAAAGACACGTAGTACTTGCCCGCATGAATGACAATGAAATTTACGCGGAAAAATTAAGAACAATTCTCAAACTCAGACATGAACCAGTGGCAATTAAACTTGTAAAAAAGGAGGAGGATTATCCATGTGGATATGACATTCCAGAAGCACAAATGAGCCACTGTCAGGCAGTACTGTCTGCCAAAAATGGAAAATGCTTCAAATTACCACTCAAGATGCAAGGATGCAACGTCGGGGCTGCATGTCTGAATATGATAAAAAATCCAGAAAAAGTAAAATCTGGAGAGTTTCATGCGAATATTGGGATTCATGAATCCCCTATAGGGGCAAAAAATATGATAGATGCGCGTACAGACATTCCATACGAAACACAGGGTGAAATCGTATGCCCTTTAAAATCTGCAACATTCGTTCCTGATGTAGTCGCGATAGTGGACATTCCAGAAAGAATATACTGGTTTGGCGGACTGTTCACATATAAAGATGGAGGTCGTGTGCAATATAGCACCGCACCATTTCAATGTGCATGCGAAGATCTGACTGCTATACCTATCGTCACTGGAAAACCGAATATTTCACTTGGGTGCTTCGGTTGTCGAAAAAAAACTGATATGAAATCTGATGAAATGGCAATAGGAATCCCATTTTCACTAGTTCCGACTATGGTAACCACTCTTGAAATATACCAAAACGGTGTTTTTTGCAAAGCTAAAAGAGACTAGGGCACTTAACCCTTTCAAACCTTTTTTTATATTATTGTACGATCGCGGAAATGCTATATGGTAAGTGACCTAGATAAAAAGGATATTGAGATTATCAAAGTACTCAAGAAAAATCCCAAAATGCCCATGGATGTCATAGGAAAAAATTTAAACACATCCAAAGCGACGATTAGCCGTCATGTATCAAGAATGGAAGAAGAGGGTACAATTGGATATCAACTTAACATAGATTGCGAAAAACTTGAGATAATGAAGTCCCTTGTCCAAATACAAATCATCGGAAGTCCCGTATCCTTAGTTATCGAACAACTCAAAAAAATCGATGAGATTGGCACCATTTTCAAAGTATTCGGAGATCATAATCTAATGTGCGAAGTATTCACACAAAATGTCAATGAACTTTACGAAATGGTTCAAAGTAAAATTCTAAAATTGCCCAGCGTTAAGAACGTTGAGGTCGACGTTATTATTGGTCGTGATGTACTCCACAGAGACGCCGATATAACAGTATACGAAAAAATCCTTGAAGAAAAGGAACGATGATCATGGGCCTAATTCTACAACGTTGTCCCAAGCTGTCCCCGAAAACGGGCATACGCGTGATATCTCCAGGAGAGACACTAGAGAGAATCATACCATTACTAGGCAAAGCGGGAATAGACTCGTTAGATGATATAACGAACATGGATGACATAGGGATTCCTGTTTTTTCAGTATGCCGGAAAAATACAGCCAAGGGGGTGTTTGGAAACTATAATGGAAAGGGAGTTACTGTTGAACAAGCTAAAGCATCGGCTTTAATGGAAGCAATAGAAAGGTATAGTGCTGAACTACGAAATACGGACAAGCTAGTCATAGGAACGCTTGAAGAAATTAGAACTAGTGAACAGCCTATGGTAGAGCCAAAAGACCTAATTCTTCCGCAGAGAATCGTCAACGCAGTTGAAGGGGCCAGTATAGCATGGACAAGAGCCTTTGACCTTCTAAGTGGAAATAATGTTTGGGTTCCGGCTTGTGCGGTTTATTATCCATACTACCCCACTGTAGATCTTCAGCTCTTTAGGTTTCACACCAACGGCATCGCATCCGGAAACACTATCGAAGAAGCAATTCTTCACTCCATATTCGAGGTCGTGGAAAGGGACGCTTGGTCCATAGCAGAATCATTTAACAGAGCAAATTCTGACATAATTCTTGATGATGAGAATTCTATTCCTGGAACACTGTTAAAACACTTCAAGAATAATGGCATAGACGTACACCTGAAAGATCTAACAAGTGACGTTGGAATCCCAACCGTGGGGGCTTCAGCCGATGACGTAAAGACAAGAGACCCAGAAATGTTAACAATCGGCATCGGAACACACTTAAATCCAGAAATTGCCGCAATAAGGGCATTGACTGAACTAGCACAAAGTCGGGCCACTCATAAACATGGATTAAAAGTTAACACCAATCTTCGCAGAATCACTAGAGATATGGGCTATAATAGGATTAAAGAAGCAAATAAAATATGGTATCACAAATCTCAAAAAGAAACGCATATTACGGATATGAAGGACGAATCTACAGCCTACGTCCTCGATGACATCGAAATTGTATTGGGAAAACTTGTCAATTCAGGGTTCAAAAGAGTTATAATAGCAGACTTAACACGACACGAATTGAATATCCCCACAGTTAGAGCAATAATCCCTGGAATGGAAGTTTCATCAATGGATTTTGAACGGGAAGGCCTCAGAGTGCGCGGAGAATGGCCAAACGACCACTAAAGCTACTTTTCACATCTTTAAGACTATAGACACCTCTTTTTATAGAATCATGCTATCGCCACTAGAGCTCCCACCGCTTACTTCTAGCTCACCAACACAAAACTTCCGCCACGGGTTGTAAGAACTATGCATTTATATCCTAAAAAGTAGATTCGGCGCCCGCAAGGGGAGGCAGATGGTCAACCCGTTTGCTGATTAGTCGTATAAAAGGAGGTAGAAAATGCCAAAATACGAAGACGTAATCGATTTGTATGACGACAGGGGAAAGCGCATTGCTAAGCAAGTTCCTCTTGAAGCCATCAGTCCATTGCGCAACGATGCGATCAAGAAGATTGCAGGTATGACAGAGAGGACAATCGCAGTCAATCTCGCCGGAATTGAAAAGGCTCTTAAGACAGGTTCAATGGGTGGGGACGGAGCGATCATCAAAGGAAAAGAGATAGATGTTCCCATTGTCAAAAGCGCAGAAAAGCTTGCCGGAGCAATTAAAGAAATGGTCCAGGTTTACGATGGCGACGACACTGTTGTTGACGTAAAGTCTGACGGAAAGAATCTCGTCGTAATTGTACCTGAAGAAAGAATGAGAGCTGGAATTGAGTACACAACTGGTTTCACAGCAGTCGCGGCAGCAACTGTTCAAGCGATCCTTGATGAGTTCAAGATTCCGATGTACAAGGCAAACATGGTTAAGGGAGCAGTTTGGGGAAGATATCCACAGACAATGACCTTCACTGGTGCTAACGTCAAATCCATCCTCGAAGTTCCTCAGAACAACGAAGGAGCAGGTTACGCACTCAGGAACATCATGGCAAACCACGTCGTTGCGCTCGTCGGCAGGAATGCAATGCAGGGTGTTGCATTATCATCGGTTTTCGAACAGACCGCGGCCTTTGAAATGGGCGATGCAATTGGTCCATTCGAAAGAGGACACCTCCTTGCACTTGCTTACGAAGGGCTGAATGCAAACAACATGCTCTACAACATAGTTAAGAAGAACGGAAAAACTGGAACAGTCGGTACGGTTATTGAATCTCTTGTAGAATCAGCCATAGACGACGGCGTCATCACTGTGAAAAAGACACTTCCAAGCGGATACAAGATCTACACCACTAATGATCTTCCACTCTGGAACGCCTATGCAGCAGTCGGTCAGGTTGCGGCAGTTATGGTCAACGTAGGAGCGGCCAGAGCAGCACAGGGTATACCGTCAACAATCTTGTACTACAACGATCTTCTTGAGCACGAGACTGGTCTGCCCTCAACAGATTACGGACGATCCATGGGTGTTTGCGTCGGAATGTCATTCTTCTCGCACTCAATCTATGGTGGTGGAGGACCAGGTCTGTTCCATGGAAACCACGTTGTCACAAAGCACTCAAAGGGTGTTCTGATTCCTGCAGTCACAGCAGGTAACTGCCTTGACGGCGGAACACAAACATTCTCAGCAGAAGCAACGTCTGGATTGTTCAAAGAAGTGTTCGGCGACATGCCCGAATTCAAGACCCCGATGCAAATTATTGGTGCGGAGGCCAAGAAAGCTGTAAAAAAATTGTAAGGTGAATGTACCATGAGTATTGTCGAATCCAATCCGAACTACGCGGGGGTTCCGCTTCCAGAAGTAAGGATCCAGTGTGAGCGTTTGCTCCTGGCGGATTCTACTGAGAAGCTACTTAACGCCCTAATCGGGGTGGATAAGATCAGACAGATCAACCTGAAAGGTGAAAGTCTCCCATCTACGATTAACAGTGGCCCCCACAGAGGTATCGCCAATAATCACTCCGAACGCAAGATAATCAAATTTGGAGACAGAGAAGTGGAGCTTAAGCATCTCGTCGGTGATTTTCTTTTGGAGCTCGCTGTTGAAAATCAAGAGGAACTCGAGATGAAAGTCAAAGAAATTGATCAAATTGTGAAACCAATAATCCCTTTTGGCTACACAATTGAGGTCGGAAGATACTCAAAGTACAGACCATCATTGCATGATTACAAACAAGGTGTTTAAACATGGTATACAAAAGACAATTCTATCCTGGGGAAAGTTCTCCTGCGAAGAACAGGCGCAGATACCTTGACCCCAAACAAAATCTCAAGAAGCTACGCGATATCGCGATGGATGATGTTGTCAGGATAATGGGACACAGGAATCCTGGGGAGGAGTACAAATCAATTCACCCCCCAATCGAAGAGGGTAAGGAGCCCGACTGTCCTGTCAGAGAGCTTGTTAAGCCGATTGAGGGTGCAAAGCATGGAGATCGTATCAGATATGTCCAGTTCACCGATTCGGTATACTTTGCTCCAATCTCCCCCTATCAAAGAGCGTGGATGTATCTTTCCAGATACAGAGGTATCGACACAGGTACACTGTCCGGAAGACAAATTATCGAGATGCGTGAGAGAGATCTTGAGAAACTTGCAAAAGAAATGATCGACAACGAGACGTTTGATCCTGCTCTTACAGGCATAAGAGGTGCAACTGTTCACGGACACGCGTGCCGTCTTGATGAACATGGACTTATGTTCGATGCCTGGCAGAGATATGAATGGGATGAGAGCAAGGGAGAGGTCGTTTATGTAAAAGACCAGGTCGCATTGCCCCTCGATAAGAGAATCTCAGTCGGAAAACCCGCGAAAATAGATGAACTTAAGAAGAGGACAACAATCTTCACAGCTCACGGCGGCGGTGTCGACATGAGGGATGACAAAGAGGTAACCGAATATGGTCTTAGGATTCATAAACTAAGAACACTTGGCGGATTCCAATGCTACAACGTCAAAGGTGAATAAAATGGCTAAAGATAGATTATTCATTGAAGCCTGTAAGAAGAAGTTCAAGGAAGAGCCAACAGACCTAAACACAAAATTCTACTGCTACGGTGGATGGAAACAATCCAAAAGAAAGGTAGAGTTCGTTGAGTCGGCGAACAAGATCGCAAAAGAGCGTGGCATTCCTATGATGAACCAAGATATCGGTGTCCCACTAGGACAGAGATCTTGGATGCCGTATCAGTTGTCACACACTGATATTTTTGTGGAGCCCGATGACCTTCACTGCATCAACAACTCGGCGATTCAGCAGGCTTGGGACGACATCAGAAGAACAATTCTTGTCGGTCTCGATTCTCCTCACCAGACTATAGAAAGGAGACTTGGTAAGGAAGTTACACCAGAAACAATCAACGAATACCTTGAGGCAGTCAACCACACGATGCCTGGAGGAGCTGTCGTTCAGGAACACATGGCAGAGATCAACCCTGCACTCGTATACGACTCATATGTCAAAGTGTTTTCTGGAGATGATGAATTAATCGATGAAATCGACAAGAGATTCGTCATTGACATAAACAAATTGTTCCCGAAAGATCAGGCAAAACAGCTGAAGGATGCAATTGGCAAAGGTCTCATGCAGGCAGTTCGTGTTCCAACAATTGTTGGTCGCGTCATGGATGGAGGTACAATCTCAAGACATGCAGCAATGCAGATCTCGATGGCTTTCATTACATCATATCGTCTCGCAGCAGGGGAAGCAGCAATCGCAGACTTTGCATACTCGGCCAAGCACCAGTGTATCAACATGGGTACTATGATGCCAGCAAGGCGTGCAAGAGGACCAAATGAGCCTGGAGGTATACCCTTCGGATTCCTCGCAGACATGATACAGTCCGATCGTGTTTATCCAGATGATCCCGGCAGAGCAGCACTCGAAACAGTTGCACTTGGTGCTATCATCTTTGACCAGATTTACCTCGGTGGTTATATGTCTGGAGGAGTTGGATTCACCCAGTATGCATCTGCAGCATATACTGATAACATCCTTGAGGATTACACGTACTACGCGATCGATACAATCAAAGACAGGTTTGGTGGACTTTGTAAGCTCAACCCTGAGAAGTTCGAGGACCTCCTCAAGCTAGGTGACGATATTAACGCATATGCGCTCGAGTCGTATGAAAAGTACCCCGCAGCAATGGAAGCGCACTTCGGTGGATCTCAAAGGTCGACAGTTGCTGCTGCAGCTTCTGGTATTGCAGGGTCAATGGCAACAGGAATTGCAGATTGTGGATTGAATCTTTGGTATCTCTCAATGCTTCAGCACAAAGAGAGGGCTGGAAGACTTGGATTCTACGGATTCGACCTGCAGGATCAGTGTGGATCAGCCAACTCATTTGCATACAGATCCGACGAGGGTCTACCCATGGAATTAAGAGGTCCGAACTATCCAAACTACGCAATGAACGTAGGACACCTGTCCGGATACTCAGGTATTCCAAAGGCAGCACACGCAGCCCGTGGCGATGCATTCACAGCGAATCCGTTCATCCGTGTTGCATTTGCTGATCCAAGCCTTGTGTTTGACTTTGCAAATGTTACCAAAGAAGTCGGACGCGGCGGACTTCGTGAATTCAAACCAGCAGGAGAGAGAACTGCAATCATTAAGGCATAGGCGCAATCTGGCATGCAGCTTGGCGAGATCTACAAGTATTTGCCAACATCAACCGTTGGAAAGGTACTGGCCTTGCGTGACAGAGGTGGGAAGTCGTGGGCATTACTCGACTTTACAGAACTCTGGTACGATGCAAGCCTACTAGTGCCCGCGGATGCCAGCGAATACAAAGAGATCAAGTTCAAATACAGAAAATCAAACCCTCACGATAACGTTAGGTCCATTAGAGACTTAATAAAAGAAAAAGAGGACGTAGATATTTCTGGATTCACGCCAAGTGGCGGCGGATAGGTGCTGACCCTTAAACTTTTTTCTTTTTTATATTCCTGTTCCTGACGATACAAAGGTTATTTTACAGTCAAAACATTTGACCCCCGATGATGAAGGAGCTAGAAGCTCTCATTGGGAAAGAGGTAATCACTCAAGATGCATACACCCTCGGGGAAGTACAAGACGTCCGTTATGATGGATTTACTTGGGAGGCTGTGGGCCTTAAAATAAAGACAAATAAAGGCGTATCAGAGGTCCTAAATATTGGGTCTGGGAAGTCAATGATTCTCATGAGAACTGGCCCTTATGTTATCAACCAAGTCATTCTAACGAATGACACAGTTGCTGGCATTAGATCAAAAATATCCGTTGATAGTGACGCCATCCCATCAACCCTGTACCTAATAGGTAAAAAAGTTTATTCCTCAGATAGGCTGGTTATCGGAGTCGTCGAATCAGTCGATATAGATGTTGAGAAGTGGAAAGTTACATCAATCATAATTAGAATAGACAAAAATGCGTACTCCCAACTTGGCCTTAGGAGAGGGTTTTTTGGAGGTAAAAAAATCTCGGGAATCTTTACGTCAAGCATCGTTTCCGTGACCGAAAGCATAGCTCTAAACATCACTGCCGAAACAGTAAAAAGCCAGATGGTTATCCTTTAGAATCTCTTGGGAAACATATTTATGGTAGCACATAGGCCTTTACTAATGCTTCCCTCGGTGTTTACCACGCCTATGGCGGCTACAGTAGATCCATTAACTTCAATCGGTGATACAATCACTCTCGTATTCTTGTATGGTCCACTATAGGCAGTAGTTTCGATCGTTTTACCCGTTTCGATAACCTGTTCGAGTATCTCCCCACTGTACGCATCATCAATGATAACCCCATCTTCAACTCTCACTCCAAGACCGTCCTTCATCTTAGCACAAACAGGTAACTTGCCCACAAGGTTATGCACCGTAAAAACGAGAGAAAGCAAAATATTAGAAACATTAACCAAAGTGGAATTGTCACAAGCGGAATTTACCTTTGAATAATTAACGATATTCAAAGCAGCAGTCACAGCCCCGCATTCTGCAGAATTTGGATTGTCGGCAGTACCAATAACAATTACATCTCCATCTGATATACCAAACAATGACCTAAGTTTTATATCCACTTCCTTGCTCACGCAGCAGCCCGAGTCAGGGAAAACAATATCTCCATTAGTACAAACTAACGTAGTCGCCCCAGTAGCACCATACCTAACGGCGACATCTCTTTCTTCACATCCCCAATTAACTTTTCCAGAGGAATGAGGAACCCTTGCTGCACAGTTATGTGTATCAATTGTGATGCCAGATACTGAAAGAGGGCTTACGTCCACATGTACTAATTTTTTGAATCTCTTTCCAACCTCGGTGAGCTGAACACCGTCACTTCCAGTCGTTACATACTTCTTCTTGGTAAGGATACTAATAATGGTCCTAGTGCTTCCCTCTCCAACACCCAAAATCGCAGACAATTTTTTTCTACCAATCGGAACTTTATCATCAAGAGATACAACGGCCTTCCAAAGATGATACTCGTTGAACTTTGGGACAGGCCCTCCAAATTTGTGCAGAGGCTCTGGCACCATCGTCCCCTCATACTCGTATTTGCTTAAATCAATACCGCTCTTAGTAATCTACCTTATTCGACTTTGTTATATAGCGACAGGGCCTTAGAGGTCTACATGGCTGATGAGATAATTGACCTCCTTAAAATTGAGAATGTATCAAAGGCATACGAAGGCAGAACTGTACTTAAAAATGTAAGTGCAACACTATCTACTGGAAAAATACTTGGGCTGATCGGAAAAAGTGCTGCCGGAAAAAGTATTCTCATTCACATGATTAGGGGCTCTAAGGATTATGCTCCTGACAAAGGAAGGATTCTTTATCACATTAATCACTGTCTAAAGTGCGGAAATCTTGACCTTCCTTATGACAACGTACCATGCTCCGTATGTGGATCAGAGACAGAAACAAAATGGGTCGACTTTTGGTCACTTCGCGAGCGCGATCCTGTGAGGCAAGAGCTCCGAAATCGCATTTCTATAATGCTGCAGAGAACATTTTCGTTATTCGGCGACAACACAGTCATGGAAAATATTTTTGAAGCAATTAACGCCAAAACTGAACAGGAAAAAATCTCCAAAACCATTGAATTGCTTGAATTTGTTAACATGACTCATAGGACAACTCATATCGCTAGAGATCTCTCCGGCGGAGAAAAACAAAGAGTTGTTATGGCAAGGCAGCTTGCAAAAAATCCGCTATTCTTTCTTGCTGATGAACCTACTGGAACGCTGGACCCCTATACAGCCAATATTGTTCATGAACGTCTAGTCAAATACGTTCATGATAAACGGATATGCATGGTTTTTGCATCACACTGGCCAGAAGCCACAGAAAAAATGGCCGACGAAGCTATTTGGTTAGACACAGGGAATGTAGTAATGAGTGGAAAACCAATTGATGTTACTAAAAAATTCATGGAAGAGTATAAATTCGAGAAAAGTGCAGCGACTGATCTTGGAAAACCCTTCATCGTTGCAGAAAATGCTACAAAACACTATTTCTCTATAGTGAGAGGGGTAGTCAAAGCAGTTGATGGAGTATCATTCAAAATAAAAGAAAATGAAATTTTCGCACTTGTAGGCATCTCTGGAGCGGGAAAAACAACAACATCCCGTATAATTGCTGGAATGACTCCTGTAACATCAGGGTCTGTCAAAATTAAAATTGGGGATGATTGGGTTGATATGTCAGAGACTGGATTCATGGGAAAAGGTAGAGCTACTCCGTACATAGGTGTACTACACCAAGAATACACGCTCTATCCATTTGACACAATTCTAAAAAATTTAACTACATGTATTGGAATCCGCATGCCAGCAGAGTTAGCCAAAGTTAAAGCCATCCAAGTACTCCTTAACGTAGGATTTCCAAAGAGAAGCATAGAAAAAGTTCTTGCATCATATCCAGATGAGCTTTCGGTAGGAGAGTGTCAGAGGATTGCATTCGCGCAAGTCCTCATCAAAGAACCTCGCATTGTAATTTTAGATGAGCCTACTGGAACAATGGACCCAATTACAAAAGTTATCGTCGCAAAAACAGTTCTTAGGGCTAGAAAGGATCTCCGAGAAACATTTATTGTTGTCAGCCATGACATGGACTTCATAGTGAACTGCTGCGATCGCGCTGCACTGATGAAGGATGGTAAAATCATAAAAATTGAAAAGCCAGAGGGCATAATTTCAGAATTTGAAGAGATAGAAAGAAAAGCATTAAACGAGGAATAAGAGGTGAAACCAAAAATCGGAAGACGTCTGAGCTTTGTCGAATGTCGTGAATCCATGGGCATGGGCCAAGGAGGGGGTCTTGCTCAAAGAGCGACAATATCCGAAAGTGGTGCAGACGTTGTTGCTATCGCTATGGGGCCAGGAAGAAGACATATAACAAAACCTGTTTGTGAAATTACTTATGCCCTAAGGGAAGAAGGAATTGACACCTCAGTACTAGTCCTCAACGCCGGTGCTGGAGTACCCGCTGATGCCAAAGATGTATCGCACGGACAATGCATGGGGTTAGATCCAATCGAAGTTGAGAGAATACAACAGTTCAAAATCGCACTAATCCACCTGGGTAATGTTCGTAGCCACATAATATGGAAGGCAAGACTTATTCTAAGAAACGTTGACATCCCTGCGATCATAGCATGCCAGTGCCCTGTCGATTTTGAAGACTTTGCAGCCATAGGATGCAAAACGTCCACAGTAATGCCAAAAGATGAAAACATAGGCACTAAAGGAACAATCGTTGGAATTGTTAATGGGGTTATCAGAGGGATATCCTGTTCCCAAGACAAACTCAGTGAAATAGTATCTAAGGTCCGGATGGCTCTATCAAATTCCAAAGGACAGGTGGATGAATGATTGTAACAGTAAATGGGAAAGAGATGAGTTTTCCCTCTGGAACAACTTTGCGGAATGCTCTTAAACATGAGTGTTACACCAAAGGCACCGTTGTATCTTTACTTCTTTCCAACGACAAAATTTCATCGAAATCAGAAGATTTTGAAATAGTCACAGACATAGGATCCATGATTATTCATTTAGACAAAGGAAAGGATTCAGAAGTTTGGAAAAAAATAGTCTCTCAAATAAGAAACATAACCTTGAAGTGGACTACAGAAAAAATTGATGCATTTGGTGCATTTGAAACAAAAATTCTGGTAAATAGAAGCAGTAGAATGTACAGACGCTACGATTGTTTCTTTTCACTTGGAGGAAATGATAACAATGCAACATATTTTATGATTGCAAAAGAAGATCATAAAAAATCATATGGCGCCGGTGCAGGTCGAATAGGACATATAACTAAGGGAAGACACATCTTGGATATTCTTGAAGAAGGAAATCGTATAATCTGTGTCAAGCCTGTTATTTTAGAAGAAAGTACAGAAAATGCAATTTTAACAAAGGATCTAAGTTATAAACTTAGGGATGGATGCAAAGTAGACTCACGTGTTTTAATAGAACTCAATAGCGAGTCACCAGAAAGTGCAGAACATGTTCTTACACTGACAAGAAAAGGCAAAATGAAGCTTTCTGACGCAACTGGAAGTTATGCAGCGTGCTCTGACGACCAAGATATTTCCATTCCAACAGAAGACATACAAATAAGAAACAAAATGGATGTAACCGTAAGAAATGATGGCGTAGGAAGAGGGCGCGTCTTTTTCTATAAGAAAAAAAGACAAGTGTCTCAATCTCACAACAATGTCGGTAAAGTCATCGAAGGACATCAGATTTTGATGCTAGCCAATAGCGGAGACGAAGTGAGTGTTGATACAAAGCCGAATCGTTTGCTATCAATTGGCATGACTCAAGCTGAAGCAGAAAAATTCCTAAAATTAAGAAACATTGCCCAAGAGAGAACTGGAGACACCAGTGACGACGCCATCGTTGTGGAACAAATACCGGAAATAACCATGAATGTGTTAAAGGCAGGAAAGGTTGAAACTTTTGGATTTCCAAGGGATAAGATCTATGGAGTTAAACTTAATAGAAAGAAATCCCCGATGAGTGTACATTACTTCGAAAAAGTCACAGGGTTAAATCACAAGCCAATAGGGATACTCACAGTATTCTTTTCCTTTGAGGGCATGAACATGATAACATTTAATGGCGACAATTCCAGAGCTAATGATCTGTATCCAGACGACCCCTTCAACAAATGCAGGCGCGGAGATATAGGTTTAACCAATAGGGCAAGACCTCAAGCAGGACTCATAGGGATAAGATTGGACGATAGCAGTGAATACGGTCCAACTGGCGAAGAAAAATACGGAACGAATATTTTCGGAAGATTTGTAGGTGACTTAGATAAAATGGTTTCAGAAACTGAAGACAAATCTGTAATTTATATTAAAGAGGAAAAATCATGAACGAAGGAAGAGAAACAAGACTTCTGATGCTTTCTCCATTGTCCCACATAACTCCAAACCAACTTTATTGCACAATTCATGCAATGGGAATAGAAATTTCTGTGAAAGAAACGTGCTATGGATGCCTCATAGAAGGCCCAAGTAAGTTGGTAAGAAAGGTCCGCGACGAAGTTAAAAAACTCCATCCCAACGAAATTTTTTCCAAAATCAGGGCATACCCTATGGGCGACCCAAAAAGATGTCGTGCCCAGCACGGTAGTCGACCCGGATTTGCCCAATTAGAAACTGAGTGGAAAGCTCTTTCCTATGTAGAAATAGGGCTTAATTCGGTAGACAAAGGAGAACAAATTCCAGAATTGCCAAAGAAAAAACAGATTTCAGTTGCAGAATTCCAAAGGATATGTGAGGTAGACTAATGAAAATATTTATTGACCCTCCAAATAGCTTAATACTGTCAGACATAGTAGAAAGATTTGGGCACGAGCCTCTAACCGTCATGATAGCACTTCAAGAGAAGATAGACAGTATTGAAATTGACATGCCTCCGATGAACGTCTCTCTTGACGATGTAGTTAGAGGTCTCAAATACGCAGGCATCGAAGTCCCATCTGGCATTAGGGGTCGGCTAGCTATATGGGGAACACTCATTGAAGAAGCGGATGCTGCAATCATAATGGATGACGCTCCATTCTCATTTGGATGTGTAGGCTGTGAACGTTCCGACCTTATGGCAAAATATCTAATCAAAAGACGCGGAATCCCGGTCCTTCATACGATATATCCAAAAACGGAAGAAGAAGGAAAATTTTTTGTTACCGAAGCAAAGAAGTTTCTTGAGAACTTGAGTACTAAAAATCGGGGATGAAATAGTGATTAAAATTGCCCAACTTTCATGTGGTACCGAGTATAGTGGCGTACAGTGTGAAATAGAAAAAGCTGCACATAGCGTCGGGGCCAAAGTCGTTTATCCGGATGTATCAGCAGAAGACATTAACGATGCAGTCGAAAGATTTGGCCTTAACCCAAGGTCATCTCAACTTAAACTCATGATTGCAAGAGCTGTACAACTCGCAGACGGGCTATACGACGCAGATTCAGTTTTCATTGCTACATGTTTTAGATGTGCAGAAGCAGCACTCGTTAGAAACGAACTTAGACGATTTATCCAAGAAAATACAAGACTTCCAGTTGTAACGTATTCCTTCACAGAAAGGCTCAAGGCATCACAACTTCTTACAAGGATGGAGGCGTTAGTCACTATCGTTGAAAGAAAAGAAATCCTTGCTAGAACAAAACAAACTGGTCTCACAGCAGGTATTGACTCTGGATCAACAACCACAAAAGCCGTTGTTATGAGGGATAATGCAATAATCGGCAAATGTTGGGCAGCAACTGGGGATGTTATTCGATCAGCAACGGAGGTTTTCAATGAAGCCTTAAAACAAGCGGGTGTCAACATTCGCGAAATCGAATCTATCGGTACAACAGGCTATGGGCGTTTTACACTCGGAAAACACTTTGAAGCAAAACTAGTCCAAGAAGAACTTACAGTCAATTCTAAAGGAGCAGTATGGCTTGCTGACAAGCAAAAAGGAGAAGCAACCATTATTGACATTGGAGGAATGGACAACAAAGCGATCACCGTACGCGATGGCATTCCTGATAACTTTACAATGGGGGGCGTTTGTGCAGGAGCATCAGGACGCTTTCTCGAAATGACCGCAAAAAGGCTTAAAATTAACATAAAAGACCTTGGCACATACGCTGTTAAAGGAGAATGGAAGAAAGCTAGGATGAACTCTTACTGCTCTGTTTTCGGCATTCAGGATCTTGTTACGACTCTTGGAGAGAGAAAATCATTCGAGGATGTCGCCGCTGCAGCATGTCACTCAGTTGCAGAACAAGTATATGAACAACAGCTTCAGGAAATTGATGTTCGCCATCCAATCATACAGGTTGGAGGGACGTCTCTAAACATTGGTCTTGTGAAAGCAATCGGCGAAGTTCTAGGAGAGCACCCAATCGTTCCGCAAGATTCCCAATTCATTGGAGCAGTTGGAGGAGCGCTACTTAGTTCTGGATTCCTATGAGGCAATCATATGAACGTTGAAGTAACAGGCGCAGACCCCTATGCAAATAATGCTTACGAAACCTTATTTAAGACTATTATGAACGATGTCGGAAAGGCAATCGTTGTAGACAAAGCAAAGATTGTTCTCAAGCCAGATATTCCGCTATTTATTTTTAGCATTAGATTAACAAATAAAGCTGTTGGTAAAACTATAACAGACGTCGCATCCATAAGACAAGAAGGGAAAGAAACACATCTTTGCATTATCGACGAAAAATTTGCTCCGGAAATACTCTCACAGCTATGGAAAAATTACGGAAAAAGTAACATTGATCAACAAACCAGATTCGATCTTGTAGTTAACAATGGTGATGAAAACAAAATTGCTAATTTACCAATATCTTCAGAAGAAGCTTCCTTAAAAGAGATTATAGGTGCACTTTGGAGAATAATGCCAGAAGGAATCAGAAATAGACACAACATTTCCGATGATAACGTTGTAACTATAATTGCTACAGAGGAAATCATGAGACCAGAAATGATAGAGGAAGGAAGACAAATTCATAGGTCACTTGGAGGCATGTGTTAATGTTCGATGTTATGATGTACGACGGAGGAGTGTACCGTTCTAAAGAACTCTACGAAGCCATAGAGGACAGTGGCGGGGTAATTCTTCAAGAAGTGAAAAGTGCACAAATGTTGTCTGTCGTTATGTCAATTCCGAGAGAAGATAGAGAGTATTTGTCTAAAGTATGCACAGAAATTGGTGGTCAAGTAAAAAATGTTCCATTGGCTGGAACAGAAATAGCTGTTGTAGGATGTACACTAGGAAGACACCATATGCCACATCCTATCTGTGATATAGCTGAGGAGATAAGAGAATATGGAGGCATATCTGTAGTTATGGGTCTTGCAAGAGGTAGAGGGAAAACAACCTCTCAAATATCCCTATACGAAAAAAGTATTCTCGAAGAATACGACGCAGTTGTTTTTATGTTGGGCAACTTCCAACATTGCGTGGAGTTCAAAAAGCATCTTTTTGAAAATATAAATGTTCCTGTATTGTTAGTTTGTGGCCCTCAACCTGAAGGGATAGAAGACTCTTGTGAGGCAATTATATCCGGTGTTGGCCGAAAAGCCGAAAGAATGAAATCCGCAGATGAAAGGAAAAAGCTGGAAGAAATTGGCTCAACTATTAGTAAAATTATAGAACAGAAAAAAGAGATACTGGATGAGGATCCCCTATTTATTCATCCTGCAGAGCTCAAACAACTTCTAGAAATGTACGAACCAATTGATATGAGTCTAAGGCCAGCACCTATTGTTCTTCATCTTGATGGACTTAGAGTTAAGATTCCCTATGAAAAGCACAAAAGCTACTTTGACAACCTTGTAGTCTACGGCCATAAACTCAGCGATATTGCCAAAATATCTGAATCTAAGATTAGTGACAGTAGCACAATCATTCGAATAAAGACACAATCAGAGGTTGAATCTAGGTAGGATTGGACAGACCTCATAGAATTCATAAGTTACGAAAATAGCCCATTAAAGTCTAAAATACATACACATTATTACGTGCCTTTAGGACCAGCGCTGTATAATATACCTAAGAGATATTTTATTAACAAAAAGCTGAGTATCTGACCAAACAACGTATTTTTATTACAGGAATTTACAAAGACAGTGTATTTCTACGCAATTACAAATCCCGTAATATAGGTCGAAAATATGTGTTATCAGACCTTGTCCAAAGAATTATTAAATAGTGCTATAATAACGGAATAATCGAGAGTCACTTGATAAGTGGAGGGTATTAAATTGGAAGGAAATGGCGATGAGCAGTTATCACGCAAAGTTACACCTGAAATTATAGACAAACTTCGCGAGATAGTTGGAAAGGATAATGTCAATACAAGCGAGATAGACAGAATGCTTTACAGCCATGATCTTGCACCTCTTCCAAAAGAGGCGGGATTCGCGTTCAAAAATATTCCTGATGTTGTTGTTAGACCTTCAACGGTTAAACAACTCTCGAGGATTGCTGTCCTTGCATTCAAAACGGGAGTTGCACTTACGCCAAGAGGAGCATCAACGTGGGGTCTCGGAGGGTCTATGCCTGTTGCAGGGGGCATCCTCATCGACATGTCATCCAAATTTAACAAGAACATTATCGTTGACAAAGTCAATATGACCGTCAAAGCAGACGCTGGATGCACGTGGAAGCAAGTGATGGATGCATGCGAAAAGGAGGGCCTCCTCGTTGGTTCAACACCCTCGAGTTTCCCGTCAGCAACCCTTGGAGGTTGGGTCTCAACAGGCGGAATCGGCATTGGCGGATACAAGTACGGTGGAGCAAGAGAGAGCCTTATGAACCTTGAAGTCGTCCTCTCTGATGGAACGATTCTCAATACAGGTTATGATAACGTCGGAAATAACATGTCCGGCTATAATCTCAATCAACTTTTCGCAGGTGCGGAAGGAACGCTTGGTCTCATAGCGACAGTTACACTCAGAGTTTATCCTAAAGGGGTTCTTAAATTCCTGGGATATGACTTCGACTCTCTAAAAGACATGCATCAACCCATCCAAGAGATTGTCCAGCATCCTAGCGTTAAACCACTTCATGTAGCGTGGTCCGATGAAAACCACTTCGAGAATCAAAGAAAAGCTGGTATTCATGCACCTGATGTGAAGAATTTATTCCTTGTAACACTTCAAGGAGCATCAGAATTCGTAGACCTTGAAGAAAAAGTCATTGATGATATTGTCTCTAAGGCTGGCGGAAAAAAAGTTTCCCCAGATATTGCAGAGCATGAATGGGAAGAAAGATGTTACGAATACAGATGCCGTAAAGCTGGAGTAGGCTCAATTCCAGCCGAAGTCATTGTAGAAGTGCAGCACTGGGGAGAATTTGTGGACGAGTGTTATAAGGGCTTTGAAAAGATGAAGATGGAGCCTGGTGGCATAGTTGGTATGATATCAGACCGTAGCACCGCGATGTTCATGCCATATTACTTCAAGGATGATGAAACACTCCTCGGTATGGCAGCATTTGCATACAATTTCTATATGGGCGATAGGTGCGTGAAATATGGAGGGCGTTCACTTGGGCTTGGAGTATTTTTTGCGTCAAACCTTGACGTCATTAGAGACGAGGGTTCAGCAAGTCTTATAAGAGATATCAAAACGCTTATGGATCCTCATGACGTCATGAATCCTGGCCACCTTGTTTGCGGAAGGACAAGATTTGGACTTACCCTTGGTAAAAATCTGATGGGCATAGCGTCAAAGCTAATGTGTTACGTCAAGAGAGTTCTTCCAAAGGATACGATATTCCAGTCCAACATTAGCAGGTTCCACTACGACGAACTCGAAGAAGAGAAAAAAAGATCACTCGTTGTAGAATACGGCAAAGGAACCCAGTAATCAGAGGCTCGCGCCTCTGCCTTTTTCATAGCTCAAATAGGTCTATGAGAGCGGTAACAGAGTCCACTACGAACACGTCTTCATCGAGAGCGTCCCATTTTGTTCTTCCGTGTCTTCCTGAAGCAACACCAATGAAGCCCGCGCCCGCATCTCTCGCGCAGTAATAATCCCAGACGTTATCTCCAATGTAAAGTATCTCTTTAACACTGACACCCAATTTCTGTGCTAAAAAATTCATAGCTACAGGGTTTGGTTTTTGAAGTCCTACAGGATGATCATCGAAAGCGTCTATTGCATCCATATACCCCATAATTTCACATTTTTTCATGACGCTCTCAACATATTTTCTTTGACCCCTTGTAAGTAGTCCAATTAGGTATCCTGCAGACTTTATCCTCTTCAAGAGTTCTATCGTTCCAGAAAAACAGTTTGCGGTAAATACGGATCTCATTTCAATATCCTCGGCCCTTTTGTTTATAAGCTTCTCAATTTGATCAAAAGAATACTCTTTTCCAATTGTTCGAAGATATTCTATACTTTGGCGAATCGCGACATCTGTTGACTCGGTAACATTAATTTTTTTTACTGGAACTCCCAAAGACGTTAGTGTATCAAATTCAGCCATATTCAGTTCGTCATAGTTTATTTTCGTATCAACGAGTGTTCCATCCATGTCAAAACCTATGGCCTTATATCCAGAATCAATCTTCACAACGTAAGGGATGGTATAGAAAAATAAAAGGTATCAGGTGAGGATAGTAGCCCCTCTTCTGTTTCAAGCGGCATTCAACTAAGCACTCTACCCGCCAGTCATTGGGCACTCATCCTGGCTGTATGAGCTTGCTCCGATGGGGAGTCGCCGTTTCATCAAATCTTCGGGAACGTCATTGCCGCACAAATCATCCTTTCCGCCGAAGCTGTGTCGTTTCTGAGCCCTTGCCCGAACTCTCGCCCGCCCGGATTGCCCCGGACCACCTTGCCCTATGGAGGAGGGAACTTCCTCAGCTGGAATCAATCCTACCGTCAGCCGCTCTTCCTCTCCTGACAAGAGCGAGTAGCACAAAATCGATATATAGGGCTTATTAAAACTCACGCCACCCTTCAATAGCAAACATTGCGTGCCTAGCGTCTAAGTCTCATTTGGCATAAAGTTTATTAGGTGAAGGCCAATGAAGGAAACGAGCAAGGGTAGTCAAGTCTGGCCAAAGACGCTAGCTTGAGGGGCTAGTCCTTAGTGGTCCGCGAGTTCAAATCTCGTCCCTTGCACTTCTAATTCTATATTGTGGCCCTCACCTAAACACACTCCGCCGTTGTAGATGCAATATAAGTCACGAATGTATCAAGGACCCTCATTCGTAGAAGCCAACAGATCTTTATAAAAATCTGTAACTGAGCTTACAATGTTCTCAACGCCCAGGTCTTCCCAATCACTTTTGTTATATATGCCTGAAAGAACGCCAATGAAATCCGTTTTTGAACCTTCTGCGCACTGCAAATCGTATATATGGTCCCCAAAAAATAGAATTTCATTAGTTTTAACATTCAACTTTTCCGCAAGATGTTCCATTGCCTTAGGCGATGGTTTCGCTTCCGAATCTACATAATCGTCTCTTGCAATAATTACATCCAATTCATCAAAAACTCCACATATTTTACAAGCTTTTACGGCATATTCTCTATAAGCTCCAGTAAGCAAACCCGTTTTTTTACCCAAAAAATGAATCCTTTTGAGTAGATCTAACGAACCCTCAAATGATTCCGATTCTTCGACGTGTTCCATCTCTACATTTTTTTCAATTCTTTTTGCTGTTTCACTTAAACGAAATACATCACCAGCTCTTCCCTGCTTATCTAAATAACAAATTCCAGCTTCTAAGTTAAATCGATATCCGTTATTCCTATCTATGACACACTCAGGAACGCCGACTCTCACCATTTCGTCAAAAATGACGTTAGCAATTTTTACGTAGTCTACCTTGGTATTTAGCAACGTACCGCCCATGTCAAAGCATATTGCCTTATATTTTCTACTGGATATCATCCACGTCCTCGATAGTGCTACCTATATATTGACCATACATACACTAAAGCAAGCGGGCGTATAGTCGGTGAGGCAGGATGGATTTATTTGACGACGCTGGGAGGAAAAATCTTCAAAAGGACGCCCCTCTTGCAGATCGAATGAGACCTACGACATTAAGCGAAGTTGTTGGTCAGGAACACATCCTTGGAGAAGGAAAACTGTTATCACGTGCAATAAGATCGGACAAGATAGGCTCTCTAATATTCTATGGGCCTCCTGGAACCGGAAAGACAACTTTAGCTAGAGTTATAGCAAACACAACCAAATCTTTTTTCAAAGAGTTAAGTGCGACATGTGCTGGAAAAAAAGATATCGAGAATGCTATTAAATTGGCCCAAAACAATCTTGGGATGCACAACAGAAAAACAATCGTATTTATTGACGAAATACACCGATTCAATAAAAGTCAGCAAGACTCTCTTTTACCGTTCGTAGAAAATGGGACAATCACATTAATAGGAGCTACCACTGAAAATCCGTATTTTGAAGTAAATAAATCATTGATTTCAAGGTCTATTATTTTCGAACTAAATCCCCTCAGTCCTGAAAATATATCATTTTTAATCAAACGCGCAGTAGTAGACGACAAAAAAGGTCTTGGAGGAAAGAATATAGTTATTGACAACGACGCGGTTGAATTTATCGCAGGGGCATGTAACGGAGACGCAAGAGTTGCATTAAATGCATTAGAAATAGGATTCTTTACAACCGATCGTGACAAAAATGGAATTATACACATCACCAAGGAAGTTGCCTCATCATGTATTCAGAAACGCATACTAAACTATGACAAGAGCGGCGACAGCCATTACGACACAATTTCTGCTTTTATCAAAAGTATGCGCGGTTCTGACCCAGATGCGGCGATATATTACCTAGCGAGAATGTTATACGCCGGAGAGGATATTAACTTTATAGCAAGGCGCATAATGATTTGTGCATCGGAAGATGTATCAAATGCGGATCCGCAGGCTATTGTTATTGCCACCTGTGCGGCGCAGGCCGTAGAACGTATTGGTATGCCCGAATCACAGATTATTTTAGCCCAAGCTACAGCATACGTTGCCTGTGCTCCCAAGAGTAATTCAGCAGTTGATGCTATATACAAAGCAACAAATGCTGTCAGAGAAAAACCACATGGAGCTATTCCTTCACATCTACGTGATTCACAATACCAAGGCGCTGAAAAACTTGGAAGAGGTGTGTCGTACAAATATCCACACAACTTTGAGAATCATTACGTCAAACAACAGTATCTGCCAGATGATCTCAACGGCGTAAAATTTTATGTTCCCTCCGATAATGGCTACGAAAGGACAATAAAAAGGTGGCTTGAAAAAATTTGGGGAGAATAGTTCAGCGTTACATCAATGACACAAATAACATACCAACTATTCCTATTCTCTTAGATACGCCAGTTTAACCGCTGTCTATGACCCTTTTATCACTCTTACATTCTACTACGAACAGACGCCACAATCATCGGAAGTGAAATCGTAGCATCCCCTTCTACAGTTATCTTTTTTGCATCAGGTTTAACTTTACCCCACGAAACAGCTTCCCGTATCTGAGCGCCAGACAAAGATCCATCAAACTCCTGTGCAGTAGTGAGATAGA
The DNA here is from genome assembly GCA_024399275.1 of archaeon. Lineage (GTDB taxonomy): Archaea > Thermoplasmatota > Thermoplasmata > Methanomassiliicoccales > Methanomethylophilaceae > Methanarcanum. The sequence continues at coordinate 9,801 of JAKSHS010000003.1, read as the reverse complement.
CTGCATAATCTAATCCACCACGAAATTGATTCCACCATATTACGTGATGTTTTGATATTCCGCCTCCTACAATGATGGCTCCCGTTTGTTTTGCCTCGTTCATCATTTCACTAAGCATTTGTTCGTCACCAAAGAGATCAATTCTAAGTTTTCTGTGTGTCTGATAGTACATCCACAGTTGACATCCAAAAGATCCATCTGTAATTCCTGGAACAAAAATTGGGACACCGTGCTTATTACACTGATAAAGAAGACTCCTAGGATCATCAAGTCTAGACCCAACTTTATCAATAATCTCATGTGTCGATAACGAAAGTGTATCTTCGAATATTTCACTAAACATAGGCGCTAGTTTCTCTTCAAGAACAAGACCATAACATTCATCGGGAACGAGAACATTCCCTAGTCTGCTGATTCCATTCTCTCTAAGCTTTACGTCATCCATAGTAAAATTACCCTTATAGTACTCCTTCCACGTCCTTGAAAGATCGTGATCAAGTGTTCCGCACGTAGTAATTATAAGATCAACATTCTCGTTTTCCACCATGTTGACGATAGCCCCGCGTGTCCCGGTTGCCATTATACATGCGGGAAATGAAAGAATTCTGAGGCAATCCTTTTCTTTAAACATCTTTTCAACAATATCAACTGCATCCGAAAGCTTCTGTGATGTAAATCCTCCAGAATTTCCCATCATTTTTATAATTTCATCAACAGTCATCCCCTTTCTAATTTCGATATCTTTCACTGCTGCTAGTTTATCCATTACCTCGCCCTTTATCGTCCTGAACCAAACAATTGTTATTAAAAACATTGTTTTTCTAAGTAAACTAGTATAAATTCCAATAAATGTCCCTTTTTAATCTTTTACTAACATATGTTCCATATCGTGACAAGTCAACACTTATGAAAATATACAAACAAAATGCGCAATTGATCACATGTTAAACGATAAACTCCGAAACTATCTGATCGACTGCTATTTTTGTCTGTTCTATCCTTAAGTTATTGTCAATTACTATCCATTTATTTGCAAGTCTAAGCATTTTTTTTCTGACTTTAATTAGTTTCTCCATAGTCTCAAACATTTCTAATTTACTCCCTCTTCTGATGATTCTAGACATTGCAACTTCTGGTTTTATGTCAACAAATATTCTAACATCGGGAATATCTAGCACTGAAATAATGATTCTATAAACAAAATGCATTATTTTTTCTGGTATGTACGCTACTGCAAGATCATACCTTACAAAGATGAAATCGTCATATTTTTTGGATAATATCTTTTTAACATGCAACGACCTAAGTATGTTTACAATATAAAATACAGTAGAAATGACAGCTGCAATCTTACCGTTTTTGCATAAAAATATAGAAGCCATTCTCCCAGAAAAACACGAAGAGTCTGGATGTGTTGACACAAGTACCTTTCTCCCACCTAATACGAGCCTTTCTCTAATAATGTTAGCAACGGTACTTTTACCAGAACCATCCACCCCATCAACTACATACCACGTCATATTTTACATGCCCAGTAATCTCATAACACCTACAATTACGAGCGGATTAACGAAATTATCATAGTCACCGCGACATAAAGCCTCGATTAAAGCAGTAATTATCCCTGCAAGAAGTATGCAAGCAAACCAAGGAATCACCGTTTGAACATCATAATTATACTCAACATCAAGTCCCGTTATAAAACCAAAAAAGACAAACACAATTGTTGACACAATAACAGTTGCTACACAAACAGCGGCAGACCCCTCCAGAGACTTCCCATACATTATTTTATGTCTCCCAAATCTTTTTCCTATAATGCTTCCAAACCCATCTCCATACGTCATCGCAACAACTGCAATAGATGCAGCGATCCAGTGTTCATTGAAACAAGTAATAACAAGAACATTAATGCTTATAACGTAGAGAAAAAGGCCTACAACATGTCCTTCTCTAGAAAGTTCACCAAGAAATGATTTTGAAATCAGATTCCTCTCAAACATTGCCAAAAAAAGCAAGATTGCGAAAGGAATAGTAAAAAATACCAACATTACCCACATATGCCTAAATGCCCACCAAATAAATACGAAGTTACCTATGCCAACATGGACAATCTTCCTGCTATCAACTCTTGGCCAGTGTCTCCTTGCGTATATACACAAACCTAAAATTATCGCTACAAGAAGGTATACGGCAACAGACGCAACAATATCAGCCCTGTCAATTTCCACTCCAACCACCTCATCGATGCGTGATAGATAGATAAACTCGATGCTTATAGTAACAAGAAATAGAGTTTATCTAGAGCCTTTAGACAATGTCAACAGAAAAATGATTCATATTCTGACAATACTATACAGGAGAAGGAGAATCAACAAGAACGATTTCAGCAAATACTTTGCGAATAAGTCAAAGCAGACAGATAGACGTTGTTGAGGCTTTACGTAGCACTATGTCATACATAGACTATTTTCGAATCAAAAGATGAGGTCTAATACGGAGAAATTACTACATCGACACTTATTTGCAACATCAATACAAAATATGTTAGAGGCACATCCAGCAACAAATTCTAGGTCCAACAAAATAGCTCCGAAAAAGCTATTCTATTCAACAATGCCAAAAAGATCTCCAGAATGTCATAATTCGGATAACATTTTCCACACTCTTTTTATAGGGCAACAAAGTAAGGAGCAGTCAGCAACGCTCAGGAGTCACAACTCAGATGATCGAATTTACGTTACGGAATTTACTGGTAATGGTTCCAATTGCTACAGTTGTTGCCCTCGTAGTTGCCTTTATCTTTTCCAAAGAGGTATTTTCCAAAGACAAAGGAACTGCCGAGATGCAGGCAATTTCAGACAAAATTGAAAAAGGGGCCATGGCATACCTTGCAAGGCAGTACAAAACAATTGCAATTATCACATTGATTATTGCAGCAATTATCGCCTACGTTGGTCAAAATCCAGCATTCAAAGATTATCTCAATTACAAAGTCGCAATTGCATTCGTTCTCGGTGCTGGATGTTCTATACTTTCAGGCTACATTGGAATGAAAGTTTCTGTTAGTTCTAATGTAAGAACGTCAGCTGCAGCAACACGCTCACTCGACGAAGCATTCAAAACATCATTCCGTGGAGGAGCTATCTCCGGAATTGCTGTCTCAGTTCTTTCTCTCGCGGGGCTTTTCCTCGTATTCTTTGTGTATGATAAGTGGTGTGACACAACGACACTTACCCTTCACTCAATCGTCGGCTTCGCATTTGGTGCCTCTATGGCAGCATTATTTGCACAGCTCGGCGGGGGGATCTATACAAAAGCGGCAGACGTTGGCGCAGATCTCGTTGGTAAAGTTGAAACTGGAATTCCAGAAGACGATCCAAGGAATCCGGCAGTAATAGCAGATCTCGTTGGTGACAACGTAGGTGATTGTGCCGGACGCGGAGCAGACATCTTCGAATCAACAGCAGCAGAAATCATTGGCTCCATGGTTATTGGTCTTGCCGTCATCAAAGGGTCAACAAAGTATGCCTACCCAGATAATTTCATTTATCTTCCACTTGTCATCATGGCATTTGGGTTAATTGCGTCCATTATAGGCATCTACACTGTTCGTCTTAAAGGTACAAATGTTTTCAAGTCACTCAATTCTGGATACTACGTCGCAGTAACCATCGTCGCTATAATGGTAGTCTTCTCATGTTATCATCTTCTCCGTGATAATATTGACAAATGGTACAATTTTGCCACTGCGGGGGTACTCGGTATCGCGCTTAGCCTTGCTGTCGTTTATGTAACGCAGTACTACACAGGCAATCACAAGCCAGTTAAGACAATCGCAGCGCAGTCAGAATCGGGTCCGGCAACAAATGTCATCATGGGACTTTCTGTTGGCCTTGAGTCAACATTTATTCCAGTCGTCTGTATAGTAACCGCAATCGTTCTAACATACCTTCTTGGCTACTGTTCTGTCAAGGGAGGTGATCCCATACTAGGACTCTACGGAACAGCCATTGCAACGGTCTCAATGTTAGGTACATCCGCATTTATTCTAGCAGAGGATACTTTTGGACCTATTGCTGATAACGCTGGTGGAATTGTGGAAATGTCCAACCAGTCTGAAGAGACTAGGAACAGAACAGACATACTTGACTCGGTGGGTAACACAACGAAGGCACTCACGAAGGGCTATGCAATGTCCTCCGCAGCGCTTGCTGCATTCCTCTTGTTCGCAGCATACTTCGAAATTGTAAGTGAGTACAAAAAAACGACTATTTTTGATGAGATGAATAAGGTTATTCTCGGCGATCCTCTAATATTTGCTGGAGGCCTTATTGGAGCTGCTCTCGTTTTCCTCTTTGCCTCGCTTGCGATTCGTGCTGTTGGTACAGCCGCTGGAAAGATGGTTCATGAAGTTCGAGAACAATTCAAAGATGGAAAAATTATGAGAGGGGAGAAGGAACCTCAATACGAGCGATGTGTAGACATTGCGACTCGATCTGCATTAAGACAGATGATCGCGCCCGCCCTTCTGCCTATCGTAACACCCGTAGCCTTCGGACTTCTTTATAAGTACATTCTTCCGCGCTTCCGAGACTCATCACCCTACGCCGTTGGCGGCCTCATTATGGTTGCGACAATAGTCGGTATTCTAATGGCCAATTTCCTTAACAATGGAGGAGGAGCATGGGACAATGCCAAGAAGTACATCGAAGCGGGAAATCATGGCGGAAAGAAATCTCCAGCACATGCCGCTGCAGTTGTTGGTGACACTATAGGAGATCCATTCAAGGATACTGCTGGACCGTCAATCCACGTTTTGGTCAAATTGCTTTCAACTATTTGTTTAGTTACCGCAGTTTTGTACTTGTAAGTCATATCAGGGGGTTGCCCCCACTTTATTTCTTTTTAAACCGTCGTATCTATCTTTATATAAAGGATGCCTAATGCTCGCTAACGTGATGATATTCCATGTACACAATGACACAGGCTGAAAGGGTGGTACGTATACCTCCGTCTGATCTCAGTAAATCAATCGAGGATGTGATTGACGAACGCGCGTGGGAGTCATTTGAGGGCAAATTTGGTCCAGATAAGAAATTCATCATCGCGATTCGAAACGTAAAACCAAAGGGTGACGGACGTATTGTTCATGGTGATGGAGCAGTTTACCAAACAGTAGAGTTTGATCAGCTTGTATGCACATTCAAAGAGGGAGAAATTATAGACGGAATTGTTGTTCAAATCGCCAAATATGGTGCATTTATAAGTATTGGGCCATTGGACGGTCTCCTTCATGTTTCTCAAATAGGGGATGACGTTTTTGACGTAGACGTTGTCAACAAGAGAATCGTCGGAAAAGAAAAAGGCAGAACTTTAACTGTTGGAGACAAAGTAAGAGTAAGAGTCATCAGCATAAGTATTAACGAAAAAGTTCCCAAAGATAGTAAAATCGGACTGACAACAAAACAGCCTGGATTAGGAAAACCTGAGTGGATCGCAGAGGATTCTAAAAAAAAGGATAGTGCGTAGATATGATCAGTTCGACAGAAAAAGCATGCAAAAAATGCAATTTCATTACCGTTGGAGATACATGTCCAATATGTGGCTCTCAAACATCAAAGGAATGGCAAGGATATCTTGTCGTACTAGATTACTCTAGATCTGCAGTCGCCAAGAAGATGAATATTGAGCATAATGGGAAGTATGCACTCAGGGTTCGTTGATTTGTGTGTCCGGGGGATGGAAACTTCCAGCTGATAAAAGAGACATTTTCAAGAAATATTCTGGGCCAATTGTAAATAGAAAAGATATTACCACATATCGAGATAAGAGAGTGATAACTGTCGGCGATGTTGTGTCGTTGACAATGAGAAAAATCGGCATCACGCCTGTTTTATCCATTTATGACGGATTTACAGAAAGACATAAAATGGATGAATTTGCCGAGTTTGTTGACAAACAGAAACTAAGAAAGAAAAATGTCAATAACCCAGCTGGCATCATTACGACAGAACTTTCAAATGTTATCAAAAATGCCTTAATTGCCGGTGATACAGACGTAATTTGTGTTGAAGGCGAGGAAGATCTGGCTTTAATACCATGTATACTGTACGCCCCGGACGATACTAAAATTGTCTACGGCGAACCTGGAAAAGGAATGGCGGTTGTATCTGCGAATGCAACTGTCCGAAGTGAGTTTCAAACATTTTTAAAAATGATGGAGGTCTTCGAATGAAGATAAAAATTGAAGAGAAAAAGGACAACGTCCTCTTTAAGAGAACAGAAATCTGTTTCACAATTGACCATGACGGAGAGTCAACTCCTGGAAAAACTGCTGTCGCTGAGGATATCGCTAAGCAAATGAAAGTAAAAAAAGATCAAGTAGTCCTCGGTAGCATAAATTCCGTTTATGGCAACGGGAAGTCCAAAGGATGCGCTAGAATATATACCTCAAAGGAAGACGCACAAAAAGTTGAGCCAGAGTTTATCCTCAAAAGAAATGGAATTCAAAAGCCTGTATATGTTGCCCCTGAAAAGGCAGAGAAGTGATTCAAGTGGCAAAAGAAACAAAAAAAGTTAAATCGGTTAAGAAAGGAGACGCCATCGGAAAAAAGCCTGTATGTCCTAAGTGCGGACCAGGTGTTTACATGGCAACACACAAGGATCGCGTATCTTGTGGCAAATGTGGATATACCGAATTTAACAAGAAATAATCCGGCCCACTGTTTCCAACCAAATCGTCATTTTCATCTAATGCGAGGGTGCTCACCCTCGTTATCTAGGGACCCGTTGTATAGCCAGGATAGTATCGTGGCCTCCGGAGCCTCAGACTCGGGTTCGAATCCCGACGGGTCCGTTTGATACCTCGCTAATAATCCAAAACTGTATCCACTCAATTTGACAATAAAGTTTCGTCATTCAAGGCGAATTCAACACATTTCCTGACATAAGAAGAACCATCATTCTCAAGCTCCCTTAGTTTTTCAGTGATTCCTTCATCAATTCCAAGCTTATGTCTAAGTCTCCCAGCAGCCCATGCCGCCATCGCTCTAACATCATTGTCATGATCAGACATCAAATACAATACAACAGAAACTGAGTCATTATTGCTAATATTCGCTCCAGCTATCTCACCAATACCCCAAGCAACATTTTCTCTGACCTGTGGGTCTCTATCTTTTTTCATCAGAGACAAAATATTAACAATTCTTCCATCCGCAATCTTATTCTGCCCCATTTTTGCAACACACCATGACGCTCTCTGTCTTATACTAACATCATCACACACTGACATCAAAGACAATCTGTGTAGTTCTTTGGAACAATCCCTATTTTTTCTTAAGTCCTCTTCCAAAGTATCAAAATAAATTTTAATTTCGTTATCTGTCATATTACTTTATTACAGGCTTTTCCTTGTAAAAACTGCAGGTCTCGTAATCTCTTTCTTTAGAGCACATTTCATAATCTGTAATTTTAAGAACATCTAGTCTTATCCTCTTAGCCTTACAACAAGCACATCTTCCGTCTTTGGCATGCCACAGGCACCGTTTTCTTTCAGTCATTGATTTTTTCAAAGCTAATTACATTCTCCTTAATCTCTTTCGCTCGGGACTTAGATAACATGCCAGCTTCTGCCCACGCCGCATTAATAACAGCGTTTGGTGCGAGACAAGTCATCGTTACTCTAGTAAGATTTTCATAAGAAAATATTTTGCTTTCACTAACATCCGTAAGGTCATCCAAAGTCAAAGTATCTCCCAAAGCATTTGCATAGTCTCTAACTTCTGGACAATCAGTCGCAATATGCAGAGAAAATGTTCCATCATCTTTTTGTTTGACTGTAACTTTGTGCATCTTATTACAGAATTTCATCTTTGCTACAACCGTCGACATACCTGTATAATTATAGTCAAACAATTTAACAATGACCAAAAACTGTTAATCAATCGTAACCAATAACCATAACATGGCAATAAATTTTGATGATTACACATGCGAATTTTGTGGAAAGAAATCAACGAATGTCGTGTTCGCTGCATTTGTTTGCAGTGATCCAGAATGCATTGAGAAGGCAAGAATTGCGAGAGGAGGTCCAGGAGGACACCTTAAAAGAAAACTAGAAGGGAAACCCATATTCTTTGAATGAAGCCCAGAAATCAAACAACGTTATCTGAGCACTGCCACCGTGTTTACTAGCATAAGAACAGTAACGCAACTACCTCACAAGATCTTCATTAAAATCATGATAAAACAGTAATCCCAGCAAAAAGACACACAACTCATCAATACTGTATAAAAAGTTCTTTTTAAGTTTTCAAGTTAATTTTATCTAGTTCATTTTCCTGATTCACACTTGAAAAAATAAAAATAAAAATAAGGCCAAGAACAATGATAATTCCAATAGAAGCAATCTTAGCCTCAAGAGAGGTGGGTATAATGAAAGACATCAATAAAACTGAAGCTAGAATACTTAACCCTACTATATTTTTCTCTCTCATACGCGGAGAAACATTCCTGTAAGGCTTGCCAGAACGCTTAGCACAATCCCTACATACGTAATCTCTAAAACCAATGACGTAAGTACAGACACGGCATAGCGTTTTGCCACATTGTTTACAGATAAATCCGTGTGAATCTAGGAATGTTCGCTTATGAACAATTGACCCACATTCATTACAGATATAGCCACGATCAACGTGTTTTTTGCACACGACACAAGTGTTTAGGACAGAGGAAAATAGAAGTTTATCTTGGGTATAATATATCTTAGAAATCGAATAAGATGACTGTTTAATGTCGATGTTCATTTTCATAATGGGGATATACATCAGAACCACATTATACACGCAAAGATCACGTGATGACGGTACGCAGAACTTTGAATATCTCACTCCGTTTTTTCCAATATAATTAACGGTGCGGCTATGCCGATCAATGATGATTTTAGCTATACTTTTATCAGAATAAGTTACAACAGGAATGGTAGCAGAAGGCCACGAGCTATTAAACTCTGATGAATACGTCTGTGTTGGTGTCTTACGATAATGGGTATAAATCGGATTGTAAAACTCTTCCCATGTCCCTCCGTCGATACAAAGGCTTACATTTTCAGATTTTTCTCGATGAATTACTCTTTTAGTTGAAGTAATAAAAACAGCATCTATATCATAATTGAGTTTGTAGATAGGGTAAAAAGTAACTTTAAACTGAGAAAATGTGACGAGATCATCTACTAAATCAGAACTACAGATGTAATGAGATCTCAGATAATCTAGAAATTTAGATTGAACAAAAGACAAATCAGGAAGCGGATAAGTAGTAATGGTCATTGACCTCGGCCACCACCTGTGAAAGGCTCACATACAATTTAAAATCAATATGCGTCAACGCATTCTTTTCCACAGAGAATTTCGAACAGGAATAGGTTCACTACCTCCATATCAAATATAATGTCCCTGCAAGGAATTAAAACACATTAAAATCAGTAATAAAAAAGAACAGAGAACTAGGCTCGTTGCACCAGACTTCAAATGAGCAATCCGACGCGCACCGTACAACATACTAACCTTCCGTTATATATGCTTTCATCATCCACGTGAAATGCTCCTCCTCCTTAGCGATAGATGTTAGATAAGATTTACCCACTGTTATTTTACATCACCTGCACAGACTCGTCCTATAGCACTTATGTTGATTTAATCGACGTCTCAAATCAATTTCCAACACAAATAAATCGTGGAAACTTCTCCACAATTTCCATTGTTTTCATACTCACAGTTATCACACTCAACAACAAAT
>JAKSHS010000002.1 GCA_024399275.1 archaeon | reverse complement strand
GCGACTTCAAGATCTTCAGTCTTGCACTCTCCCAACTGAGTTACCACGGCACGGCCCTCCGGATAGAGGGGACTTGTTATAAAGTTAATGGTTGCTGGAGTTGTGATGGTTTATTACCTGGGAGGATTTACGTTTTAAAATGATTTGACTGAAGACTAAGTACCTCTATTCCATCTGTGCTTGCACAGATTGGACGGCTGTGATTTTATCGTCGTTGTGCATTCTCATTAGTCTTACACCTGCCGTATTTCGTCCGATTGCGTGCATATCAGAGACTTCTATTCGAATCACTTTCCCTTGTTTACTTGTTATTATCAATTCGTCTGTCGCTTGAACCTTTTTTATAGCGGCAACGTATCCATTTCTACCGGTTGTTTTTATTGTGATAACCCCCTTGCTTCCACGGTGAGTCTTACGATAATTATTGACTGTTGTAATTTTTCCGAATCCATTCTCCGATATGGTTAGGATCATATCTTGAGGCGCTACTATTGCCATTCCAACGACGGTATCGTTGTCCCTTAGGGTCATACCTTTTACACCCATTGTACTTCTTCCAGAAGATCTTATTTCCGATTCGTCGAATCTTGCAGCTAAACCATTTTGAGACGCTATAAGAATTTCATCATTCTTGCTGGCAATTCCAATTCCAATAAGACGGTCCTCAGGATCAAGTTTTATTGCTCTGATTCCTTGACTCCGGATATTACCATATGCGTTGAGGGTAGTTTTTTTAACGATTCCTTTACTAGTACAGAATATAAGACTTCTGTCGCATGAAAATTCTTTGGTAGAGATAATACTGACGACTCTCTCATTGTCTTCGAGTTTGGGAATTATGTTAATAATTGGCCTTCCTTTGGACTGTCTGCTACTTTCTGGAATTCTATATCCTTTGATTCTGTACATTCTCCCTGAATTAGTAACGAACATGATGTAGTCATGGGTAGATGATACAATCATATTGGCTACGTTGTCATCTTCTTTAGTTCGCATACCGATAAGGCCTACGCCTCCGCGTCTTTGTTGCTTGTAGGTTTCTAATGGAATGCTTTTGACGTAGTTATCATTAGTTAGCGTTATGACAATGTCTTTTCTCGGAATAAGATCTTCTTCACTAGAAATAACTTCACTTGAATCGATTATAGTACGACGATTATCTCCATAAATGTCTTTCATCACTTTCAATTCTTCTTTGATGATTGTGTATATTCTTTCCTCGTTGTCAAGAATATTTTGTAAGTCGATCATTGATTTCTTTAGATTGTTGTGTTCTTCGATAATGCTACCAATTTCAAAACCAGTGAGTTTTTGAAGTTTGAGATCAAGAATAGATTTTGCCTGTTCTGCGTCTATTGTAAGAAATGTCTGTAGTTTCTCTGAAGCTTCATCTGTATTTTCTGAAGCTCGAATGATATTAATGGTTGAATCCATGTTGTTAATAGCTGCTGTAAAGCCTTCAAGGGTGTGATATCTTTTTTTCGCAATAGTGAGATCGTATTTTGTCTTTCGTGTGATGACTTCTTTTCTGTGTGCAATGTATTGATTTATGAGTTCCTTTAGCGTAAGAAGGACGGGTTTATTATTAACAAGTGCCAAATTGATAATGCCAAAAGTCACTTCCATTTGTGTGTGCTTAAATAGATTTTCAAGGATTACACTTTCTATTGCGTCTTTGTGAATTTCTATGACGATACGCATTCCATCCTTGTCGGATTCGTCATTGATATTGGTCACACCAGTAATTTCCTTATTTTTGACACAGTCAGCAATCTGCATGATTAATTTTTCTTTATTGACCTGGTATGGTATTTCATCTACAACTATTGTTGTTCTTTCGGATTTCCTTTCAAAGTGTGTTTTTGATCTTATCTTAATTCTTCCACGTCCGGTGCTGTAAGCATCAATGATTCCGCCAATTCCATGGACAACACCTCCTGTGGGGAAATCTGGTCCTTTAATAAATTGCATTAGGTTAATTGTTTCTGCGTTTGGATTGTCTATCACATATACAATCGCGTCAATTACCTCTGAAATATTATGTGGAGGCATGTTTGTTGCCATTCCAACTGCAATGCCAGAAGACCCGTTTACAAGTAAATTTGGAAATTTAGATGGCAGTACGACAGGTTCTTTGAGTGATCCATCAAAATTATCTGTAAAGTTAACGGTATCCTTATCGATATCTGCCAGAAGATCTGAAGATAATTTCGTAAGACGAGCTTCTGTGTAACGCATTGCTGCTGCAGGGTCTCCATCAACTGAGCCAAAATTGCCTTGACCATCGATGAGAGGGTACCTGAGTGAAAAAGGCTGTGCTAACCTGACCATCGCGTCATATGCTGCTACATCTCCATGTGGATGATATTTACCAAGAACTTCTCCAACGATTCTTGCTGATTTCTTGTAAGGCCTGTTATATGGAACACCCAAATCATTCATTGCGTATAGGATTCTTCGATGAACTGGTTTCAATCCATCTCTTGCATCTGGAAGGGCACGTCCGACGATGACACTCATTGAGTAATCGATGTAAGAACGAGACATTTCTGTCTCTATTGGCCGGATAATAAGTGTGTTTTTGGTTAGATTATTATTGCTAAATTCATCACTGGTCATGTTACACATCCAAATTGACTACTTCGTGGGCATGCTCTACTATGTATTCTCTTCTTGGTTCAACAGCATCTCCCATAAGTATAGAAAATAACGAGTCCGCTAGTTGTGCGTCCGTGATTTTGATCTTCTTCATAAGTCTTTTGGAAGGATTCATAGTAGTCTCCCATAGTTGATGAGGATTCATTTCTCCTAGACCTTTATATCTGCTAATGTTACAACCCGATCCTAACTGACTTATTGCTGTGCCTAGCTCAGCGTCGTTATAGGCATATATTTCTTTTTTACCTTTGGCAATTCTGTAGAGGGGGGGCATTGCAAGAAAAACATGACCCTCTTCGATCAGTGGTTTCATTTGTCTATAAAATAAGGTCAAGAGCAATGTTCCAATGTGCGCTCCGTCAACGTCGGCATCGGTCATGATAATGATGTTGTTATAGCGTATCTTTGAGACGTCAAATTCGGGTCCTACACCTCCACCTATGGCAATAGCAAGGTTTCGAATTTCTTCTGATTCTAAAATTTTGTCTACTCTGACCTTTTCGACATTGAGAATTTTACCACGAATTGGCAATATTGCCTGAAAAACCCTGTCCCGCCCCTGTTTTGCAGAACCTCCTGCCGAGTCCCCCTCTACAATGTATAGTTCACATTTGGATGGATCTTTCTCAGAACAATCTGCGAGTTTTCCTGGGAGAGAATTAGAATCAAAAACGCTTTTTCTTTTGGCGGCTTCTCTCGCTTTGCAGGCGGCTTCTCTCGCAGTGAATGCGCTAACAGCTTTTTTTAGAATTATGTTACCTATCTTAGGATTTTCCAAAAGGAATTCGGAAAGTTTTGGCATTACAAAGCTTAGTACAGCGACCTGGGCGATACTATTTCCAAGCTTTGATTTTGTTTGACCTTCGAACTGAGGTTCTGGAATTTTGATATTGATGACTGCTGTTAAGCCTTCGCGGATGTCGGACCCTTCAAGTGTTATCCCTTTGGTGTACGCTTTATCCTTAGCAAATTCGTTGAAACATTTTGTAAGTGCTGTTTTGAATCCAGTAAGATGAGTTCCTCCATCAGGCGTACTAATAGTATTAACAAAAGAGACGATATTTTCTGAGTATTCTTCAGTCCATTGCATTGCGATTTTTATATCAATGCTGTTTGCTCCGTCTGCGTCTTTGTATTTGTATTGTCCATTAAGATAAATTGGGACTGGATGAACAGGAGTTTTCGTTCTATTAAGATATTGCACAAATTCAGAAACTCCTCCTTCATAGTGAAATGTTTCTGCATTCCCAGATCTTTCATCTTCAAAACTGATTGTTACTTGTTTGTTTAAAAATGCTTGATTACGGAATCGGTTTTTTAGTGTATCATAATCAAAATTAGTGGATTCAAAAATTTCAGGGTCTGGATTAAAGGTAATTTTTGTTCCTGTTTTGTCAGTGATTCCGATGATTTCGACTGGCCCATCTGGAATGCCCTTGTGGTATGTTTGTCTGTAGATGTGCCCATCCCTTTCAACAACTGCTTCTAATGCAGTAGAGAGCCCGTTTACAACAGATATACCGACTCCGTGTAGCCCTCCCGAAACTTTATAACTATTTTTATTAAATTTTCCTCCAGCGTGAAGTTCTGTAAGAACCAATTCTAAGGCAGACTTGCCTTTTTCATGCATTCCTGTAGGGATACCTCTTCCGTTATCTTTAACAACACACGAACCATCTGCGTTAATTTTAACATGAATTTGATTTGCATAACCTGCCATTACTTCATCGATACTGTTATCTACAACTTCATATACAAGATGGTGAAGGCCTCTTGTGTCCGTACTCCCGACATACATACTTGGTCTTTTTCTAACCGCCTCAAGACCTTCAAGAACTACAATATCGGCCGCACCGTAACTGTTTTCTGCAGTGTTTTTATTTGACATTAACCTGCTCCTTATTCCCGGCCTCATAACGCTCTCTATATAATATTACACACGCTGACATTGTTGTTTATTGGATGTACAAAGAAATGGGCGTACTGTTCGCAAGAGGTAATGAATAATCGATAATCTAATGATTAACAGTGTTTTTAGAGCAGATGTGGACTATATCAGATTATTGCTTTGCATTTGGTTTGTAAGAAAACGGTTAATTCATTGTACTGTAGCTCACTTATTTTCGTTAATAAGGGATGTTATCGGGGGAATAGAGAGAAACAGCATATCATGGGGCAGAATGATGAAATCGTGTGTTGTTTTCATTTCGAATATTTGCCATGATAGTATTTTCAATGTATGCTAAGCTGGTGTGACAAGATTCAGAATAAGATTTTATTGGAACGTTTTTCGATTACAGCGATGGATAATCTGGAGTGGGTATTCAGTAAGTTGAATCTCTCCCGAAAAAATTTATTTTCATATTTCTACTGTTTAAATGTTAACTAAGGTGTCATCACCAAGAGCCAATTTTGTGAATCCAGCCATTTTGAGCATTTCCCTACACTTTATAATATTTAAGCCTCTACTAGTCTCTGTATTAGGAGATGTATCTCTTGGATTTACACCTGATTCTGCAGTAATCATGTTTGCCCCAGATATGTAGCCAAGCAAATTGGGCTCATGAATGCCCATAATAGGCATTCTCTTCATCGAGGAAAATGTTAGAGTCATTGCAGCTTCATATTTGGAAAGAGTAAGCTTCGTTATTTCTGGCTGGCCTTCGAAGACTGTGCCAGGGACATTAACCCTCCCCATTGCACCGCATTGAAAGGTGTTAATTTTCTTGCTAAAAAATATGTGTTCAGCCATTTCCTCTGGTGTGTGTTCCGTCCCTATTGGCTCTAACGCATCTAAAACTTTTAAGCCGGCCTTTATTGCGTTGAAAATTGTTTGTTTTCTTTGTTCTGGGTCAAGTTTTGTATCTTTGCCTTCACCGAGTCTCCAGCAATGATAAACACCATCAACACCAGATTCTTTCATTCTGACGAAGCCATCATAGGATGTATCGCCAACATTAGAGTAAATTTGTGTAGGGCCATTGAGATTTGACTTAACGAGTTTAACGCAGTGTAGGAAGTATTCAATATCGTAGTCATGCATAGTCATTAAGTAAAGGCCATATAACTTCCCATCATAACTTAATTCCTTGGTCTTTTTGATTATATCTTCATCGCTTAATTTTGTTTTTCTTAGTGTACTGTGGTCTTTTCCGAAAGAACAAAATGTGCAGTTTCCCTCGCAAGGCATACAGGATATGCCTATCTGTGCAAAGATGTATCCTGCGTTTCCATTTCTTTTCCTAACTATATTCGTAGCAGCAGCTCTGATCTTAAAAGCTTCTGCGGAGGCGTCTTCTAAATTCAACATCTCAATGCATTCTTCTTTGGTAATTTCTCTTCCAAAGTATGCATTTTCAATGATTTTATCAACGTCCATGCCGAGCCATTATTTTTATTATTAATAAAAATTCTGAGAAATATCCGTCGAAAATTCAAAATTTGTTATGACTTAACTTAAATTGGGTGGTTGAGTCTTCTAACAATATGAAGATGTCCGTATTGTGATTTGTAAAAGTAGGAGCCGCTGGGGAGATTTGAACTCCCGGCCATCTGATTACGAATCAGACGCTCTACCACTGAGCCACAGCGGCTTGCATGTCGCATAAAATGTGTAGATTTAAAGATATTGTACATGAAAGTAGTTTTCAACAAAATCGTTTATTGATCTTTTATTCAAGTTCTGCAAAATGGTTAATGATTTATTGGTAGAAAAGTTAGTTTGAATAACGACCCGATTTAGTATGGGATTGAAGTAGGCTAAATAGTTGATAAGTTTACTTGGATAGTTTTAGAGGCCTACTATTTTGCGAAATAGTTACGCTCTGTGTTATTGTGATGTAGAACTAAACATCTATTAAAGAATGGATGTCTTGATGTGTTAAGTTATATGAGTTTTACAACACAACATCATGCTACTCTTGGGTTGCGGGTTACAGGAAACATTTTAGTTTTTCCCTAACGCGAGAGTAAAAATCTTTATTGAAAACTATAAACGATGATGATTTGGCGGATTTCATTAGTTCTACTTTAGAGCCACTAGGTAATTTGAATTCTTTTTGTCCATCGATTACTAACAGATATTCTTCGTTTGATATGGCCTCTATGGTTATCTTCTTGGATGCTGGAATAACTGTTTGTTTTGATGAGAATTTGAATGCTGCCATTGGAACCATCAACACTGCGTTTACTTCTGGGTCCATTATTGGACCACCTAAACTCATTGCGTATGATGTAGATCCAGTAGGAGTAGAAAATAGGACTCCGTCGGCCTGAATGTCTGTTATAAAAGAGTCATTTATGTGAATTTTAAAACGTCTAGTTTTTGTAATGGAATCGCTGTGAATAACAACATCGTTTAGTGCTTCCCCAATAATTTCATTGTTGCATACTACAGATATCTTGAATCTTTTCTGTATAGAATAGTCTCCCTCAACAAGCCTTTTTATTCCTTCTTCTACGTTATTGAGTTCTATTTCAGTTAAAAACCCAATTTTCCCAGCATTAATGCCAATTATTGTTGCACTAGTGTTTTGAAGTGCGCGTAGAATTGTTCCATCTCCACCGATAACTATCATTATGTCAACATTCATCGAATTGATAGAGAGACCATTCAACCCCATAGCAATAGCGAGGTTTTCCTCTATTGTATAATCTTCTTTTGTGAGGTCGAGAGATTTAATAACTCTGCTTGCAACGTTGAGTGATATGGGGATTGTCAAGTTGGCATATATCCCATATCGGATTTTTTGATTTGAACTATAGTGATTTCTTTCGCCTAAAATATAGGTGTAGACTTCTGAATTGGCGACAGCCAATAAGTTGGAGCGGTAGGAGACGTCAAATGGCATATCAAGTTTTGCGCCATTTAAGTCATATACTTCTCCACCCGATTCCCTGAGGATGAGTGTGCTTGCTGCTATGTCTACAATTCTAATCGCTCTGTCACGTATTTCAGAGTCTACGAAATATCCATCAGACACTCCGATGGCGACTAGTACCATTTCCAGCGATGAGCATCCTAACTCTCTTACTGATTTTATTCTCTTTGTCAAAAAATGTGCACGCTGACTAGCACCTCTGCCGAGATAAATCATCATGCAGGATTTTTCGGGTTCAAAATGTGTTTTTGAGTGAATTCTATCTCCGTTGAAAAATGCACCTTTATGTTTCTCCGCAAAATATTCATCATTAGTGACGAGATTTCTAATATAAGCCGTGTGAATGTCGTTGAGTGATTTCTTTCCTACAGCCATGGAAATTGTAAACAATGGAATATGTGACTTTGAGTTAGATGATCCGTCTATTGGATCAAGAATAAGTGTTTCGTCTGCTTTGTTATCGATGAAGCCGATTTCTTCGCTGAGGACGTTAAGGCGCACGTCGTGTAGACTTATGTATTTGAGAACGGCGTCCTCGGCTATTTTGTCGATTTCAGATGTTGGTGTTCCGTCTGCACCGATGCATATCTCCTTTCCAATGTCTGTTTCCCTTGGAATGAGATGTACTGTTTTGATCACAGCATCTGCAATTGCTCTCAGTGTTTTGATCATTCGATGGTCAGTTTGCCAAATATAACATTATATTTTACTTCTTGTCTTAAATTTGGGTCTTGTATGGGACGTAATACAATGTGTTTGTGATAATACAGCATGTCTTCTGGCAGACACTCTCGACGTAGCATTTATTGGATGAGTGGTGTGGAGGTTGATGAATTTGTCTCATGTTATGAACACGACGTTATTTTACATGTTACAAGCGTATTCGTTTCGTGTTCTACAGAGATTTTGTTTCTGCTATTAGCTTTAATTTTTCTGTACTACTAAATGTATTTTCTGTCCAAATCTTGATTCTTTCGATGAATTGTTGATAGTATTTGAATAGTTCAGTATCGTCTGTGGCTTTTTCAAAGTTATTTTTCCTTCCAAAGTCGACAACAATTTGTGGTGCGTCCCACGGGACGGTATTCTTGAATTTGTTATATGTTTCCTCTTCAAGAAATATAATGTAATCTAATTTTTTCGGAATTTCTTTGTGATCAAAGCCTTTTGATTTTTTTGATCTTATATCGTAGCCTAGTTGATACATTACTGATATAAGTTCGCAGTCGATATATTTGGTCTCTGGACCAGCACTATAAACACAGTACTTGTCCCCATACATATCGCAGATGAAAT
This sequence comes from archaeon, assembly GCA_024399275.1. GTDB lineage: Archaea > Thermoplasmatota > Thermoplasmata > Methanomassiliicoccales > Methanomethylophilaceae > Methanarcanum. Next base: position 85,665 of record JAKSHS010000002.1, on the reverse strand, counting down.
ATTCTGCGACTTGGGATTGTAAATCATTTGCTTCGTCGATCAGCAGAAGTTTAATCCTGTTTTTAATTCCTAGCTTCCTTCCAAACATTTCAATCTAGTCAACGATATCTGTGTAAAGATCTTAAGTTAGTTGCTATGAGTAGAGGCTATATGACTGCAAAGTGGAAGTTTTGAAGTAAAGGAAAATGTTGCGCTTTGTTTGCTAAATCAATACCATGGATTCGATCCATATGCTAAAGCATTCAATCTGGCAATTCTTTCCTCCATCGGGGGGTGTGTGCTAAACAAGTTGGAGAATATTGAACCTTTTCCCGTGAGAGGATTTGCAATCCACATATGGGCACTTTGGTATTCATCAGCAGGATTGAATGCTGGTGTTGTTCCGCTTTGATATGCCTTTGTGTGATAACTAATTGACGAGTTGATTCTCTTAATACTATCATCGAGATGCCTTAACGCTCTCGCGAGTGCGAGAGGATTGTCGATGATTTTTGCACCTGTTTCATCAGCAAGATATTCGCGATTTCTTGAGATACCTAGCTGAATGATAAGTGCCGCTATTGGAACAAGTATTTGCGTAGCAATAGCAACTGCCATTAGAATAATTGTTGAGTTGTTGTCGTCTTTTTGTCTGTCCAGGCTATTTACAAATGCCATCCAATAGAGATAGTGCGCAACGTATGAAATGGCCATGGCTAATGTAGATGCTATGCTCATTATGAGAATGTCACGATTTTTGATGTGTGACATTTCATGTGCAATTACACCTTTTAATTCGTCATCAGGAAGAAGATCTAACAATGCTGATGTTACAACAACTGCGGCGTGACTCGGATTTCTACCAGTAGCAAATGCATTCGGTTGAGAGCTAATGCACAAGCCTACATCTGGCATTGGAACTTCGGCTCTTTCTGCAACTTCCCGTACTAGCTTATAGAGCCTCGGGTTTTCTTGTTCATTGATAATTTTTGCGTGATTCATTCGCAGCGCTATTTCTTTCGATTTATAATAGGAAATGAGGCACATTATTGATGAAAAAATGAACATTACTCCCGCACCTACATACCATCCGGAAGATAACCATAGACTTGCTAATGCGCCCATGGACATGAGAAGTGCAGTCAAAAAAATGAACATAATTGCTGTTCTAAATCTCCATCCTGTCATAATCGCGGCTGACTGATAGCTTTTAATTGTATAATAAACTAGACCTCAAAGTTTAAACTGGATCCTGCGTAGAAGTCTTTAACATTTTCTAAACCGAAGTGAACTCTAAGAAATGTTATACCACTGGGAGATGCGCAATGGTTAAAATACATGCTAGGGCAACCGAAAGAACTGAAGATTTTAGCGGTTGGATCCATGCTTATTCTGTTTGCCCTTGGAACGTGGATTCCGCCGATAAGGCATGCAGGATTTTGTTTAGTTATTTTTTTTACTGATGAAAGAACACATTCTGTCCCATGATGATAACATGAAGCTATGATGACTGGTCCTTTGATTGTATTTAGTACTATGACGTATTCTTCTAATGGCCCAAACGGACCGACCGTGAAAAGATGTTCGCTTAGGTTGGTAGTTCCTGTCATTTCATGAAAAAGCACTTTTTTTTCGAGTTCTGGAGGTTTGATTTTTACTTCTGTAAGTAGAGAGTTTATGTAAACATCTATTGATTTGCTTCTGTCTTTCAGAATTTTAGGCAAGCCACCTATATTCCCAGAATGATTGTGGGATATGACTATCCTATCGATATCATTGGGTTCAATACCGAGATAATAGAGGTTGTGAATGAGATACCTACCTCGCATACCAGTGTCGAAAAGCGTTTTTTGATTGTCAACTTCTATCATTATCGAGAACCCCTTTGCACCAATGAATGGTGAATCTTCAACGGATCCTTCATTGTACGCACACGAAACTTTTGCATTCATATTGAGTTTACAATTCGGCACAATTATTTATGTCTGGAGTAGAGGCTATCCGGAATGTCCTCACACATTCTGTAAATTTGCTCTTTTGTAAGTATTCCAGACTGATAAAACCCATTAATTCTTTTAGGAACAGTGGTTGCCGGCATAACAAAAGTTGGTCTTTTTGGATCGTCAACGAAGTCAGTTTCTATCATAAACTTGTTCCCCTTCGATAATGCATTTTTGATTGATGATCTTGACGCAGGTATTGAAGGAGTAAGACCATATGTTTCTTCTAATGTTATGAGAGGTGGTGACGAATGTTTTATAACTTTTTCGGCACTTAGCCCAGCCGCCTTTGCAATGTCGACAAGGCTTTTGTTTGTGTAAGATTCTGATTCGCAATGAATTATCACGGGACAATCATTTTCATGTGCTAGTTCCATTCCCCTGAGCATTATTCTGTTGGACGCGACTATTATGTCTTCGTCTACTAAGAAGTGAGGTCGCCCTATTTCCCCAAGTGCAGATGCTTTTCCATCGGCAACAAGTTTAGCGGCGTCCTCCATACCCGTAATCAACATTTGCTCAGCTTTTTTGAGACCGTATCTTTCGGCTAAAGGGATAAGAAGAATAGGGTAGGGTCCGACGGCGATATTGATTTTTAAATTTGTTTGCTCCCTGACTTTGTCCGCCAATGATAGTGTAATTTTAAACGATTTTAAAAAATCTGACGGTTCAGAAATTTGAACTTCTTCGTATGGTAATGTTACGAGTGTAAAGCCAGTGCCTCCGGCGGATTCGTACTCTTTTGCGGCAAGTATGTTTCTTCCTGAAGGGGACATGTGAAAATGGTTATCGTAGGCCGGAAATTTCATCGTTTATGGGTGTATTGGGGCCGTTATTTTAATTATGTGTTATTCAATGGTTCTAAAAATGATGGATGTAAACGCTCGTTTTCTTTTAAAATCGTTCAGGAAATATTACGAGAAGAATTCAATTATTGTACCATCCCGCTTTGGTAGAAGAGAATTTGGTTTTATGTTTTTTGACAAAAATTTTGTTAGAAGACATATGAGGTTTGTCACTTTGACTGATGTTAGGAGGTTTGTATATACTCAAGTTCCGTCTCATTGTTATTATTCTACAGCATATTATAGAAAACCTGATGCTCCAACTATAGAAGAGAAAGAGTGGTTGGGTGCAGATCTTGTTTTTGATTTAGATGCGGATCATCTTGCTGGTGCCGAGAATATGTCGTACCCTGAAATGTTGGGGCAGATTAAGAAAGAAGTGATTAAACTTGTGGATTCCTTTCTTTTAGATGATTTAGGTTTTGACGAGAATCAAGTACATATTGTTTTTTCTGGAGGAAGGGGGTACCATGTTCATATTGAAGAAAGTGACGTCATAGGGTTGGATTCCTACGGAAGGAGAGAAATTGTAGACTATATCACGTCCAATGGGTTGAACACTGACCGGATGTTTGAATCTATAGGTAAAGGCAAGAGTTCTATTGAGGATTCCGGTGGATGGAAACTCCGTATAAGAAGTGTGATGAGGAGAGTTATTGATGATGTCTGTAATTTTGGGCCGGAGGAAGTTAGGAGGTTATATCCATCGATTAAAAATGTTGATAATGATTCAATCAAAAAATGTAGAGTTTATTTTCGAAAAGTAGGAACAAAAGTTTTTGGAAAAGAAGGAGTGTTGTTGGGAAAGGACGCGCAGGAGTTCTTGCGATTGGCAGCACAGGATCTGATACCTGAGTTGTCTGGGAAGATAGATGAACCAGTTACTAGCGACACTAAAAGATTAATTCGTCTTCCAGGATCCATTCATGGAAAAAGCGGGTTACGCGTAGTGCCATTATCAAGGGATGATCTTACAGATTTTGATCCGTTAGTTTCGGCGGTACCGGATCAATATTCTGATGATGATGTTACTGTTGTTACTAGGAGGGATGTAGACATTAAAATAAAAGATCAACGCTTTGTGTTGAGTGGTATTTCATCAGTACCGGAGTATGCTGCAGTGTTTCTTGTGGGGAGAGGGATGGCAGACATAAAAATTCCTTAGAATAACAGGCCTAATTTTGAAATATTTGATGCGTTGGTGGATCATTCGGTTTATCTTTACGAGATTTGGGGTGATTTTCAAACTACTTAGTTTAGAATATTGTGTGGTTGCATGTTTTCCTATTTCACGATTAGGTGTGTATATTAAAAAAATCACTTTGGCTGATGATGTGATTTGACATATGCCTTGTTGGTATAGACGCATTAGATAGTACAGCGGGTTTTAGTAGGATGGAAAGTTGTCAGCCAATATTGTACGAAAATAGATTAAGGAAAGACTTATTACATAGTTATAGATTGGAAGGCGGGAGCTTGAGATGAGAGGTTTTCGGGTGACTGGTACCTTTTTGAGTGTACGAATAGGAAAACAGCCGTTTTGTATTGAGGTTGCGGCAGAGGATGAGATGAAAGCCAGAGAGCAAGTTTTCTCTGTCATTGGCAGTAGACATAAAATCAAGAGATGGCAAATTACGCTTTCGGATATTAAGGCGCTGAGTAATGATGAAGTCACTGACCATGTAGTGAAGTATAAAGTCGGTGCATAGTGTGAATGACGACGAATTTCAACAATCTATAGCGGCACTCGATGTGCTTAGGGCGCAGATTGATTCTGCAGTGAAGCAGTCGCAGTTCCTTCAAATCTCTCTTGAAGAGATGATTAGGACTCGCGATACATTTGCGATGCTCGCAGGTGCGAGTGAGGGCGATGAGATTCTTGCTCCTGTGGGAATGTCATCATTTATTCGGGTTAAAGTTGCGGATAGCAAGCTAGTAGTTGTTGGTATAGGAAATAGAGTTTCAGTTGATATGAATACTGAAGATGCAACGAAGTATATGGCGTCTAATATTGAGAAGACATCCGAAGTTATTAAGAAACTCTCATCTGCCATCGAAGAATTGGATGGTAAGGCTAGGACACTCGCAGTTGTTGTCCAACAAGAATATCAGAAAAGACAGCAGTGACCGCACTCTATGTTTGACTCTCTGAAACAGAAATTAAAGGATGTTTTTAAGAAAGTTGGCGTGGGATTGTTTTCTATAGAGCCCACAGTGGGGGATTCTACTCCATCACCTACGACAGAACAGGTGCTTGAAAAACAGATCGAGGGAAGGCAGGTAGGGTCGAAGGAGTATAGAGTGGCAGCAGGAAAAGATGCAGCTGTCATTGTTGATGTTGCTAAGAGGGCGAGATTTGGGAAGAAAGTTAGGGAAGATTCATTAGATGAATTTCTTTGGAATCTGGAGATCGTGTTGCTTGAATCGGATGTAGCACTTTCTGTTATCGATGAAATCAAGAAAAATGTTAAAAAAAGCCTTGTTGGAGCGAGATTGAACTCTGAGGATTCGTTGGCGCAGCTAGTTGAATTTTCGGTTAAGGATGCTATCAAGAATACCCTTGAAGCTAGTAAATTTGATTTTGATGTTTGGTTTGAGCAGCAAGATAGGCCTGTGTCTGTAATGTTTGTTGGAATTAACGGAACTGGAAAGACGACGACCATAGCTAAAATTGCAAATTATGTTATGAACAGTGGTTACACAGTTGTGATGGCAGCTGGAGATACTTTTAGGGCAGGAGCTATTGAGCAGATATCTATTCATGCTGAGAATTTAGGATGTAAAGTTATAAAACATTCACAAAATGCAGATCCTGCTGCGGTTGCATTTGACGCTATAAAGTACGCAAAGATGAAAAAAAAGGATGTTGTTTTTATCGACACTGCCGGACGCATGCAAACTGACAAAAATCTCATTGACGAGATGAAGAAGATTGTGAGGGTTGCAAAACCAGAATTGAAAATATTTGTAGGGGACTCGCTTGCTGGCAACGATATTGTGGAGCAAGTACGTGTGTTTAATGATGCAATCGGTGTGGATGCTGCTATTCTCACAAAAATGGATGCTGATTCGAAAGGGGGGGCGGTTCTATCAATTGCGAGTGCTGTTAATATTCCAATTGCATTCATCTGTAATGGTCAGAGGTATGAGGACATCATAAAATTTGACGTAGATTGGATGATGCATCATCTATTTTCAGGTGAATAGTTAAGAGATGTTTGTAGCTGTTGACGATACTGACTCTGTTAGAGGTAACTGCACGACATTTCTTGCTACAGAGATCATTAAAGAGTTGTCGGATTTAGACCTCATAGGTTGTCCGAGGCTCGTGAGACTTAATCCCGCAGTTCCGTGGAAAACTAGAGGTAATGGATCTTTGGTTATGAAGTTCGGTCATGGGGTTGGGAAGAAGAGATTTATTGGAATGGTTGACGACAAGGAGTTTTATTGTTACGATGATTCAGACAATTATGAGTTAGATTATAGAAGTATAATGAAAAGGCTAATTCCTATAACTGAAAAATATTGTGAATCTGATGCGAATGCCGGGTTATTGATTTCTTCTCAAAGACCAGATGTGTCGTTTTATAAAAGAGGTGTTACCACTATACTGAGCAGAGAGGAGATAGACAGGGAGATAGATAGAATCGGTGCGTTGACATATACCACTGGAAATGGAAGGGGGCTTATAGGTGCTACATGTGGTCTCGCATGGATTCCAGAAGATATAACATTTGAATTATTGGCTTATAGAGAGAGGGAGAGATGGGGTACCAAAAGACAGTACGATCCTACTTCTATAAAAAAAATGGATTCTAAATTTCCGACCACTTTCAATAATTGGGAAGATAGAACAGGAAAAGTAGCAATAGTGCCGTCTACACCTTGTCCAGTGTTGTATGGCATAAGAGGTGATGTTCTTAGGGACGTCATTGATGCTGCAAACATAGTAAAGACTGAGAAGATATATCGTTGGCTTGTATTTCTTACGAATCAGGGAACTGACGATCATGTTATTAGGGATGCTAAAGAGCTAGTATCAAATCGGTCGTATTTTATTGGGGGAAAGGTTGTCTCAAAAGCGAACCATATCAGAGGGGGACATACATTTATAGGTATTAGTACAAAATATGGAGTGATCACGTGCGGAGCGTATGAACCATCTAAAGAATTTAGATTTGTATTTGATCAGCTTATTCCTGATGACGAGATAGAAGTTGTTGGAGAATTTAGGGAGTATCCAAGAACGTTAAATGTTGAGAAACTTCATGTTGTGTCAGTAGTGAGATGTGCTGAAAAAATTTCCAATCCTATATGTCCCATATGCGAAAAGAAAATGAATTCTATAGGTAGAGGACAAGGATATCGCTGTAAAACTTGTCATACCAAAGAGAAGAGTGCAGTTGTTCAATATAGGAGTAGATGGATAGTCCCTGGATGGTATGAACCACCTGTGTGTTCTCGAAGGCACCTTTCTAAACCGTTAAAAAGAATGGGTTTGGAACAACCGATTGAATTTATCAAAAGGTAAGATTAATAACCAAATTGTTTAGTTTTTAATTTGAAGGGTCGCATCATATGGAGACAGCCGTTATACTCAGTGCAAAAAGAACACCTATTGGGAAGTATGGAAAGTCGATTTCTGGTATTAAAGCAACTGATTTAGGCGCTATAGTAGTCAAAAGCGCGGTGGAAGAAGCCGGGATCGAATCTAGAAATGTTGATGAATGTATCATGGGTAATGTTATTTCTGCAGGTCAAGGGCAAAATCCAGCAAGACAGGCTGCAATTAATGGCGGTCTACCTGTAGAAGTAGGATCTTTTACGGTAAATGCGGTCTGTGGATCTGGGATGAAAGCAGTTATGCTTGCAGCAGATTCTATCAGGATTGGAGATTACAAATGTGTTGTTGCAGGCGGTATGGAAAATATGTCAGCAGCACCTTATCTTATATTTGGCGCCAGATTTGGTTTTAAGATGAATGATCAGATTATTAAAGATTCTATGATTTTGGATGGATTATGGGACGTTTTTACTAACCGACATATGGGGTTTACAGGGGAGATTGTCGCTGATAAATTTAATATTTCTAGAGAAGAAGCAGACCTATTTTCATATGAGAGTCATATTAAAGCTTCAAAAGCTGCTACATCAGGAGCATTTAGGGACGAAATCTCTCCTATATTGATTAAACAAGGAGATAAAAATGTCACTTTCGACAAAGATGAGGGTATTAGAGAAAACACTAGTGTAGAGGTCCTTTCGAAACTTAAACCGGTGTTTAAAACAAATGGAAAAGTTACTGCTGGTAATTCATCGCAATTAAGTGATGGTGCGTCTGCGCTTGTTATTGCTTCTTCTTCATTCGCAAAAGAATATGGATTGAAGCCTCTTGCGACTATAGAGGCCTATGGAGAATGTGGTGTTCCTCCTGAGTTGATAATGGAGGCTCCGATTCCAGCAACAAAATATGTTCTTAAAAAGGCGAAGATAGGTATTGATGATATTGATTTATTTGAGCATAATGAAGCTTTTGCAACAGCGTCGTGTGCAGTAAAAAAAAGTCTTAATATTCCAAGAGAATCGTTTAATGTCAATGGCGGAGCCATAGCATTAGGACATCCAATTGGATGTTCAGGGGCTCGGATTCTTACTACGCTTTTACATGCTATGATAAAAAGAAATAAAAATATTGGATTGGGGACACTGTGTTTTGGTGGAGGAAATGGTGTTGCAATGGTTCTTACCCGTTGGTGACCAATGTTTCTTCTAACCCTCTCCCCCCTTTATTTCCACTAATAAAAGGGAATAAGATACTTTGAGTTGGGTATTGTATGTCAGTTTTGTAGTTTACAATATGTATTGTTTAAGATAAGTATTGGACATTTAGACATTTTTGAACGATCAGTGTAGGCTGGGGAAGTGGTCCTGCAGAGTATTAAATATCATGTAGAAAATGAGAAGGTAGCAGGAATTTTAGTTATGTGATAAATGTGTCCCATGAAAATGTAGATAACGATTCGATTTTTGTTAGATTTATACAAAAAAGGAGGAAATTAGTTAGAGACAGAAGTGTCCTCCAAACTACATATATTCCCGAAGAGTTGCCTCATCGAAAGGAACAGATTGATAAAATTGTTGGTATTATTGCAGTTGCTTTAAATGGTGAAAAACCCTCAAATATAATGATTTATGGAAAAACTGGAACTGGAAAGACAGCGGTTCTAAATTATATTGGAAAAGAGTTAAGAAAAGCAGATCCTACTAACCAAAAATGTCATTATGTTTACATTAACTGCGAGGTAACGGATACAGCGTATGGTGTTATATATAGTATCGTGGATCAATTTACTGTTGGTAAAGAAGAGAAAGTTCCATTTACTGGTTGGAGTCTCGAAAAACTTTATAGTGAATTATTGATTGAAATCGAGAGAAGAAAACGTACATTCGTCATTATTTTAGATGAGATAGATAATATTGTTCTGAGAAAAGGAGACATACTCATATATTATCTCGCAAGAATCAATGAACATCTAAAGAACTCAAGAGTGTCTCTGATTGGAGTATCGAACAATCTCAAATTTTTAGAACTTTTAAAACCAAAAACAAAAAGTAGTTTAGGTGGAGAAAGCATGGTCTTTCATCCATATAGCAGAAAACAATTAGAAGATATTTTAAATGAGAGAGCAAAAGGTATTTTCGAAGAAAACGCTCTGGAAAGCAGTGTTATTCCATTATGTGCAGCATATGCATCAAGAAATGATGGTGACGCAAGGGTAGCAATAGACCTTCTCAGGATTTCCGCAGATATAGCAGAAAGGAATGGCGATTCTTCGATTTCTGAAGCTCATGTAAAATCGGCGAGAAACAGTATGGAAATGGACATTATTAATGAAGCTGTAAAATCATTAACTATCCAATCAAAAATAGTTCTTAGAAGCATAATAAAAAATCATGAAGATGGTATTGAAGTGATGATTACTGGGGATGTTTATTCTTCTTATGAGGAGATAGCAGTTATTCTCGGAATAACTCCCCTGTCACAAAGAAGGATCACAGATTTAATATCAGAATTAGACGCAATGGGACTAATAAATGCTTCAATCAAGTCATTTGGAAGAGCAGGTAGAACAAAAGAGATCAAACTAGAAATCTCAAAAGATATCATCGAAAAATTCAAAAAAGATCCATTTTTCAACTCACTAAACGAATACAAAACCTCCACTCAGGCAAAACTCATATGAATCTCTAGTCCAGTGGAAATAAAGGGGGGAGAGGGTTTATTTAGTGAGACACCTACGCAATATCAAAATACATAATCCACCAAATTCCACCTAAATACCAAAACAAAAGCTCTAATGATTAAAAATAAACAGCCTATTTACCGAAGATATAGTTTCACTCTCGGTCAGTATCTTTAATCGTCAATATTTCTCTTCAAACTGAGCAACAAACGTCGTCTTGACTACATCACAGCAAATACGCGTTTTACACACACTTTCACACAGCTATAAATCTATCAGATTAACGCGGCATATGTGAAAATAGGTATGTCTTGGATAATCTATACATTCACACAACATCTCAAGAATCAAAGTAGCAATTTATGTTTAAATACATACTATTTATTATCAACACCATTAAAGTCAATAGGTCAGTGTTTTTATGAACAGACCAAACAACGATGAATATTTCATGAAAATGGCATTTCTTATATCAGAAAGATCCACATGTATCAGGAGGCATGTTGGTGCCGTAATAGTTAAAAATAAATGTGTTCTCGCTACAGGATACAACGGGTCTCCAAAAGGAACAAAACATTGTGAAGATATAGGTTGTATTAGGCAACAAATGAGCATACCCTCTGGTATGAGACATGAATTATGTCGTGGCGTTCACGCGGAGCAAAATGCCATCATTCAAGCTGCGTACTTCGGAGGAATTAGTGTCGAAAGTGCAACTATTTATACAACAACATATCCATGCTCTATGTGTGCTAAGATCCTAATAAATGCTGGTATTAAAGAAGTTGTTTATGATGAAGACTACATCGATGATTTTTCATCGAAACTTTTCAACGAAGTCGGCATGATTGTTAGGAGATATCACGTCGAGATATAACCTCAAATACCAAAGGGCACAGAGCAACTGCTTTAAGTATCATTTGCACATACACCACACCAGATTGCGGTTGTGGTATACAGATGAGCCGGACCGATATACTTGAAAGTATCAAAAAAGCAGAGGAAAGTGCGAGGTCTAGAATCGAGCAAGCTGAAATAGACAGAAGGTCGGCAGTTGCCAGCGCACGTAGGACTTCTTTGGAGAGGATTCAGAATGCCGAGTCCCAGGCCCATAAGAATTACGAATCCTCAATCATGAATGAAAAGAATAACCTCGTCACCAAACGCAACGTATTATTAGATGCTGGGAAGAAAGAGGCAGCACAGATTGAAGGAGATGCGGAGAAGAGACTACAGAAAGCCAAGGACTTTCTTATCAGGGAGTTTGTGAGGGTAATCGATGTTTCTTCCTGAATCGATGAGCAGGGTTGTGATTGCAGGAACGAAATCCCACTTTGCTGAGGTTACAGACACGCTGTATGAGCTTAATGCCATTCACTTAATAGATCATTCCAACGGTTCCGATGACGGATTCGAAATTGGCAAGCCACACCATTATTTGACAGATGTTTCACAGAAATTACTCGTATTAAAGGCAATGGAGAAAGATCTAGGCATCGATCCCACCAAAGCCGAAGTTAAACCTATGCCAATTAGGAGCGTAGATGCAGAAATATCGCCAGGACGAATCGAGAGCATCCGCGCTGAAGTCGCTGCAGCGGTAGATGAAAGGAATAAAATCGCGCAGTGCGTATCTTCTTTGAAGAGCCAAATTTCATGCCTAAGTAGGCTAGCACTTCTTCCAATCAAGTTAGATTTATATGGCGGTTATAAGAACATCACTGTCTTCGTTGGTAACGTCAGGGCCGATCCATCAAAAGCTTTAGACACACTTGAAAATTCGGAGTATTTTATTTCTTTTAATGAAAAAGATGGTGGAGTTGTCGCTCTATTCGTTGATAATAAGATCAAAGATAAAGCATCCATAACCCTCTCTGAATTCGGATATTCCGAAATTGTCGTTCCAAAAATCAAAGGGAATCCTGCGGACGCAGTACCGATCATTCAAAAAGAACTAACAGAAGCTCAGTTAGATCTTACCAAATCGGAAGAAAAAATATCTAACCTCTGTAAGAAATATGGATCAATAGTTGTTGCAGGAGATGAGAGACTTACTAACATCGCAAGGAAAGGGGAGCTACCAATGAGGGTTGCGACAAGTGAGTACTCTTTTGTAGTAGATGGATGGATTCCAGCTTCAAAGGTGGAATTAGTAAAGTCTGGCCTTAGAAACGCATTTGGCAGCACTGTCTACTTTGAAGTTCAGGAAACAAGAGGTAGATCAGTCGAGGAAGAAAAAACAGAGCCTCGCTTCAAAACTCCACCATCTAGGTGGAAAAATGGATCTTACGGGAAGCACTTCGAATATCCTGTATCACTTTTGTCACTACCTCGGTATAATGAGGTGGATCCGTCTCTAATAATAGGGTTCTTCCTTCCACTCTTCTTTGGATTCATGGTTGGAGATCTCGGATACGCAATTCCATTCATCGCCCTTGGAGCGTACGGCCTAAAACACGCCAAGTCTAAAGATTTTCAGGCCATATCAACAGTGTTCTTCTTTGGCGGTATCTGGGCCGCAATATTTGGATTCTTCTTCTTCAGCGAGATGATAGGTATACATTTTGTTGGTCAGGCAACTAACACGGAGGTTACTTGGCAATCTCTCTTAGGCATCGAGTCATACCCGTCCTGGTTTACCGGCATTCTTATCGGCGGACATGGGATCAGCAAACTCGAAGAAGTAACATTTCTATTGAAACTAAGCGTTTACGTAGGCATAGTCCATCTATTCTTAGCGTATGTCTTGAAATTCTGCAACGTCAAGATGCGGTCTGGATTCAAAGAAGCATATCTTGAAGCAGGAAGTTGGATGGTTGTATTTGTAGGGATGGTAATATTCTGCTACGCCGTCACACGAATCATATTTGCCAAAGGAGATCTTCCCGTCGAGAGAAGTACTATGATTCTCCTAGGGGCTGGAGGAACGATACTAATCATAGGCGTTGCTTCATGCTGGCCTAAAGAAGGAATACTCGCAGTTCTCGAACTCCCAGGGATTGTTGGAAATATTCTCTCATATGCACGTTTAACTGCAATTGGAATGTCGAAGGCAGGTATGGCGCTTGCTTTCAACTACATATCCATACTCATGCTAGCGCCAAAAGGGATCGGTGGAATCATCGCAGCATGCGTCGTTTTCCTTATTGGTCACGTCATGATATGGCTATTAGCAATCATTTCTGCTGGACTGCATTCGTTAAGATTGCAGTATGTTGAAATGATGAACAAATTCTTTACAGGAGGCGGGACGGAATACAGGCCGTTCGGCGCCGAGTACAAACACATAGAAACCACAAAAACAGAGGTGTAAAGAAATGGATATCGGAACAGGATTGGCAGCCATAGGAGCAGGCATTGCAGTTGGAGTCACTGGGCTTGGAGCGGGACTTGGAGAAAAGGATGTTGGCGCGGCAGCGGTTGGTGCAATCACCGAAGATATGAGCCTTTTCGGTAAGTCAATGGTTTTAATGGTTCTTCCAGAAACTATTGTGATCTTTGGACTAGTCGTTGCTATCCTTGCGCTATTCACTTTGCAGTAAGCGAGAGGCCGTTTCATGGCATTAGACGCTGTAAAGTTAGAAATCGACAAATCGGCCAATGAGGCTATATCCGCCATCGCGTCAAAAGCAGACGCGGAAGTTGCGGAGATTATATCATCAGCCGACACTGAGATTTCCGCCATAGATGAAAAATGGAAAAAGAAACTCAAAGACACGATCGATCACCTCAGACGCCAAGAACTTTCAAGTGCTGAGCTAGAAAGTAAAAGAATAGTTTTGGCTAAGAAAAAAGAGATCCTCTCGAGGCTGTTTGTCGAAACTCTCAAGTCTCTCGAGTCTGCACCAGAAAATATAAAATTAGAACAATACAAAAAGATGATTAATGCATCGAAAGGCATGGTCAATGGCTCCAGAGCGCGCATCTCACCAGAAGAAAAAGTTACGGCTGAAGATCTCGGCGTTTCTTCACTCATCAAAGATAGCAAGATTCTTGGAGGGGTCATTCTTGAAAATGAGGATGGATCGATCAGAATTGATATGCAATATGCAACGATTCTTCAAGCCATTTGGAATCGTGAAGTAAAGAAATTATCAGATATTCTCTTCGGGTGATGAAACATGTTCGGACGCAGGAGGGGGGGAGGCAACTATGCGTACATGACTGCTCGCGTTAAAGCCAAGAAGTCATCACTTCTGAAAGAAGATTCTTACCAAAAAATGCTATTGATGAATCTTCCTGAGATCTCCAACTTTATAGACGAAGTGGGGTACTCGGAAATTTCTGAGTTTGCTAGCAAGTTCGATGGAGTAAATCTCATCGAACATGCAACATACGCAAATATGGCGCGGCTATTCAGGGACATACTAAAGTCGACCACCGGCGAATTACACAACGTACTTGCAGCTACTTTAGGAAAGTGGGATATTTGGAATCTTAGAATCATACTTCGCAGTAAGTTGTATGGGGCTCCCCTAGAAGATGTTAAAGGAGATCTTGTTTTAGCTGGATGTTTGAGTGCAGATAAACTTGAAAAGCTTATGGCACTTGATGCAGAAGAAGACATCATAAGAAATTATGGAAGAATGACAGGTACTTTAATACCCGAAAATATATTTATTGCACTTAAGGAGCAGGGTATCTCTGCACCCGTAGAGGATTTTCTAGAAAAAAGTTATTACAAAAATCTTCTCAAACGTACGAATCCTAAGTCAAGGCCTGTATATGTATATCGAAACTTTGTAAGAAGCGAGATCGATATAATTAATATTGAAACGATTCTAAAGTTAAAATTAGAGGGGATATACGGAGAGGACGTGATGAAGTATATCATCCATGGTGGCAAAAAAATTGATGAAAGATTAGCCGCTAGACTCGCTAACGTAGACACTATTCCGGCAATGATAAACGACTTAACGCATCTAAACTTCTACGACGACATCAAAGAGGTATTGGGCGACGATATTAACTCACTCAGCGACATAGCTGCTGGCATGAAAAGATACAGAATGAGAATCGCTAGATCGTTCTCGCATTTGTATCCTCTATCAGTTATCCCAGTAATCGATTACCTTATTCGGAAAGAAAACGAGGTCAACAACATAAGAATAATAGCGAGAGGTATTAAAAATGACCTTGATAGACATACTATCGAAGGTCTTTTGGTGATTTAATGAATATAGCGGTAATAGGAAATGATGAATTCGTTCTTGGATTCAGACTTGCTGGGCTAAGACGCGTCTTCACAGCCAAGCCTGAAGATTATCAAAAACAGCTCCGAGAGGTGATGGAGACCCCTGACATTGGTATTCTTGCCGTTGATTCGAAGGATATCGAATCTCTTCCCGTTAATTTCAGGATAAAGGTAATGAATTCAATTCATCCAGTTGTTGTTCCGATTGGAGGAGGCGGTGCAACCGATCTTCGTGAGAAGGTTAAAAGAGCAATTGGTGTCGATTTATACAAAGAGGATGAGTAGATGAGTAATGAAGGAAGAATTTATAGAGTAGCTGGGCCGGTTGTCACCGCTGTCGGCATCTCACCGCGCATGTACGACGTCGTGTACGTTGGAAAAGAACGACTAATGGGCGAAGTCATCAAAATTGTTGGTGACAAATCAATTATTCAAGTCTATGAAGACACGTCCGGCGTCAAACCTGGAGAACCCGTTACAAATACTAGTCGACCACTCGTAGTAGAGCTTGGACCGGGACTCTTACATTCTGTTTACGATGGAATTCAAAGGCCCTTGGTAGCTCTTCGAGAGAAAATGGGCGACTTTATATTGCGCGGAGTCACTGCTCCCGGACTAGACAGAAAAAAGAAGTGGGAATTTAACCCCGTTGTGAAGTCTGGAGATGTCGTAACTTCAGGACAGGTTCTCGGTACTGTCATGGAAGGAACAATGCTTCACAAGATTCTTGTGCCGGTTGACCTCAGCGGGAAGGTAGAAGAGATAAAAACTGGCAGTTTCACAGTCGAGGAGACTATCGCAGTTATCGATGGCAAAAAGATCACTATGATGCAAAAATGGCCAGTTCGTGTTCCGAGACCTGTTAAAGAAAAGCATCAACCAGATGTGCCCCTTATAACTGGTATGAGGATTCTTGACACAATGTTTCCGCTTGCAAAGGGAGGGGCTTCAGCAATCCCTGGTGGTTTTGGTACCGGTAAGACAGTCACTCAGCAGCAGCTTGCAAAGTGGTCTGATGCAGAGATAGTCGTCTATATCGGATGTGGCGAACGTGGAAACGAGATGACAGAGGTCCTTACAGAATTCCCAGCGTTAGAAGATCCAAAAACCGGCAATCCTTTGATGAACCGAACAGTCCTTATCGCAAACACATCTAACATGCCCGTTGCGGCAAGAGAAGCTTCAGTTTATACTGGAATGACGATTGCCGAATATTTTAGAGACATGGGATACAACGTTGCACTCATGGCGGATTCTACGTCTCGATGGGCAGAAGCAATGAGAGAAATTTCTTCGAGACTCGAAGAAATGCCAGGTGAAGAAGGTTATCCTGCATATCTTGCAGGAAGGCTTTCAGAATTTTATGAGCGCGCTTGTCGTGCCAAAACTCTTTGTGATGGTGAGGGATCAATTTCGGTCATTGGTGCTGTTTCTCCACCCGGCGGTGATATCTCAGAACCTGTATCACAAAATACTCTCCGTATCGTCCGTGTTTTCTGGGCTCTTGACACCAAACTAAGAGAAAGAAGACATTTTCCAGCTATAAACTGGCTAACATCGTATACTCTGTACGACAAACAGCTTAGAAATTGGTACATCGAAAATGTTGGCGAAGGTTTCCCTGTACTTAGGGAGTGGGCCATGCAGACTCTCCAAAAAGAATCAGAGCTTCAAGAAATTGTTCAATTAGTCGGATCTGATGCACTTCCAGACAGTCAAAAAATTACTCTCGAAGTATCAAAAATGATTCGCGAAATTTTCTTGCAGCAGAATGCGTACGATCCTGTTGATACATATTGTCCCATACCTAGACAATTCATGATGCTTAAACTTATCAAGAAATTCTCCGACCTCGCACAGAAGGCACTTTCAGCAGGCGCTACGGTTGAAAAAATAGTTGGTATTCCAGCAAGGCAAAGATTTATCAGATCTAAGTACGAAGAGACCATCGACAACGAGTTGGTGGCTATAGATGCCGACTTTGACGATCAATTTAAGAATATAGGGGCATAAAAATGGTTGAAATTTCCAAGGAATACAAGACAGTCTCCCAAATTGCAGGGCCTCTCGTCTTTGTCGAAAAGACAGAGCCAATTGCATATGGTGAGCTTGTAAGCGTTAAACTTTCTGATGGTTCTGTGAAAAGAGGAGAGGTTCTTGATACATCCGACGACATTGTCGTCGTTCAGGTGTACGAAGGAACAGCTGGTATAGATAGAGACGCGTCAGTTCGTTTCATTGGAGAAACTATGAAGATGCCAGTCTCCAAAGACATGCTTGGCAGAATTCTTACAGGTGCCGGAGATCCCCTCGACGGCGGGCCAGCTATCGTTCCAGAAAAGAGGCTTGATATCGTCGGTGCAGCTATCAATCCGTGGGCTAGAGACAATCCTTCAGATTTTATTCAGACGGGTATTTCAACTATTGACTGCATGAACACGCTCGTCAGAGGGCAAAAACTTCCGATATTCTCTGGATCTGGCTTACCTCATAACGATCTAGCTCTCCAAATTGCAAGGCAGGCCAAAGTCCTTGGAGAAAACGAGGAATTTGCCGTTGTGTTCATTGCAATGGGAATCACAAATGAAGAAAAACAAACCTTTATGAAAGAGTTCGAAAGGACTGGTGCTTTAAAGAACGCAGTTGTCTTCCTCAATCTTGCAGATGACCCTGCAGCTGAACGTATCATTACACCTCGTCTTGGCCTTACGACTGCAGAGTACATGGCATTCGAACTTGGAATGCAAGTCCTTGTTATAATGACGGATATTACAAATTATTGTGAAGCCCTTCGTCAAATAGGTGCGGCTCGAGAGGAAGTGCCTGGGAGGCGTGGATATCCGGGTTACATGTACACTAACCTAGCTCAGCTATACGAACGTGCAGGAAGGATCAAGGGCAAGAAAGGATCAGTCACACAGATTCCAATTCTTTCAATGCCCGGAGACGATATCACACACCCAATTCCAGATCTTTCAGGATACATTACCGAAGGCCAAATTGTTATGTCGAGAGAACTTCACCGCGCGGGCATCTATCCGCCAGTTAATGTTTCATCATCGCTGAGCAGACTAATGGGGGGCGGAACCGGAGAAGGTAAGACTCGTGAAGATCACAAAGGTGTATCTGATCAGCTTTACGCGGCATACGCCGAAGGCAAAGATCTTCGAGGACTTGTTGCAATCGTTGGCGAGGAATCTCTCTCGGAAAAAGATAAGAAGCTTTTACACTTCGCAGATATGTTCGAAGATAAATTTGTACGTCAAGGTCGTGACGATGATCGCTCTATCGAAGATTCTCTTTCAATCGGATGGGACTTAATCTCAACACTTGACATGGACCAGATCACTAGAATAAGCCGGAAATATATTGAAAAATACCTGCCAAAGAAAGTGTAAACATGGCAACAAGAGATGTCACTCCTACCCGTTCCGTTCTCATCGAGCTGAAAAGAAAAATTGCTACTACAAAGAGCGGTTATAAGATCATGAAAATGAAGAGAGATGGGCTCATCATCGAATTTTTTGACATCATGGAAAAAGCCAAGGAAATGCGTTGTTCGGTGGCCTCTATTTACAAAACAGCTATGCAAAAAATAGCAGTTGCAATGGCTGTTGATGGAGAAATTGCAGTAAAAAGTGCCGCCTACGCGCTCAGATCGGAGCCTCATGTCAATGTTAGCAACAAATCCATTATGGGAATGGTAGTGCCCAAGGTTGAAGCTGATATAAAGCACAGCAATATCCAAGAAAAAGGATACGGCATCATTTCAACATCGGCCTACGTTGAAGAAGCCTCAAATGCTTTTGACAAATTGCTCGATATTCTTGTCCGTGCGGCTGAGATCGAAACTACCATGAGGAAACTCCTCGATGAAATAGAGAAAACCAAGAGAAGGGTTAACGCCATGGAGTTCAAACTCATTCCTGATCTTGAGATGGCGCAGGCCTTTGTTAAATTCCGACTCGAAGAGATGGAGAGAGAAAACACAATTCGCCTTAAATTCCTAAAAGGAAAGAGTGAGGCAACATAAAAATGAGGTCACTGGAAGACCTCTATCTAGAGGTCATAGGAAATCCAGTCAAACTAGCAAGATTCTTCAAGTTTGCCTGGATATCCGCCTACTTCATGCTCATTCTCGGATTCTTCATGATCATACTAGTGTTTTGCATGAACATGTAATGATCTTTCTCTTACAAACATCTTTACTTAGCTTTATGCTCTCGGTCCCACATAGCAATATAGCAATATTTCAGTCAAACAAATTTTAACAGTACAGATAAAAAACATATTTTTATGCGTAAAAATTCATCGAGCTCATTTTTCCAGTACCAAGATGAACCAAAGGCATAACCCCTGGTTTGGGATTAAAGTTATGAGCTCTTTGATATTCTGTCTGATCTTGCCACGTAGAAGCATTGATCATTCTAATTCCTTTGTTAACCATATATCCATAACCGTGGACATGTCCTGACACAAAAACGTCAGGTACATACTCCATTGCCATGAAATCTTTTTTTTCTGGGGCTAGTGCTGTTTTCTGACCATATATGGGAGCAAGATGACGACAATCAATCATTGCCTTCATAACTGCAAGAGGATCATCATATGTGAGTTGTTGAGCGGATGATACCCAATCATCAATGCTCCTACCATGATAAGTTAATACTCTTCTTCCTTCAATATCAAGATAGACGGGATTTCCCATCATATGAACATTAGAATCAAAAGCGTTCGTAAAAAGGTTATCTAGTGCAGGTTGTGGTTCAGCAGGCCTGCACGCATCATGATTTCCAGGATGTATAACCATCTTAATATGATCCGGGATCTCCTTTAGACGCTCGGCTAGCCTCCTATATTGATCATGAATATCCGTAACAGTCAATTCATTTTCTTGACCAGGAAACACCCCAATGCCATCCACAACGTCGCCCGACATGATTATATAGTTTATATTCTCCTTTTCAGAATTCTCTCTGAGCCAGCTAACCATTCGATTCCAACCATTTTCACAAAACTTGTAACTCCCAATGTGAATATCTGATAAAAAGGCAATTTGTGAATCAGAATCTGAAGGAATCCATTGATGATTTTCTGGTACACCCGGCTTCACAACTCTTTTAGCCATAAATGTACCGCCAGAACGATCACGATCTGATTGCCTTGGAAGAAACGACCCTACGAAACCAAGCACCTCGTCATAAACGTATACATCGTTATAACATTCAGTTTCCTTCTTTATAATAACCCTACAACAGTTATCCTTATCATCACCATCATCTTCAATAGTAAGCACAATATTCCCATTTGCATTGATTTTTTTATCGTTTACAATTCCGATAATTCTAACTTCTCTTTCCGAATCCATGGAAATTGCTTCCTTTATTTTCCATGATTTTCCAAAATCAGATCTGTTCTCCAGAATCCTCTTAATAATCGCATATCTGCTTTGAAAATACCTAAAAAAATCGTTTATATTTCCAGTACAAGCAGAATTATTTGTAACATCTGTTCCCTTTACCACTTTAATATCACAATTAGCTTTATCATGACGAATTACTCTTGGCGCTCGGGCATCCATCTTTTCACCTGACAAACATCTCATTACGTCCTCTTTTGTCACAAGCATAGGATTTCCAGATAAGGAAGACAATACAGTGTGCGTGAAAGCAATCGGATCTGAATTTAGCATAATAATTCTCAGAGCATCTGGTGAAAGAAGCATATTCTTTCTCGTAACTACATCCAAAACATCTGCCCTGTCCATAACCAATCCGGACATGGCTGATAAATATAATATTATGTGGCAAACCCTTTATCCAGTTAATTTATTCCTTCCCTCTCACTACCATTTCTATCGTTATATGTATGTAAAGAAACCAAAATCAATTAAACAATAACTTATCAGTTCCTGATACAAAATCTAAGATAGTTTTTTTGGAACTATGCTTACCACCCAGGTATGAAAACAATATAATAATTTCAAGACATTGAGACATCATAATGATTGGAATTTCGTCCACTGGATTTTGTTCATATGAAATAGATGATATTATTACAGAAATCTCAAAATATTTTGATTTTTGGGAAATATTTGCTGAAGCTAAACACCATCTACGCGTAATCGAATCTAAGCTACCAGCATTGGCCACATCATTTAATCTCAAATATTCTTTACACGCACCAATATCAGATATCAACATTGCATCTTTTAATGAAAGGATCAGAGAAGATTCAGTTCTTGAAATACTCTCCACCATAGAATCTGCGATACAACTTAACATCGATAAAATTACAATTCATCCTGGCATACTATCTATATCAGTACCGTGCATGAGAGAGAAATCAATTGCACAAGCAAAAAAATCCCTCAGAAGTATTGATCGAATCTCACAACAATACGGAGCAACTGTTGCAGTAGAAAATATGTCTTCCTTCCCATTCTTTTTGGGACAAACCTCCGAAGAAATAATCGACCTTCTCGATGGTACAAATCTTGCATTCTGTTTAGATATCGGTCATGCAAATACAACAAATCAGACAGAATCATTAATAACGGATCTTAAAGATAGATTAGTTAACATTCATATTCACGATAATAATGGAGAAAAGGATGAACATCTCACTCTTGGAGATGGCAACATTAATTTTAAGAAGATTCTCTCTAAATTAAAATTCTACGAAGAGAATTATATAATCGAATCCAAGTCGATACTTAGCGGAGTTAAGTCTCGTGACTACTTGAAAACAATTCTGTGAGGCAAGCCCAATTTTGAACTCCCCTATAGTCACATTTAGCATCACACGAATCTCCGCTTTGGCGTCAGACATAGTAGAAAAGCAACCGAACCGACTAAAAGACGGCTGACTTAGACTGTCATCTAGACAGACAATTCATCCACAAAACATCGCACTCCTCTCACAATGTGTAGTAACACTACTGACGAAAATAATTTACTGCTTTTTACATCTTGAAATAACAACGTCCGTAAGTTCGTCTTTATCACTCATTCTGTTGAGCTCATCTCTAGTGACAATTGCAGTGGACTCGACATTATCCAAACCATGTTCTTTTTCAACTATAATGACGGAATGCTTTCTTGTAATTCTTGAAATATCAGACGAAATCATTGCTTTTTGAATAAGTTTCTCATCCTCATTACTAAGTCCTGTAAGTATTATAATTTCTTCACTCCGTGTAAGCGCTTCAAAAGGGCTCCTTAGAACAGGCGTGACAGAAAAACCCATATTTAAAAGCTGATTAAAAATTTCTGAACTGCTCCTCTTATTCCCACTCAATTCATAATATTTTGGTTTGTTTTCATATTTATATTCAAAAGGATTTATCGCCTTGATAATGGATGTATCTAGAAATTCCTCCAATCTTAAAGCAGCATCAATCATCGCACTCATTCCTGTTTCGTACATCTGAATAGCACGACGAGATACACCTGCAATGTCTGCTAAAGTACCAAGACTAATCCCCTCCTCCTCTCTAACATTCTTTAGATGAACATTGTCTAACTTAACATACAGTCCCCCAGGTGCTGCAAATATAAACGGCGGTGAATCTTCGAGTATAAGGTCTGCTAGTGTTTCGTTTGACACGATCTGAATATTAAATCGCGAGTAAACAATTCCAGGCTCAAGAAATCCAGAGCTAGACCTCTCCCCAATGAGAATAGGGCATGCGTCCAACATTTCTGCAAGTGTTTTCATCTCTTCAGCATTTTCTTTAGAAAAAGCATCTATATTGTACAAAATTTTGATTATAAGCAGAGTGTCTCCTCTTCTTCCAACAATGTCAAAACATACACTACGAAGTAACATTAGAGAAGAGATGTCGAATCCACCTTTCGAGAGGATGGATCTTGTGGTTTTAATAAGACTTTCTCTACTCATCGTTCCGAGATGTTTGTGTTTCTATAAAACTATGTTTTTCAATCAGGTGATCATAAGATCTAGTAAGGTCAAGACAGATCTAAGCAATGTTAGGATCCACTACCGACCTTACTTTCTTTCTCGCATCAGGATTCATTTTCGTAATAGATGTAACAAAATCTTCCATTCTGACTTTGCACTGATTAATCTCGCTATGAACACCAGATTTTACAAGGCCCCTAACCGCACTCATCACAGCCTCATTACATATCGCCGCAATATCCGCACCTGTACAGCCCTCTGTTTTATCCGCGAGCTCCGAAATATTCACATCATCAGACAGTGGCTTATCCGATATATGAATCTTAAAAATCTTCTCTCTAGACTCCTTGTCTGGAGGCCCAATATAAATGCTCTTATCAAATCTTCCAGGTCTTAGTAGCGCAGGGTCCATAATGTCAGGTCTATTAGTTGCGGCAATTATAATGACATTATTCAAAGCCTCTAAACCATCCATTTCCGTAAGCATTTGAGATATAATTCTCTCAGTAACATTATTATCTCCTCCCATTCCCCTTTCAGGAGCAATCGAATCAATTTCGTCCATAAATATTACACATGGCGAAGCCTGCCTCGCTTTTCTGAATATTTCCCTTACTGCTCTTTCAGACTCTCCCACCCATTTACTTAAAAATTCTGGACCTTTAACAGATATAAAATTCGCCTCCGATTCAGTAGCTACCGCCTTAGCAAGCATTGTCTTCCCTGTACCTGGTGGCCCATAAAGAAGAATGCCTTTTGGAGGTCTGGCCTTCATATGTTCAAAAATTTTTGCATACTTGAGAGGCCATTCCACAGCTTCTTTCAATTCCTGTTTCACATCTTCAAGAGCACCTATGTCACTCCACCTAACGTTTGGTTTTTCAACAAGTACCTCTCTCATAGTTGAAGGCTGTAGATCTTTCAGTGCATCACGAAAATCTCCCTCATTAACCTGTATTTTACTAAGAACGTCAACCGGAATCTCTTCCGCTTCAAGATCAATTTCAGGTAATATCCTACGAAGTGCTGCCATTGCGGCTTCTTTGGTAAGTGCAGAAATATCTGCACCTGCATACCCATGCGTTTTATCTGCAAGCTTTCCAAGATTCACATCGCCAGACAGTGGCATGCCTCTCGTATGAATTTGTAAAATTTCGTATCTTCCATTTCTATCAGGAATACGAATCTCAATCTCTCTATCAAACCTTCCAGGTCTTCTGAGAGCCTCATCTATGGAATTTGGTCTATTAGTCGCACCTATAACAACAACCTTCCCCCTTGATTTTAATCCATCCATAAGTGCTAATAATTGGGCCACCACACGCCTTTCTTCTTCTCCAGAAACCTCATCTCTTTTCGGCGCAATCGAATCAATTTCATCAATAAAAATGATACTCGGAGAATTTTCTTCTGCTTCTTTAAATATTTCTCTAAGCTTCCCCTCAGATTCTCCATAAAATTTACTCATTATCTCAGGCCCGCCAATGTATGTAAAATTACTACTAGTCTCACCTGCTACCGCCTTAGCAAGCATTGTCTTCCCTGTACCTGGTGGCCCATGAAGAAGTACCCCTTTGGGGGCTTCCACACCCAATCTTTTAAACAACTCTGGATGTCTTAACGGCAACTCTATCATTTCTCTAATTTTTTTAACTTCTTCACTAAGTCCCCCAACATCATCATATGAGACTTTTGGGACGTCGCATGTATCTGTAGCAGGTTTATCGTTAATTTTAACTTGTGTCCCATTAGACATTATTACAGCATCCGCTGATGGAGAATACGACGTAACGATAAGTTCAATTTTGTTTCCCATCACCGAAAGCGTGATAACATCCCCTTTGGAAAAAACACGTCCCTCCATAATCTGTCTTAAATATTCTTCTCCTCCACGAAGTCTAAGCTGTTCTGTCGGTGAAAACGTAATCTTGTCAGCATTTTTTGCCATAACTTTTTTAATACCAACACGATCATCGATACCAGCTCCCGCATTACGTCTAGTGGAGCCATCCATTCTAATAACCCCTCTATTTGCATCCTCAGGGCCACCTTGGAGCACTCTCACTACGGTTCTCTTTGTACCATCTACTTGCACAATATCTCCCATTCTCAATCCAAGAATTGCCATCAACTCTGGATCAACTCTCGCCACCCCTTTACCTGCATCTCCAGGCTTAAGTTCCAAAACTTTCAATGGTTTATCGCTGTTCATCACTTTTCACCTCTTCGTCCACTTCTTTTTATACAATCTTCTTTACGACGTTCTTATAGATACCAACCAGCAAGGCAACAAGGTCAAATCTTCAAATTTTCATCGTTCAACAGTCACGTCTAGCCTCACCAATATGCCTCAACTTCTAACACAAATTAAATCCTGACAGCCCCAAAATTTCACTACCAAATCTTTCTGTACATATTTCGTGCCCTAACCTCAATCCACATCTACCTCACTTTAAAATTATCTCTTTTAGTAACTAGTCATACTATCTCGACTAATGCAGATATATTAGTTTAAGCTTCTATTTAATATTTACTATTAGTTTTACCCAAACCTACCCCGCCTTACTACACATATCTATACCTCCCATGAAATTATAAACATCCATACATGCAAAAGCAGCAAACACTCATAATTGATAAATATGATTCCTAAGCATCACCGCCCTCAATGTCAGGCGAACTTGTTGAAGATTCGGTGTACATTAAAGATCAAAAAGAAAGCAGCCAACTTTACAATAAGGGCAATTACGGTTATCCTATGAAAGGCGGCGCCCTTGAGCTAGATCTTGCCGAGGCCGCATATCTATGTGAGTGTCAAAGACTCATCGTAACGCATATGGGCAAAGAAATGAGTTTCGAAAATCTTTTTAACTATTCTGCATCAGCAATAAATGATTTCGATGTTAAATATATGGTATATAGAGATATAAGGTCTAGAGGATTTGTAGTCAGAATAGAAAGTGGAACATTTGACATGTCTGTATTTCCGCGTGGCATGACACTCAGTAACTCTCGCCCCATTTACATGGTCAGAGCCGTCTCTGAAAGAATGGCATTCAACATTTCTACTTACACTGAAGAAATTTCTGAAACTGAGAGTAAAGGGAAAGCACTACTTTACGGAGTCGTAGACGAAGAAGGGGATATAACTTACTACATAATGTCAAACATAAACCCTACAGGCTCAATTTTTCCAGAAAAAATGTCAAAAATGACAGGCTACCTAATCAAGGATCGTATATTCATATTTGACTTACTTAGTTCTGAATTATTAAGAAAGAATGGCTTTTATGGTAAAATGATTGGAAACGTTCTTCAATTATCGATAATTGAAGCATGCTACTTACTAGGAAAAGGAGAATTCTCAGTCCTCTCTTCAGCCAAAGGCGAAGAAATAAAATTGAATAAACTTTTAGAATTTGGAAAACACACCCAAGACGAATTCGATCTCAGAATGAAAGCTTACTCAGACGCAAAAAAAAGAGGTTTAGTAGTAAAAACTGGCTTCAAATACGGAACTCACTTTAGAGCCTACGATGAATCCCCAGATAATTGTCATGCCAAATATCTCATCCACGCAGTCAATGCCTCCAGCAAAACTATGTGGCCAGAAATATCTAGAGCAGTAAGACTTTCCGGCGGTGTAAAGAAAAAATTTTTATTTTGCGAAGTTGGAAGCACAGTCAAATATGTGGAATTTAAATGGATAAAGCCCTGACAACTTCTCCCAAAATCAGTTTTCGAAAGTGAGGGTAGCACACCTAGGAAACACACAACTAGGCGGCTGGCACATAAGTATACGGATGTTATAAACCCCCGACAGCTCAAAGCTGAATTTCTATACCGAGCTTCTCAGTAAGCTCTTTGTATCTGTTTCTAATGGTAACCTCCGTCACCCCTGTCACATCGGCAACTTCTCTCTGTGTCCTTCTCTCATTACACAATATTGATGAAATATAAATTGCTGCAGCAGCAACACCCGTCGGTCCTCTTCCAGATGTAAGCTCTTTCTCAGATGCATCCTTCAATATGTCTGTCGCCTTGCTCTGGACCTCTCCCGTAAGCTTAAGCTCTGAGCAAAACCTCTGCACATAATCCTGTGGCCTAGTAGGCATCAATTTAAGCTTAAGTTCCCTTGTCATAAAGCGATAAGTTCTCCCAATCTCTTTTCTTCCAACACGACTCGAGCCAGCAACTTCATCAAGTGTTCTTGGCACTCCACACTGCCTACATGCAGCATAAAGTGACGCAGCAACTACGCCTTCGATTGATCTCCCTCTTATCAGATTTTTATTAACGGCTCTTCGATAAATCATAGCTGCAGTTTCCCTAACATTCCTAGGTAAGCCCATAGCAGACGCCATTCTATCAAGCTCAGATAGCGCAAACGCAAGATTTCTCTCAGTTGCATTAGAAACTCTAATTCTTCTCTGCCACTTCCTAAGTCTGTAAAGCTGTGCCCTGTTTCTGGTAGGAATACTTTTCCCGTAACTATCTTTATTCTTCCATGAAATTTCCGTAGAGAGGCCCTTATCGTGAATCGTCCATGTCATAGGTGCACCAGTACGCGCCCGTTTCTCCCCTTGCTCAATATCAAATGCCCTCCACTCAGGACCCTGGTCAATAAATTGATCGTCCAAAACAAGTCCGCATTTCTCACACGTGAGCTCTCCCCTCTCGTAATTACGGACAAGATGTTTACTTCCGCATTCTGGACACCTGTTAACTTCTTCTCTTTCTGTTACCATTTCTAAAATTCCCCCCACAGTAAACCTTTTTACCTACAATATCAGCCAATACAGACTCCCCACTAACGACAACAATATAAGGACATTCGACAGGGCCAAAGATTCGTCTAACTAAACCGATCTTGTTGTTCCTAGCGCCATATACAAAATCATTAACTTCAGGCACCAGAGAATCAGACCGAACGACAAACCTCTTCTCTCCCAAAACAGCTTCAACAGTACCTAAATATCTCATCCTGGACCCCACTTCTTTTACGCAACAAATTCTCGCCTAGGCGGGCCATGTGCTATATATAGATTTGGCTACATTTATATCCAATATCTTTGTTAGTATATATTACTAACGAAATCAGTATTCTGTCAAAGGCCCATCTACCACGACTGCATCTCAGTTCATTCCAAGCACGTCATTTAAGTGATTTTTAGGATTATTGTTGAGTACATAACAAAACAGATCCTATTTCATTGAGCCAAAGTATTCCATCACTCCGTATCCAGAATTTATAAACAAATATTGTCAACGTAACGCGAAATGTTCTCAGCTATATGTGGTAAGAATCAAGAGTTGTATACCAACATCAAACAAACACCCTTAAGCAAAATTCTACGCTAATAACGATTTCTAGTGATATAGTTTTATATAGAATAAGTGTGCTGGCCGGCGGTGTCAAAGGTCTTGATTGTAGTAGGAAGCGGGACAGATATTCCGATAGCCCAGAAAGCCGTTAGCATCCTCGAGGAGTTTGGTGTTACATACGATGTCCGAATAGCGTCTGCCCACAGAACGCCCACTATGTTACGGGAATTAATAGCTGAGTCGGACGCCGACATATTCATAGGTATCGCTGGCATGGCTGCAGCCCTCCCTGGCGTTATTGCATCACTAACAACAAAGCCTGTCATAGGTGTTCCAGTTTCCGGAAAGATGACATTAGACGCCATTCTATCAATTGTGCAAATGCCTTCTGGTATTCCCACAGCATGTGTCGGGCTAGACAGAGGCGATAACGCGGCACTTCTTTCCGTGGAAATTCTCGGAATCAATAACAAAAATCTTCAAAAACAACTTCAAATGTACAGAGACAAAATGATAGAAAAAGCAGTCAAAGATTCAAAGTCATTTTCGAAAGACTATAAACCTTAAAATTCTCAAAATACAAAGCAAAATAAAGGAGACAAAGATGAATAACGACACACGTCCTATATCGATGAAGCACATAACAACACCTAACCTTGCAAGGTCTTTCATCAGCGAACAGATACCTTTGCTTCGCTCTAAAATAGGCGATGGAAAGGTCGTCACTGCGCTTTCCGGAGGAGTAGATTCATTTGTTGTTGCAGCACTGCTCTCAAAAGCAATTGGAAAAAATCTTACATGTATACATGTCGACCATGGACTACTACGCAAGAATGAATCCGAACAAGTCATCAAAACCTTTCATGATGTAATGGGGACCAATCTCATTCATATAAATGCCACAGATCGTTTCCTCGATAAGCTTGAAGGTATATCAGATCCTGAGAAAAAAAGAAAAATTATTGGTGTAGAATTCTCCCACATTTTTGAAGAGGAAGCACGTAAAATTAAAGATGCCAAATTTCTTGGGCAAGGTACTATTTACCCAGACGTTATCGAAAGTCATGGAATCAAAACACATCATAATGTCGGAGGATTGTCCGAAGACCTCGGGCTCGAGCTTATTGAACCTATAAAATTTCTTTTCAAGGACGAAGTACGTATAGTAGGTAAGGAACTCGGACTTCCAGATGCTGTAATCTATCGTCAACCATTTCCTGGACCAGGGCTTGGTATAAGATGTACAGGTGCAATCACACGTGACCGTCTAGAAGCAGTCAGAGAATCAGATGCAATACTCAGAGAAGAATTTATGAAAAGTGGGCTTCAGAACAAGGTTTGGCAATATTTTACAATAATACCAGACTATAGATCCACCGGTGTTCACAACAACCAACGTCTATGGGACTGGCCAGTCATCATACGTGCAGTTAACACAAAAGACGCTATGTCCGCAGAAATTGAGGAAATCCCATGGGTTATTCTTAAACGTATAACCAAACGCATCTTAAGTGAAGTCTCGGGTGTAAATCGTGTCCTCTACGATCTCTCCCCCAAGCCATGCGCTACAATAGAGTGGGAGTAGCTCCTACCCTAAACGAAATCAGGGCAAAAAACCCAACCTTAAGAGTGCGTAACCTCTTTGAGTGTAATTTCGAGATCCGAAAGAATATGCATTATAATGCTCCAGGACTCCATGGGAAGGTTGGTATCGTCCGAGAGATCCGCTAGTATATTAATGGCGCTAGATATGCGAAGATCTAAGGATTTATTACTATTAACTAAAAGATTGATAGCATCTACCGCCCCCCTTCTGATATTCTTCGGAACCCCACTATCGTCAGCTATATGTGCCTTCAGTTCACTTGATATCCGTGCCAACTTTGCATCAATCGACGTCATGTTACCGGCACTCCTCACATAGACTCAAACTCATCCTGAAGATCCAACATAAGCTGTTCAAGAACATCTTCAGAAGACTGAGATCTGTATATTCTCTTACCATTAAGGTCACTGTGCACAATTGCCACATACTCGTTATTTTCTTTGGCGATTTCAACATTACACAACAGATCTTCCATGCGACCACCCCATTGCGTGAATGCTTTCAAATGTACGACCCATATTTAACGCTATTTAGAATAAAAACCGTCATAATCGCCATCTAAGAAAGTAACTTAAATGCATTTCATAGGACTTATCAATAGAAAGATTTAAAAAATCTACATAGAGTACGGGGTGCCTTCACTGTCGCTGCATAAGTGGCACCGTTAGGCTGATTTGCAGATGAACGGCTGGGGTATTAGGAATGGTCATAAGCGAGAGAATATCCAGGGCGCTGGAGTATCAAGGGATCGAGTCTACGTTTCGTGGCACTGGGAATGAAAAGTATGGAAGAGTCCTCAAGATGGTCCGCACTCCTACGTCCGAAGAATACTATAAAATTATTGTGCTTACAGGCGTCGGCATCATAGCATTAGGCGCGTTGGGCTTCACTATTATGTTGCTTACCGGACTTTTAGTACCTAGTACCTAGTGGGAGATATACTAATGTCACTTGTTACCGCAGAAAACGTTGACGTGAGATCTCTTACCGCAGGGAGCTCCTTTTCTTGGGATATCTCTGCCGGTGAAGATTTACCTATTTCAAGTGTTAAAGTTTCCGTCGTAATGGATCCTATAGATGCACCAAGTTGGGATGTCGAGATAAACAGTAACGGCGATAGTTGGGACAACTACACCGGAAAACAAACTGGAGAATTCCAGCCACTTGTTACGCGGGAATCCAAGCTTACGCTCAAACTAACCTGTCCTAAAGGCGCTCGATACGATGATAAAGTTACAGTACACCTCGCCATTTCTTCAAACGAAAACGTTCGGGAGATGTCCTATTCCGCAGTTGCAACTTCTTCAATAGTAGCTCTCAAAACAAGAATCGGCCAAGAAAAAGACGTTGCGAAAAGTCTATACAATGTTTTTAAGAAAGAATCCAAATATGAAAATGACTTTTATGCCGTCGATAACAGTACATTCACAGAGGACGAATGCAAGCGCCACGACGTATATTCTGTTCTATGTCCGGCAGGCCTCAATGGATATGTTTTTGTCGAAGGGATGAACACAGACCGAATGCGTGAAAAAACCAAAGGTATCAAAAAAGCTAGATCTTTCGTAGATGGAGAGACAAATGTTAACGAAATAGAGCATTACCTCACACCACTATCACCGGTTATCGGAATTGCAGAGGGAGATATTGTCGAGCTAATCAATGGGCCTTTCAAGGGTGAAAAAGCTAGAGTGTTCAAAATTGACAAGGAAAAGGAGGAAATTACCGTTGAACTTATCGAAGCAATGGTTCCTATTCCTGTTACTGTCACCGGCGAAAGTGTCAAACTGATTGAAAAGGAGAAATAGAAAATGACAGACGTTATTGAAGCATTGGTAGACGGAGGAAAAGCCTCCGCAGGTCCACCTCTTGGACCAGCGCTTGGACCAAAAGGAGTTAATGTTGGGCAGGTCATCTCAAGGATAAACGAGAAGACGAAGGCCTTTTCTGGCATGAAAGTTCCCGTTAAGGTCTTAATTAAAGAGGATAAATCCTTTGATGTCGAGGTCGGAACACCCCCCATGTCCGCTCTTATAAAAGGGGAACTTGGTATCGAGGCCGGTTCAGGCAATGCAAGAACAACGAAGGTCGGAAACCTCACACTTGACCAAGCAAAGAAAATAGCAGATATGAAAATCGATGGACTTCTAGGTGCAACAGTTGGAGCACGTCTCTGTGAAGTCGCAGGAAGCTGTGTCTCAATCGGCGTTACAATCGATGGAAAAGACGCCAAGACTTTCACAAAAGATGTAAAGGACGGTGTCTATAAAAGTCAACTCTAAATACAGCAATTGATAAGTAGATATCAAATTTTCGGGCTTCTTATCAATTTCATACAAACGT
This sequence comes from archaeon, assembly GCA_024399275.1. GTDB lineage: Archaea > Thermoplasmatota > Thermoplasmata > Methanomassiliicoccales > Methanomethylophilaceae > Methanarcanum. Next base: position 53,206 of record JAKSHS010000002.1, on the reverse strand, counting down.
TGCGGCTGAGGCATAGAGTGTCGTTCGCCGCAACTTCGATAATTGGTGAACAGACTTATCAAGTTACTATTCCCAAATACATCTCATTACGCCATCTCTATACCTATTAGCACGTACACCTTCTCTCAAAAGGTCAATATGAATTCAGTGCCCTGTATAAATCGAATTTATATAGTATCCCTCCGTTGTGGGGCCAACTTGTAGGAGAATCTGAAGATTCGCGGGTACTACGAGGAGGAATTACATTGGCAGAGAAGTCGACTGCAGTGGCCGTACGAAAAGCGCTCGAAGGCGCTAAGAAAAGAAATTTTGTAGAGACAGTTGAGTTGGCCGTCAACCTTAAAGACGTAGATTTATCGGTTCCAAAAAATCGTATTTCGGATGATGTCGTTCTGCCAAATGGCCGTGGGAAGTTAGTCCGTATCTGTGTAATCGGAAGTGGCGAGCTTATACTCAAAGCTAAGGATATCGCTGACACAGTAATAGCTGTCGACGAACTCAGCTCGATCGCTGATGATAAGAAACAAGCAAAAAAACTCGCCAATGAGATGGACTATTTCATTGCTGAGGCATCACTTATGGCTACTATTGGTAAAAAACTTGGTACTATTCTCGGACCTCGCGGAAAAATGCCCAAACCAATTGTATCAGGTGCAGACCCTACGGGAATAATCGAGAATCTCAGGAAAACAGTTTCAGTCAGAACGAGAGATAAAAAAACTTTTCACATTCCCGTTGGCACAATTTCTATGTCGCCCGAAGAAATCGCGGACAACGTCGATACCGTCCTCAAACGCATAGAGACTAAGCTTGAAAAGGGAAAAATGAACATTGCTTCGCTGTACATTAAGACCACGATGGGGCCGTCGGAGAGGTTAATCTAAGGAGGCTTGAAATGACGCACATCGCATCATGGAAAAAAGATCTTGTTAAGAGTTTGGCTGATGATATAATCGCAAAGCCAATTGTTGCAGTCGTTGGTATGGGTGGAATTGCTGGTCAACAAATACAATCTATGAGATCCGGGCTCAGGAAACATGCCGTACTAAGGATGACAAGGAACAACCTCGCATTTTTAGCTCTCAACGAAGCCGAAAAAGAGAAACCAGGCCTTGACAAATTAAAATCAGCAATATATGGGCAGTGTGCAATCATTGTTACCGACCTCAATCCCTTCAAACTTTTCAGGCAACTCGAATCGGCAAAAACAGCCGCCCCCGCAAAGGCTGGCCAAATTGCCCCAATAGACATTATCGTTCATCAAGGACCTACACCTTTTGGGCCAGGGCCTATTATAGGGGAACTTCAAAAATTGGGGCTTCCCACATCGATAGAATCTGGAAAAATTGTAGTAAAAAAAGACACAACATTAGTGAAAGCTGGACACCCTGTTCCTGCGAATGTCGCGGCGATGCTTCCTAAATTAGAAATCTTACCCATGATCATAGGACTTGATCTTAGGGCCGTCTATGAGAATGGAATCGTATATTCTCGGGACGTATTAGACATTCCAGACGATTACTACGTTAATGCGTTCGCAACAGCTGCATCCAGCGCTCGTGCACTAGGCGTTGCAATATGCTTCCCGACAAATGAAACAATCGCACCGCTTATCATAAAGGCATTCCGAGAGTCAGTCGGTCTCTCGGTTTCAATTGCGTTGCCTACTAAGGACAACATCAAGATGCTTCTTTCAAGGGCAGATGCCCAAATGCTTCGTATAGCGTTTGCTGCAGGATACACTAGCGACAGTATAGCTACGAGATCTAACACCGCGGTAGTCATCGAAACAACTCCTACGGAAGAGAAAAAAACTGAGGTAAGTGTTGAAGAAGAGCAGGTCAGTGAGGAAGAAGCAGCGGCTGGTCTCAGCGCGTTATTCGGCTAAACGAAAAAGAGGTTGAACACATGGAGTATATCTATAGTGCAATGGTGCTTTACGCGGCAGGTAAGGACATCACTGAAGACGCCGTAAAGGCGATTCTTAAATCTGCCGGTATAGAGCCCGATGTGGCTAAAGTCAAATCATTGATTGCCTCACTCGAGGGCGTTGATATTAAGGAAGCGATAGCGTCAGCCACGTCCATGACAATTGCCCCTACTACTACGGCCGCACCTGCTACAGCGGCTCCGGAGGCTAAGAAAGAGGAGCAAGCAAAAGAAGAGCAGGTCAGTGAGGAAGAAGCAGCGGCTGGTCTCAGCGCGTTATTCGGCTGAATCATCAGCTCCTCCTCAATTTCTTTAAACTTTTATGCCCATCCGATTCTGCAGTTATTGCTAGGATGGGCCCAAACGGCTTTAAATTACACGTGGCGTAGTCTAACAACGAAGCCTGAGGCGTCTCTACTTCACGGCCTTATCCTTTTAATTTCCTTAACGGCGTCACCAATTACACCCATTATCGTATTATATTCGTATTTTGTCGGAATAGCACGACCCATCATCTTTCTGAACATAGTTGACGTACATTTTCTTCTTACTTTCGGGTATGCTATGGCCTCCAACAAATCATCAAAAAACTTGAACATCCTCTCTTTTTCTTCATTGTCAGCAGGCATAGGCGGTTTTATCTCAAATTTAAACATCTCATACAACACCACACCAACCGCATGTGAAAGATTAAGAATAGGATACTTCTCACTAGAAGGAATGTGCACTAGCGCATCGCATCTTACTAGTTCGTCTTGAAAGAGTCCGACATCTTCTCTCCCAAAAACTACAGCCACTTTTTCTGTATAGTCTCTCAATCGCTCTGCAAATGAATGTACGGGTATAGGAACTCTAGCATAATTCCTATCGCCTTTTGTGATGATCCCACTTGTTCCGGCAACGAAAAAACATTCACTTAGAGCGTCGTCAAAGCTCTCGACAACTTTTGCATTGTCAAGGACAAAGGCCCCATGCTTTGCCCTACGATAAGCAATATCTCCCACTTCACAAGGATGAATTAAATAAAGCTCATTTACATCAAAATTAGCCATGATTCTTGCGACGGCTCCAATGTTCCCTTCAATTTTTGGTTCAACTAGTACTACACGTACGTCAGGCATTTAGCAGTCACATGCAGGCCCAACAATATAAAAACCTACAATACAAGTAAGCCAACTTCCATAACCAATCGTTTAATTATAATCCATTAATACGCATCATATGACGATTCCTCAAAATCATCCAAGATACAAAACGCTAATAGTTAGAGAATATCTTGCGAAAATGGTAGATAAAGGCTTGGTAGATCAGACAGGTCTCATATCTCATGGCAGAGGGGAAGCATTTGATTATTTAATGGGAGAAAAAACGTTGATGTCTTCTTTCAAGGCAGAAAAAGTAGCCGCTGCACATCTCTTGAAGGCAAGAAAACCACTTATCTGCGTAAACGGTAACGCCGCAGTATTAGGTGCAGAAAAACTAATTCAGTTATCTAAACTAATCCCCGCCCCTATCGAAATAAATCTATTTCACAGGACAGAGGCAAGAATCGATAAATTGATAAGATATCTCAAGTCCAAGGGCGGGGAAAATATTATTGGAAATCTTCCAACTGCTAGAATCCCAGGACTAGAACATAATCGTGCATTATGTTCCGAAACACTCCATAATTGTGACTGTATTCTAGTGCCAATAGAAGATGGAGATAGGGCGGAAGCATTGGTTAAAATGGGAAAAACAGTAATTTCTATCGACATAAATCCCATCTCTAGAACATCTAGAGCAGCTACTATCCCAATATCAGATGAGATCGATCGTGCTTTAACAAACATTATCCAATTTGTAAAAAACCTTAAAGGAAAAAATGACGAGATCGATTTATTAATTACATCTTTTTCTCGCGATCAGAATAGAAGAGACATCCTTGCCGAAATTTCCCAATTTTTAAGGTCACAATAGTTATTAATAACCATCAACTGATCGATAGAAACCATCACGGCTATTTCAGCTACAAACGAAAGATTCTAAATCTTAGGACAATATCGAGTACTCTAACTACACAAGTAGCCAAAATAAAAGCTAGCATAACAAGATACAGTATATTAGTTTCAAAGTGAGAAATCTAAGAAAATGTTAATAGCAATAACAGGAACACCTGGAGTAGGAAAAAGTACAGTAGCTAACCTCCTTTCGACTAAATACAAAGTTATCGATATCAACTCCTACGCCAAGAGAAACGGTCTTCTTGAAGAATTCGATGTAGAATTAGGATCATATAACGTGGACACTAACAAATTGAATGATTCCCTAAAATATAAAACAAAAAGCCGTGAAGTTGTTTTTCTAGATGGACATCTTTCTCATTTTGTAAATTGCGACATTATAATAGTTCTAAGATGTGACCCAAACACGATATATAAGCGACTCAAACAAAGAGGATACAGTTTAAGGAAAATTCAAGATAACATTCAATCAGAAATACTCGACATAATTCTATCTGAATCAGTAAGTTCTGGAACAATAACATCGGAAATAAACTGCACAAACCTAACACCTCCTGAAACCGCTAGAATAATTGAAAAAGCCATCAAGAATCCAAGTTTGTTTCCTCCGGGAAGTGTAGACTGGAGCAACGAAATAGACAAGTGGTTTTAATCACAGGAAACATTTAATGTTCGTCAAACTCCATCCCAACACAAATTTCACAGGCTTTCGATAACTAATCGTACTCTACCGTAACTGAGGATCCGATCAAGACTACCACCACCCAAATACTAATCTCCTCTTCACCCACCACAGTACTTTAACCAGCATGGTACTCGATTAAGCTCTTCAAAATCAATCTACAGGGATCTTCTGCCCCCTATCTTCCACCGCTAACTTCTTCCTATAGTACATAATCGGATGATTAATCTTTTTGTTATTGCAAAAGTCATCTGGACTATAGCAAATCCCATTAGTTCTCATTGTACTACACTCTGGAGGATTATATCCATCAGTGCCGTTCAATTCCCCAGTTATATGTTTAATTTGATACAACGATTTTAACTCATCAAAATCAGGAGATTTTGAGAACAATTTAAGAATCTGATTTGAATCCATGCCTACCGCATGAAGAAATGATACTAACGCAAATCTTCCACTATGTGACAAATTAACACCATTTTGCGCATTTATAAGCAAAGCTTTGATGCATGGCGGTAAACACAAATCTCTCAACGTCGCAGGAAATTGTGAATTAAACTTACCTGTAACACTTCTAAAAAGATTTTCTACATAAGTGATATCTTCTCTAATGCTATACATGTATTCCTCTGGTATTTCGAGCGGGAGCTCAGATTCTATTTTATCTTGCAACGCATTCTGAAGGAGCCGACTAAACTTATCTTCTCCAAGATATACGTATCCCCCACGCACTTCTGTATTGACAAGCTTCCAATCTTTACTTTTAATTCTGGAAGAAAGCCTCAAATAGTCCGTGAAATACATTCTTAGCCTCCTACCATCAAATGCCGTATTCACGTTAAGGGTTTCCGCGATGTACCGTACAACGTCCCCATCCTCTCTCTCAATAAGTTTTTTCATTCTCACTGACTCAGATAAGGCGTATCTCCTAGTAAGAAATTTATTATCAATACATGAAATTACTATCCTTGCATAGAGGTACGAACACATCTCTGTCAACAATTCATATTCACTAGCTAGAGGCACACACGAAACTTCTGAATTGTTAATAGAATCCTCCAACCTTTGTATGCCTCTGCGTCTTGAATTCTCAAACACATCTGAAGAAATCAGCATTGTCGCGTCCACATTGATTCCCGATATTATTTGAGTTGTAATACCAACAAACGGGTATTTAGCTGCCAGTCGCCTATCCACAAGGGCAAATAACATTCAAACAATAAATTACGTCGGTCCTTCATCACACGACAAACAATTCGATATACAAGACTTAACTACCAAAGCATTAATTCCATACGCAATTAAATTTCAGAAAAACCCGGCCGAATGTGCTACCTTTTATATATATAAGACCAGTCGCCTCTGTGCAGAGGACATTTAGTATGAGCAACAAGCCTGTGGAGAATCCAGATGAAGATGTGACTCGCATACGTCTTCCAAACATTAAGGAAGGAGAAATGTTCGGCGTAGCGGATCAGTTGCTCGGGGCATCTAAAATCAGAATCATGTGTGAGGACGGAACTCCAAGAATGGGCCGAATCCCTGGCAAAATTAAAAAAAGGATGTGGATTAGAGAAGGTGACCTTCTCATTATTTCAGTATGGGATTTTCAGCCCGACAAATGCGATGTAAGGTTCCGTTACACCAAAACACAAGCCCTGAACCTTAGTAAAAGGAATAAAATTCCAAAAAACACTGATATTTTCTGAATAGGAAGACCACATGTCGTCATACGAAGATACGTACTCTTATTTGGAGAGACGTATTGATTCTCTTAAAACCAACAAAACTGAGATTGAGAGAATAGTGGACGCAGAAGTTTTTGATAAACAAACACTGCTTATCATATATGACTTAATGAGCAAGGGGTATATCGACTCCATTCATTACTTAATCTCCACCGGAAAAGAGGGCAACATTTTTCATACTAAAGACAAGGATAAAAAAATATACGCTCTAAAGATATTCCGATCGCAGACTTCCACATTTAAAAGGATTTTGACATACATCGAGGGCGATCCGAGATTTAGAGGTATCACTGGCAGCAGAAAGAAGATAATTTCCGCATGGGCTAGTAAAGAATACCGCAACCTTCAAAGATATTTCAATAACGGAATACATGTACCAAAGCCAATCAAATGTGAAAAAAACTGCTTGTTAATGGAATACATTGGTGACGAAAATAAACCGGCCCCACAACTTAAGCATGCTGCAATAAACAAACCAGATATAGTTTATAAAAAAGTTCTTTCTTTCATCGTCGACGGGTACAAAAAAGCTAATCTCGTGCACGGTGATATGAGTGAGTATAATATACTATATTGGAAAGAGGAGCCTATATTGATTGATTGTGGTCAAGCACTTACCACAGATCACCTAAACGCCAAAGAATTCTTAGTCAGGGATATTAGAAACATTAATAGATTCTTCGAAAATAGGAATGTTGAAACAATTAGCGAAGAAATAATTTTAGAAAAAACACTCTGCGGAGAAAAGAAAGATGCAATCTATTAGAATACCACAGGATAGAATTGGAGTAATAATTGGAACCAAAGGTCAAACAAAAGAAATACTCCAGAAAGCATCTGGAGTCAGATTTAGTGTCGACTCCGAAGGAGAAGTTCTTATCCACGACAATGAAGCGAATCCATTATCAGTTCTCAAAATTGTAGATGTTATCAAAGCCATAGGTAGAGGGTTTGCTCCGAGTAGGGCCATGAAATTGTTCAATGATGATGAATATCTTGAAATAATAAATCTCAAGGAATTTGCCGGTAAAAAAAGTGACAGACTATTAACAGTTCGAGGTAGAGTGATAGGTAAAGATGGAAAAACTCGCCAAATTATAGAAAGTCTTACAGGCGTATACATTACTGTTTATGGCAACACAATTGGATTCATTGGCAACATTTTTAATCTTCCAATAGCAAAGCACGCAGTTGAACTTATTCTTAATGGAAGTGAACACGCTACAGTATATCGCTACCTCGAGAATCAGAGGCCAAGAGTCAAGGTTAACGAGATGGGATTTGATCTTTGAGGTCGTAATATGGAAGAGTGGCTTTTCGAAGTAGTGAATAAAGCAAAAAAATTGGCCAACATGAATTTTTGTGATCGCTGCCTTGGAAGAATGTTCGGAAAAGTCGGTACCGGTATGACTAACGACATTCGGGGCGCAAAGATACGTGAAGCCCTAAAAAAGGAATCTGTTGACACTAGAATAGAAGAACCATGTCCTCTCTGCAAAGACATTTTTAACGAACTTAATCGGTACGCTACTGCAGTCGTAGAGACCATCAGCAACGTCGAATCCAAGAATTTTCTGGTAGGAAGCCGTGTAGACCCAGAAATAACAAAAAAAGAAAAAGAAATTCAAGAGGAATTTCAACTTGAACAATATGAAAGCATCAAAACTGAATTAAATCGAGAAATAGGAAAATTGGTTCTTCCCATAATACATCGATCTGTTGAATTTAAATCCCCCCAAATTGTCGCATGCGTAGACACACGCTTCGCAAGTGTCACACTCGATATTTCTCCAGTATTCATCTACGGATATTATAACAAGCTAAACCGTGAAATCCCGCAAACTATATGGCCCTGTAGAAAATGCCGCGGGAAAGGATGCCCTAGATGTCATGGTACCGGAAAAATGTATCAAACATCTGTTCAAGAGGAAATTGGCAATATAGCTCTGAGAATGTTTGATGGACAGAACCACTTCTTTCACGGAATGGGGAGAGAAGATATTGATGCCCTATGTCTTGGCAAAGGAAGACCTTTCGTCCTTGAAATTAGCAACCCACGTATTCGTGAGGTCGATCTCAGTGAACTCGAAGCGCAAGCAAATACGTCTATAGTTGCTAAGTTTCATTATTTACGATTTGTAGAAAGAGATGTTGTTAGAGAAGTCAAAATGGCAGCTCCTACTAAGGTATACAAACTAAACATAAGAACAGATAGTAAAGTTAATAAGGAAGCAATTGCTAAAGCGGCACTATCGCTCGAAAATGTGCGCTTAAGCCAACGCACTCCCCGACGCGTCGAACACAGACGTGCGGATCTTGTTCGAAATAAAACAATACACTGGATAAGGGTGGACGAAGTTGGCGATTGCACGTTTAGCCTTACGATCGAGGCGGAATCTGGGACCTACGTGAAAGAATTCGTCTCTGGCGACGATGGAAGAACGCAGCCCAATTTCTCGGATGCACTGAAGGTCCGGTGTGTGGTAGAGACATTGGACGTAGTGGCGATTAATGAGGGAATAAAATGAAAGCATCCAAGGGGACGAGAACTAAAACTCGTACGATTCTCCGGAAAAAACCGAGAGATCGTGGCCTTTCGCCGATAACAAAAGCGTTCCAGGCCTTTGGTGATGGGGAAAAAGTCAACATTTCCATCGATCCTAGCGTGCACAAAGGCATGCCTTTTTCAAGATTTCATGGTCTCACTGGCGTAATAATAGGCAAAAGGGGTTCTGCATACGAAATTAATGTTAAATCAGGCAATAAAGTCAAAATGGTAATCGCACGCCCTGAACATCTTGCCAAAAATGTAGAGTAGTGGAGCATCAACATGTCTGACCGGTGTGTATCTCTAGCGGAAGTTAGGCAGATCCTTCTAGAGCTAAAGAGTGTCAGGCCAGAGACGGCGTTTAGTCCGTTTCATAATTCAACATTGTCAATCGCCCAGAGCACACCGCTCTCCATCGAAAGCGCCAATGGTCTCTTTGATTGTCTGAAGGCACTCTCTCTTACTACAAACGAAGGCAAGGAGTACAAACTAAATGATGCCATCATTTGCAAGATTGTAGACATTCTCCCAGCTACTAACGTAGAGATTAGATCTATCATTTCGAGAGAGCACATAGTTCTTTCAGAAACCAGCATAAAAGAGATTCTTGACACTGTCTCTAATTATAATTAAAGGAAGGGGCGCATTTGGAGGATTATGTCTACGTCCTGGATTACTTTCCACAGGGCTCCAACTTGTCAAAGAAAGAGTCTACCTGCTATGCTGTGGGAGAGTCGGAGTTTAAACTCTTCGAAATTGCTCTCAAGAAGGATGTAGCAGTAAATCTTGAAGACAAAATATATGTCGGAAAGGATCCCAACCTTCGAAAAGAAATCGATAGAGTGAAAAGGAGGATTGGATACTCCAACTTAACTAACACCGCAGTCGTGACACTTGAATACGTAGTCCGGAATATAGTCACTCAAGATCAAAAAAAGTTTATCAGATTCTATAACGAATCTCAGCCAGTCGGTCAGAGGAAGCATATGCTAGAAGAACTTCCCGGCCTAGGAAAAAAAATGATGGGAGATATCCTCTCTGCCCGCTCAGCCGGTGCCTTTAAGGATTTCGAGGATCTCCGCCTAAGGGTCTCAACAGTGAAAGATCCAATAAAGCTCATTGTAAAACGTATACTGCAAGAGCTATCTGAAGACAATCTTAGACGCTACATCTTCGTAGTTAGAAATGAACGCCAATAACATTTCTAATTTAATAGAGAAGACGGGAATCATACCTAAGAAAAGAAAAGGTCAGAATTTCCTTATAGACGAACGCATTGCACAGAGACAAATTTCACTTGCGGATATTAAGAAAACGGACAGGGTGCTAGAAATCGGTCCAGGTTTCGGAACTCTTACAGATATTCTCGTTGAAAAGTCTGATTATGTAACATGTATCGAGCTAGATGATACCCTCGCTGATTACATTGAAACGAAACACCGTGACCGTATAACATTAATACGAGGAGATGCCACAAAAATCGAATTTCCAGAATTTGATAAATTTGTAAGTAACATCCCGTATAGTGTATCAACACCCATAATTTTCAAGCTTCTTGAGCATCAGTTTAAGAAGGCGGTAATCATGGTACAGAAAGAACTTGCGGAACGTATGATCGCCAATGTTGGAACTCCTAATTACTCTAGACTCACAGTGAATATATTTTACAAAGCAAGATGCCAAATCATTGAAAATGTATTAGCATCCAAATTTAAACCTCGTCCGAAAGTTGATTCGGCAATAGTAGAAATTATTCGTCGTCCTGCTCCCTTCCAAGTCCTCAACGAAACAACATTCTTCAATATAACTAAAACCGCATTTAACCACAGGAGAAAAAAGATTCGTACATCATTAAGAGAATCAGGACTTATTTCCGAAGAAGATAACATTCCATTCGCAGACAAGCGTATAGAAAACCTTTCACCTGAAGAAATAGGGCAATTATCAGACATAGTGTTCACATCAAGAAACAAATTATAAATCTGCATTCATTAAATAAAAAGGACTGTTCAACAGAACAAGTACATTATATTTACATAACACCAAATTTAGAGACTAAAAGGTCGAAAGTAATATAGCAATATCCAAAATAATTTCGAAAACAATGACCTTACCCAAAGATGACAGAAACAGTCAGCAATCCACACATAAAGATCCAAATGGCCGAGCCTTCAAAGATTCCGAAAATCTAACAAACAGTTAATATCTACAAAGCAATAATCTAACCGGTCTCATGCAGATAGGTATTGTCGGAAAGCCAAATGTTGGCAAGTCTACATTCTTTGAGGCGGCAACGATGGTCCCTGTGGAAATTGCTAATTATCCATTCACAACCATATCAGCCAACAAGGGCATAGGATATGTAAGATCCAAGTGTCCTTGTGTAGAACTTGGAGTTCAATGTACACCACATAATTCAGGGTGTATAAATGGGACCAGAATAATTCCCATTGAATTACTCGACGTTGCGGGACTCGTTCCAGGTGCTTGGCAAGGAAAAGGTCTAGGAAACCAATTTCTCAATGATCTCGGACAAGCCAATGCACTAATCAATGTTATTGACATTAGTGGTTCAACTAACATCGAAGGAATACCAGGGAGCCCTGGAACCTACGATCCGAAAGAGGATATCAAATTTCTCAAAAAAGAAATAGAGTTCTGGATTCGAGGTATCATTAGCAATGGATTTAACAGAATGATTCGTACTGCTAAGATGACAGGAATAAAACCTGAGGTAGCTCTCCACGAAAGATTAGCGGGACTCAATGTAAAAGAAGATGAGATAAAAGCCGCTCTTAAAGACATAAATCTCCCAGAAAATTTAAATGAATGGGATGACGACATCATTTTGGAAATCGCAAAAAAAATTAGAGAATACAGTAAACCAATAATTATTGCAATGAATAAGGCAGACATAGCACCTGAATGTAACATTGAATCAGTTCGTAGCATTGAAAAAATGTCTGTTGTTACAATGGCAGAAGCAGAGTTAACCCTTAAAAAAGCCAGAGACTCCAAAATCGTAGAATACGTTCCAGGTGATAAATCCTTTAAAATTAAAGACCGTTCCAAAATCAATGATGCCCAAAAAAGGGCACTAAACTACATAGCAAAAAACATCGAAAAGTATGGTGGAACAGGCATACAAGCATGTCTTGAAAAGGCTGCATTCGACGTATTGAACCTCATAACTGTGTACCCAGTCGAAAATGAAAGTAAATATACCGATCACTTTGGAAGAATATTGCCTGATGCTCATCTAATCCCAAGAGGTTCAACTGCAAGAGATCTTGCCTATATGGTACACACTGAATTGGGTGATAAGTTTATACGTGCAATCAACGCCAAGACTAAGCGCACTGTTGGAGCAGATTACATTCTAGAAGACGGAGATGTAATAAGAATAATCGCTAACAGGTGATCTATTGAGAACATGGGACGTTAGGATATTAAGCGCTTCGTACTGCCGAGACGGAGACGGTGTTGTCATTGAACTTTTTGGGAAGACAAGGGATAGAAAATCTATAACAATCCTATACTATGGTTTCAAACCGTACATCTACGTGGTAAATCCAGAACCTAATCTCGCATCACTGATGCTAACAGACAAAGACGTTATTTCTGTGTCCTCGGATAAACTATTCTATAAGGGTGAAACAAAAAATGTTCTCAAAGTTACGGTTAGGTATCCATGGTTAGTTCCCGACTACCGCAATAGACTCAAAAAATACGACCTTCTGGCTGCAGACATCGTGTTTCACCATAGATTCATATATGATATGAATATGGGCGCATGTATACGCGTCACTGGTGAAGAGATTGAAAAAAATTACAACACACATTTCGTTGTACAGATGGAATCCTTTGAAAATATAGATTCTTTCGATCCAGGCCTCAAATTTCTTGCGTTCGACATAGAGAATAGCATTCTTCATGAGTCTATTTTCACAATATGTTCCGTTACTTACGACAATGGCGAGATAAAAACATGTGAGCCTGTCACAGGTTCTGAAACAGATATAATAAAAAAATTCTCTGAGATTATTATAAAAGAGGACCCAGACGTCATAACTGGTTATAACATTGACAATTACGATATTAAAAAAATATGCGATAGAGCAAAATTCCTAGGAGTTTTAGACGAAGTCAAATGGGGAAGAGATGGAGGAATTCCAAAATTTTCCAATGAGATATTTTGGCGAGTCAAGGGACGTCTTATCGTAGATGCATGGAAATCTGTGAGGAAAGAGCTCAAACTAAAACAGGAAACATTGAATGCCGTTTCTATGCAAATACTCGGAGAATCTAAAATGGATGTTGATCCTAAACACATAGACGACGAGTGGGCAAATGACAAAAATAAGGTCATAAAATATTGCATAAAAGATGCTGAACTATCATTAAAAATTCTTCTTCGAATAGGCTCAGTAAGAAAGGGAATAGATCTCTCAACCGTCTCCATGCTCCCTTTAGAAGATGTCCTCACTTCCGGTACATCAACGCTTGTTGATTCCTTGCTCATCAGAAAAGCCGACAAAGACAAAATAGGCGTTCCTATGACAAGAAAAGTTGTTGGCATGAAACAAATTGAGGGGGGGTACGTCCATACAATGGTTCCTGGTATATATCACTGGGTATGCGTCTTAGATTTCAAGTCAATGTATCCGTCCCTCATCATTGCCAAAAATATATGTTTTACAACTTTAGCAGAAGACGGCGAAATTATCAGTCCAAATGGGGTCAGATATATGTCTAAAGAGAGAAGAGTGGGGCTCCTACCAACCATTCTCAAAGATCTCATGAAGGAAAGAGATGAAATCAAGATCAAAATGAAGGAAACAAAAATAGAAAGTGAGTATCACTACCTTGATGGTCTCCAGTCTGCCATGAAAGTACTAATGAACACATTTTACGGTGTATTTGCATCATCTTTTTACAGATTCACAGACAGAAATATTGGGTCATCCATTACTTCTTTCGCAAGAAGCACAATAACAGGAATAATAAACGAAGTGCAAAGCGAAAATATTTCTGTAGTTTATTCGGACACAGATTCTATATTCGTGCAGTCTCCTGCCGACGACCTTAACAGTTCCATTAACTTCGGAAATAAAATGGCAAGGCGTTTCTCTACAGATGGAGGAACACTAGAGTTCGAAAAAATACTAGAGCCCCTCTTCACACATGGAAAAAAGAAACGTTATGTTGGAAAAGTTGTTTGGCCAGAAGCCAAAGATGAATTGCTTGTTAGAGGCTATGAAATTAGGCGTTCTGACTCATTTGACCTTCAAAGTAATCTTTTAACAAAATTATTCAATTTCATCCTTCAAGAAAAAACTAATGAAGCTTTATTACTCGTGAAAGAAACCGTTCAGAGGGTACTTTCTGGAAATATCCCTATATCAGAGCTAGTCATATCCAAAGGATGTAAAGGACCAAATGCATACGAGAACCCAGATAGTATGGCGAGTGTTCAGGCTGCCAAAAAACTAATGGATATGGGGCACGAATTCATACCTGGTATGAAAGTCTCCTGGGTTGTCACAAATTCAAAATCCACTCCACAAACAGTAGAACCGTACGTCAGTGGCGTTGCATTTAAAGGTAAGCCCGACTACAAATACTACGCCGAAAGAATTGCCCAGACATCATCCAGAATCACAGAAGTATTCGGGTGGAACGAAAAAGACATTATGATGAGTAGCCAACAGTTTACTCTTCTCGACGATACTTTCTCAAAGCGTGAGCGTCTAGATAAAAAACCAATCAAAGAAACTCCAAAAATTAAATGTCTAAAATTAACAGATTTCTTATGACTTGCGTCTTGAACAGTCAAGCAGTCAATTTTGTTTATATACAAGATGGCCATCCCACAACTGCTGGGTCTTTTACTCCGCCGGAAATGTACTTTAGGCGAATCCGAGCAGGTGATCACAATGTCCAATGAGGAACAAGCAGAAGTAAGAGATGAATCTGTAAGCGGTAAGAGTTTATACTCTTACATAGCGGAAACATGGCAATCACATTCAAGCAGTTGTGAAGATCTTAACAAACAGAGAAGAATCATCTGGCGAAGGGAAGAAAACTTCGTTCGTATAGACAAGCCTACTAGACTTGATAAGGCCAGGAGTGTGGGCTATAAGGCCAAACAAGGATATGTTCTCGTCAGGGGCAGAGTTAGGAAAGGATCCTTTGGAAAGAGAAGGATTAAAGCCGGAAGGAGAGCAAAGAGAAAAGGTATCCTCCAGATGACAGTTGGAAAAAGTATGCAAAGAATTGCAGAAGAAAGGTCTCAGAAAAGATATCCTAACCTCGAGGTTTTAAATTCATACTGGGTCGGCGCGGATGGACAATACGAGTGGTACGAAGTGATTCTCATTGATCCCAGTCATCCAGTTATCCAAGCTGATCCTAAAATAAATTGGATTTGTTATAACAAGCACAAAGGGCGTGTCTATCGTGGAAAGACCGCTGCCGGTCAAAGAGGTCGTGGTATGAGCACAACCGGAAAAGGCGCTGAGAAGTGCAGACCATCAGTTAGGGCGAACGGGAGAAGAGCGAAATAACCATTATCGATCTAGATCTGCCTAACGGCAGCTCTAGTATCTCCTGAAATCGAATCTAGTAATATTATCAAATAAGGAGTCTACTTCAGCATCTGACATTCCAATTGTAGGAAAGTACAGAGGGACTTCGCACTTAACGACAGAATCCAGCTCGTCCATAGTACATCCCACAGACCTTCCTAAGATCTTTTCGGTAAGTCCAGTGTCAGCCCCCCATCCCTCGAGAACACATAACGAGGGGTCGTACTTTTTTAAAATATCAGTTCTATAATTGCCAGATATTAGTACTTTACATCCTCGTTTCATCATCATCCACGCTGAGACAAAACCTCTTTTATCATTAACTTCCGCAATTATATGACCTTGACATCCTAATGGGAGACCTCCGGGGCAATTAACGTACTCATCAAAAATATATGCCCTATTGTTTCTAATTTCGATGTAAAATATTTTATTAGGGTTTGTGAGGTCTACTCTTGCCCCCTTATCCTTATTTTTAAGAAATACAGCAGACCCTGCCTCCCTCCCGATATCCATACTCGTATAAGGATGATCGCCGTTGCGTCTAGCTCTTATTGCAAACGATTGATTGGAGGATATTCTTCCAACAGAATATTCTGCAACACTAGCACATATATCTTCCATTTTTGATGAACATTCTTCAGTCACTGAAAGTGACGTAATTCCAAAAACTCTTTTAACAGATGAAACACACCCGTCTATATCGCTGGACCTAACATAATAACGTGCATCTACGGACGTCACCAACGCCTCAATACCATCGGCCGCCAGCATGTCAAGAATGTTCTTTTTCAGAATGCCCTCAAATCTCTTTCTTGCAGGAGTGTTCTTAAGTCCAATTTCACAATACCGTGCAAGAATAACAGCCACACCGGCCACTACTTATTTCCTTAAATATAACTTTTATCAGAATCAAGCACCTAAAACTGTTTCTTTGTAAAACCCCCATCTAAACAGTCGTGAACATGACAATCTTCACAATAATAGCAGTGCAGAGGAAGGGATTTGAACCCTCGAACGACTGACGACTAGACCCTGAATCTAGCACCTTTGACCAAACTTGGTTACCTCTGCGCAATACCCGCGAGTGCATGAGCCTATTAAAAGATTGAGAATAAAGATAAAACCTCTCTTCCAAAAATCATGTTAGCATGCGTTAGCCCTCTCATAAAAGTAGGGCATGAAAAGCATCATAGATTGTAAGTACACCATTCTATCAATGCATCGATATTATGTTAAAGACACTCTAACAGCTCCCAACAAAACGAGATTGGAGCGAATCTTATAAATGTACGTTGAATATTAGACGGCTTGGGGGGAGTCATATGGCGCGCTTTAAAGAAGCAGAAAACAGACTTTTAGACAAAACAGTCTGTATGAGTTGCTATGCCACAAATCCTAAAAATGCAACTAAATGTCGAAAATGCAGACACAGCAATCTCAGACCAAAGGCAAAAGAAACTAGAAAGCAGTAAACTATCAACTCCATTGCGACCTCCATGGTTCTTTTCGGATTCTCGCTCGTCAATACCGCCTCTGGCGGTATTACACGCTGCCTCTATTCCTATTATTTAGAAGGAGAAAATGGATGAAAATTCTTGTCATAGATGATAATGCGGTTACTCAAGAAGCTGTTGCAGAGCTCACCGCAAAATATGAAGTGGAGAAATCTAGTGATACCCTAGACGCCATCTCAAGGTTAGGTACCCTCAAGCCCGACATTGTGATACTAAACACAAAAACAGGTGAGAATGACGTGGACACACTAACAGCTATTTCGAAACTTGCAGGCTCACATGTTATACTATTGACAGATGCTGGCGAACACATCGCTAAAAATGATATAATCGCAGGCTACCTTGAAAAACCATTCAGAGATACAGATATTATAAACAAGGTAAACGACCTAGCAAACGATATAAGAAAAAAAGATAAAGGATTTCTAGTTAGACTATTTACAAGAGAATCTAAGAATGAAGATATTGAATACAACTTTCCCAATGTTGAATTTGGAAAATCTTATGTTATTTTTGAGAAGGAGCCCAATCTCGTATACAAAGTCATTGAATATTTCGTAGGAAAAAACTACGATGTATTTGTCGCAACCGAAAAAATTAAGTTTATGACCGAAAAATTTAAAGACAGCGACGATAAAATCAGAATTCTTAAATTATCAGTAAGGCCACATGCAGATTACATAGAAGTTTCTAAACTTGGAACAATAACAGACCAGATCAAAAAATTCATAGTAGAAAAAGAGAGACCTATTATTGTGTTTGACAGCCTTCTAACCGTTATAGAAGCCAATGGACTTAACAATACCATGACAATGCTCTACCAAATTCTCAATAGTGGCATAAAAAAACGGATATCATTAATCTTTTCTACAAATGCCAATGTTCTTACAGACAACGATAGAGAATTATTTCTACATAATATGAAGCAATACGGAATTCAGGGAGATTTTAATGAAAATTGAAAAAGTATGGGCAAGGGAAGTTTTAGATTCTAGAGGAAATCCAACTGTGGAGGCTGAAATTACAGTATCCGGGCATCGACTTCGCGCTATAGCTCCCTCCGGAGCATCTACTGGCTTATGGGAAGCTTACGAACTTCGCGATCAGAACAATCGATTCAATGGAAAAGGTGTACAGACTGCAGTAAATAATATTCGGACAGAAATTGCGAAAGCTATTGTGAATATGAATCCAACGGATCAAAAAGCAATAGATGAGGCAATGATTCAAATCGATGGTACAGAAAACAAACAAAGACTTGGAGCAAATGCAACTACAGCAACTTCTCTCGCAGTCGCAAAAGCAGGCGCCTTCGCCGAAGGCCTTCCGTTGTACGAATATATTGGAGATAATGGTGTTACTCTTCCGGTGCCACTGCTAAACATTATCAACGGTGGAAAACACGCAGGCGGAAACCTCCAAATTCAAGAATTTATGATTGTTCCAACAGGTGCTAAATCATTTTCTGAATGCCTTAGAATGTCAACAGAAGTTTACATGTCTCTAAAATCTATATTAATGAACAAATGCGGCATAAGGGCAATTAATCTTGGTGATGAAGGAGGCTTTACACCACCACTTAAAACCTCATCAGAGGCAATAGAAATAATAATAGACGCCATATCAAACGCAGGGTATATACCTGGAAAAGACATCTCACTTGCTCTAGATGCGGCATCATCCGAATTTTATGATGAAGGCATCTACGACATTGATAACAAAAAATTATCATCATTAGAACTTGCTGACTACTATGAAACACTTGTAAAGACGTACCCGATTGTGAGTATAGAGGACCCTTTTTTTGAAGATGATTTTGAAACTACAGCCACACTCACAAAAAGAATCGGATCCCGAATTCAGGTTGTTGGCGACGATCTCTTCGTCACCAACACAAAACGTTTTTTAAACGGAGTTGAAAAACTAGCTGCCAACGCACTCCTTTTAAAAGTAAATCAAATTGGTACCATCACAGAAGCTGAAGATACAGCATATACATGTTTCAAAAATGGATACTCAGTTATTGTATCACATCGCTCTGGAGAATCTGAGGACGTTAGTATTGCAGATCTTTCCGTAGGCTGGGGAACAGGTCAAATTAAAACTGGAGCACCAGCGCGCGGCGAGCGTACAGCAAAATACAATCGCCTTTTAAGAATTGAGGAAGAACTTGGATCTAAAGCAGTTTTTCTCGGCAAAAAAGCATTTACATTATGAACTTCCACGTCCTCCACTTTTAGAACCCTCTAAATATCGGATATAGCTCGGGAATACCCCCTTTAAGTTTCCAGAATAAAGCAGACTATGAAAGCGAGGCTTTCTCATTATTAATAATTACTAAAGCCAATAAAATTGATTTATTCACAAACAATTTTATACCAGCTATATCTCGCAACTTCATACACGGGAAAATATTGATAGGGTATCAACAGTTTCTCTGCAGCTGGTGTGCAAAATATATGAACGAAAATTACTCCGAACGCCGAATATCAAGTAGCGGAAACTCGGTATTCAATAGCGTAGGTCTAAGTAAAATGAAGAAAGTATTTTGCAAATGCGGAGAGATCATCGATTTCGATTCTTCACAGATGTTAATAAAGTTATACTTAGGCAAGGAACTGGAATGTCCTTCTTGCCGTAATGCCCGTGTATCAAAATACATTGACGAAATAAACACCTACTACAAAAACGCAGGCATCGAAAAGCTATGCTAATCTGACTTACAGACCATTTCATACAAGCTTACTACACTCACACTTTTCACACCTATTTCAAATTATTGACCGACTTACTAGTTTTCTTGGAACACGTGCTATTAATACATTCTTCGTGATCTCCCAATATTATAATAGGCGCCCCACACACCCCACAAGCTTTATTCGTGGGAATTATCCCTCCCCTCCGTAAAAAGTACGATTGACTACAATCTGGCCACCTAGAACATCCCGCAAAACGTTTTCCTCTCTTTGAATAGACTATCCTAATAACTCCAACTTTACAGGTGGGACAAGTTCCCAAAGTATTCGCTTCTACATTGCTTTGACACTTTGGATTGATACACACCACCTGTGGAGGCATACCAGACCTTATAACTTTTAATTGAGGAAGTTTACATACTTTACATACAGTCTCCACCGTCTGTACCATCGCTCCATTCGGAAAAGGGTATGTTTGTTTACAGTTGGGAAAACCATCACAACCAATAAATTTACCATTTGTTGACCTTTTAATAATCATATTGCCCCCACAATCTGGACATTTACCCAAAAATTGCTGAACCTTGAGGGCTTCTCTGATTTCATTACCAATCGCTTCCATCTCGGACTCCATTGTTACCACCGATCTATACAGTAAATCTTGGGATTCTTTAACAACAAAATCCAATGTCTTTTCCCCCCTCATAATTTCAAGCATATCACTTTCGAGTTTTGCCGTCATTCCTGGCTCCGCAATCCCTCCTCCATGCTTTGTGAGCGATCTAACGAGAGCTATTCCAGAAGCCGTCGGAACCATATTATTTCCTTGAACATAGCTCCTCGAGTACAACTTTCCAATAATTTCGTGCCTTGTACTCTTTGTTCCAAGATCCAACCTGTCCATTTCTTGAATAAGAGATCCTTGATTATATCTGCGTGGAGGCTTCGTCTCCTCCTCCATTACTGACACTGATTTGATTTCTACGGATGACCCAATCTCTAGCTTAGGAATGCGGATATTTGTGGTCGTAATATATTTTTTATAATATTTCTTCCAACCTTTCTTCTTTAAAACATAACCTTCAGCATTGAATTTTTCATTTGCAACATTGACAACGCACTTTGTTATTTCAGCTTCGGCATTACCTCCAACTGTTGCAAGAAATCTCCTCACAATAAGTTCATACAACTTCCACTTATCGCCCTTCATCCTACTCGATGACGCACCATTTGTTGGATAAATTGGAGGATGATCTGTCGTCCTCTTTTTCCCCCGGGAAGGACAAATGCTATCTTGCTTGAGAATTTCCGTAACCTCTGCTCTGAAATCTGACTCTTTAAGCTTTTCAAGAATATTCCGTAAATTCAAATTTTTCGGATATTCTGTATTCTCTGTACGGGGATAAGATATGTAACCTCCTATGTACAATTCCTCTGCCAACTTCATGGCCGTAACAGGTGAAATGCCAATCTTATTTGCCTCTACCTGCATTCTTGTAGTGTCGAAGGGAATAGGCCTAGGCTCCTCCTTCACCAAGCACTCATATAGTTCAACCCTTCCATCCTTACACAATAAACATTTTTCTAAAATGGCATGAGCTTCTTCCTCCTCCCAAAACTGATTATTTTCATGTTCCCCCTTAAACGACGTATCTCCAAACTTACCAACGATTCTCCAATATGGTACTGGTGTAAAATTGACGATTTCTTCATGTCGGTCGACAAGAAGCTTCAACGTGGGACTCTGAACTCTACCCACAGACAAAAAATTTTTTCCTATTTGTCCAGATGAAACTGATATCGATCTTGTAAGAACTGCTCCCCAAGAAAGATCAATAATTTGTCTTGCTTCAGCCGCATCCGCCAATCTCTGATCAGGAGACGAGAGATTTTTAAAAGCATTCTCTACATCTCTTTTAATTAAAGCACTAAATCTAGCCCTTTTAACTATACTCATATCGGCATTAGCAGCAATAACAGTTTCTAAACCAATAAGCTCTCCTTCTCTATCAAAATCAGTTGCAATAATGATTTCATCCGCATCCTGCAACAGAACTACAATAGTATCCAGTATATTTTTCGATCTAATTATTTTCACTTGTGGAGCATACACAAGATCAGTCAGAGAAATTTTAGTCCAATCACTAAACTCTGGCGAGTAATCTAGTTCTATAATGTGTCCTCTAAGACTTACAACGTCATAATCATCACCGTTGCTTGAAAAAGATATAACAGATACTTTATTAACTACTTTTTTTTGTGATTCTTTATTAGACAAAATAGCAGAAATCCTTCTAGCTACACTTGCCTTCTCGGTAATTACGAGCTTCCTCATCGCAAAACGCTATTTCTCCTTGTCTATAATACTTAATGCTCAGAAATATCAAGTTTTATTCTAATACAAACAGATGATTATTCTATGAACCACCGACATACATTTTTAACAAGGAGAGAAATCCCATAAACATGCGAATTGCTGCCGTTATACGTGACAAGTGTCAAAACAAAAAATGCAACAGGGAATGCTTTAAATTTTGTCCTTTAGTAAGAACTGGAATAGAATGCATTACTGATGGAGGTAAGGGCAAGCCAGTCATTTCTGAGACACTCTGTGTAGGATGCGGCATATGTGTCAATAAATGTCAATTCGATGCAATCAGAATTATTGGACTAAGCGATGAACTCAAAACCGAAATAATCCACCAATACGGCGAAAACGCATTTAGACTATACAGACTACCATTTCCGAAAAAAGGCATCGTTACAGGTATTCTTGGGCCTAATGGAATCGGCAAATCCACAGCAATTAATATACTCTCTGGATTAGAAATTCCTAATCTCGGAGAGTATAATTCTGCCACAAAAGAAAGAGTCCTCCAGTATTATGCAGGTACAGAAATGCATGATTATTTTCAAGCTCTATACGGCGGAAAAATTAAAACAGCAATCAAACCTCAATATGTTGACAAGATTCCCACGCAGGTCAAAGGCGTTGTTAAAGATTTGCTATCAAAAATGCAAGAAAGAATGACAGTAGATGAGGCGGCAAAAGAGTTTGAATTGAAAGGAGTCCTCGACAGAGAATTAACAAAACTCTCTGGAGGGGAACTTCAACGTCTTGCAATAGCAGCAACAATGATGAAAGACGTCGACGTTTATTTTTTTGATGAACCATCCTCATATCTTGATATTTATCAAAGAGTAAGCATAGCAAAGAAAATTAAAAAGCTCAGTGTAACAAAACAAGTTGTCGTAATTGAGCATGATCTAGCTATTCTAGATTTTCTCGCAGACAACATCAATATAGTCTATGGAACAGAAGGAGCTTACGGAGTCTTCACACAAGCTCGTCAAGCTAGAACAGCAATTAATGTCTATCTAGACGGTTATCTTCCCGAAGAAAACATTAAATTCAGAGACAAACCAGTCGAGTTTTTCACAACATCGCCACAAAGAAACTGGAATACTGCTAACTTAATAGAGTTCAGTGATATCGGAAAAAACCTAGGGTCATTTAAACTTAAGGTCAATCCTGGAATAATTAAGATTGGGGAATCAGTTGGTATCGTTGGGCCTAATGGTACAGGAAAGACAACCTTTGTTAAAATTATTGCTGGAGAAATTAAAACAGATACCGGTGAAATTAATTCAAACCTAAGCATATCATACAAACCACAATACATTACCATTGATTTTGAAGGTACAGTCAGTGATCTTTTTTACATGAAAGCTTCTGACGTTATTGAAACAACGTTCTTTCAGACAGAAGTGGCTAGGCCACTTAATATAAAGAGTCTCTACGAAAAAAACGTTCAAAATCTTTCTGGAGGAGAGCTTCAACGTGTTGCTATTGCTATCTGTCTCTCGAAAAAAGCGGATATCTATCTCATCGACGAGCCTTCAGCATATCTTGATTCTAATCAAAGAATGAATGCTGCTAAAGTCATTAGAAGAATGATAGAAAAGTCTGGGAAAAGTGGAATGATTATTGACCACGATATGTACTTTCTAGACATGGTATCAGATTCAATGATGGTATTTGGAGGGATTCCAGGACATAATGGTACAGGTAGTGGCCCTTATAATATGAGGGAAGGAATGAATAAATTCCTTGGCGCAGTCAACATAACATTCAGAAGAGATGCAGAATCCAACAGGCCGAGAATAAACAAACCTGACTCAAGGCTCGATAGAGAACAAAAGTTAATGGGGGAATACTATTACACAGACTCAGCTGTATAAATTAAACATTTAAAGTATGGGTTCTCCCACCTACATTTTCTATTTAGAGATACAGCCACTAATAATCAAATCGGAATTGCCATATACTATCCAAACAAAATATGCCACTGTCATGATGTCCTCCCAGATTTTGCTCTAAAAGTAGCACTTTGGAAACACATTATTGGCAGTTTACACACACAAAATATTAGTTCGCCAGTTTCATCCGCATCTTCCTCTATCTTTTCTGCTCTCAATTAACGACACGCGTTCTAATTGTGTCCATTTCATGAATGAATGACCTAAAGTAAAGCTATAAATCTGTTACTAATCTTAGCACACATTAGAACAGCCAATGTCTGAAATATACAAAGTAACTGTTTCAATACCAGAAAAATATGTTGAGAAACTAATGGACGAAATCGACCTCATTTTGAAGTCATCTCATAACAATTACCGGAGATGTTTTTATATTACAGACTGCACCGGAACATGGATCCCTCAAAAAGGTTCTTCTCCATATGTTGGAGCAATAGGAGAAAAGGAATACTCAAAAGAGAAAAAAGTTGAATTCGTCGTAAAAGATGAAGACATAAAAGCAGTACTCCGAAAAATCTCAGAAGTGCATCCTTATGAGGAACCAGCAATTGACGTCATAGCGTGCATAGACTGGAAATCTCTAATCTAAGGGCCACCAACTGGCCTATACGTATACACACCGTCAAAAACCCTCTGCAGACGATGAACATTTAAGCTTTTACAGCGAAATCTAAACTCCTCTGCGTCGAGTAGGCCCATTTCTTTATATTTTCTTAGCATCTCAAACCCCAAATCATAATTAGAGTCGACTCCAACAATCACATCAATATACTTGTTCCTAAAATTGAGCTTCAACGGGTACGTACCATTGTTGTCTTCTAGTATTTTTGTCTTAACCTTCTCGAACAAATTAAAATTCATCTCACAAGCAGCCTTAAGATCATCGTACCTTCCTATCTCTGCACAAGAATCGATAAATATCTCATTGACCTCAAACCTCTGGTAATCACTCATCTCAGTCAATTTACCAATATTCTGACACAGAAACGCAGTAAATTCGTGATTTTTGTCCTTCAGTGATTCATGAATAATACTCATTAGAAATTCATACGTAGATACAGTGTTAGAACTAGAAACATATCTTTCAAGTCTTATTTTATCGCGGTCTTCCAAATTCATATACCACGACTCTAAATGGACCTTTTTTACAGCATCTAATACAAGGTTCCTCCTCTCAAATGACATTGCATGCCAACTCCATATCCCGCTGCCCTCGTGAGTAATGCATCTCGAACATTAGCACAATGACCACTATAATATAATACAACACTCCTCAATTACATCAAATCTAACGAAATTCAGCCTCTACTTTCTACAAACGCATCTATTGCAATCCAATACACACGCACGTAATTCGCCTCATCTATCTTCAAACAAACACCAAAGTCGTCTGCCATACCAGCACAATACAACTTGTAAATACGTTAAAACATAAATCACTTAGAACAGATTATGTCACTCGCCCGAGGATCAACAAGCCTACCGACAACAGAATCCCTTACAAACCTGTTATAATTAGTCAAGCTCGGCTTTGTCTCCATAATATCATCTAACGTCTTTTTGATATGTTTAAAAGTTTTCTTATATACTTTGCAAGGGAAACCATCATTATCTTCAATATTGCCATCCGCCATAATATCAATGCTACATTCCCCATTGCAGTATTTGTAGACCTCACAATTTTGACATTTCTTACGTCTTTCAATAGAGCCGATGAGTATTCTTCTGAATCCATCAGACTCAAAAAGATCAGCAATCTTTTCAGTCCTCGAAATATTGCCCATACAGAAAGTTTTTGGACACGCTTTTCCACATGGATACACATCTCCGTTAGGATAGATGGAAATCCACTTCATCAGACACGACGCATGTGGGCAATCAAAAACACTCTGAGATCTATTCATTATTGCACTTATACAATGCATAAAAGGAACAATAGGTGTGTACGTTGAGCTGTCATGGAGCCAAACATCATAGATTTCAATTAACTTCTGAGCATACTCATCCGCATCTAATCTCAATTCAGGGTAGTTGAGGGCGCCACCTAGATTAATAACAGGATTAAACGAGAGCGGCAGCCTCATCGCCCTAACTCTCTGGTATATTTCCTTCATGTCATTTAAGTTGCCTCTATGTATTGTAGCACTTACAAAAGACGAACAACCTTCCTTAGACACATGATTCAGCATAGAATCGACAAACTTTACATCCAAATTTGGACGCAAACCTCTTTCAAAACCTGCCTCATAAGAGACACCAATACTCACTCTATTACTTTTACAGAACCTAATAAAACGAGAGTCCAAAAGAGTTCCATTAGTCCTGATAACATTGTCGCATGTCCGCCCTTCGAAATATCTCCTCTGAACATCGATAGCCTTTTTGAAGAAAGTCGTCTGCATCATGAGTGGCTCCCCTCCATGCCATATGAATGCCACTGAGTCATATGACTCTGAAATCAAACTTGCAGCCTTCTCGTACAACCCTATATCCATTGCCCCATTGACAGACTCCCCACTATGATAGCAATGCTTACACCGAAGATTGCAGCTAAGCGTAGGCTTAACCACAACTGCAATGAAAGACCCCAACTCCGCACCCAGTCAGAAAACACACGGCCAATCAAAATGGCCAATAAGACCCAGCGCACCCATCCGGGCTCATCGTATACGAGCAGCAAACAGCCGCAATGGCAGTCACAGCCACGAGCGACATGCAACACTTAGTCCCACAACACCCGTAACAAGACGGATCACCGGTGTGCGCCTTCGCCTCCCACGAGTCTTCCCGACCAGTAGGCGCCCTGTAATTCACCCTCGCAAACGAATTCGACTGACCCTCATAAATCAGCGCGAGGTCTTTGTTGGATTTCGGTTTTCCCATCAGCTTCTCACCAATGCCCGCACAGGCCTAAACAGCGAACACACATGTTAAAACCATATATTAAATATTCCCATAAGGCAGCAAATCTATGTTTGGATATATCATTCCAATCGAAAGTGAACTTTCACCCAGTCAAAAGGTGACTTACAGAAATTACTACTGTGAAACCTGTCATCATCTGAAAGAAAAATATGGTTACATGTCAACTCTCACAGTCAATTACGAGATGACCTTCGCAACTCTTTTCTTTGACTCAATTTTTCACAATAACGAATTATTCCATAAACAAAAAAAAACTAGATTTTGCATATTTGGACACAGCATTTGTGATGAAAAATTGATGCATGAATTAGCAGCCTACACTGTATTGGCAATAAATAATAGCTTAATTGACGATAAGGAAGACAACACTCATCTCTTAAAAGCAAAACTTGCTTTGTTATGTCTAAATCGTGCTATAGTCAAAGCCAAAACTGAATTTCCAGAATACGACATACTAATTCTCGACGGATACAAAAAATTAATAGAAGCAGAGTCTGCGAAAGAATCTGACCCATTGATAATGGGAACATATTCAACGCAGTCTATGCTGGATGTCTTTTCACTTATGCTAGGTGCCAAATTCAGCAACAGGCTCTACAAACTATTTAAAAATCTTGGCATCTGGATTTACATTATGGACGCCATAGAAGACCTTGACGAAGACGCTTCCAGAGACACGTACAACCCCTTCCTTATAAACAATACTAACTTCCAGAGCAAGAGGCAATTTATTAGCGATAATGCCTTCACCATCGGGGAGTTAGTCGGTGATGTTACCAACGCTATTCAGAAATCATACCTCAGTCTTCGTTCAAACCTAAAATCTAACACTGAAATACTAGACAACATAATATTCCGAGGGGTACCGTTCTCGTCTCATAAAATTATCTGCGGAGACGCATCACCGAATTTAAGTCTAAAACAAAGAATTAACGAGGCTTTCTCAGCAACTGTACAATCTAACCCATAATGGTTAATTACATCATTTTCGTCTTCCAAAATACAATTCGCCACTTAAAATGAGTTCCAAATACTACCAAAGCTCTTCATTAAGCAATCATACAGAAATCCACGTCAGCGTTCAAACCATACTCGTCAACTAAAAACTCCACTTCACATCAACAATCCCAGCAGATAACTGTCCACATCATCCACATTTTACCGTGATACATAGAAATAATGACTAGCCTCAATACCAAAAACCAAAAAACCGTTTTTTATAAGAGGTGTAGCGGGCCAATTTGAAATATAAAGGGAATTGTCCCCCATATAGTGACTAGTGATCTGTCAGATCCAGAAAAAAGAATAAAATTCGCTGCAGTGTCAAACGCCACAATTTTGATGAACAAACTTGATAGCAGGCCAGAAGGACATTATAATGAAGAAGTCACAACGTCTCGTATTAAGTTTGGTGATAATACAATCACTAGCCGTAGCAAGTATATAGTCCTAAAAAGGATTCGTCGTGCATTCGTCAACGTTTTTATTGTTTCTTTAGTCGTTATAGGTGTTCTTTGGTTAATATGCTCAATCTTGCAAGGTGAAAAAGTTAATTGGGCATATATTTACGCTTTGGTAACACTCATAATTATTAATGGCTCAATGGTGTTCATACAAGAGACCAGAAGTGAGAATGCCGCTACAAAACTTATCAATATGGTTACGACAATTATTACACTCCGGCGCGAAAATGTTGAAATCGAAGTAGACTCTGCTGATTTAGTTGTTGGAGACATCATCATTCTCGATGCAGGAGATACAGTCCCCGCCGACGTTCGAATTATCAAGTCAAATCACTTGAAGGTAGATCAATCTGTTCTTACAGGAGAATCTAGTGAAGTTACAAAGACTGACACGGCGGTAGACAATGAGAAATACATTTTAGAATGCAGCAACATGGCGTTCATGGGATCTAATGTCGTTAGCGGTTCAGCCGAAGCTATCGTTGTTACCGTTGGTGATGATACTGTTTTCGGTTTAATAACAGAGAAATTAACAAAAAGTAAAAGCCTAACACCGTATGATAAGGGAAACAAAGCTATTGTCAAAGTTCTTACTAAATTAATGACGTACACGATTCCAATAATAACGATAATAATGTTGATTAAAGGATATGTCGACGAAAGTTGTTTTACATATCAAAATATACAAAGCGCACTCATTTTTTCTGTAACTCTGGCTATAGGCCTCATGCCT
Organism: archaeon; assembly: GCA_024399275.1. Lineage (GTDB taxonomy): Archaea > Thermoplasmatota > Thermoplasmata > Methanomassiliicoccales > Methanomethylophilaceae > Methanarcanum. Next base: position 24,055 of record JAKSHS010000002.1, on the reverse strand, counting down.
GAAATGCTTGCAACCATAGTGTCTACCAATCTCGCAAAGGGCGCCATAGATATGTCAAAGAAAAAAGTCATTATCAAAGATATGACGTCTATTCAAAATTTAGGTGCTATGGACATCCTTTGCTCTGATAAAACTGGCACACTCACTCAGAATAGAATCTCAGTTATGAGCTGCAATGATATACACGGAAACAATAGTCACATGGCAGGTCTTTTTATTTGTCTAAACAGCAAAAATCTCACGTCTTCAACTAACCAAATTGATTGGGCAATCAACGACTATGCCGAAGAACGCGCGCTCACAAATGAGTTAGAAATGTATCCATATGTTGCGGACATTCCGTTTGATTTCTTTAGAAGGAGGGCAACTGTTATTGTCAAACAAGATGACAGAGTCAATATAATGATCACTAAGGGAGCACCACCTGAAATGCTTTCAATTTCAACGGGTTATTTAGATGAGAATAGAGAAATCAAAGTCCTCGACGATAAAACACGTAATGGTATCATGGGGCTTGTTGAGTGGTATAGTGAGAAAGGAATGCGTGTTCTCGGTGTCGGTTACAGATACTTTCCAGGTACAAAAAAGGAATTCACAAAAGACGACGAGTCAGAGCTTATCTATGCTGGTTTTGTCGTATTTTCTGATCCTATAAAAAATACGGCCAAAAATGCCATTGCAGACATGAAAAAATATGGTATCACTACTAAAGTTCTTACTGGAGACAATGAATACGTTGCCCGTTATGTTACGAATGAGATAGGCATATCAGCTAGCGATGTTATTTTAGGCCCAAGTATTGACAGAATGTCTGATGAAGAGCTAAGCGATACCGTAGAAAAATTCGATATTTTTGTTAGACTCACGCCTAATAACAAATCCCGTATCGTACAGGCCCTTCGTGCAAATGGACACACAGTAGGGCTTATGGGTGACGGAATCAACGATGTAGTGGCCATGAAAAATTCTGATATTAGCATTTCCGTTGACACAGGCACGGACATTGCAAGAGATACGGCTCAAATGATCCTTCTAGAGAAAGACCTCAATATCCTTAAGGATGGAGCCATAGAAGGGAGAAAGGTGCACGCAAACACAATCAAATATATAAAAATGATTGGATCCACCAACTTTGGTTATATGCTTTCTCTAATTTTTGCAACTCTCATATTCGATTTCAGTCCAATGGGTGCAATGATGATTCTTGTCTTCAATTTAATAAATGATCTTGCATGTATTGCTATACCATGGGACAATGTTGAAGACGAATTTGTCAGAAAACCATGCAAGTGGGATATTGTTAACATTAAAAATATTATTTTTCACTACGGGCCGCTATACTTATTAACAGACATTATGACATGGATGTTCATAATTTTCATATTATTTACAGCAACCTCTATCCAAACTAATGAGGCTATTAGCGGTGTCGCAATGATTTTCGACAATGTAAATATAAGAAACACTCCATTCGAGACAATGTTTCAATCTTTCTGGTGTATCGAGCAATACTGGATACAAGTATGGGTTATTCATATCGTACGTACCAACAAAAGACCATTCTCCCAGAGTCAGCCGTCGAAGATTTTGATTATCGCTACAATCATTGCATTAATAATTGGAACAACACTTCCATTCATCGAACCCATATGGACAAGCATCGCAGGAATCGAAGGATTAAAAATACCCTTATGGTCACTCGTCTGGATGCCATTTATCGCATGTGTGTTTCTCTCTTGCTCCCATTTGATTAAAAAACATATGCTCCGAACATTTGGTTATTTTGCTTGCTGAAACTTAGGAATATCAATTTCCACTGTTAGAACATTAACAAGAAACAAGACAAATCAGATGAACAAAAAGAAGACCCTGCCTGCTTAGCATCTTCATAAATAAAATTTAAATCATAAATGAAAATAGCTCATGCGAAAGGCAAATTCAAAATAATTTTAGAAGAATCAGCGGGGCCGTTACAACAAATTTAATAACAAAGAAATCTGCAATGTCCATAAGTTCAAACTAACCAACAATCTGCGCCCTAATATAGAATATCTTGAAACACTGGTTTCTAGCAAATACAATAAGCATAGCGCCACTTGTAGCCACCATCGTAGAGCTCTGACATCATATTAATTACAAAATTAGAGTCATGCAAACTTTACTCAGCTACACATAATCACATAACGCGAGTTTGACTTCATACAAATGTTTAATTTCTCATCTCATAATATACCCTGCGAAGCCTATACTGGAAATATTTTATCCAATTGAAAAATCCATAGCGGCCTCAATTCTAAAATATCGACTCTTTTTCAATGTGATTGCAACTATAATCAACAAAATAACGAACAATAACCCTGCAAAATCCACGATCTTTTCTCTACTATAAACGCACTACCAATTCCAATTGTTGTATTATGAATATCTTCATCTTCCTCCTATAGATCACGATATAATTCAGACATTTGATCATGACTCGAATAAATGTGCTTCACATCCTGGTTATACACTAGAGGCACGTCGAAGATGAAGATTAAAATTCTTACACTAGCCGTCGCCTTTACAATAATTTTGTCATCTTTCGGTCATAGTGTAAGTGTTACAACAACATCCAGTGACGAAATAAGTTTCAATAATTATGGTCAATTAGGAACTAGAAATACCAGAACTTTTCTTTGAATACAAATAACTCGTTCGTTACTCTCAAACTCATGTCGTGCAACATCCTAAACTCAACTACGAGTAGAAAGTTTTTAAGAAATCATCTATGAAAGCACGCGTGCTAGAGAGCAAAACCCACTTCCCGAAAGAGATTACAATGTATCATTTACAACAAAGGCTACAAAAGAGAAGGAGCCACATCATCAAGCAGTTCACAATTAATGTCTCAGAATTGGAAGGGCAATCTCTACTACCAATGCTCATATGTGGATATATTTCACCATAATCATCTTGCTGACTTACGTCATAAAATGTCCACAGTTACAGTAAAAGGAAATTTTGTATAAACCATAGGCCCACTCATAAGTTCCAAGGCGTATGATAATCTTTCATCGGGAGAACATTAAACTCCTCGCCGACTGCGGATTTAATCGCAGCCACAGTTGCATTAGCTCCATTCGTGGTAGTTAAAAACGGTATTTCAAGCTCAACCGCTAGACGGCGCAATTGATATCCATCTCTTACAGCACCTGATTTAAATGAAGGCGTATTGATAACCATATTGATTTTTCCAGATCTCATAAGGCCTACCGCATTGGGTATCATATTCTCACTGAGCCTGAATACTGTAGTCGCCGGAACTCCATGCTTTCTAAGAAATGTAGATGTTCCCTTTGTCGCATAAATTTCAAAACCCATTCTATATAGTTCTCTTGCTGAAGCAATTACGTTTTCCTTATCTTGATCACTGACGGTAATATACACCCCCCCTTTCACCGGAAGATTATTTCCCGCCGCAACATATGCTTTATGACATGCCAAACCAAAATTTTTGTCTATACCCATAACTTCACCAGTAGATTTCATCTCTGGTGTGAGTACTGAATCTACTCCAGGGAGCTTCAAAAATGGAAAGACTGGCACCTTTATGGCATAATGATCAATTGTGCGATACATACACTCGATTCCTAAATCTCTAAAGGTTTTTCCAAGCATAATCTGCGTACCTATCTTAGCAAGTGGTACCCCGGTAGATTTAGATATAAAAGGTACTGTACGAGATGCTCTGGGGTTAGCTTCTATCATATAAACATCTTTTTTATTAACGACAGCTAATTGAAGATTCATTAACCCTTTAATCTTAAGCGCTAACGCCGTCTTTTTTGATATGGAAATAACATCCTCAAGGGTCTCTTTACTTAGAGTAAATGGCGGCAAGACCATTGTCGCATCACCTGAATGGACGCCCGCATACTCTACATGCTCCATTATCCCCCCCACATAAACGTCTTTTCCATCAGCAATAACATCTACATCCAATTCAACAGCCTTAGCAAGATATTTGTCAATGAGAATCGGATGATTTCTTGAGACCTTAACTGCCGTATCAACATAATACCTAAGTTCTTCAGTAGAGTAAAGAATCTCCATTCCGCGCCCACCGAGAACATACGAGGGTCGTACAAGAACGGGATAACCTATTCTCTCTATTATTTTACTAATCTCCTCAAGAGAGTATCCAGTCCCAGATTCTGGCTGTCTGATACTAAGATTACTCATAAGTTTAGAAAACTTCCTTCTATCTTCTGCGATGTCTATCATATCCGGATCTGTTCCAAGAATTTTCGTCTTAGTATCTCTCAATGCAATCTTCAAGTCAACAGCAAGATTCACACTTGTTTGTCCACCAAATTGAACAATCACCCCATCAGCATTCTCTTTTTCAATGACATTGAGAACGTCCTCAAAAGTTAAAGGCTCAAAGTATAATTTATTCGCAATATCAAAATCCGTAGACACTGTCTCAGGATTATTATTGATAACAATTGCTTCTACGTCGGCCGCCTGAAGCGCCATAACACTATGGACACAACAGCAATCAAATTCTATGCCCTGGCCTATACGAATAGGCCCTCCACCTATAATAACAACTGACTTTTTTTCCTTGTTACTGACTAATTCACACGTATCTTCATATGTTGAGTAGAAATAAGGTGTCTTTGCCTTAAATTCAGCCGCACATGTATCAACTGCCTTATAAGTCGGAATAATCCCATGTAGTTTTCTAATTTCACGAACGTATCTCTCTTCTTTTCCAATAAACGAAGCAATTGTCGCATCTGCAAATCCCATCTTCTTCGCTTCTTTAATAAGGCAAGGTGTCAACTCTTCTTTTCTAATTCTATTTTCCATATCAATAATGTTCTTAATCTTGTATACAAAAAAGATATCCCAACACGCATGTTTTGCTATTACGTCCGGAGACATCCCCCTTCTCAACGCTTCAGCCACAACAAAAATACGTTTATCAGTTGCGTGTATTAGCTCGTCTTTAATTTCATTATCAGATATGTTAAGTTCGTCAAAATATACGCTACCTATCTCAAGCGATCTTATTCCTTTAAGAATAGATTCCTCAAAAGTTCGCCCGATAGACATTGTCTCCCCGGTAGATTTCATTTGTGTTCCAAGATGTCTGTCAACTGTACGAAACTTGTCAAAAGGCCATCGAGGTATTTTGGTGACGATATAGTCTATCGAAGGTTCAAATGCTGCAGATGTGGTCCCCGTAACCTTATTAAGAATCTCATCCAAAGTATATCCAAGGGCAATCTTTGCTGATATACGAGCTATTGGAAATCCAGTAGCCTTAGACGCTAGTGCTGACGATCTTGACACACGTGGATTAACTTCAATAAGACGGTAATCACCATTAGAAGGATTTAATGCAAACTGAACATTACATCCCCCCTCAATCCCAAGAGTTCGTATAACTTTTATAGCTGACTTTTTGAGACGAAGACTATCTTCGGCGGAGAGTGTAAGACACGGGGCACAAACAATGCTCTCTCCCGTGTGGATGCCCATAGCATCAATGTTTTCCATATTACAGACAACTATACAATTATCGTTACTATCTCTCATAACTTCGTACTCGTACTCTTTCCAGCCAAGTACTGACTCTTCAATAAGAACCTGATGAATGCGAGAATAAGCAAGGCCTCTTCCGCATATACTTCTAAGTTCACTCTCATTGTGGGCAATACCACCCCCAGTACCTCCAAGAGTATAAGCTGGACGAACAAGAACAGGATACTTTCCAATGATCTTCACTGCCTTAAGCGCGTCTTCAATGGAATTTGCACTTTCACTCAGTGGAACTGGCTCTCCAATTCTTTGCATGGCTTCCTTAAAAAGTTCGCGATCTTCTGACATTGCAATTGCATCGGGGTTTGTTCCGAGAAGCGTTACTCCATACTTTTTTAGTACACCTGCATCTGCCAATTCCGAACAAATATTAAGTGCCGTTTGTCCCCCCATACCAGCAAGAATTCCGTCTACCTTTTCTTTCTCAATAATCTTCTCTATCACGCGTGTTTGCAATGGCTCTATGTAAACTGAATCCGCCATATCTGCATCCGTTTGAATAGTGGCCGGATTAGAGTTAACAAGAACTGTTTTGTACCCTTCTTCCTTAATTGACTTACATGCCTGTGATCCCGAAAAATCAAATTCTGCTGCTTGTCCGATAACAATGGGCCCTGAACCAATGATCATAATTTTCTCATAGTTCTTTCTCATTGCACCGCACCCCTAATTCTCTCGACGAATACATCAAACAAATATTTTTTATCGCCAGGAAATTCATCCGTGATGTACTCAGTTCCAAATATTGGAAGTGATTTGTGTCTAATCCCTTCTATAGATCCATCATTAATGTTAATTTCACTAACTTCCAATTCTGTACCTTCAACACCTGATTCATCGATAGTATAGCTATGATTTTGTGAGGTTATGTAAATTCTATTTCCAAAACGGATAGGTTGATTCGAGCCTCTATGCCCAAACTTCAACTTGTGAGTCACTGCCCCAAATGCAATTGCTACAACCTGTCCACCAAAACTTATTCCCAGAATTGGCATTTTTTCGGACAGTTCCCTGATAGTTTTTACAACTGTATTTGTCACACTAGGGTTGGCAGGATTCCCTGGTCCATTTGTCACAACAATACCATCAATCCCCGCACGCGTGATAGCCATTATTGGGGTGTCATATGGAAAAACTACAATGTTGGCTCTATTTTTTACATCATTAAGGAGTGCTCGTGTTACACCACAATCAATTATCCCAATAGTAACATCCTTTTTTGAGTCAACTTCGTATATCTCTTTGGTTGAAACCTCAGCTACAAGATTCTCGTTATTTACATCTGCCATCGTTCTAAGCTTGATGATTATATTGTCTATTTCGTTCTCATTGAACACAATAGCCCCTTTCATCGTTCCATTATTACGAATCTTAATAACCAGTTCCCTTGTATCAATACCGGAAATAGCTGGAACTTTGTGGTTAATTAGAAACTGAGACAACGGCATTCCTCCATACGCAACAGAGGGGTTTTTACAGTACTCTTTTACTACGACTCCTCTCACATGTACGCTATCTGATTGGTTAAATCTCTCATTTACACCATAATTTCCAATGAGGGGATATGCAAAAACAAGTAAATGCCCACAATGTGAAGGATCAGTTAAAGTTTCTTGATAACCAGTCATGTCTGTGGTAAAAACAACTTCTCCATAGGAATCACCCTCATACCCGAATGATTCTCCTTTTAGCACCGTCCCATCTTCAAGAACCAAGAAATTGCTTACCATTGCAATCGTCACAATTCAGTTTAATATATAATGACTACCTAGCAGTCCTACATCTCTAATACTCATCTAGTGATGTCATCAACCATTAAGCCTTTTACATCATGATATACATCTCTAGCTATTTCCAAAATATCAGAATAATTATACCATATGCAACATGAGAGTGAATTATGCGTGTACTTAACAGCACTTCTGATAATGATGTCTCGATAAGAGTCGAAACAGACGACGATATCTGGCATCTATACAACATTATCGAAGCTGGAGATTTTGTAACTGCATCAACTACAAGAAGGGGGGAACAAGCCTCTGATAAAATAAGGTCAGATCGGGCCGAAAAGAAAAGGATGACACTTGGGATTCTCACTGAAAAAGTAGAACTCTCTAACGATAATTTCAGGATCAAAATACTGGGGACAATCAAAACTGGCCCTCAGGATATAGGGCAACATCACACATTGATAATTGAAATTGGAAGCGATCTTAAAGTTACCAAAAAGGAATGGAAAATTTCACACATAAAAAGACTGGAAAGAGCAGTAAGTGATACTACCAAATCACGAGTAGTCTTTGTTTCCTTAGACAGAGACGAAGCCACAATTGCGGTAATGAGACAGTCTGGCCTAAAGGAAATATGTATCATCCACTCACTAAAATGTGGAAAACAATATGATACGAAAAATGATGATGAATACCATAAGGAAATAATAGAAAAACTAAAACCAATAATGGAAAAAGATATGCCTTTAGTTGTCCTAGGGCCAGGATTTGAGAAAGAACTTCTCATTGAAGATGGCAAATCTAAGTCTCCTGAGATTTTCTCGAAATGCTTTGTCTATCACACTGGACAATGTGGTATGCAAGGTATCAATGAATTAATGAAAAAAGGAATGGGCGCTTCTTTTCTTAGAGAATCCAGAGTAGGTGTAGAAATGGAAGCCGTTGAAAAATTGATGGAAGAAATTGGAAAAGACGGCCCCGCTACGTACGGTTTCGATTATGTAAACAATGCTGCTATGGTCGGTGCTGTAGATACATTACTGATAGTAGATTCTAAGCTTAAAAATGGAAACTATGATACCATGATCAGGAATATTGAAGTTCAAAAAGGGAACATAATAGTAGTTTCAGGGCAACACGATGCAGGAAAAGAGTTAGAATCTTTAGGAGGATTTGCTGCCATACTAAGATACAAAATTTAACAAACAAACTTCAAGATACATGTCAAACGAAATCTACCAAAACATACAATATTCTGCAATAATACTTTATCACATAAGTAGCCAGCACTATGGACATATTTTTATAACATACAAATTAGTACAACGACTATGGAGAAAGTAGCAGTTACTTATGAGAATGGGGAAGTTTTTCAGCACTTTGGACATAGCCCGCAATTTAAAATTTATAAAGTTGAAAATAACAAAATTTTGTCATCAGAGATTGTAGAAACCGGGGGATCAGGTCATGGAGAACTTGTAGACGTTCTTACGTCTCATGATACAAAAATCCTTATTTGCGGTGGAATAGGCGGCGGTGCGAAGAATATGCTCTCAGAAGCTGGAATAATGGTTTACGCGGGAGCTAATGGTTCCGCAGACTCACAAGTTGAAGCCTTTTTAGCCGGAAAGTTTGACTTTTGTCGTGAAGCTACATGCAACAAGGATAGCCATTGTAGGCATCATTAAGTCTTTCCAACCCTCTTTAAGCTTTACACAAAACATCATACTAAACGATGGTCGAGAATTGTGTATTCTCAAAGCAAATTAACATTACTAGGAAACATTACCATCACAGAGTCTGAAGGATCTATAAAATCGCTTCAGTTTGGGGAACATAACTCGCGTACCAGTAATGACACGCTTGAAGAAGCATTCTGCCAACTAGAAGAATACATCGAGGGAAAAAGAAAAAGATTCACAATCAGTTATGACCCAGACGGCACTATTTATCAAAAAAGTGTCTGGGCAATCCTTAAAAAAATACCCTACGGAAAAACAATAACCTATAGAAAATTATCTGAACTTTCCGGACATCCTGGCTCTTACCGCGCTATTGGAAACGCTAACAGAAAAAATCCAATTCCGATTTTTATCCCATGCCATAGAGTTATAATGTCTGACGGATCCATTGGCGGATATGCACATGGAATCAATGTAAAAAGGAAGCTTCTGTCCATAGAAGGAAATTTACTAACGAAAAATTAGAACGAAAGCATAGAAAGAAAGACACTTTGAATCTCCACCTTACCAAACAACGTGTAGTGATTACAGATCAAATTTTCTCTATTCGCCGGAAACGATATGAAATATTGCAGTTCCCCTCCGACGAAACCATACATGGTCCCATTGGATTTGTTGGCTTACATACTTTAGCAAACATGGGACATTCTTCAGAACGAATAAGCCCCCGCAAAACCTCCCCACACTTACATCCCTTTGCCTCTGAATCTACATACGGAGTTTTTTCAAGAATATCTTCGTGAATCTTTGTTGCGTCACACTCTGAATACTTATCCTTAAGTGACAGCGCACTCTCCTTAATAATAGGAAATCCTCTCCATGCCCTATCAACTGCGGTAAACGTCCCATCCATTAATTTACGTGCTTTGGGATTACCATTAGGTCTCACAAGTCTCGTATATTCATTTTCAACGTCACATCTTCCCTCTTTGATCTGTTTACATAACATATACGAAGCCATCAATATATCCAGGGGTTCGAATCCTGCCACCACCTGCGGTACTCCATATTTCTTTGCGAGGGGTTTAAAAATCTCCAATCCCGTTATCACTGCAACATGGCCCGGATCGATAACTCCCTGTATCTTTGTCTCCCCCATGTCAAATATCGTGTCTAGCACCGGCGGACATATCCTATGACAACTATAAATGCTGAAATTCTTAGGAACTCCTCTCTGAAGAGGAACACATGTTGATGGTTCTGTCGTTTCAAATCCGACAGAGACAAAGACCAAATCCTTAGTTTGCTCAGACGCCATCTTAACTGCATTTTCTATCGAATAAACAATTCTAACATCGGCGCCATCATCTTTAGCATCATTCAGTGTACCTATCGTCGTTGGAACCCTCATCACATCTCCAAATGCGCATACAGTAACTCCGTTTCTTGCAAGCGTAATAACATCAGCAATTTCATTACTAGTAGTAACACAAACCGGACATCCAGGGCCCTGACGTATCTCGATACCAGCAGTAGCAAGCATTTGCTCGAGTCCAAAACGCACAATAGAATCCTGATGTGTTCCACACACGTGCATAAAGGTATACTTTACATCGAGTTCTCGAATTCTATCTAATATTTTCCTAGCTGTTGCTTCGTCTCTATACTTAAACATCAACCTGTCTCCACTACACTAATACTTTTTACTGCACACGACTGTCCCGCAGTCACTATGACATCTCCTCCACATTTTGGGCACGAAAGAATCGGTACTGAATGACATGTATAATCATTCCTTATCTCTTTTACCCTCCCGTTATACCCACACAATTCGCACCTAACATTAATCTTCTCATGTTCTATAACCAATCTGGATCCTTCTAACTTCGTCCCTTTTATCATAATTTCGTAGGCGAATTCCATTTGCTCTTCTCCTAGGTTTGTTAAATCACCAATAACTAATGTTACTTCCTCAACCGCCTCGACGCTATATTCTCCTAACTTTTTTGTTATTGCAGATATCAAATCCGACATTACCGACATCTCGTGCATTGTTTGTAAATACACACTCAGCAATATAGCCCTTAACAAAATCTTCTCCGATCTCTTTATGTCTAGCACTAACCACACTTCTTCAGACTATTCACTCCTTAGAAGAATTTATACAGAAAATGAATCACACATACCGCTTATAGGGCATCTCTCGCATCTATGATTATGCGGAGTACATATTAATTGGCCATGCCGAACGAAATAGCGATTAATATCACTCCATCTCTCCCTAGGAGTTATACGCATAAGCTCACTTTCAGTATCCTTCACATTCTTGGTTTCGACTAAGCCGATTAGGTTAGACAATCTATGAACATGCGTATCAACACAAACTGATGGAATATTCATAGCATAAGATCTAACACAAGCAGCCGTTTTTCTACCGACCATAGGGAGCCTAATCAATTTCTCTGTTTCCTTAGGCACAACTGATCCATACTCACTTCTAATTATCTGGCAACACTTTACTATGGCCATACTTTTCTGATTAGGAAATCCTGCCGGTTTAATGAGTTCAGCCACATCACACACGTCGGCTTCAGACAAATCTTTAATAGAGTTATACTTGCAAAACAGATTATCTGATGCCTTTCGAGTATTGTTATCTCTTGTTCTTTGAGACAAAATCGTAGCAACAAGCACATGGAACGGATCAGCCGGCCAATGTGGATTCATTTCCATAGACGATCTTCCGGGATATGCCCCCTGTCCGTGCATTAGCATGAGTATATCTAAAATCTTACAGATGTCTTTTTTAGCCATTCTAATACATGCTCTGCCATTATAAATGAACCAGTTATCAATATATTTTCAGCATTATTTCTTCTATTGAGCGCCAACCTGAACGCATTATTAATTTCTGCGCATACTATAACACTTTTACAATATTTGCGAGCCACCTCCTCTACATGAACAATATCTGCTGCTCTCGGTGATTTTGGCGTCGTAACAATTATTTCTAAAGCAACTGTCGATATATTTTCTAAAATCCCGTCAATGTCCTTATCATTCAAAACTCCGAACACAACTACTACTTTTCCATAAATTCTTGAAATATTTTCAGCTAAAACTTTACTTCCAGCCTTTGTATGAGAAACATCAACTATTATCGGGGCATTTTTTATCTTCTGCATTCTACATGGCCAAAATACATTTTTTAGCCCCTCTTTCAAATGTGGTAAAAGTTCATTTTGGCACAATAAATGCAAAACAACTTCTATAGCCACACTAGCATTTTTCGCCTGATAATCCCCAGGAATACCTATCACATACTCGTCGCCTTTGTATCTCATGATTGTTCTGTCTTCTAGAGTAGAAATAACTTCCATATCATCTACGAGAGTGACATCTGACTCCATCTCAGATGCTACAGACATAATAACATCTAGCGATTTACCGACATTAGAAGTAACCACAGGCACCTTTCTCTTGATAATTTTAGCCTTCTCAAAAGCAATTTCTTCAATAGTTTTTCCGAGATACTCAGTATGTTCTATACTAATGTCAGTAATCGCTGATACGTCTGGCATAATAACATTTGTAGCGTCAAATTGACCTCCCATCCCAACTTCTATAACTGCATACCTGACCTTATTTTCTGAAAAATATAGAAATGCTATTGCTGTCGTAACTTCAAAAAACGTACATTGCATGTTATGACACTTCATATCCTCGACAATAGGCTTAACAATAGATATCAATCTGGCAAGACTCTCATTGTCTATAGGCAACCCGTCCACAGATATTCTTTCATTAAAACTTAGAATGTGTGGTGACGTGTATAGCCCTGTTTTAATTTTCGAACAATTAAACACAGACGCTATCATGGCACAAGTCGATCCTTTTCCATCCGTTCCAGCTACGTGAATGCTTTTAAACGAATTTTGTGGATTTCCCAGCTCATTAAGTAACTTACTAATGTTTTGAAGATCCAACTTCACCCTATGGATATTCAACCCATATAGCCATTTTAACTCCTCCTCAATATTCACCAATACTGATCCCTCTAATTATTTCACTAATAGTTACACCTTTTTGTTTAGCAATTTTTCTTAGGATGTCCATTGTACCTGACCCATATTGAGCAGCCTTTTTCCTCTTTACTGCTATCTCAGACCAACCTATATTCACAGCAACCCTTCTAAGACAATTCTTTCTTACTTCTCCAAATATAAGGTCCTTAACGTCCATTTTTTTAGAAATATCCAGTACACGACTATCAAGATACGGGTAAAGCACCGTTTTCCCAAAATATCTCGAAACTGCTTGTTCATGAGGCAAAGTGGTGCTAACTAATTTTTCCATGTCTGTCTTCATCAAATCCCTGAGCTTGTACTCGGGCAATCCAACATATTTGGAATATCCAGCAAATAGCTCATCGGCCCCCTGCCCAGTCATTACATAGTTTTCTTTTGAATACTTAGAAACGTAAAAAAGTGGCACTTCAAAGGATAGAACGATCGGATTCGTTGTTTTCGTTATTTCTATCATTTCATGTATATTTTTGATAAGATTGCCTTCTGTTATCAATAAATGTTCACAATCGATGTCAAGAGATTTTGCCATTTTTTTTGCTTCGTTAACGTCATAAGAATTTTCTGTCCCCACAGTATATAGCTTTATAGACACCGCTGATTCAGATGCTATAGCTGTAATTATCCCACAATCTAATCCACCCGAAAATGCAATTGCAATTTCTTTGCCGGTAACTGTTTCTTCTACTACTTTTATCAGTGTTTCAGTTAGTTTTGAAGAAATATTCAAGTCATGTGTGATTTCAAAAGAAGGCAGCACAAAACCTACATTCTATTCCCAAGCAAAAATTTAGCGTCTAACGTTTCACATACAGCCAACTATCTCATTTATTCTAGACAATTGTCATATAGATACTATTAAAGGCACATATCGAATAATAAATTTCTACTTTCAAACATTTCCAACAGTCAAAGTGTGTAACACAATACTATAATGAGTATCGCAGATCCAACCATTCCAATATACACTGAAAAATCCCACTTCAAAATCTTCGAACCGTCGAGAGGCATAATCGGAATCATGTTGAACAAAGCTAGAAAACCATTAATATACGACAAAAGGAGAAACACGGCTCCAACAGTACAATAACGAAAAACGAAAGCAATTAATATGAAAATAAGGCCAAGAACAATATTTACTGCCGGTCCTGCCGCACTAATTTTCCCATTCATTTCGTTGTCAACGTAGCCTTTTATATAAACTGCACCAGGGGCTGCAAATAAAAATCCAAACAATGAAGTTAAAAAGCAAAGAAGTAGTCCTACAGGATACATTCTGAATTCTGCCCACGCTCCGAAATACTGCGCTGTAAATTTATGGCCCATTTCGTGCATTACAAAACTTGTAGTGACGAAAACAAAAGCAGCAAGAGTCCAGCATGTAGTGTTAACAATAACGTTATTTGAAAAAACATGATTCTTCTCAAGTATAACCGTAAATGCTATTGTGAGAACGACAACTGAAATTACAATATCACGAATCTCCAACATTCCAAATGATACTTTGTTCCTCTTCACGCTGTTAATTATATCTTCAAAATTCTGACTCATCCACTCCTACGAGCAATGATTATCTATATTATTTCTTTCAGAATTAGAATGCCTTGTACACATATAATGTCGATAAGTGCATATCATTGTCTATACAATACCAAAATGACCTATAACCCTGGATCCGTCCACTACAGAGGTATCAGAGGCCAAGGGAAGAACGAATACAAAATAGTTTCAAAACGTTCAATTAAAACAAACTCACCGAATATGCTGCTAATGCACCTCGCTAATAACCTCATCTTTAATACGTAAAAGACTACCGCATGTAACAACGTAAAAGTTAACAACAAGTATAAACAAAGTCAACATAGATACACACAGCGCACTGTAGGAATTGTCCTTGGCAACAGAGAACGTCATGGTCATCATTATCTGGAAAATTGTACTAAGTGCCAGGGCCTCAATCATAAATTTAAATGGCCGCCGTTTAGCAACACCTTCGCCTACGATAGTTCCGGTACTTGCATGTATCAAAATATGTTGGACCATTGCGATAATCAGAATAATCCAAGACATCATGTCTATCTCGGTCATATTTGTAAGATAGTATAGCAGGCCAAATCCAATAGAAGCCCCAGTTCCCAATCCCAATCCTAAGCCATAGAATATAGTATCAGATTTTCCACTGAATCTTTTAAGGTTCATTGTCACAAGTTTAATCACTTCTGTCAAAACACCAAATGATACTACAATTTGTAGGCCACTACATCCATTTACATACAATGGAAGAATGTACGTCAGCAAAACAGATAGGAATGTGCCCTCTATAAAGCCGACTGTAAAAAGTATAAACAATTTCGAATCACTAAAAAATGGCTTTTCAACGGCAGGATACGTATATTTTCGCAATGCGAAATACAACAGGACTAGTGTTGGACACAGTGATATCAAGCCAGTAACGCCTATGCCAACCCCAGTGTGATTAAAATACACAACATCACTCCTTTTACCTAAATGTCAGAAGTTCATCACTATAATATTCATATTGCTTTAAATTGGATGAGTATTGTATCTCACACGCGAACAGGGGAAATTTTCTAGCAGCAAACATGAACAAGTTTAATAATTTCATATTCTCCCCCCCTGTTCAGAATGAGATAGTGCGTATCCTCAATACATTGCTGACGAAAGAGCTGACGGCAGACAGCTCATAATATGTTTCGTATTCGAGGACGACCTTCCTTCTTCACATAAACATACAATCTTTTATCTAGCGGTTCTTAGAAAATCCATCACTTATGATTCATCATAATCTGTAAACACAAGCGATGCAATGCAGCATCCATAATGATTTGCAGGAACCTCAAGTTCCTCAATAACAAAATTAATATCTGCAATTTCAACGCGTCTAGTTTTGGCAATTTCCTCTATTTTTCGTTGAAGTTCAATCTTTAAAGACTTTCCCGATCCATGGAGGTGACTCTCCGCAACATATCCTCCTTGGTTGTCCCCTCTATACGCATAAGCAATGCCTGCCGAGATTGTCTCTCCTTCGAAACCCCTCATTTGTGAAAGGACGCAATATGTAATTGCACCCATTGGCAGTTTTGCCCGATCAATTTGTTTTGCGTTTTCTGGAATAATTGACGAAACTAAAACAAGATTTTGCTCACCAATTCCAGTGTTGATAAGTGCTTTGTCAAAAGCGTTCAGATCAGAGACATTGCTGACCGCCGAGCCAGAAGAAACAAAAAACCTTGTGGGCACTAAATTCATAACCCTGCGACATTATTCTAATATAAGGCGATTACCAACTCCCTTCTGCAAAAATAACGTTTCCTCCAATCCGATTTTAGCTCATAAGTCTATTAAATTTTAATTTTAAAGTTGGAATCCCATTCTTCAAAGTCAAGACTGCAATAAGTCAAGAGTCAGTATACATGATAATTAACTCCAACTCGACAAAATCTTTTGATGAAGAGCTTTGGCTTAATCCTCATTTAACAGTCACTAAAAATTCCATTTTACATATGTGCATGTACCAGCCCGCCTAGCCTGCACACATGCAAAGACTTATGATATGAAGTGATGTGAAACAACGCATGACTATCGAAATTAAGCAAACTTCAGGTGGAATACCTGTTATTACTGAGAATGTTCCCGAGGCACAAAATTCAGGATACATGGTTGTAGTAAACACAGGATCTAGAGACGAATCATCAAACATTTTCGGCATCTCGCATTTATTAGAACATACAGTATTCAGAGGTACGAAAACCAGAACATCCTTTCAAATATCAAAAGAAGCGGAGGGAGCCGGCGGGGAAATAAACGCCTTCACCACCAAAGAATTTACCGCTTTTTATGCAGTTACACTTGAAAGTACGACAAAGATCGTTCAGGACCTTATTGCAGATGTCATAACTAATCCTCTCCTCACAAAGGACCATGTAGAGTCAGAGAAAAAAATTGTAATTCAGGAGATTAGCATGTATGAACAGGAACCTGACGTATACATTCACGAATTATTCGATACGTCCATATGGAAAGGGCATGAACTTGCAAATGAGACAGCTGGGACTAAAGACACTGTTGCTAAACTAGATTATAAGAACGTCAGAGAATACTATGAGAGCAAGTATAAAATTCCAAACCTCACAGTTGTTGCGTGTGGGGCTATAAACAACAATGATGTAGTCAATTGGGCAGAGAAAAATTTTGGTAGCATGTCTGGAGGACTTGAAAACAATCGAAAAAAACCAGTTACTACTACAGCATCTTATATGCATCGTAAGAGAGAAGAAGACCACTCCTACATAGCAATGGGATTCAGAACTTTTGACGCTAAAAATAAAAATAAGCCTGCCCTTCAACTCCTTAGCGCTATTCTCGGATCAGGCTCATCATCACGTTTATTTCAAAGTGTAAGAGAAGAAAAAACGCTAGTTTACTCTGTATATAGCACCATCAATCAATTCACTGACGCAGGAACACTAGCTACGTGCATGTCATCCACAAGAAAAAATGTTCTTGAAGCTATCAAAACAACTGCAGAAACCTACAAGTCTCTAAAAGAAAATGGGCTATCAAAAGGCGAACTTCAAAGAGCTAAAAATTTTGTAAAAGGTATATTAACTAGAGATATGGAATCCACTAGTAACAGACTCTGTTACCTTGCCAAAAGCTCAATATTAACGTCAAAACCCGAATCGCTAGATAAGCGCCTAGAGTCACTAGACTCGGTTGTAGATGAGGACATTATGCACGTAGCCGAAAAAGTAATAATCCCGGAAGGCCTAAATATTGTCATGTTAGGAAATGATGTGAAGGATATGGAAACATTCAACACATCTCAACTTGATTTTTAAACTCTTCATCGAATTCATTGATGATACGTATAACGGCATTAGTTGCATCCTTTACAGATGCTGCTACCTTTGGGGTGAGACTCTCAGACACAGTCTGAATGTCTTCAACCTCAATCGCCACAAATTTTATCGACAGGGGCATTCCCCCAGGCTCGAGAGATCTCCCTATTTTTATTGCAGTAGCAAGATTAACATCATGTGCAGACGATGACACAATAGTCGACTCAAAATCTTTGAAATCGAAAATTATGACTGTTCCGGGTTCATATCGACCAGTTCTTACAGCATCAACAATTATCGCATACTTATGTCCACACAACACCGGAATAATATCTAGGCCTCCAACGCTTTCCTGGCAAGTTTCCACTCCTTTAAGTTGCATACTTTCAATTTCTTCCGATACAATCAAACCAATCGCATCATCCGACATGATGGGACTACCCAATCCTATAACCAAAATCGTATCAGACCGTCCGCTCATAAGTGATTTTCCTGTGTCAGTACTGTACAAACAGCCAAAACAATCTTATAAAACACTTTTTAAATATTTCTATTTAAGCAGCAAAGAACTTCGAAGCAATTGACCTATGATTCCTAGCCACATCCATTAATCTGCACTTAATGCAACATCAGGATGCTTCGCAAGTAACCCTTCTTCCTTTTGAATAATGCAAATTCCTGCAATCTCCCAACACCGAAACCACAAAGTATGCATGTGTGAAATTCACTCTCTCTAAACACAAACTAAAAGAAACAAACCAAAAGTGATAACAACTGTTAAAAATACGTTAATGGGCAAATGCGCGAATTATAGAGAAATTACTAAATCATTAAACTCTCCAAAATTTAACCATTAATACAACATTCTGAGAGATGTCTCTCCGCAATTGTTCTAATATTCATAATTTCCTCCGCCCCACATGGAGATAGAAGTAGGAGCTTTTATAATCGTTAATGGAAAAAATCTCACTTCTAGACGTCTTGACGTGTTATCGGCAATAGAGAAATACGGGAGCAAAAACACAGCAGCAAAAAAGCTTAGATTGTCCGTTCCTGTTGTGCATAAGTACATATCATTAATGGAAAAAATTACCGAATCTCAGTTAGTATCATCCACAGCCACAGGTACCAAGCTCACTAGTGCAGGCAAGAAACTACTGAAAATTTATGAAATGATTAAGGAGCGTTGTAAAGATGACAGAGTATTCACAATATCATGTTCCCCTGTAACAGAAAATTTAATCATGCATGTTATCTCCAAACACAGGCTAAATGCAAATGCTATCGTGTCTGATGATTATACAAATATAAACTCCTTGAAACGTGGGTATTCTGATATGATAATTTTGGACGATCCCCGGAACCTTGAGATGGTAGACAATTATAACTGGTCTGAAATTGGCTATATGGACATGATCCATGTAAATCGTGGATCTTCATATATGAGATACAAGTACGGGGCGCAAAGAATTGCCTACGCACACCTAGATCTGATTGGAAAAAAGTATAAGATAGATGGTGAAACCTGCGACATATCAGATTTAATTAACTCCAAAAAAAGCTTCTTCGTTGATGAAATTCTACTTTCCAAAAAAGGCCTAAAATTCGATAATTCCACGAATAAAAAACTTCTCAGGCATTCTATTACCGCCGTATACTGTGAAGAAAAAAAAGAGACACCACTTCTACTAAAGGCGCTCCAGTCAGAGTATTACCATTTAAGATAATACTGCTCATATCTAATGATCTGTTATTAAATAGTTAACACAGCGTCATGCGAAGCGGTGATATCATGGTATTACCCGATCCAGATTTTGTGAGTGAACTCGCTTCAGTAGGCGGGGAGGATGTGATGAAGTGTTTCCAATGTGGTACATGTACAGCTTCATGCCCATCTGGAAGAAATACAGCCTATAGAACCAGAAAACTAATGCGAATGGCGCAATTAGGTCTTAAAGATGAAATTATTGGAAGCGAAGATCTTTGGCAATGCACAACTTGCTATACATGTGCGGAGAGATGCCCTCGTAGCGTTCCAATTGTCGATATTGTCGTCGCATTAAGAAATATCGCTGTAGCAAACGGAAAGATGTTTGATGCACATAAAAAGACAGGTAACAATCTGCTTAAGTTCGGGCACACAGTATCTATAAACGATAAAGTTAAGGCCCAAAGGGTAAGCCTTGGTCTTCCAGAAATTCCACCAACAGTCCTTTTAAACAAAAAAGCCAAAGAAGATTTCGATACGATTCTTCAGGCGACTGAATTCGACAAATTAATCGGGTGATTTACAAATGACGAAGTATGCATTTTTCCTTGGATGTATAGCGCCCCTTAGATACCCTGGCATAGAGAAGTCCACAAGAGTTGTTGCCGAAAAACTCGGAATAGAGCTTGTCGACCTTAAAGATGCGAGCTGTTGTCCTGCACCTGGGGTCATTAGGGCATTCAGTAAAAAAACTTGGATTGCAGCAGCAGCAAGAAATCTTGCTCTTGCAGAAAAAGAGGGTCTTGATATTCTCACCATATGCAATGGGTGCTATGGATCTCTTTTCGATGCAGCTCATGAACTTTCAGAGAACAAAGATCTTCTTGCCGAAACAAATAAAATTCTTTCAAAAATTGGGCTTGAGTACAAAGGTACGACCAAGGTTAGACATTTCGCAGAGGTTCTCTACAAAGACGTAGGTATCGAATCAATCAAATCAAAAATTACAAAAACTCTTGAATACAAAACCGCTGCTTTCTACGGATGTCACTTCTTAAAACCAAGCAAAATCAAGCAACTCGACGATCCTGAGAATCCACATATTCTTGACGATCTCATTGAAGCAACTGGCGCAAAGAGCATGCCCCGAAAGCAGAAAATTCTTTGCTGCGGTGCTGGAGGAGGTCTCAGAGCAGGATTCCCTGCAAACGCGATGAAGCTCACCCAGGCCAACTTAGAAAACATAAAGGAGTCAGGTGCAAAATACATAATAGACGTATGTCCATTCTGCCACCTCCAATTCGATGTCGGACAGAAAGAAATTGGATATGAATTTCCAGTTCTTCATCTCTCCCAGCTTCTTGGCATCGCCATGGGTATGACCGCAGAAGAATTGGGGCTTTCGTCACACATATCTCCAGTTGTACTTTAAGCAGGGGTTTAATCCCCTAAATTTTTCTTTTTATCGAGTGAACTAACTTGTTAGGAATAGTTTTGCATCACCCAGATGAAGATAAGATTCTAGTGTCCGCAATAACAATGTTGCAAGTCGACATCTCTATTGTCCATACATAAAACATCTTATGATTCGAATGTTTGTACCACTATTATTTAAATCTCATCTATTTTTTAGCAAATCATTTTATATAACTACTATATGGCCAACACGCTTACGTTCTATGGGGGACTTTAATGGCAGGCAACAGGGCAAAATCCATAGCTCATAAAGTCAAAGACAAATGGAAGTCAAAGGAATGGTACAAAGTACACGCGCCCCGAATGTTCAATGAGATTGAAGTTGGGGAAACTCCTTCGGCCAGTGTAGAAATGCTTTGTGGAAGGACGGTAGATGTTACCGTTAATGAGCTCACCGGCGATTACTCAAAACAACATATCAAAATGAATTTCAAGATAAGTCAAGTTGAGGGATATGATGCCAAAACAGTCTTCATAGGGCATGAATTCACAAGCGATTATATCAGAAGATTAACAAGGAGAAAAAAGACAAAAACTGATCACGTAGTCGATATTACAACTATGGATGGATATGTCATCCGTATCAAAACTATGTCTATTGCTGAGAAAAGAATTCAAGCATCCCAGGAAGAGGCAATGCGACATTGCATTACAGAGCACCTCATCCAGACCGGAAAAGACAACAAACTGTCCAACATTGTGAAAACAATCATATCGGGTGAGATGAGTAGAAACGTCGCAAAGGCATGCCGCACAGTCATCCCGATCAAGCGTATTGAAATACGCAAGAGCGAAGTTCTTGAGGCAAAAGAAGAATGTAGTGAATCGATCATGGATGCGTTTATAAATCCTCCAAACATAGATGCCTCTTCGGAAGAAGTTGACAATACACCTCCTAAAGAGTGAGTCGGTCAATTCATTCCTAGATTGCATATGCCGAGGTGGCTCAGCTTGGCGGAGCGTCGGACTCATATGGTCGATGGCTAGATGTCTTCTTCCAGGGAGATCCGAAGGTCATGGGTTCGAACCCCATCCTCGGCACCGTATATTTCTGCACCATCAACCAAAGCAACAGCTACGGCCCACAAGATGGAAAGCGTCCAAGCAGTTGCCACGTAGTGTGAGTGTAGCTTAGCAATTACTTGACGTCATCGCAGAGTAAAAGCTCCATGGCGCTCCTCTGACGCACGCTCATTTCTGACATCATAGGTCTTTTTCTACCAGGCATGTCCACACGTACCAATTCCTTAGCCAATGCTAGTACGTCACTGACAGATTCCTTCAATCCTCTTTCCCCTATCTTTCTCTCTAACGCATTATACAGTATCAGAGCAAGAAACTGAATGAATATTCTGGATTCGGAATAGCTCTTCAAATAAAATTTCATTTCCAAAGTATCACAATCGTTGTGAATGTCACTAAACAAATTCTTCGCATCCTCACACTTCAAAAACCATTTTATTGCTCTATCAGCAGCGGACATGCTATTAGACAATATTATCCTAAACCCTAAACAGCTGGTTTCTTCTCCAACGTTGCTCAATTCAGTAATCTTTTCGCCATCTACTGAAAAATACCTATGGTATACCGGAACATGAGACCCAACGTAACGTTTATGGTCTAATTCTGAACGGCACGTATTGATAATATCCAAAAATCTATAAAATTTCGCCTCTGCTTCTTTCGGATCATACATTATATGAATAAACACTACCCTGCCACGAATGCGATACTTCACTGTTTTTATTACCCTATCCGGAAAATTCTCATCATTTCTATTTTTTGAAACTATCTCTTTGAACAGAGGATCCTTGCTCGGAAGAGATACAGCATATCTCACACCAGCCAGAAACAGCGAATCTATACCAATGGAGCTATACAAACTCCCATCAATAAAATACAGAACATTATTCTTTTTAATCCAATCTGGTTTTTCGCCAAGCGAGAACGCATCATACGATGACCGATGAATCGCATAGCTTATTGGGAGTAAACTATTTTTTCCGTAGCATATTTCAACATTAGCCGGAAACATCTCATCCAAATCGGATTTTATAACTTCTGTAGTCCTGCTCGATGAAAAAAGTGTCAAAATAAAATTTTCATCAGTCAGTCTTTTCTTCCACACTCTAAAAAATGACTCGATATAACTCGACGATACTAACTTGAGTATGCTTGTAACATCACTATTAGTTAAAGGTATAACTCGCGGGGTTTCATTATATTCCATCCATTGTCCTAGCTTAGCTAAAGGCGCCCTCTCAGTTAAACAGTAAAACGTTAAGGATAACAGCGAATCCCATGTGTCTATGAAAACAACTCGAAGAGATTCGGTTAATCCTATCTCATCTGAAATTTTTCTCAGAACGGCATTAATTCCGTAAGATCTAACTCTTGGTTGTGGAGACAACTCTCTTTTTCTGTTAGGAACAACTTCCCCTCCAAATGTGTCTAGATGACCTATACACTTCCTATGATACTTTCCATCTTTTTCCGATTTTTCATTAACATAAACATAAATCACGCCATTTTTCTTAGATTTAAGATAAACTAAGGACGTCATTGTATAACTAATCAATATACAAAAATAAATAATTTTATACATTGTTAGAAAACTCAATTTCAACTTTCAAATTAAATTTTTAAAAGTGTTTTCTCAGGAAAAAGATATTTACAAAAGACTGTTATGCTCAAACAGCACTAAGCATAGCCATCAGCAACATAAAAACTAAAGAGTGATTATTTGACCAGTATCCAGTTAAAAATATGAAAACTATAAATATTAATTATAAGAAAATAGGCCCAATTTCGCGTTGTATCTTTAATACCGACTAGAATCAATAAAGCACCGACCTGCGCGGGTTTGCTACCCGCTAGGAGGTATGAGAAAGATGATGTTCGACACATCTAAACTGGATTATAA
>JAKSHS010000016.1 GCA_024399275.1 archaeon | reverse complement strand
CATTGATCATCGGTTTTGCCTTTTGTTGATAAACGACTATGTATAAATGTGACAATAATTGATATATTCATGTGTTATTCGTTGGTGTATGTCTTCCATAGTTTATCTTAAAAATAAGGTCAGCGGGAAGAAGTATGCCTATCTTAATGAATCTATTTGGGACAGTGAAAAGGGAAGATGTAGGTGCATAAGGAAGTGTCTTGGTCACGTTGACCCGGTGACTGGGGATATTGTTCCAAATAGGAAGGGCTTAGTGAGGGAATCGGCGACAGTAACTTCCGTTGGGGCAACGTTTTTCTTAAGGAATGTGTCAGACTCTATCGGTCTTACGAATGTTTTAAAGGAGACATTTGACGGAGACTGGGATTTATTCATATCTATAGTATTTTATATTATTATAGAGGGAAATTCTCTATCGAAAATTAAGTACTGGTCTATTGACAATGACATCCCGTATAAAGGCGTAATAAATGTTGAAGATGTCGTTAGAATACTTGGGAAGATTGATGAAAATACCCTATTTAGGTTTTTTAGAGGTTGGAGAGATTTTTTTAAAAGAGACGATTTTTATACGGTATACATATCTCCTGTCACGTCATACGATAAAAAAGTCGAAACTATTCGGTTTAACGATCTTCCTCTAATTTTTGTGGATCAAGTGACGAATTTGAGTATAACATTTGACGCGAGTACGTCTATGCCGATTTCTTATATTGTAAATGCAACCAAACCTTGTGACTCCACAGAGATAAGAAGAATAGAAATGAGTGAGTCTTGGCTAGACTTTGTAAAACCTATAAAGATTTTGGAATCCGGATACTATACGGAGGATAGATTTTCTGATTTGCTAAAGTCAAATCATCGTTTTATCATTCAAATTCCTACAGAATCGGCTCTCGCGAGAAGTAATATCAATCGTGTGAAAGATAGAGTAATGGATCTTCGGTATTGTACGATAATAGATGGGGAAACATTTTTTGTAATGTCTTTCTTGAACTATCTTGAGGGGAAGAAATGCTATATGCATATTTATTTTAGCACTTCAGACGCAGAAAAGGAATTTAGTCTGTTTTTGGACCTTATAAATGATTGTAAAAATGAATTACTACAGAATATATGTATACCAGAACATAAGGAATTTTACAAAAAATACTTCATCGTAAAAGAATATCCTCATGGGCGCAGTGTTGAGGAAAATGGAGAGGCGATAATGTCATATAATACTGTTGCGGGGTTTGTAATGCTTCTTAGTAACACTGTGAAGAATGCAGATGTAGCGTTGAAAAGATATCTTAACAAAGGTCGTACGCAACATAATTTTGAAAATTTGAAAAATGAGAAAGATTTGAGGAAATTTAAGCTGGACTATGAAGCTAACTATTACGGTAGAGTATTCATGCAGTTTGTTGCATTGATCTTGTTTACGGAAATTGATAGACGAATCAAAAAACATATGGTTATTAGGGAAATGTCTTTTACTGATGTGATTAGGGAAATGGAGACATTTAAAAAAATATCTATACCTGGTTTCCACTCGCCCTTTTTTACTAATATCAACGATACTCAATCAAGGATACTGAAGGTGTTCGGTATTGATATTAAAAATTTGAAGTAGGGGGATGTGGATGGAGAAAAAGTGTACAGTGATAGTTGACGCAGGTGTCTGTAAGATGAAAACCACTATTCAAGCTGTTCAACAGGACGATATGATGGTTGGAGTTAAAATTGAGAGCGATTGTCATAATGTATTGAAGATGTCTTGGGGCATCAAGTCAATAAATCCCTATACAGAAATTGAGTCTCAGATATGTAAAACAGATGTTTACAAAAGAGCAAATGATACATTGCCACACGCGGCATGTCCTGTTCCATGCGCTATAATAAAAGCTGTGGAGGTAGCAAGTGGTATGGGTATCAAAAGGGATGTGGTAATAACAATCAAGTAGTTAGTATTGCCTTCAAGTCATCGAATATCTTGAGCGCGAGCTTTGTCGTAGCAATTTTTTCGTTAGGCTCTATAAGCTCAAGCTCCATTTTATCAGCGACATTCTGACAGCATTTTTGATAATTTTTTCTGTCACCTAAGCCAGTGTCGATTTTCATAGCGAATTTGTAATTTCCGAGTTTAAAAAGCTCCTTCATTAAATCGTCACGAGAATTATAATATCTCTTCCATTGTTCATTTGAGTCGGGGTAAAGCCCCCAATTTGTGGCGGTGCTTGGTGTAAGGTAGAGAACGCCGGTGTAGTTCTTTACTAATTTGTAGTATTCCGCAGTTCCGCCTACTGCTACCCCTACGCAATCATCACAGACCTTCCCCTCGCAGTCTTTGAATGTTACTACGGGAACATCTAGTTTTTCTTTGGCCCATGTAGATATATCCCATCCATAATTACCGCACATTCCATAGTATACGGCAATGACATCGAATCTACTCTGATAAAATAAAAGGTCATCTTCTATTGTTTTTCTTAGCTTTTCTGGTTCATTGTGGAGATTCGCTGGTTTCATTATGATAATTATGTTGAAACCACTATCAAGATCCATAGAGCTATTCAATTCATATTCACTCATGATTGAATACGGGACACCGTATTGTTTCATTTTTGGGAGTATTGTGAAGCAGTTTCCATTGTCTACAACATAAACAGACTTTTTGCTATTATCACTTGCTAGTGCGAAGATCAACTCATCTTCGAGCATTGGACATGCAATTATTCCAACATTGCCTCGCATAAATTCCAGTATAGAGTATAAAAAAATAAAAGCTGGCTTTTGCCAGCGTGTTTGTTTAGAACCCGTATGATTTGGGGTTGAAGGTTGGAACGTCTTCTGCGTACTTCTTGACACAGTACTCGTAGAACTTGTCTGTGTCATCAGGAAGAGCCTCAAGTTCCACGATGATCTTGTCAAGAACATCGAGCTGTTTCCTTGTAAGGAGGAGCTCTTTCTTGTCATAGCCTTCGCGGATGATCTTGGCTGCTGTAATACCTGCGGCCTTTGAACGGAGGTAGTAGTCATTACCGTTTTCGGTAATTGCTTTACCAATCTTCCATGCGTTGTCATAGGCGAGAATGTATCCTTCTGGGCCTCTTGTTCTGTCAGAAGTCATGTAGAGATCTCTGAGAATCTTATGCTGTCCGGTTGCGATTGCAGTGTTCATTAAGGATACTTCGTAACCGAGTGATCCAAGCCAGCACTGAACAGATGTTCCACCGAATTCTGGGTGGTACTCGACTGACTCATTTGACCAAAGGTCACAGCATTGTGCCATCAAGTTACCCTGTATATCCGCGTGTGCGCACTGGCAGTTCTTTCCTTCCTGTGCTGCAGGCATACCGGTAATTGATTTGATTATAGGTCCTTCGTAACCGCAGTCCTTGTCAGGTCCAGTTGCACCACATTCTTCTGCTACCATTGTTCTGGCTGATGCCATAGCTCTTGTAACGGCTGAGAATGTTCTCTGAACATCGTTGTCAAGGAGGCCTCCTGCCATGAACATAGAAACGTTTGCTCCGGAACAGTTAGTGTCTCCTCCAGCGATGACTTTGTTCTTCTTGCATATGTTAACCATTTCGGTCCACTGGTGCTCCATATCAATGGCTCCAAGGTAACCTACTCCGAACAAGAATGCAGTAACATCTCCGTGTGTGACAGCGTAGTCTGCGAATTCTTTTCCGCCGACAGATTCGACTGAAAGGACATCGGCGCCGTTCTCGCATGCAATTTCGCAGCACTCGATGAATTTCTCAGGATACTCGAACTTTTTGTCCATTCCTAGCCTAAGTCCCTGTTCCGCTTCACGCTGGTCAGGAATTGTGTGCCTAACTGCGAGGTTTATTCCGTATTCATCGTGGAATTTCTCTGTGATTGCTTTCTGGCCTGCAACAACAGATGCACCCATTCCGGGGACTGTACCCATCTGTGCAACCCACTCTGTCTCCAATTGGAGATCTGGGAATCCGAGCGTAATCGCTCTGTTGATGGCGTCAGCAGAGATATAGTCGACGTATTCTTTTGTAATTCTCTCCACAGATTTCTCTGTACCAGGCCTAGGCGCATAGTTGACTTCGGGAATAACCCTTCCTGCACCAACTTTGATTCCAAGACCGTAGGACACTGGTTTCTTCGCGTGTCCGAAGACCATTTCGTCTGCAGAACTGTATGCCATCTTTGTGAATTTTGTACTCATTGCAATCACCCTTTGACGATCTCGTCCCACTCCTCTCTGATCTTCTTGTAGTCATATCCTGCAAGAAT
>JAKSHS010000015.1 GCA_024399275.1 archaeon | reverse complement strand
CTCCCACCCCTCCCTGTTCAGAATGAGATAGTACGCATCCTCGATACATTTACAAACTTGACGGCGGAGTTGACGGCGAGAAAAAAGCAGTATGAATACTATAGAGATAAGCTTCTAACATTTGCGGATGGGGTGGAATATAAGAAATTATCAGAAATTACTCTCTTAACTGCAGGTGATAGGATTACCAAGTCTATGATGAGAGATGATTTTGAATATCCAGTAATGGGTGGAGGAGTAACTCCAACAGGGCATTACTTTGATTGGAGCTGGAAAAACTGCATAACTATTTCCAGAGCAGGGGCAGCCGGTTCAATTGGTTGGCATCCTGAGAAATTCTGGGCAACAGATGTATGTTTCGTTGCTGCTGAAAGAAATGATGTACCGAGTAATATTAAATTCATATACTATGCGATGAAAGTGCAAGAAGAAGAACTTCGCAAGCATATTTATGGCGGAAGCATGCCAAAGATTGACAAAAAATATCTCTGGAATCTTTCAATTCCAATTCCATCTCTCCGTGTTCAGAATGAGGTAGTATGTGTTCTCGATCGCTTTGACAATCTTTGTAACGATTTGACACAAGGATTACCCGCGGAGATAGAAGCACGAAGGAAGCAATATGAGTATTACAGGGATAAGCTTCTTACATTTGAACAAAAGGGTAATACGTAGGGTACTTTTACAAGTGAACTATTCTATTATTGTCTTTGTTCCGTCGTTCAGATGTGACTTTCTATTATCCTGCAGCATCGCGAAGAAATGATGTGGGCTATCTATTTTGATGTGTTATACTGTGACTTGTTATTCTTGAGGTATGTCTCGAATTATTTTGGGAGGACACGTCGAATAGATAAAAGATGCACAGTAAGTTTCCTAGTGTAGACATTTGAAAGGAGAACAAATTTTACAGTGGATGCTATTACTGTACTGTGTATTTTAATCATACTGGGGCTAGCATAGGTGTTGCTGGCCTGATATCACTGCTTCCAACACTAATCATTCTATATCTTGCATTACGAAAATATACATACCCTGCCACTGAAAAGTCGTTTTTTAGTGATTCGAAGTTATTCATACTTTTTACAATCGGTTTCGTAGAGGGTACGTTTCTATCTGTTTTATTAACGTACATTCTGCCGTCGTATGTTAAGGGGTATAGTGGCCTGCAAATTGTGGTGTCATTCGGTGTTTTAACAGAGGTAGTTAAGCTCGTGACAATGAATCTTAGAAGATTCAGTGGAAAATCTGATACTATATTCTATGGCTTAGGATTAGGATCAGGAATGGGGGCTTCCATTGGGTTTGGTCTGTTATACTATCTTACGAATATGACAGAAACAGACGCGATGTCGTGGATTATTTTAATTATCGCAGTGGTTCAGCATATTTTGATACATGCAAGCACTGGAACTGTCATAGGTGAGGGCGTTGTCAAACGCAGACCGTTTAAGTTTATGGTTGAGGCCATAGCTCTTAATGCAATTTTTCAGATGGTGATGACTGCGACGTTCTCTATTGCTAAGGATGACCCCTACAAAGCGCTATGCATATCTGCGCTAGCTTTGTCTGTACTTGCTATTAATTTCTACGTTGCTACGTGTGGTAGCCTTTTATATGTTAAAAATGAGGTTATTAACGGAAGTTAACAAACACATGGAGTAAATTCTCTCGAATTAAATATCCGTAAATAGCATTTCAAGACTGGCTGCTTTTGTGTATGTTTTCTTTGTTTAAACTTTTTAATATTTTTATAATAAATGCAAGTATTGCTTAGAGGTTATAGGCACTTTATATTGTGGAAGTGCTAGTGATTGGTCTTTGTTTACACTGCTGGTGTGAGTAGTGTGTGGATTCTGAAAGAAATAATATAGGTAGTCATTGCTCGTAGGAGTGGATGATTCCTAGTTTTGGAGATATAATTGGCCGTGTTAAGCGTAGTAAAATATCGTTTGGAATGTTGGAGATTAGAGATATTGCAATTTCAGTTGCCGTCCTTACGATCGCGTTTACAGTTATACTTGAGAAGAATCACGTTTTTTCAAATAATGTTGTTGTAAACACTGCATACTGGACTCTTGCTGCTTTTGTTTTTGTCACTACAAGTTTTGTAATGCATGAGATGGGTCATAAATTCGTAGCACAATATTTTGGAGTGTGGGCAGAATTCAGAATGTATCCTGCGGGGCTACTTCTTTGTTTTTTAAGTTCACTGCTTGGATTTCTATTTGCAGCCCCTGGTGCGGTTTACATTAGGGGTTACATTGATAATGAAATGAATGGAAAAATTAGTGCGGCAGGACCAGCAGTGAATATTGCTCTTGGCCTTGTTTCCATATTGGTTGCTTTTGTTTTTCGTTGTTACACTGTTGGTGCTGTATTCCTTCTTCTGTCATATCTTAATGGTTTTCTAGCTTTATTCAATATGATCCCAGTTATGCCTCTTGATGGCTCTAAGATTCTGAAGTGGGATTTTTCTGTATATATTGGAATGGTTGGATCTGCGATACTCATTATAGTACTGTGTTACACACTCTAATGGCTAGGAGACATTTGAAAGTAAATTTATTACGTCAGTTCTTCAGAAATGTTGGTATGATAGTTGTTCGGGATAAATGTGGATGGGAATTCTCAATGGAGCCAAATATTGATTAGTTTGACGCTAAATTTTTGCTTAAGAATGAGATATAGGATATGTGTTACCTCCCCTGGGAATCTCACAGTATTTGAATACTCCTTCGAAGCTGACTGAAACATTGGTAAAGGTAGTAGAGGAAATAGTTACTGGCAAAGAAATTGCAATTGCGTTTTCTGGTGGATTGGATTGTGGAATAATTGCAGCCATAGCAGCTGAGCTAACGGAGTCTATAAAACTCTATACTGTGGGAACTGAAAATTCCTATGACGTTAACGAAGCAAAAAAAATGGCGGAATCTTTTGGTATCGATTGTGAATATTTATTGATAACAGAGGATAATCTTATCAGAAATATCCATGAAATGATAGAAATAACGAAAACAGTAAATCCAATCGTTCTATCCTTTGAAGTCCCACTTTTTTACATTTCTAAGTATTCAAAAGAAAATTATATAATGACTGGACAGGGCGCCGATGAGCTATTTGCGGGATACTTTAAGTATGTTGGATTGTCCGAGTACAATCTCAAAAATTTAATGAAGACTGATATGGAAAAATTGATTGGTATCACTTTGCCGCATGAAAGAGTAGTTTCGAGATATTTTGGAAAGACAATGCTTTACCCGTATCTTGATAGCCGTGTACTAGATATTTCTAAAAAAATGAATGTTAAAGATCTTATATTTGGGGAAGTGAGAAAAAATTGTCTCAGAGAGGTTGCTAAGGATGTAGGCCGGCCTGAAATAGCAGTAAAGAGAAAAAAGGCTGCCCAGTATGGATCGGGTACAATGAGTGTACTAAGAAGAATTGCTAAACAAAAAGGTGTAACGATTAATGAAGTAATTAGAGGGATCAGTGTTGGTGAATATTGATGAGGAATTGGAATGGCTGTACGGATTGGATATCCATCGAATAAAGCTGGATCTCAAAAATATTAGCAGGTTACTCAAAGAGCTAGGAAATCCCCAAAATTCGTTTAAGAGTATTCATGTGGCTGGAACGGATGGAAAGGGGTCAACCTGTGCTATGATATCGTCTGTGTTTAATTTCTCAAAGATTAGGACAGGGCTGTATACGTCACCGCATATAATGAATTTTAATGAAAGAATAGCTGTAGACGGATTACCTATCGATGATGAGAGCCTTGCTAGGTTGATATCTGTTGTTAGGCCTATTGCCGAAGATATGAAATGCTGTGATATGCAGTGTACATTTTTTGAGGTGACAACAGCAATAGCATTTCTCTATTTTGCGGAAAAGAAAGTTCGGTATGCAATTATAGAAGTTGGGATGGGTGGTCAATTCGATGCTACAAATGTTGTTACGCCGGATATTTCCGTAATTACTGATATCAGCATAGAGCATACAGAATATCTCGGAAAGACTATTGAAAAAATTGCTTTTGAGAAGGCTAAGATTATCAAAAGAAATGTTCCTGTGGTTACGTCTAATGTTGGTAAGCCGTTAGATGTTATTATGTCTATAGCATCCAAGATGGGGTCAGATGTTATCCTTGTGAGTAATGTGGGAGTTGTTTCTACTTTAGAAGATAGAACAGTTATGCTGTATAGAAATGATGAGTACGTGGTGGGTGTTCCTGGAGACTATCAGGCAAGAAATGCCAGTGTGGCTATAGAAGTTATTATGAATCTATCGTGCCGGAGCGAACTTTTACCTCATTTGAAAGAGGGGTTAGAAAATGTATTTTGGCCGTGTAGAATGCAGAAGATAAAAAATGTCCCTATAATAGTTGATGTTTCTCATACAAGAGCCGGAAGTAAAGTCTTATCTGAAAATATTTCGAGAATTTATGGAAAAGTAGTGGTCGTATTCGGGGTGTTGAATGATAAAGACATAGATGGCATTGCAGAGAACATATCATCTGTAGCTTCAAAAATAATTGTCACGACACCAAAATCACCTAGAGCAGCAGATATTGCCTACGTAGAGAGAGTATCTCGTAAGTATTGTAAAAATGTTGTAGTATGCGCAGAAATTAGTGATGCGTTTGAGTTAGCGCTTAATGAAAGAGATAATTCCGAAAATATACTGATAACTGGTTCATTCATAATGGCAGAGTGCGCGTTGAAATGGTTAAAAAAGACATCTGTAAGATCCTAGACATACTCGCTCTAATGTATGGACAAGGTGCATATCCTGGGAGATCATCCGTGGAACTGAATCCACATTGGCCAGCGGATCCGTTCCATGTGCTTATTGCTACAATTTTATCTCAAAGGACGAGAGATGATAATACTCGAAGAGCATCAGATAATCTGTTTTGCAAGTACGATTCTATCGAGGAATTGTCTGAAGCCGACGTGTGTGATGTAGCTGAGCTCATTAGACCAGCGGGATTTCCTAATCAAAAGAGTGTGGCTGTGGTAAAGTGTTGCCAAATCATCAGGGATGAGTATGGATCGGTTGTACCTGCTGAAACGGAGGAGTTAATTAAGCTTCCTATGGTCGGAAGAAAAACGGCCGCCTGTGTTAGATCCTACGCAATGAATATTCCATCAGTTTGTGTTGATACACATGTTCATAGATTGTCCAATCTGATCGGTTTAGTCAAAACAAAAAATGTGAAGGATACTGAAAGCGAGCTTATGCAGATAACTCCCAGGGAAAGATGGAGTGATATTAATCGCTATTTCGTTAGACATGGACAAATAATGTGTACTCCACATAACCACAAATGTGAAAAATGTCCCATAAGTGACATGTGCGATTCGTTTTCTGTATAATTGTTGGGTGAATAAACGGTCCAAAGAAATGAGGTTTTCGAATAGTGCTGGGGCGAGTAGTGTTTTCGGAAAATTAAATTCACTAAAATAGGATCTTTACACAGATTTATAAATGACATTCGGCTGAGAAATGGGGCAGTCCGGTTAAGGGCTATATTATTGAGTGTACATTTACAAAATGATGCATGAGATATCGGTAATGTCTGATTTGATATCGGCAATAATAAAAAAATTGGAAGAATATAGTGTCGAAGCTGTTGAGGAGGTAACGCTAGTTATTGGTGATTTAACAAATCTTGGGGAAGAACAAATGGAATTTGCCTATGAAATTATGACGAGAGAAACGAAGTTAGAAGGATCTAAGCTTACTATAGAGCATGAGAAGATCAATGTTAGGTGTAAGTCATGCGGATACAGTGGAGGGGTAGAAGAAATAAAAAGTGATTGTACATGTCATTCAGTGCCTATTCTTTCGTGCCCGAAATGTAAAGGAGATGTTATAGTGACCGCGGGACAGTCGTGTATGGTAAAAAATATTAGAATAGTGGAGACGTGACGATGTTCAGGTATAGAGACGAAGCGACGGCTAGAAAGATACTAGATAGAATTCGTGAACTTGATGTAAAGTATACATTTATGCATGTATGTGGGACGCATCAAGATTCTATTGTGCGGTTTGGACTTGAGCAGATGCTTGCTACTGCTGGTATCGAGATTCGTCAGGGCCCTGGGTGTCCAGTCTGTGTTACCACTAGCAATGAAATTGCTGATGTTATTACACTTGCAAGAAATGGAATTACTGTATGCGCATTTGGAGACGTGATGAGAGTTCCAACAACGATAGGTACGTTGAATGATGCTAAAGATGATGGCGCTGACGTTAGAATTGTTTATTCAATAGAAAATGCAGTTAAGATGGCGTCTGAGCAGACTAAGGATTTAGTTTTTGTCTCTGTAGGATTTGAAACGACAGAACCGTCAACGTGCGTTCCTCTTCAGAGAGGAGTTCCAAAAAATTTCAGTATCTATAGTTGTCATAGAATATGTCCACCAGTACTAGATACGATATTTGACATGGGGGAGACAAAGATACAGGGGGTTATTGATCCTGGTCACGTTGCAGTGATAACTGGATTGGATATTTTTAAGCCTCTCGCAAAGAAATATGGTGTGCCGCAGGTGGTGGCAGGATTCGAGCCTCTGGACATATTGATGGCTTCATATATGCTGTGTAAACAGATCAAAGAGGGGAGATGTGATGTTGAAAATGAATATACGAGACTTGTGAGGCCTAATGGTAATCCTAAAGCACGCAGATTAATGGATGCTACATTTACCGCCGTTGATAGGGCATGGAGAGGGTTCCCCGTTATCAATAAAAGTGCGTTGTCTCTTAAGGACAAATATTCAGAATGTGATGCGACAAGGATTCATGAAGATATTCTTGAGAAAACTCCATATGTAGATTCGGAGGCAAAGGGATGCAAGTGTGGAGAGGTATTGCGGGGACTTATTCGTTCTGAAGAATGCCCCATGTTTGCTAAAGCGTGTAAGCCAACAAATCCAATGGGGCCATGTATGGTTTCGTCTGAGGGAAACTGTAATATTGCGTATCGCTTTCAAAGAATAGGGAAAACTTGAGCTGACATTACCACACGTCGTTTGCGGATATTTAGAGTGTCTTTCCTCTTTATGTCTTCGTCTGATTTTGAACTAAAACTCCTTCTATGGATAGGAGTTTCCTTTTTATGTTAGTTCCGTGCGCGTATCCTCCAATAGACCCGTTAGACATTACAACTCTATGGCACGGAATAAAAATCGGAATTGGATTTTTTCTGTTAGTGTTTCCAATAGCTCGACAAGAGCCGGTATGTCCAGAAAGTTCGGCTAATTTTCTATAAGTTATTGTTTTTCCATAGGGTATTTCTTCGAGAGTTTTCCAAACACTCTTTTGAAAGATAGTGCCGTCCGGATCACAACTGACAGTGAATTTTTTTCTTTTTCTTTCGATATATTCTTCCAGTTGGCAGAAAGCTTCTTCGAGTGTGTCATTGCCAGTTTGCGAGTTATGTCTTCTAAACTGAAGTGATTTGATAGTCCCCTCAGACTCGGTGATAGTAATATTTCCAAGTAATGTTAATTTGCTCTGAGAATGCATAGCTTGTGCCGGCGTTTGGTATATTGCTGTCAAAGGTTTTAATTTATGATTATTTTGTGTAAAATAATTAAGTTTTGAGTGTTAAAAAAACTATAAAGAAAAAGGATAAGTGTTGAACGTACGTGTGTATAATTTGTTTCTGAAAATAGAGTTAAAATATGGTTCGGGGAGTCTTAAAGGCATAAGTAAACCTGGAATTGCAAAGTAAATTCTTTATGAATTTTAGGAATAGTCCTCTTCTATATGGCGAAATTTTGCTCATGTTGCGTAAAGCCTTAGAAGAGGGTTAGAAAGATTTTAATGGTGTCTACAGTGCCCGCTGTTACATGTAACTTCACGATAAAAGTCTAGCTTTCCAGTTAGAAGTTTTTCAACTTGTGAGTCAACAGGGCCACTAGCTCCCGCGTAAACTATTATTCCTGCTTCTGAGAGCATATTCTTTGCACCTGCGCCTATTCCGCCGCAAATGAGGATTTTTACGCCATAAGACGTGAGAATACCTACAAGTTCTCCGTGTCCAGACTCACCAGTTCCTATAATCTCAGATGACAAAATTTTGTTATTTTCAATACTATAGATTTTAAATTGTGGGCTACGTCCAAAGTGTTGAAAAACCTCCCCGTTCTCGTAAGTAATTGCCACTTTTTCCATGTGCGTCGTACTAATTCGTACGTTATAAAAATATGTCCATTTCGTTGGTTACTTGTACAATGCAGTATTCTTGCAGAATATTGTATGATTTCACTAGATTTCTTATATCTCAAGTTTTTTCGTTAATTTTGTATCTTAGTATAGCAGCAAATCCCCCTAAAGATTCTAACTCTTTTCCGGCATCATGTTGTCCTGAAACTACTATTATGTTCCCCTTTTGAGCTTCGATATTTCTGATCATTGTGTCATAACTTCCATTTTTAAGTTTGGAATCTACTATCAACAGTGTATCTACAGCACCGGCCATAGCAGCATTGTTTACGTAATCTAGACCGTACGTAGCGGGGCCGTCTTTTCCGATTTCTTCCATTAATTTTTCAACAGCTTCCATTTCTATACCGACTCTAGACTCTCTAAGAAAAGAGGCTCCCATTCCTTTTTTCATCAGTTCATTGATACCTTGCATACCGCATTGTCCAGTATGGTAGACAAAACATTTTGAGAAAGTTTCAGGAGACTTGTACTTACCATCTTCGATAAGAAGCTCTTTTTCAAATCCAGGTCCTAGAACAACTAACGGCATATCTTTTTCCATAATTGATTTTAATTTTTCTATTATCTCATTGTGATATTCATTGTCATTTTTTGTATCGTATTGTTTTCCACATTTTAGTGAGTGAATAGTACATATTTCCTTCAGGCCCGACTGTCTCATTACTGCAATTGTGGCTTCGTCTCTGTCTAGGGAAATGAAGACTATTCTTGATTTTGTAGTGTCACTTACTGCTCTTTCCAGTCTCTTTATATGTGAGACTTTCCACTCTTTTTTGGTAATTTTAAGATCGCTGCCGATTTCAATTATTAATGTGTGATGTTGGCCTATATCCTGGGGGCCTGTTTTGATTGTACCTAGTATTTTAATTCTGAAATTATCGTCGGAGAGTTCTATTTTTTCGGTGAGAATTCCAAGTGTCATTCTCTTCTTTTCGACTCGATCAGACCTTATTTTATCAGAGATTTGCTCCCCTCTTCTTGTAGTCGATGCGGTCACAAAATCTCCAGCTTCGATAATGTTGTATAGATGCCAGATATCGTCGTCTGTTT
>JAKSHS010000014.1 GCA_024399275.1 archaeon | reverse complement strand
CTCCTTTATTAATCATGCGCTTTGCTGTTTCGACTATCACCAACAGGCACAAATAAATATAGTAATCATCGTCCGTCTCCACAACAGGCTCAATTCGTGGTATCAGGGACAACAATACGCCTTTGTTGCACAGCAGTGTTCCGTCGATTGATTCGAAACCTGAAATATGGTACATCTTGTAATCATATGGAATAATCTCTTTAAGACGAGTGGCTACCCATACATTTTCACACATAATCGCAGATCTGCACTTCCCCCGTATATCTATTTCCTGAATTTTTATGCACTAATATGCTCTATCAAAAGAGTCTCATACTCGATAACTTCACTATCGTTTTAACATTTCCAAATTCCAACGAAATTTTTATTTTCGTCTGGACTAACAACATTCAGTTCTTTACCAAATTTTCATTTTAGACGATATACAAGTCACAGGCACTCCACCCAAAGCACCACAAAACGATGGTCCCCACTCCCTGATTTGAACAGGGGATCTGCTGATATCAACGGCTGCACCGGTTTGACCGGAAACATTCTACAGTCAGCCGCTCTAGCCAGACTAAGCTAAGTGAGGACTGGCTGACTATATACGTACCTTATTTAAATTTAGCGCCAACCAAGAAACCTTGAAAACACGAGCTCTCTGAACGTTTTCAAATTCATCATCCGATATATCTAAGGTCCGATGGAGCACTCTGAGCTCCTTCTATTTCTCTTACCTTGGCAGTCAATTCATCAATTTGTTGGGATTTAGCTTCCAGATCTTTTTTATCGGTAGATACACCAAATATAGATTCAAGAACGCCAAGAATTGCTATTGCACTTTTGTGATCTACGAAATAACCAGACGTCTCTCCCATAACGCACGCCGCTGGAATGTTGTACATCTTACCAAATGCAACAAATAACGCCGAAGCCCCAACTATACCACCTGCCGGCTCTCCAGATGAAAAAACAACACCATTATCAATAAGATCCTGCTTCAGCGAGATGTCAGACACTGCACCTAAAACGCGAGGAGTCTCTACTATTTGTCCAGTACCATATCCTCCCAAAGTATAGATGTACGAAACGTCCATCTTCAGGAACACATCCTTCATTATATCTTCGCATATGAGATATTGCCCTTCAGGCGTAGAGCCTTGATACTCTCCTCTTAGGAACATCAGATCCTTTCCGTTAACATTCTCCACGTAGTAGAGTTCATTGCAGGCTAAACTAACAACTCCATCCTTATCTAATGTAACCTGAGGCGGAAAACTCTCTGAATAAACTGTGGCAAATTTTTTACCGCCAAGCTTCTCACAAAGGTGATCAGCCGCAATTTTTCCAACATTCCCAACCCCTGGAAGGCCCTCAACCAATATTGGCTTCTTCAAATCTGGCATAAAATCGAATTTAATCGTCGTTCCATTTCCCATTTTCTCCGTACTCCATTACTATACTGATCCTTCTATACTTCCCATATCTATCATCTGGAGAATACCTCGGAGGATGCGCTGATACAGTAAACGTCTTGCAGCTAGCACATGCAGCCTCTGTAGAATAACGTCCACATTTCGGACACTTTCTTATGAGGGGAGGCAAACAATTCTCACCTATTTTCTCGCTTTAAAACTGCTTCTCCACCGGCTTTGGAAAATGACTCGATAACGGCTGTGGAAACTTTCTTCATGACATCTTCTGCTATCTTATAATCATCAGCAGTGACAACAATTCTATATTTTGGAGAACCAACTGATGTTATGGATACCTCTTCTTCACCTGCCGCTTCAATACCTGTCATCAAAGCCCTCCTTATGTCATCCACACCAGATGGCTTAAACGATCGCATCTCAAAAATTCCGTCAATTTTCACGAATGGGATGGCTACATTTTCAGATGCCACTTCTATGAACTTTTCGACCCAATCCCCGCTATATTCTTTACGAAACTCTTCAGGATTAGATGCTACAGTTTCGAAAGCATCATAAAGTGTCCCGTACGCCTCAGAGAGTTCAGTACCGAACATGTCATAAGACTCATCAACAGAAATAGAAAGCCGCTCAGAAACAATCTCAATAAGCTTTTCAGCCTTCTTACTATTTTTCCATTGCTGAACTTTCCCTCTTCTCTGATGGTCATTAACAGACTTTAACGAAAGATCAATGTGGCCTTTTGATGAATCTACGCCTAGAACCTTACAGACCACCTTCTGTCCTTCTCTAATAAAGTCTCTGATATACTTTACCCAGCCAGAGGCAACATCTCTGACATGTATGAAGCCCTCTCTGTCGTCATACTCGTCAAGAGTAACAAAAACACCGAAATTCTTAACATTAACGACAGAGCAAACTACGAGTTCGCCACTCTCTGGGAACCCTTTAGTTCTCGACATCAGTTAAATACCTCAACGATCTCGCCAGCAATCTCTGCATTTCCGCCCTTAGGCTTAACAAGAACCGTTCCACAAACGTTACACTTGACATTCATCGACGCCTTTCTGAACGTAATCTGCTCATTACCGCAATCGGCGCACTTAACTTTCACAAACTCATTAACCACAGCTAATCACTCCGTGAGTTCAAATCTTTTCGCCCTAATACAAGTGGTCAGATGTGCCTTCTTACACTGTGTGCACCTATACCTAATATTGACTCTTTTCGTAGGCTTCTCTCTACCTTCCGGCTTTGGTCTAGGGAATCCACCGTAACCTGCAGTAACCTTCCTGAATCTTCTCTGACCCCACTTGAGTTCGCTCGCTCTCTTCTTCTTAACCCTTTCTACATCGTGGTTTGCATGTGATTTACAAAAGGGACAATATGTTTTAATTGTTCTAGGCATCTTCATAACGTCCACCACGTGAACGGGGGCCACCTACTATCTAAGTCGTATATAAGATAATGCCACATCAGCACTCAATACCAAATTAAATATTGCCTTGCATAGGATTAAGCTCACTCCCCCAATCTTTCGATCTTACCTGTACCAGATGCAATTAACACCGTGGTGGCTGTATTAAGAAATAGACCATTCTCAACTACGCCAGGAATAACATCTATTCTCGATTCTAAGAAAAAAGGATTATCTATAGAATTGAACCTGCAGTCGTAAATGTAATTACCACTGTCCGTCTCAAATGGTCCTCCATCCCCCATTCTGAGTGTCGCTCTACATCCTTGAAGTTCAAGCGCATACTTTGTTTTAAGATGCCCAAATTTAATGACTTCCACCGGAAGTGAAGTCTTAGTACCAAGAACAGAAACTCTTTTTGACTCGTCCACAACAATCACTTCCTTCATTGAAGCGGCCGCAACAATCTTCTCTCTAAGAAGAGCCCCTCCAAGGCCCTTGATAAGGTTCATATTATTATCCACTTCATCAGCCCCATCGATAGTGACGTCTATAGAATCTATTTCGTTAAGATCGACTACAGCAACTCCGCATTTCTTAGCAAGCTCTTCGCTTTGTACAGACGTGGCAACACAGGTAAGTCTATAACCACCAGCGACAAGCTCTCCAATCTTTTTAATAGCATAGTACACCGTAGATCCTGTTCCAAGTCCTACGTTCATATCCTTTTCAATATAATCGTCTACTGCCTTTTCTGCTACCATTTTCTTAAGATCGACATTCATCATTGTGCCACTAATACAAACTCACGCTCTTCTAATTTATAATAAATTCTTGGAGGGTCTATTTTCGAACTTCTTGTCCGTACTAATAAAAGAAATCAATGCACATCATCACTCTAGAAAAAATAATTAACAGCAACATAATCGCCCGTCAGTGAAATTAGCTGCTTTATTCTCTGGAGGAAAAGACTCTATGTTTGCGCTATATATCGCAAAACAAATGGGGCATGAAATAAAATTTCTAGTAAATATAATCCCCAGTAACGAAGCATCATGGCTATTTCATACCCCGAATCTAAATATGGTACCAAAAATGGCCATGTCTATGGGCATTCCATTAATACGGGTTAAGAGTGACGGTACAGAAAACGGTGACATAAATTCTCTTAAGTGCGCTATAAAAGGACTAAAAGTCGATGGAATTGTAATTGGATCACTATGGTCAGATTATCAATGGGATCGTATGAATACAGTATTTGATGAGTTACATTTGAAAACGATAGCGCCACTCTGGAGAAAAAATCAAGATACGATTTACGATGAAATCATATCGGCCGGCATAGATGCTATCATCGTAGGAACGTTCGCATATGGATTCAATGAAGATTGGTTAGGAAAACATCTAGACCTTAATACTAAAAAAGAGCTTATTTCTTTAAGAAGGAAATACGGTGTGAGCATAATGGGTGAAGGAGGAGAATATGAATCAATGGTACTAGATTCTCCCATGTACAAGAAAAAGCTCATTATCAATAAATATGAAAAAAAATATACTAAATATTCCGGCACATTAACTGTAAAAGAATCTAGCTTTTAGAAATTGATAAATTACTTCTAATGCCATCAACTATGTCACCCAGATCCGGAAGCACTTTCGGTGTTATAGCTTTCCAAATGTATCTTATCTTTCTATCTTTAGAAACAAGGTAAAACTCACGATTTGTAAATCCAGTAGTCATATAGCCCGGACCTACTATGGCCCCGTATTTCATCGCTATTTTCTTATCTTTGTCATATAAATATTCAAACGGGGCATTGAGGCGACTTTTAAAGATATTATGGCTATCAAGACTATCATCGTTAATTGCGACAAGTTTTACTCCCAAGTCTAAAATCTTGGAGTAAGACTCGACAAATTTTTTCATATAATTAGTACAATTAATCCCAAAGTCTCCAATATAAAAATTAATAAGAATCGGCCCACTTTCAATCTCCCTATATAAATTGAAATAGTTCCCGCTTGTAGACATTGCTGTAAAATCCGGAGCTTCATCACCAATATCTAGTACCATGATTCATAATAAACACATATGTTGATTAACATTTTCTCTTCTCTGACTAAAGAATACTAACTTCTACCACAGCATCCTACATGAACGAACAGTCCTAACACTATATTGCTAGTCAAGTACACTATTAAAATAAGGACTTTGACAAC
Source organism: archaeon (assembly GCA_024399275.1). Taxonomy (GTDB): domain Archaea; phylum Thermoplasmatota; class Thermoplasmata; order Methanomassiliicoccales; family Methanomethylophilaceae; genus Methanarcanum. The sequence goes on along the minus strand of JAKSHS010000014.1, from coordinate 4,285 downwards.
AGATTATAAAAAGTATGTCCGATAGAGGAAACTCCACAGACTTTCACTACTAATCCAGGTAGACCTGTTTCAAACCATCTGCTATTACCTTTCTAACAACGGGCCAATTCGAATATTACTCACATCATTTAACAGAATATCAGCGTCCACCAAGGAAATCATCCAGAAATTCTCCTATATCATGCACACTTCAAGACCCCCCGATTTTGGTAAACATAATCCACGCAACTTACAACTGCAATTGCCGCTGTAATCCCTAAAAGAGTGTTCGATATATATGCGAGATTTCTCTGATATATTGCGAAGTCTCCTAGGCTCAGAAGAAAGAGTATAGCAGATATAGATATCATCTGACTAAACGTCTTCAATTTTCCTAATCGGCTTGCTGCAATAACAATATTTTGTGACGCAGCCACTAGACGCAACGAACTAACAATAAATTCACGGAACAAAATAATAATAACGATGAGAGGATGGCAAATATCAGGAATCATACATATCATTGCGCTTATAACAAGAATTTTATCTGCTATCGGATCCAAAAATTTTCCAAAATCAGTAACAGTGTTCATCGTCCGTGCAATTTTTCCATCGAGCACATCTGTTAGTGAAGCTATGAAAAAGACCATAAGTGCCCAAACATGATTATAAGGTATTTCCTCCTGCATAAAAAAGAAAACCATAAATGGGACGAGGGCGACTCTTGTGACTGTTATTTTATTTGGTAAATTCAGCAAGCTGCACGCCCACCACCGCATAGTCGATTTAGTAATTTAATGTAATTGACACTCGACACAATGCTAATCTTAATTTGCTTGCAGACTCGAACTCTATTCAATTTATATAAATCAAATACAAATATAACGTTAATAACCATAAATTTCCCAGACGAAGTCAATAAAAACAGAAAGAGTTCTCCGCAGCATCAAGACGAGATTCAACCACCATCGTGAATGCAGAAGATGGCCCACATCGCAAAACCCTAAAATATTCCTATAAGGCCACTGCTCCGAACTCCATTGTTAACAACGACGTAAACTTCGCAAACCTATTTCTCCGCTCTTTAGGATAAAATCAGCATATTCTTTGCGACAAATTCATCATTTATTTTCAGGATAAAGATAAAATGCCTTTATTGCAAGATACATCATGTATACATCTGCTTTTGCTGTTATCTCATAAGGCGAATGCATAGATAGCACCGGCACCCCCATATCTATAGTATCAACATTATGCGATGATACATACATAGCAACAGTACCTCCGCCACCATTATCGATTTTCCCTAGTTCTCCAGTCTGCCAAATAATTCCATTTTCATCCATTATTCTTCTAACAAATCCAACCATTTCTGCAGATGCGTCATTTGTAGAATATTTTCCGCCTGCGCCGCCATACTTTGAAATCGAAGGTCCATGGTTAAGGTACGAACAATTAGTCTTGTCATAATTCTCACCAAACGAAGGATCGTATGCTGAATTCACATCACATGAGAGGCACATAGAATTTCTAAGAACATGGCGAAGTTTTACGTTGTACACAGATGCTAAATCCTCGATAAAATCCATAAGAAACATTGAATTCAATCCTGTTGGCCCGTCTGAACCAGTCTCCTCTTTATCCGCTAACACAGTTACAGTAGTATACTCCGGATTTTTCGTGTCGATTTCTGCCATAATGTTTGCATATGCACAAGCACTATCGTCTTGTCCATATGATCCAATCATAGATCTATCAAATCCCACATCTCTGGGTTTGAAAGCAGGTACTGCGCAAAGCTCGGCTGAAAGAAAATCATTCTCAGTTACGCCATACTTCTCAAAAATAATATTTGCGATGTTTAATTTCACCTTCTGTGAAACATCATCATCTTTAAACTGCCATGAACCTATCACGATGTTAAGTTGCTCTCCTGTAACCACTTCCGTTGCCGGCTTTTTCATTTGCTCCCTTGCGAGATGAGGAAGAAGATCAGTCACACAAAAAACTGGGTCAGAATCATTTTCTCCGATAACAATTTTAATATTCTCTCCATTTCTGAGAGTCACAATTCCATGTAATGACAGTGGGACAGACGGCCATTGATATTTCTTAATTCCTCCATAATAGTGTGTCTTAAAGTACGCTATTTCTGCATCTTCAAACATTGGAACTGGTTTAAAGTCAAGCCTTGGGCTATCAATATGGCTTGCCCCAATACGAACACCATCACAAATACACTTCTTCCCAATTGTAGCCATTACAATACTCTTTCCCCTGTTGTTGTAGAATACTTTCTCTCCGGGTGAATACTTTTTACCCAGCTCAAACTCAACATAGCCCTTATTCTTGAGAAAAGGTATTATATAATCAATAACCTCGCGCTCAGTCTTGTTATTCAAAAAATCCTTATAACCTTCACAAAACTTCTGTGCTTCGTTAAGGAATTTCTCTCCTCTTTCACTAGCGTTCTCGTGCTTTAAAAAGAGCTTTTCCTCTAGTTTTTTCCCCTCACTTTTAAACTTTTCACTCATTTTACTGTCGCTGCGCCGATGGATAATTCTATATAAATGACTAATCCACGTCCTCCCTCGCAACAATACTAGCCAATTTCGCTGGTATCCATAATATGATCTTTTAATACCGATAACTAAGAGATTACAAGTATTAATTTCACTAAATGTAAGATATCTATTTGTGAATGAATGGCCCACGTCCAACTTTAATATTAAAAATTGACAACAACTGTCACTCCAAATAAAAACACAAAAACTTTTTAGAAATCGGAGATACATTCACCCTTGTGTTGTACGGGTATAGCTTCCTCATTCGATCAAACACCGGCATATTTAGGATGACATATAACGGAAAGAATTACCAGGGTGAAGCCAACGGTTTCGTATGCACGATATCATATGAGAATAAAATCTATGCCGAATTACGTTCAAAGTCGAACTCGTACAATATCGGAAAGAAAGAATTCTCGTACAAAGCCGTTGAATCTTTGTGTAAAGAAATTTCTAACTGGATTGACAACATGTGTTGGAATACACTCGTTGAAAATGAAGGGTCTGACGTAAAATATTTTAACTACAAGAATGGAAAGCTGGCTTACTACGAATACAATACGCATCTTAGAGGTACTCCTATCATTTTTCTTCATGGCGGGCCCGGTGGAAACAGCAATACAATTCGGGCGAGAACTCTGAAGTTAAACCATCCCATATATCTTTACGACCAACTTGGTTGTGGGCAATCAAGCTCGATACCCGATATTAAATGCTGGTGTCACACGAACTATTTCAACGAATTAAAAGAATTTGTTGACAAAATGGGCTTCCAAAAAATCATCATTATAGGAGCATCATGGGGTGCCGGTCTTGCAGTAGGATATGCAACAATGACCAACTGTGAGAAAATCGAATCGATGATTCTCTTGTCTCCATTTCTTAGCTCTAAAAAATGGGAGGAAGATCAAACAGAAAATACGAAAAAGCTCCCAGCTGAATATCAAAAAGAAATTTTCGATTTCAACAACGGCACTGGAACGATAGAAAACTACAGGCACTTTATGTCGGAATACTGTGCACATTTCCTTTTTTCCCAAGCGTGTAATAGAGAAAACGGTCTCTCCGCTGGGCTAGAGGATCCAAATATAGTTTTCAAAACTCTATGGGGATCGAACCAAATGGTGTGCACGGGGACCATGAAAAATTACAATCTTATAGACGACCTCCCTAAAATCAACGTTCCCGTTCAAATAATGGTTGGTGATAGCGACGAGGTTACATTAAAAACTGCTAAGCTTTACAGCAATCTAATTCACGGCTCCGAATTAAAGATTGTCAAAGGCGCAGGACATGCCCTTTCATTTGAACAGTTTGAATCCTACAGAAATAATATATTGTCATTCCTTAACGACAATTGTTAGCATCACTCATCTAAATCAACCTCCGCACTATTTTTATAACACATGTTATGTCTCACAGCCCGTGGCTGTACTTTCAGATAAAGACATAGTTGAAAACCTAACCCTGGGTAACCTTGATATTAGCAATTATAACGAGGAAGGTCTCACACCTAACGGTTACGATTTGTGTATCAAAGAAATATTAGTTTGCGGTGACAGTAGCACTTGTGAAAAGGGATCCGTCGAAATTCCGCCAAAAACAATGTTTTACGTTTCAACTATTGAACGCATAAAGTTGCCGAATAACATTTGTGCTCAAATTTGGCTTAAAACGTCTTGGATAAGGAAAGGCATATTAGCATCGTTTGGAAAAGTAGATGCTGGGTTTGACGGAAC
>JAKSHS010000013.1 GCA_024399275.1 archaeon | reverse complement strand
GTATTGAATAAGAGCTGAAAGCATCTAAGCTCGAAGTCATCTTGAAAAAGAGGTATCGATAGAACGCTCATAAATGATGAGATTAATAGGAACGGGGTGTAAGTGCCGAGGGCTTCCGAGGCATTCAGCCTGCGTTTACTAAGGTTCTTTATTGTCGCTGGAGTGTGATCTGGCAGTCATACAGGTTGCGTGTGGACTTATTCTTCCTCCATCGCAGGAACGCGTTATATACATCTTTTTGATAACGGCGACTATGATCATCCATCAGCTAAAGTCGGCGTTGCTTTACGATTCGAACATTTACCTTATATTTGGCTCTGACAAAACTGCACTGGTGGATACTGGGACAGGCTTCGCCGCCGAGCCTTACATCAAGGAGATCAAACAAACATTGGGCGGTAAGAAATTAGACATCGTTTTTGTCACCCACTGCCACTACGATCACGTCGGGGGTCTTGGCAGGATTATTAAGGAATTCCATCCAGACAAGATATATGCAGGACGTCTTGACGCGGAGTGTTTAAGACAGGGAGATTCCGAATCAACTCTTGGAACTAAATTTGGCGGGAAAATCGAACCAATGGATGTACTGGATTTTAACGAAAGTGACAGTGTCGATCTTGGAGAATGTCTTCTCAGATGCATTGAGACACCAGGACACACTTCTGGCTCCATCTCTATAATAGACGAGATTTCAGGTGCCTTATTTTCAGGGGATACAGTATTTATCGACGGTGTAGGAAATACCAGTCATCCTACGGGTTCTAGCAGAATGCTTGTTAACTCTTTAGAAAAATTGCATAGATTGAACATAACTGGATTGTATCCAGGACACGGGCCTACTATTAAGAAAAATGGTGCTATGTACATAGAGAGAGGTCTCACACTGGCAAGGTGCTTACATGAGAATTCTGAAGTGTAACATAGATCCTGACGAGCACACATCCAGAAACATTATTTGTGCGGCAGATGACATTGCCGACGGAAAATTGGTAGTATATCCCACCGAGACAGTATACGGCATTGCCGCCGATATTTTCAATCAGAAAGCAATAAAAAACCTCTATGTGGCAAAAAATAGACCTTTCGATATGCCGCTCTCTGTAGCCGTTGCCGATAAAAACATGATTAAGGACATCGCTATTGTCCCACGTTCTATAGAAAAACTCATTGATGCCTTTCTTCCTGGACCTTTGACAATTATTGTCAAAAAAAGTTCCAATGTTCCGGATATAGTTACTTCAATGTCACAAGAAATTGGTATTCGTATTCCAGACAACAGAATCGCTATAGAGCTAATTAGACAGTTCGGTGGACCTATTACCGCCACTTCTGCCAATATTCACTCACATCCAGATACTACCAACATAAACACCGCTGTACAAAGTTTTGGAGATTTAATATCCACGTATCTCGACTGTGGCACTAGTATGCTTGGCAAACCATCTACCATAGTTGGTATTGTAAACGATAAAGTTGAAATTATTCGTCAAGGAACTATAAGTCAAGAACAAATAGAGGCTGTTCTCAATGCTTAAAATTGAGCAATTAGAAAAATTGCGTAAAGCGGGCCGTGTATCTGCTAATGCTAGAGAAAAAGGCATCGCTATGGTAAGAGAGGGCGCAAAACTCCTCGATATCGCAGAAGAAGTTGAAAGTTATATAAAGTCCCAAGGATGCAAACTTGCATTTCCCTGCAACATAAGCATTAATGAAATAGCGGCCCACTACACCCCATCGATAAATGACAAAACCGTCTTCGAACACGGTGACGTTGTTAAAATTGATTGTGGCGCTCATCTTGATGGATATGTTGGTGACACAGCTGGAACAGTGGAAGTAGGTACTAAAAGATACACTGAACTAATTAATGCCTCCAAAACTGCTCGCGATACTGTCATGGAATTCATTGGAGAAACGTGTCCAATTAATGAAATAGGGCGCGTTGTAGATATGACAATCAGAAGCAAAGGGTATGCTCCTATCAAAAATCTCTCCGGCCATCAAATTAAACAGTATAACCTTCATGCAGGGCTTTCTATCCCAAACTATGACGACGGAAGCACAGAACTACTTCAACGTGGTATGATAATTGCCTGCGAACCCTTTGCCACTGATGGAGAAGGACTAATAGTTTCCGGCCGACCAGGCAATATTTGTCGTATTATTAGAGACAGACCCATAGCCGACTTAGAACTCCAGGAATTCTTTAACTACATCAAAGAAGAATTCTCGTCATTCCCATTTTGTGCCAGAAGTTGTGATGACCCGAAGGCTACACAGAAGGTTAATAACCTTGTTCGTCACGGGTATCTTTCTAGCTATGCAACACTTATTGAGAAAAAGAAAGGATGTGTCACCCAGTTCGAACACACTGTCTACATAGGTGGTAGAAGAGGAGAAATAACAACTTTATCTGACTCCTCGTGCTAGACGCAAGTGTATTTTTCTAGAAATATTTATTATAGTTCCGATAGTACACGCCACTGTTGCCGAAGTTGCCGAGCCTGGCTAAAGGCGACAGACTCAAGATCTGTTTTCGTAGGAATTCGCCGGTTCGAATCCGGTCTTCGGCACTAATAGCACATATGCTCTCATGCTAGGACACATAATCGCCGTCATTTTTCGACAAATACCCACATTTTCAATCGAGTAGCCTCGATAATAAATGCCTCATAAGTTATACAGAGAACTAGCCATCAAATCCAGTGCGTCTATAAAGCATTTCCAGCGTTGCTCTGATAGTGAATTGTACCAAATTAAATCAAAAATTAAGGCCCCTGGCAACATGTGCATATATAAATATTGTTAAATTGGTACCCGCAGCAAAGTGGTAAAATGGCATCAACCGTAGTAATTCTCGGCTCACCCAGGAACGGAAATTCAGATTCTATCGCAATGGAAATTGCTAGTGTCTCAAAGTTGAAAGGAAACGAGGTAAAGACATTCAAATTAAATCAATTTAACAAAGCCAAAGGTTGTCAATCTTGTTACAAGTGTAAAGAAGCAGGAAAATGCGTCTTACAAGATGACATCTCGACGGTCCTTGATGCAGTCTACAAGGCAGACGGGGTGATTCTCGCTACACCTATATACTTCGGGCATACAACAGCACAGTTCCGAATGTTCGAAGACAGATGCTTTGGGTTCCTCAAAAAAGATTTCTCTCCTAACATCGAAGCTGGAAAAAAGGTCGCAATTGTTTGCACATGCGGCTCAGGTATTGACGACGCAAGAAGAAGTGCTGATGAGCTCGAAAACGAATGGACTCAATTCTTTAAGGCGAACGTTGTCGGAAAAATTGTTGCGGATAAAATGATGGCTCCAGACGCAGCACTCAACGATGCAAAAATAATGAATGAGGCAAAATCTATCGGGGAAAAACTATAGATCGTCCATGTCAACAGTAGTAATATATTCCTCTGTGCTCGGCGGAACTCGAAAAGCTGCTGAATACATAGGGTCTAAAATTGGTGCGGATGTCATAAATGTCAAAAACGTCGTTGACACATCAAAATATGACAGGATTGTTGTCGGATCTGGCGTTTATGCAGGAAAGGTTCCCAAGTCAATCGTAAAGCTAGTTAAGGAAAGCAATCATCCAAATGTGTGTCTCTTTCTTTCATGCCTTTACGAGGGTGAGAAAGGCCTCTCTCAGTTGAAGAGAATCTCAGAAGAACTTGGCATCAAAGACGCTGTTTTCTTCAATAAAATAAAGAAACAAGTTGGTGTCAAAGGCTCTAAACTGGATGACTACGCCACAAGACTGTTGCACAACTAACGAAAAACGTGAAGGGGGTAGGGCTGTCAGATACTGATATAAAAATCCTGCCCAAACATCCTAGTCCACAATGTCTACTCTCCCAAATGATGCACTTTCTTAATGTTTGTTTCTGTGTCCGGATGCCCCAGAAGAACAACTCTACTGTCCATCTTTTCCTTTATAACATCCATCCCAACTTTATCGCCAAGCTGCTCTGAAAAGTCCACGATCTCCGTAAAAGACGGCATATTACTCAGAGATAGTCGCATTCTTGATCCACCAACAAAAACATACCCCTTTGGCTCTATCAGAAATGGATCCCCTATTTTGTCCAGTCTAGCATAATCGTCGACCCATCCAAAATTAAGATTCTTTACCAGTGTATGTCTAATAACTGTTCTCGTCTTTAGTGATGGAAGAGATTCCAATGTCTTCATTATCTTTTGCCATCCGTTAGAAATTTTCGGTCTACATACTCTCTTATAAATTTCCTCATTAGGAGCAGCAATTGTAACGTAAAGTTGGCTGGGCAACTCATCTAAGTCCATAAGTTTTTCTGGATACGTTCCATTAGTAACAAGAAAAGTCGTCATTTTTTTAGAATGACACACTTTTAAAAAATCAGAGAGGTAAGGATATATAAGCGGCTCTCCAGCAAGAGATATCGCCACCTGATTCGGATTCTGTGCTTCGGCAAACATTTTCTTTGAGCATCTTGGATCGCCATTGAATCCACTAATAAGCAAACGCTGCTGTTGAATCAAATTTTCAAGTATATCTTTAGGTTCTGCCCAGCTAGAAACTTCAAAATCTTTACCCTGAACCCTCCAACAGAATTGACAAGAATGGGAACACTCATTAATAGCCGGTGTCATCTGAAGACATCTGTGACTTTCAATACCATAAAAGTCTTGCTTATAACACGTTCTTCCATGTACCATAGATTCTTTCATCCAATGGCATAATTTCAACGCAGAATGATCATTATAAAGGCGGTACTGTTGTTTTATTAAAAGATTCCTATGAGTTTCGTCCATACTTCACCTAAAATAGGGTTGTTTGTCCCATTCCTGATTTCAAACCCTCATTCTTCACTTTTAATGGCATACTTTCCCTCGTCTCTGAAATAGTAACTTTGGGCTTCTGTGTGCGACTGTCAGTTTTTGAAATTTTGATTTTTCTGTCATCCGTTTTCGTATTCATCAAAAACATCAATTCTTTCTGTTCCAACATTGCCTCTTCTACGAATGCTGTTCTTATTTCAGGATCATTCTGAATTATAATTCTCAGTGATGAAATAACATCATGTGAAATCTTTTTAGTAGACATGTGCATAATTCTAGAGAGCTTCGCGCAGATAGACGTTCTAATCGCTCTTACATCCTTAGAATGATCCGATATTCTGCCAGGAAACTTGAATTGGCTATGTGAACTGCTATCAGATGTCTTTGCCAAACAAACACCCATTGTCATCATCTCATTGGCATAAGACCACATACCATAATATTGTCTCTTGATAACTCTACCAAGATAAACATCCGCTCTAGAAAGCATCTTGTATCCAGTTTCAAGATCATTTATATTAGTGTATTCGTAAGGTAGATTCTCATCTATCCATCTTATAATAAATCCTGGCTCCTCATCGATACTTTTTAGCAAATTTTTGGATTTTATCGCATTAGATTCTCTAAATATGCAAGTCATAAGAGCATGCATGTCTTTTTTAATAACACGCTCCGAAAGTTTTAGAGTGTCTTTCAAATAAATTTTAGTCCGACCTATCGATAAAGATTCCAAATCTCTAATGGCTGCTCTAGCGTCTCCATTAGAATTTTCTGATATACGTTCCAATGCGTCACTTTCGGCAAGTATACTTTCTGTTTTACAGATTCTGTATAAAATTTTAACAAGCGTAGTCTTGTCCAATTCACTAAAATGAATATGAAATACCTCAGACTTGATGGTAGGAATCCTTTTTTTTAATGCATAGAAATCATTCACCACTAGTATTACAGGCTGCTGTGTCTTTTTAACAAGCTCAATTATCTCATTACCTGTCGCCCTATCCATTTTCTCAGATAAAGCGTCAGCTTCATCAATTACTATGAGTTTCCTTTTTTTCTCAGACGCTCTCAGAAACCTACCATTTTCATCAAATGTATCAGAGTATGCTCCTCTGAGAACAATATTCTTAATTGAATCGTATGTGCACTGGTCAGAGGAATTCATTTCCAATATAGCCCAACCCATGTCATTTGCCAAAGCCATGGCTGAAGCTGTTTTACCAACTCCGGAAGGCCCAGAGAGAACAACAGTCTTAAGTTTTGGAACTCCTCTACCCCACAGGCCGGCCCATCTTTTAAGATCAGAAATTGCTTTAGAATTTCCAAGCACATCGCCAAGCGATCGAGGTCTATACCTCTCTACCCAATCCGAAAAAATGGCCATTTTTATCCCTTATATTATTCAATTCAACACTATATTCACAAGCGCAGTACACGATGTATTGATTGTCCTCCACTCTTACGCCTTGCTTGCTCATTTTGTGTTAATTGCCCCTAACTAACGATCTACCAATCAATTTCAAATAACAACTTACTTCAGTACTATTTTAATTTCTAAACTGGCACTATCCGCACATCGCAATACTTGATTTCTTTATAAAAAAACTATCGATATAAGGTTGATAAGCGTTATGGATAAACATCCTAACACCTCACCTTCAAAATTTAATACCTCATCATCTAAACTAACATTTGAACAATTTTGTTATTTTCCATAGAAGAAATAAAAAACTATCAGCACTAAAGTAAATCACGATGAACCTTATTTGAACTTATATATGCTTCAAGCGATAACCGTACATGAAAGTTGCATTGATTCAATCCAGAGGGTTATTACAAGATCCAACTGTCAATTTTTTTAAGGCAAGAATGCGAATCAACAACGTTGACGCAGACATGTTCATTTTCCCAGAAATGTTCTGCAGCGGGTATAGTGGCCGAAAAGAGGACATGAAAATTGAAATGCTTGATAGCAAAATCATCACCAAGCTATGCGACCTCTCAGTATCAAGGGGGTGCGCTATTATTTGTGGCTGTCCAATAAAGGAAAAAGAAAAGATTTACGACTGCGCACTTCTGATCAGCGGGAAGGAAATAACGGTATATAAAAAAATGATTCTTGGTAACGATGGTGCTTTCGATGAGAATCAGTATTTTACACCTGGTAATCAACCAATGATTATTGATCATATGGGCCTCCAAATTGGCTTGTCTGTTGGTAACGATCTTCTTCTTCCTGAACTATACAAATTTTATGCAGAGAATGGCGTAGATATCATTGTCTGCATTTCCGCGTTTAATGCCAACCAAATGAACAAATTTGATAAAATTGTTATATCGAGAGCAGCAGAAAACTCGTTACCGGTCATCGTCTGCAATATGGTAGGCTCTGACTGCGGACAAAACCTCATAGGCAAAAGTAAGTTTATCGGCCCCGATGGCTCAATCATTGAATCATGTACTGAAAGTAGTGATGTTAGAATATTGAACATAGACACTGGCATCCTTAGAACATCTAGTAAAAACAGAAAGATTCTCCCCAGTGTCAAATTCGGTGAATGCATAAAAGCTAAAAGCATATCTAGTGGAGGTACAGGTCCTGTAATCTGTCCATTTTTTGACGGTTAAATTCTTAGCCACTGGCGGGTAAGAGCTGCAAGAAACAATACGAAACTATTGATTCAATTCCATATGCTTCTGAGTTACTTACCTGCCAGACTACGTTTTGATTATCTGCTTTGGGTCTCGTATTATTCAAAATCAATGCATCACAAACTATAAGTGGACAAGTCAATCATATTGACATTCTTATTTTCGAAATACTCACGAACAGAACTATCACACGTAAATAATATAACCTGGTTAACCCTCGAAAATTCATAAATTACATCACAAGCTGCCTTTTTTCGATTTGCATCAAACTTTACAAGAACATCATCCATTATCATTGGTATTTTTTCTGAGTTTATTCCTTGAGCTATTGCCATTTTTATCGACAAATATACTTGGTCAGAAAGACCAGAACTCCACTGTACTGCACCCTTTTCACCAAAGTTATCTTCTACTGTCAACTCACTACCCACTGGGTCACTACTCAATTTGTATCTTCCATTCGTCATTGCCAAAAGGTAATGATCGGCATTATTGCGTATAACCGGCTGAATATCGCCGTCAAGACAAGAAATTGCCTCTTCCATTATGCTCTTAGCTAAACTGTTTACTGCCCACTCGTACAATTCATGCTCCAATCCGGTTTCTATCGAATTATATCTAACGCGAAGATCAACCATCTCATCATCATTCATCATCGAACTTATTTCTTTATTTAATTCCCCAATACGTCTGTTGTCTCTGTCGCTTTCCTCACCAAATTCTATCTCTTCATTAGTTTGATTGTTGATAAGAGACATCACATCGTTTATTGGCATACCTGCAGACGATTCTATGGCCTTTCTAAGTTTTTCTTTTTCCAAGAACTTTTTCTCAAGATTTCTTTTCACTTCATATTTTTTGTTAAATTGTTCTTCTCCACCATATTTATTAAAAAGTCTATCTATTCTGGAACATACCGCATTTCGATCTGCCGTTAACTTCCGCGCATGTACTGATATATCATGGACTTCTTTGACGCAATCAAAAATCTTTTCGTTTGATGCTTTGATAATCGATAAAAAAGATTTAACAGAGTTTTCATATGCCTGAATATAATCTTCATGCAATAGAAACTCCTCATTCTTGGAATAAAGCTTATTTGCTGCTTTGATGAGGCCAAATAATTCTTCTAATAACTCATTGACCGACTCTGGTGTGGTGTCTTCATTAAGTCTTAAAAATCTCATATAAGAAGACCATTCGGTGGCTGAGGGCTTATTCCAGAGATTCAACAGAATGCCGAATCCCATATATGTCATTCCAAAAATTAAAACTGAAATTTTCATCATTTGGTCAGCAGGTACGAATAACAACATCCCTGTCAGAATCAATACAAAAAGCATTCCATACTTTCCGAAGTACGGTAAAGACTGATAAATCCATCCATTTCTACGTCTACTTTCACGCCCAACCATCAAGTTAACTTGTTCTATATCAAGTCTAGCAACATCATCAACTGTCCATCCAATGTCTGCTTCGATTTCTTTAACATCATTTTCGTCATGGGTTATCTCATCTTTGATTCTGTCTCTTTTCTCAAGATGCTTCAAGTATTGATTTCTTTTTTTCCAAATTTCTTCTATCTCTTCCGCTCTTTCACAAACCACAATGTTCCTATAATCATTCAATTCTGAAGAAATAGCATTAGCCTTTTCTTTCAAAGATTCATAGTTGTCACAATCTTTCGATAAGAGGTCATTGCTAAAACTGACATCTTTTTCGTATTCCTCTACGAGACTCTTATAGTGTTCAACATTTGGTCTATGTGACTTAGCAATACTACATTGTTTACGAGCGGCTTCTCCCTCCTTCAGTTGAGCTTTATTCTTTCTAATCTTCTCTTCGAGTTCCCTCTTCTCCTCCATACACTGATCATACTTATCTAACCCCTCTTCTATCTCTCTTATCCTGACTATGATCTCTTTTCTATCTTGTAAAAGGCGTTCAATTGGTTTATTTCCAATCATTCTTTCTCTATTCATAAGGCTATCAAGTTTTTTGCCAATCTGATCGCATATCTTTGGAGCACTTTCCCCACCCATAGCCCTGAGAAATTTACTTTTTACTTTTTCTACTGAGATTGACTTATTACTAGCAAGCTCCTTCAGGTCTAGACCATAAATGGAACTATACGTCTGCAAGTCGAATTCTTTCATCTCTTCATCAAAAGTCTTTTTTCTATCCTTTTCAACGACTTTTCTACCTTTTCTTTTAAGTGTTCTAGTATCTCCGTCGTCCATTTGTATTTCAATATAACCACAATCTGATTTGTCATCACCAGGATATCTAACATTCCTGGACTTATTCGGAAACAAAGTCGTCCTTATGAATTCTGCAATGGTCGACTTCCCAGCCTCATTAGGGCCATACACTACAGTCATATCATCTTTTAATTCTTCCCAAAAATTCTTAACAGATCCAAATGATTCTATGGAAATTTTTTTTATTCGCATTCAGTCATCTTCCCTGCAATAATTCCAACACAATTCTGTTTCGCGCATCTACAATCATTTTTTTTAATTGCTCGTCATCAAATATTTCAAATTCATTTTTAATTGATTTAGACAACTTAGTCGAACAAATTTTGTCTAACAATGAATCTCTTGAAGTCGCACTGAGTTTCCTTCCACATTTTATCACCTCTGAAAGAAAATCACCGGTTTTCTCCCTCAAATCCAAGTCAATATCAAGTGTAGAAGAAAAATTAAATGAAGCAACTATATGACCCGTACGTTCCTCAATAGTCCTTTTTACAGAGTCTTTGCCATCTGTCCGTAATTCTCTGTCTAGACTACCTCGACCACTTATGGTAACATTGAGTATTGATTTGCTATCCAGATTCGAACAGCCCATGTCTATAATATCTAAGAAGTTGTTTTTACCAGTGATATCAAGAACAACATTTTCAAAAACATAATTTCCGGTCCTGCGAAATTCTATATCAGACACAGAACCATCCTCAACTGTTACCACGTAACACCCCTTAGGTCCCAGATCCGTTATTTTCTTCCCCTGTGTATTACCCGGATAAACAATGTATGGGCGTTCAGAAACAATTCTCCTCTTATGTATGTGCCCCAGTGCCCAGTAGTCTATCCCTTTGTCTAAAAGTGAGTCCTTTTTGCAGGGCGCATACGTATCATCCTGTGAATATGAATCAAGATTGCAGTGAAATACCCCTATATTGAAAATGTCCTTTGCTCCAGCAATGTTTGTTATAAGCTCCTCTGTTGTTTTCTCAGAGAAACTAGCTCCAAAAATCTTAGCGACAT
>JAKSHS010000012.1 GCA_024399275.1 archaeon | reverse complement strand
GCGGCGTAGCATCGCCGCTGGCGTATGATCTAGCACACGTCCAGGTTGCGTATGAACGGCAGTCATCGGACTTTGCCCGCTTTCTTCCTCCTGTATGCCGGAGTCCTATGCCTCTTCCTCAAGCGACCGATTCTCGCCGAGTGCATCCCTTAACCTTAAACCTCTGCCGATGTCCGAAAACATCAATTGGCCGAACCTGCACTAGGGCGTTCTTCACGCCTCCAGCCACGAAATCAGCCTCAGATTTAACCTAAGTGCTCGATAATTCATATCGCGCGTGCCCCTCTATCATAATCTCATATATATATTTTTCAACTGAGCGAGTAGATTGGTAAAATTATGTCAAACATCTTATGGTGGGCAGTACGTCGTTTTGAATTTTTAAGATATGTGTTGTAGACTTTGTTCAATTGTAAAATTGTTGTGTAGACTATTAGGATTACTTTGATTTCGTCGGTGATTGTTCTGGATTATGAATCGTTTGCGTACATTGAAAGGTGTTATAACAGTAATATTTACTACTGTCGCCTTAGTCTAGATCATGCTAAAGAAAGAAGTCATAGAGGCATTAAAGACACACCCCTGCTATGATAATACTGCTCACAAGAAATTTGCAAGAATACACCTTCCAGTTGCTCCAAAGTGCAATATTCAGTGTAATTACTGTAACAGAGAATATAATTGCAGTAATGAGTCAAGACCTGGCGTTACAAGTAAAATTCTTTCACCTATCGAAGCCGTTAATCTTGTGAATCACGCTAAAAAAAGGATTCCTGAGTTGAAAGTTGCCGCTATTGCAGGCCCTGGAGATGCATTGGCAAATGAAGAATCTTTTGAAACAATGCGTCTTGTGAGAGAGAATTCTCCTGAGATGACATTATGTCTTTCTACTAATGGTTTAATGCTACCAAAATATGCAACAAAACTTTCCGAATTAGGAGTAAATTTTATCACTGTTACTGTAAACGCTTCAGATCCACTCATTTCGGAGAAAATTTATGATTATGTTATTTGGAATGGGGAGAGATTAACTGGAAGCATAGCTTCGAAAAGGCTTTTTGAGAATCAGATTGCTGGAATATCAAAATGTGTGGATCTTGGTATGGCTGTAAAGATTAATACTGTTTTAATACCCGGATACAACGACGATCACATACCGGATCTTGTGAGGACGGTAAAAGAGTTAGGTGCATACATAGTAAATATTCTCCCGTTCATCCCAGTTAAAGGTGCCAAGTTTTCTAATGTTAGTGCGCCGACGTCAGAGAAACGAAGAGAAATTATGAGTTTGTGCCACTCTGACATAAGAATGATGAGGCATTGTAAACAATGTAGAGCTGACGCTATTGGTTTTCTCGACAGTGATCGATCAATTGAATTTATAAGAGAGAAGTGTTGCCATTCGGAGCTTAATCTAAAAAATTTTGATGTCGGGTGTGTTAACAGAAGTGATGAATCTAGGATAATTGCCGTTGCCTCCGAATCAAATGATACAGTCGATTGTGGTTTTGGTAACGCGAATATATTTAGAATATACGAATCAACTGGGAGCGATGTTAGATTTGTAAGGAGCATTAGTGTAAACACGGGAGGCGAAGTTTATGGCCAGCCACATGTTAGGCACATAGGAGATATTGTGGACCGTCTTAATGACTGTGATATCATAATGGTGAAGGAAATTGGTCTACGACCAAGAGACATTCTTGAGTCTAGAGGAAAGAGAATATTTGTTACTTCAGGCAATATAACAGACGCCATTAAGCGTGCCCTTTCGCTTGATAATACGCCTTATAAACCAAAAAGTCATGCGCGTGATCGATCATCAGAGGTAGATTCATGAATGCTCAACAGCTGAGAGAGGCCTACGTTAAATTTTTCGAGGAGAGAGATCATGCTCACATTGGTTCAGCATCACTTGTTCCCGAAAACGATCCGACGGTATTGTTTACAACAGCCGGAATGCATCCGCTTGTGCCCTATTTACTAGGAGAAAAACATCCAATGGGGAGAAGGCTTGTAAATTTTCAAAAATGTATCAGGACTGGCGACATTGATGATGTGGGAGATACGAGCCATCTGACATTTTTTGAGATGCTTGGCAATTGGTCTCTTGGGGATTATTTTAAAGAAGAATCGATTGAGTATAGTTTCGATTTTCTTACAAATGTTCTCGGATTTAAAAAAGATCAACTTGCTATCACGGTATTCGCTGGTGAAGAGGGCATTCCAAGAGACGATACTTCAGCGGAAATATGGAAATCAAAAGGTTTCAGTGATGATCAGATATTCTATTATGGGAAAGCAAACAATTGGTGGGGACCTGCTGGCATTACTGGTCCGTGTGGTCCTGATACCGAAATATTTTATGATACTGGTCAACCAAAATGTTCTGAAAATTGTGGACCATCGTGTGACTGCGGGAAGTATACTGAGATTTGGAATAACGTTTTTATGGAGTATTTCAAAAATAGGGACGGAAAGTACACACCTCTGAAACAGAAGAATGTAGATACAGGGATGGGTCTGGAAAGAGTCTGTCGTATACTTCAAGGCGTCCCATCTGTGTATGATTCTACTGTATTCAAACCTATTATTTCCAAAATTTCAGAAATTAGCGGAAAAAAGTATGTGGACCCATACCTTAGAGATTTTAGAATTATTGCGGATCATGTGAGAGCTGCCGTATTTATCCTTGCTGATGGAGTTGTTCCATCCAAGATCGGACAAGGTTACATACTTAGAAGATTAATCAGAAGGGCTTCAAGGAATATGAGTAAGCTCGGATATGATGGCCCATTCATGAGTAAATTAGCCGAAGTGATAGTGCTTGAGTTTGGACGCTCGTACCCCGAACTTGTTGAAAATAAAGAATTTATTTTTACTTCGTTAACTACGGAAGAAGAGAAATTTCAGAAAACTCTTATGAGAGGGTTGAAAAAGTTTAATGAATTGGTTGTTGAAAACAGTGATGTAAAAGTTTTGAGAGGAGATCTTGTGTTTGCGCTTTTTGATACTTACGGGTTTCCAATAGAACTCACGGCGGAGCTTGCAATGGAGAAGGGTTTTACTGTGGATATGAAAGATTTTGATAATAGATTCAAAGAACATCAAAATAAATCAAGAATGGACATTAATGGAACTTTTAAAGGTGGTCTTGCAGACAATAGTGAAAGAACTACTAAGTTGCATACTGCGACACATCTTCTTAATGCGGCACTCAGAAATCTTATTGACCCGAATATAAGACAGAAAGGAAGTAATATTACACAAGAGAGACTCAGATTTGATTTTAACTTTCCTAGAAAGCTTACTCCTGAAGAACTTCAAAAAGTATCTGATTTTGTAAATGATTCTATTAGAGAAAATCTTCCTGTTACGTGTGAGGAAATGTCTAGAGATGAGGCTAAAGTGTTGGGGGCCATCGGGGTTTTTGATAGCAAATATGGGGATGTTGTGAAAGTTTACACAATTGGTAATGTTTCATGTGAGATATGTGGCGGACCACATGTGACGCACACCGGTGAACTCGAAGGTTTTAAGATTTTGAAAGAGGAGAGCTCCGCGTCTGGAATAAGACGTATTAAGGCTGTTGTTGGAAAATTTTAAGTTTAATTTTTATGTTTGCAAAGAAAAATTAGGGGTTTCGAGAGTCGTGCCAACACAGTTTTCTGTTGTGGGCACTTGGATCATCGTTCGTATCTTAAGGCCGTTGGGAAGATTCATCCTGTGTTGTGAGGAAAGTTTCTCCAGCGAAAAATTAGCTATAAACCAATACACCGCGTCCGATTTTAGAAAAGTCACAACTGACTTAGTATAAGTGGACTGGACGCGATTTGAACGCGTGACTTCTTGCTTGCAAAGCAAGCGATCTACCAGCTGATCTACCAGCCCTCAGCTTCCGCACAGTGACGTTTAATATAAACTTTGTGACTCTCTTTTGCGTCTTTGCGACATGTCAGATAATCAATGGAAGTGTGGGAGGGGAGAGATGACAAAATATAACCCCCATAGTTGGGGGCTATGCGCTACGAAGAACAATCTCTATGTTTACACCATCCGGAACTGTAATCTTCATTAGCTGTCTGAGGGCGCGCTCATCCGCATCAAGATCAATGAGTCTTTTGTGGATGCGCATTTCCCATCTATCCCACGTTTCACTACCTTCACCATCAGGACTTTTCCGACAGGCGACTCGGAGTTTTTTAGTAGGAAGTGGGACAGGCCCACGAATCTGTACACCTGTCTTCTCTGAGATCGCTTTGATCTGAGAGCAGACGTCGTCGACTCTTCGAGGATCCGTTCCGTTTAGCGAAATTCTCGCACGCTGTGACATGAAACTAACCTTCAGGCTTTCTCGACAGAAATGCAGACACCTGCAGCAACTGTCTGACCCATATCACGAATTGCAAACCTTCCGAGAGGACCGAAATCCTTTGCGGATTCAATAACTAGGGGTTTGGTGGGTTTAAATTTCACGATAGCATTGTCCCCATTCTTTATGAAGTCAAGGTTCTCGAGCTTTTTCCCTGCACGTTGGGCAGAAACAATCTCTGTGAGCTGACATGCGACTTGCGCTGTATGAATGTGGAACACAGGTGTATATCCTACAGTCATCACAGACGGATGGTTTAGAACAATGATCTGAGCCGTAAATTCTTTCGCAACTGTTGGTGGGTTGTCTATTGGTCCTGCTACATCTCCCCTTTTAATCTGATTCTTTGCAACTCCGCCAACGTTAAATCCGACATTATCCCCCGGCTCCGCCTTAGACAAAGACTCGTGGTGCATTTCTATTGACTTGATTACTCCGGTAACGTTAGAGGGCATAAAGACAATCTTTTGGTTGGGTAATAGTACACCAGACTCTACACGACCAACTGGAACAGTCCCTATACCAGTGATGGTATAGACGTCCTGAACAGGAAGTCTAAGAGCTTTGTCTGTTTCTTTTTTAGGAACTGAAAGGCCATCAAGGGCTTGAATAAGCGTTGGACCCTTATACCAAGGTGTGTTGGCGGAGAGAGTTTTGACGTTATCTCCCTCATATGCCGAAACTGGGATGAATGGAATATTCTCAGCTTTATTTCCAATCATAGAGAAGAGTTTTTTCACTCCCGCGACTGCTTCTTCGTACTTTGCCTTATCGTATTTAACGGCATCCATCTTATTGATAGCTACGATAATTTGCTTGACACCGAGCGTTGTCGCGAGGAAAACATGTTCTTTGGTCTGGGCTTGGGGCCCTTCAATTGCAGAGCAGGTAATTATAGCTGCATCGGCTTGAGACGTACCCGTAATCATATTTTTGACAAAATCGCGGTGTCCGGGAGCGTCGATGATTGTGAAGTAGTATTTATCTGTGAAGAACCTTTTGTGCGCAACATCTATGGTGACCCCTCTCTCTCTTTCTTCTTTAAGTCCATCCATGACCCACGCGAAATAGAAGGTTCCCTTTCCCTTCTCTGCCGCCTCTTTTTTATATTTCTCAACGAGGTGCGGGTCGATCGCACCAGTTTCAAGGAGAATCCTCCCTGTGAGGGTGGACTTTCCATGATCGACATGTCCGATAACGACCAAATTCATGTGCTGTTTTTCTGCCATATTTCTCCTCCGTTACAAGGTATATCTAAACTCTGCCCGCTCCATATGGTGTTTTGTATTTAAGGTTACCTTATAGCCCTGAATAATACTTCGAATCGTATGGTTCCGGACTCATCCCCTTACGTGTTCTAATTTCCGTAGTTATTTTCCTTTGAAGTTCGATTGGTACTGTTTGGAATCCAGCATTTTCAGTTGACCAGATTGCACGTCCTTGTGTTGCTCCACGAACATCTCCTGCAAAACCGAACATGTCTGCAACAGGACATATTGCCGAGACAGTTGAATCTGATCCGTCCTGAGCCGTGTCTACAATCGTTCCGCGACGCTGGCTGATGAGATTGACAGCTCCACCGAGATAGTCCGGCGGCACGCTAATGAATACTTTTTGCATGGGTTCCATAAGAGTTCTGCCTGCCTCACACATTGCGCCATATATGCCATCCCTAACTGCAGGTATAACTTGCGCTGGGCCTCTGTGAATTGCGTCCTCATGAAGTTTTGCATCCGTGAGCCTAACCTTCAACCCTGCAACTTTCTCTGCTGCCAATGGCCCTCTCATCATAGCTTCGTCGAATGCCTGCTTTATAAGCTCCATTGTCTCGTGAAGGTATTGTATACCTTTTGTGCGATCGAGAAGAACGTTATTGTTCTTGAAACAAACAACACTCTTGGCCTCATCTATATTCATGCCAAGGTCAGAAAGCTTCTTTGCAAGAGCTTTTGGATCTTTGATCTTAGCTTCAGAATCAATGTCGCCCTTACGAATGGCTTCTATTATTTCATTCTCTAATGGCGAAACAGTGAAGTAGAATTTGTTATGCTTGTTCGGCGATTTGCCCTCAAATTCTGAAGGGTTATTGCCTTTGACACTCTCTTGGTATACAACGATTGGGGCAGATGAAACAATGTCTACACCCTGCTCGTTTACGATTCTGTATTCTGTAATTTCCAGATGGAGCTCTCCCATTCCTGAGATAAGATGCTCCCCTGTCTCGCTATTGATCTCAATATTAAGGGATGGGTCAGCTTTTGCAATGGTTCTTAAGACGTCTACGAGTTTGGGAAGATCCTTGGTACTTTTCGCCTCGATAGCTTTCGTAACAACGGGCTCAGAATAGTGTGTCATTCTTTCGAATGGTTCCATGTCTTTGACCGTTGAAACTGTCGATCCTGCGATGGCATCTTTGAGTCCAGTGAGAGCAACAACGTTGCCTGCACTGCACTCCTCTACAAGAATTCTATCTGCACCAACCATAAGTGCGACCGTCTGGACTCTCTGTGGATTGGGGATTCCTGAAATGTAAAGCGTTTGTCCTTTAGTTATCGTTCCTGAAAAGATTCTGCCTATTGCAACTTCCCCTGCATGAGGATCCATGATAATTTTGTTTATCATGAGTGCTACGTCCCCTTTAGGGTCACACGCAAGCATTTGCTTACCAATGGAAGAATCAAGATCTCCCTTCCATATTACAGGGACGCGAACTTTCTGTGCATCGATGGGATTCTTAATGTGATTGACAACCATTTCAAGTGTAACTTCATGCAAAGGTATCATCTTTGCAAGTTCTTTTTGGCCATCTTTCTTCGCGCAGTATTCAAAAATCTTTTTGAATGTTACTCCGCTCCTCTTCATAAAAGGTGCAGAGATAGCCCAATTGTTATAAGCAGAACCAAATGCGACAGTCCCTTCCTGTATGCTGACTTGCCATTCTTTGTTCAGCGGGGCTGGAAGTGCATTCATTATCTTTTGGTTGAATTCTGTGACAATTTTAGAAAATTTCTCTATCATCATCTCTGGTGTAACCCGCTGCTCAACGATCATTCTGTCAACTTTATTGATAAAGAGCATGGGCTTAACGCGCTCTTTTAGGGCTTGCCTGATAACTGTCTCAGTTTGAGGCATAATTCCCTCAACCGCACAACATAAAATGAATACACCATCTAAGGCTCTCATTGCCCTTGTTACGTCACCGCCAAAGTCAACATGACCAGGCGTGTCGATGAGGTTAATGAGATAGTCCTTTCCCTCAATATGATGAACCATTGACGCTGACGCTGCGTTGATGGTTATTCCGCGGGCCGCTTCCTGTTCATCATAATCGAGAACACGCTGTTCTCCGGCCAGTTCTGACGACATCATACCAGCACCGGCTATTAGATTATCGGAAAATGTTGTCTTTCCGTGATCTATATGTGCTGCCGTTCCGATATTCCTGATCATTTGCTGATTTTTCATCAGCAGTGTTGCTCTCTTGATATTGTCTTCTTTTCTGCCCATATTGTCACAACCTATACCATTTAACTTCAACGGGCAGATTGAGCGACTCTTTCAATCTCTTCCTTTTTTGCAATTGAGAATGAAGTCATGTCACCTTTCGACGCAAGTATAATCTCATCTGCAATACGGCTTGAAATTGGTTTCTTATTTTTAGACGAGGATTTAACGCAACCTGTGCTGAGGTTACGAAGTGCGATGTCTAGTCTTCTTTGTGGAGAAATATCAACTGCCTTTGGTACTGATACGCCTCCGAACTGGAGTCTGGTAATTTCTTCACGTGGTGCTGCGTTTTCAAGTCCCTCAACTAAGACCTGAACTGGATTCTTTTCTGTTTTCTTTGCGATAATATCAAATGCGCCGTATACCGCCTTGTATGCTTTGATTTTCTTTCCGGTATATTTTTCAGTCCGCATGATGCTGTTTATTAGTCTTTCCACAATATTGGTTTTTGATTTACCAAACCACTTATTTGCATGTCTTCCGCCAGAATGAGGAACATCTACGGGTGTGAGATCGATGTACTTCATTAGGCCGCCATCGCTAACTGCAACTTCAGACAAATCGTATCTTCCGAACATGGATGTCTTCTCCTCCAATTGAAATCACCTTACCGGTTTGTCAGTTTTTCCTTTGACCATTTCATCTAATGAAACGTTATTGACCATTATGACTTTGTAACGCACTCCGGGAATGTCTCCATATGAACGTCCCATTCTTCCACCAATACCTTCAACGAGGACTTCATCGTGCTCATCAATGAAGTTAATAGCCCCATCTCCAACAGCGAAAGCTGTAAGCTGTCGTCCATTCTTGATCAGCTGGATCTTAACACATTTCCTAATCGCAGAGTTTGGCTGTTTTGCCTCGATCCCAACTTTTTCGAGAACGATCCCGCGAGCCTGTGAGGACCCTTCAAGAGGATCGGACTTTTCTCTGAGCTTTAATATCCTTTTCTTGTATGATCTATCCAGCCAACGATGCTGCTGCCTGCTGGTCTTAAGTTTCCTCGCAGTGTTTAATCCTCTGCTCAATTTTCCACCCCAGTTTTTTCCCGTCCATGGTAGTTGCGCTCATTGTCTCATCTCGTCCAAGAGCTAGTTTCAACGCACAATATACGACCCCGAGCTAGACGAACCCTGTATATAAGTTTTTTAATTAGTATGCTGACTTATGCACCAGTATGAGCGTTTCGAATGTGCTTTGGAATTGTGCGAGGAGGTAATTCGATTTGCAAGTATATGTTGTGGTGTTATGAGATATGGTATATTGCACTATTCTGGCGGGGAGATAAAATTTTGGATGTCAAGTTTGTGTCCTCTCTTGGCTTTTACCTATAAGCTTGATCTCCGGAGCGCGTGTTGTACAGTATTACAAGCAGGGACTTATATCATGCTCATGAATAATTTCCGGTATTTATGCTAGGCAATAATTTATTAACTAGACACAAATCGATGGGGTGGAGTTGAAATGGCGGTGTGCGAAGATTATTATTCTTTACTAGATAGAGCCAGAGAAAAGTTACCAGAGATTGTGGAGTCACACGAAAGATTTGTTATCCCAGAACTTGATGTTTTTCAAGAAGGGAAGATAACAGTTATCAGGAACTTTATTGATATTACTGATATACTTAGAAGAGATCCAGAGCACGTTTTACAGTTCCTTCTTAAGGAACTAGGCACTCCCGGGAATCTTG
The DNA here is from genome assembly GCA_024399275.1 of archaeon. Classification (GTDB taxonomy): domain Archaea; phylum Thermoplasmatota; class Thermoplasmata; order Methanomassiliicoccales; family Methanomethylophilaceae; genus Methanarcanum. Next base: position 1,987 of record JAKSHS010000012.1, on the reverse strand, counting down.
AAGGGCGCCGAGTTGTCTTTAAGTCAAAAATTAGCCAAAGTCATATAGCTGATAAGATTCAAGCGTATACTGACACTTTTGTCATATGTTCGGAATGTGGTCGGCCAGACACAAAAATGACGAAGGAAGGCCGGGTATTGGTTCTTGAGTGTGAGGCATGTGGTGCACATAGGCCCGTTAACATTAAGAAAAGCTCAAAGGTTGAAAATTGTAATGGAGTCAGAGAGGGCGACGTCATAGAAGTGTTCATCAGTGATGTTGGAAAAAGGGGAGACGGTACTGGTAAGTTTATGGATTATTTAGTCATCGTCCCGTACGCAACAAAAGGTATGACTGTACATGCAAAAATTACCAATATTTCCGCAAAAACTGCATTTGGTACACTTACTACTGAGGAAACTACGCGATGAATTTACATGAAGTACTTCGTAGAGTCCTATGGTTGTACGATGAACTATGGTGAGAGTGAGCAACTTTCCCAAAGGATGAGCTTGCTTGGGCATGTTAGGACAGGATCTTTGGAGGAGGCGGACATTGTCATTTTTAACACGTGTGTTGTTGTAGGGATAACCGAAAAAAAAATGATATGTCGCATGAATGTGTTTAGAAAATTAGGGAAGAAAGTCATTGTCACAGGTTGTATGGCAAAGGTGCAACCAAAAAGAGTGTTGGCAAGGTTGCCAGGATCTTTGGTGGTAGCGCCAGATGAATATAACTTATTTAGTGAGAAGGTTAATAGAACATTTGGTTGCACGAAGCTAGTGAATATATTGCTGTACGGCACATGTGCCGTGATTCCGATAGCGCAGGGGTGTCTTGGAAACTGTAGTTATTGTATTACGAAGTATGCCAGAGGCGTCCTTAAGAGTCGTTCTGAGGAGGAATTAGTAGAGGAGTTCAAAAGGATGCTTAGCTCGGGTGCCAAGGAAATATTAGTCACTGCACAGGACACAGCGTGCTACGGTAGAGATAGAAAAACTAGCCTTCCAATACTTCTTAAGAAATTTTTAGAATATGACGGGAATTATCGCATAAGAATAGGAATGATGAATCCCAATAGTTTAGATGCTGTGTTGGATGATTTATTGGATCTTATGGGGAAAGATGATAGAATCTATAGATTCCTTCATATTCCAGTTCAAAGCGGTAGTAATAGGATACTAGAGAGGATGAAAAGACACTACACCGTAGAACATTTTTCCAGTATCGTTGATAACATTAGATGCAAATATCCGGACTTTAGCATTGCAACGGATGTTATCACTGGATTTCCTGGAGAAGAAAATGACGACCATGCCAAAACTGTTGAGTTGATTAAACACATCCATGCAGATACTCTGAATATCACAAGGTTTTCTTTACGCCCTGGAACAGAGGCAGCGCAAATGAGTAACCAGATAAATGGAAATGTGAGTAAAGAACGTTCAAAAGAGTTGACGAAAATTAAAATGGAAATAGGATGTGACTTGAATAAGGAGCAAATCGGAAGAATATACCGCGTGTTGGTTACTGAGAATGGAAAAACTGGAACGGTTATCACCAGAAATGGAAATTACCGTCCAATATGCATAAATCATGTTATTCCTCTGGGTTCTATCGTAAACGTTAGAGTTACAGATTATACTCCTACATACTTAATTGGCGAAATCATTAATAACTAAATCATGATGGGTTGGGCATAGTCCCGTGGTGTAGTGGTCAATCATGTCGGCCTTTGGAGCCGACGACTTTGGTTCGAATCCGAACGGGACTACTTTTTTGTTTTTGTTGTTTTATTGGAAGCTCTAGGATATACATGGCAGAATGAAGTGAAAACATAAGTGAGGTTCGAAGCTATCATCATGAACTCGTATGAACTGTTGAGGGGTTATGGAGGTCCCAAAGGTAGCCTTCCATAAACCGCCTCATTTATGTTGAAGGGTGGAAATAAATCCACCCTGCGTAGGAGGTGATCCATCTGCAGGTTCCCCTACAGATACCTTGTTAC
>JAKSHS010000011.1 GCA_024399275.1 archaeon | reverse complement strand
CGAAATCAACGGCTCCCAAAGCCGCAAGTATAACCAGGTTAGCCCATAGGCCCACAAGCATCCCATGCTGAAAATGTTATTAATTCTTTACGTTCAGAATCTCCCTGTCAATTAATTCCTTACTAAGTAGTTTAACAGCACTGCCTCTATGTGATACTACATTCTTTTCACCAACAGACATCTCAGCAAATGATTTTTTTCCATCAGGACTAAAAATCGGATCGTAACCGAATCCTCCAGTCCCTTTTTCTGTCTGAAAAATAAAACCACTGCACTTTCCAGTAACAATAAAAGTTTCCTTCCCAATATAACATCCAATACTACATCCAAATGAGGCCCTTCTATTTTCAACGTTCTCCATTAATCTAAGAATGCCTTTATTTCCGATAGTCTTCTGTACATATGCTGAGTACACCCCCGGAAATCCATTCAGAGCATCAATAAACATCCCAGAATCATCTATAAGAAAATCTGTAAGGCCTTTTGCTCGTAGATCAGAAATCCCTTTTTTAACAACGTCCTCCAGCCAATAAGACTGTATTTCGTCATAGGAAACACTAAAATGTTCTATGCTCACATTTGAACCCTTAAACAATTCCTGATACTCTTTAACCTTCCCCCGATTCGACGTAATTACTTTAAGCCTCACGTGTACCTCGCCCTTCCTTTAATTTCTTCGACCTTTGCCAACACTTTCTCAGCATCAGGCATATTTGCTTTATACGAATTCACCACAAGTTCAAACGCATCGACAATAGACGAGTGCGCAGATGTCAGATCTTTCTCCAGTAGACGTATGTCTACTCCCATTTCTTCAAGACCTATTCTAGTCTCTCCGAGAGAGAAGTCTATCAGACATAATTCTCCTCTCTCATCAAGTATCATATTTGACGTTGTCAAATCTCCATGTGAAATCTTATTATTATGAAGCTTAGCAACTGATTCCCCTATTTTGCGACACAATTCTTTAGCTCTCTCTGGACATGCATCCAATACAAACTTCACGCTGTCTCCGTGTATATATTCCATTGTAATACTCCCCTTTTCAAGATCTACGTCGTATATTATCGGAGATCTGACCCCGGCCTTCCTCGAATCACAAATCACTCTAACCTCAGCCTTAATTCTTGATAAACGAAGATACTTGTCCAAATCAGGGTGACGGTAACCTTTCTTAAATCTAGCCTTCACTACAGAATCTCTCTCGTAGCATGTGGTCCGATAAATCACCGCCTCTGCACCCCTGCCAATTTCAAAATCAACCATGTTGCCTTTTCGACCTATGTAAACTATCTATTTAACAGCACATATTAAGGCAATATTTAACCAATACAAAAGATGCAAGTGGCCTCAACCATTATAGCCGTCATTATGTGACTTACTAACTTACTAAAACAATTCAGCCATCATTTTTGACAAATTCTTTAGTCAAACATCTTATTCAAAATACTGCGACAGTGTTTATATAAAGGTCAAACACGAACATATTTAAAGTTCAGGAATGCGTCACAAAAAACATTTGCATTGAAAAATCAAAACTATTTCTCATATTTCCTACCCGTTCATACCCCTAATTGTATCCACGTCAAAATTTTTTAAATTTCAAAAACTTAGAATTTCCTTCGTTTTCTTTATATTCCCGACTCACTTACTCTTGCCTGTGAAACATATACCTACCGGGTGTGACACACTAGACAATCTTCTCGGAGGCGGATTTGAAACTGGTAGCATAACGCTACTATTTGGGGAGGGCGGAGCTGGAAAAACAAATATATGTCTACAGACAGCCTCTAACACAGCCAAAAAAGGACTAAAAACAGCATATATAGACACTGAAGGTCTATCTCCAGAAAGAATTGGACAAATATTCACCGGCAACGATGCGAGCAATCTCCTTATCTTCCAAGCACGAAATTTTGAGGAACAGAGCGACTGTATTCAAAAGGTCTGCAAACTTTCGGACATTAGCGGTAAAGTCGGGCTGATAATTGTGGACTCTATCTCTATATTTTACCGTTTTCATTATGACGACACGTCTACCAGAAATATGCTCACGAAGCAAACAGAAACACTTTTGAATATCGCAAGACGAAATGATATTACCGTTTTAATTACTTCGCAAGTCTACACAAACGTAGGTTCCGGTTCTATAGAGTTTTTGGGAGGGCACGCGCTACAACATAACGCGAAAACAATCATACGCTTGGATAAAAAGAGCAACAACAAGCGAGTCGCGGTAATTATAAAGCACCGTAGCCTTCCCGAAGGTAAGCTTGCAAACTATCGTATTGTCTCCGCCGGTATTGAAAGTTACTAAACGCTTCTCGTTACCGCGTACTTCGCAAGCTCAATCAGGAAGTCCTTGTCCTCACTCGACGTCAACAGACTTAACTCAGACATGGCGTCTTTTGAATACTTATTGGCCAGTTTAATAGCGTAGTCAATACTACCAGATTTCTTAAGTATAGATCTAACCACGCCAATTTCTTCCTCAGAACCGTCTACTTTTCCAAATATCGAACGGAATGTTCTCATTTCATTTTCCTCTTTTATGCTTTCAACTGCGTGGCATGTTATGGCTGTATATTTTCCTCTACGAATATCATTCGTAATAGATTTTCCAGTTTTTACAGGGTCACCTACGATTCCAAGAACATCATCGAATATTTGAAACGCTATACCAAGTGATGTGGCATATCTACGAATTGCCTCTATAATCGAATTATCTGCTCCACCAATTAATGCGCCCCCTACGGCGCTTGCAGCGAAAAGAACGCCAGTCTTGAGACGAATAGTTTCAATATAATCTTTTATTGTCACAGATTTACCACTCTCATTATTGATGTCCATTTGCTGTCCACGGGCAAGATCCCATACAGCAGCAGTGATAAACCTCAGAATTCTCCTTAAATCTCCGTCAGAGACCTCTAATTCCGACAATACATTAAGCGCTTTTCCGAACAAAGCATCTCCCGCTAAAATAGCCGTCGGTATTCCATACTTCATATGGGATGTTATCATTCCACGACGTTTCTCGTCGCCGTCAATAATATCGTCGTGAATGAGTGTAAAATTATGAATATATTCAATGGCAACTGCAAGTGGAATAGCCTTCGATTTTTCCCCACCTACAGCACCGCACGAAGCAATTACTAGAGAGGGTCTTATTCTCTTACCTCCTGCATATGGGTATTGTCTCACTGCCCCAATAAGATTCTCAGGGCATTCGTCTTTAATATACAACCTAATTTGTGAATCGAGGTCTCTTGACATTTCTGCTAAAATTCTTTTTGGGTCTGACATTTAAATCCCTCTAACCACTCTCTAGTTTTTCCAGTTACCAGATAATTTATGTCCATCAACTCATCTACAGACCTGCATCCTGTCAACATCATTGCCGTTTTAAACTCTTCTTTTACACACTTCAACACATCCATAACGGCCCCTGCCGATCTTGTTGATTCGCGAAGTATAACAGAGGATCCGCCGGCACATATCGCACCGAGCACAATCGATTTTGCAATATCCAACCCATTAATTACACCTCCAGACGAAATAACTGGAACTTTCTTACTTGCATTAATAAGTGATACTGGCGTTGGAATTCCCCAGTTAAGGTACGTATAGCCTAGTTTTTGCTTCATCACATTTTTTTTATCAGCAGCCCTACGCATCTCTATCGCGGAAAAGTTTGTACCTCCCATTCCACTAATATCGATAGCCTTAACTCCAGTATTATCCAATTTTGAAATAGTTTTTGAAGACATTCCTGCCCCTGTTTCCTTTACTATTAAAGGAAAATCGTGTGCCAGAGATTTAATTGCGTCATAACAGCCCATGCCATTCACGTCACCTTCTAGCTGAATACTCTCTTGAAGGAAATTAAGATGAATTGCCATATAATCCGCATCAACAAGCTCCATTGCCAACGATATATCATCATTGGTGTAAATCTTGCCACTTTTCTGTTTAACAAGTTGTGGAGCACCGATATTACCAACTACCAAAGGAATGTCATATTCTTTAATTACTGAATAACTCTCCCTATAGATACCTTCTAATGCTGCCCTCTCAGACCCAATACCCATCCCAATTCCAAGTTCAGAACACGCAATTGCAATATTTTCATTAATTTTTTTAGCACCTTTAAAACCTCCTGTAATCGCAGTAACAATAAAAGGAAAATCCAAAATTTTTCCTAGAAGACGTGATGTAGTGTCAATATCATCATAATTTATCTCCGGCAATGCCTCATGCACAAGTATGATGTCGTCCCAATACCTATACCTCGAACACATCTTTTGCTTCAATGCAATACTTACATGCCCGGTTTTTCTTTCTTTAATTTTAGTCATTTCATTTGACCTTTAGCAATGGTGCATGGTACATATTCACCATTTAATACAGATAGTAATCTCCCCTTAACGGCTCCATTAACAAGAATGCAGTCACACCCTTTACCACTAATCCTAAGCATAGATTCTACCTTTTTCCGTATTCCTCCAGTCACATCCATAGTGCTATTGTCTGTTTTTATAGCATCTAGAACAGATTTATTAACAGTCTCAATTAATTGCGTTCCAGGATTCAATTTTGGGTTCTCGTAGTATATCCCATCGACATCAGACACAAATATAACTTTAGATGGATGAAAAACATCCATAAGCACTTCAACAAGTTGATCTCCAGAACATATAGCAAACCCAAATTCAGTGTCAAGTGTCACATCTCCAAATGTAACTGGTATGACTCCGAGTTCAAACATCCCTTTAAGTACAGAGTCATCTCTGACATCAAGCCTTCCATTCTTCATAATGAAACAAGAACCAGTTGGGATAGATACAGCAGGAAGTCCTGCATTATTAAGCTCCTTGACTACTAGTAAGCTCAGACATCGCGTATCATAACATGTCCGCGCGTATGCAGAAATCTGATCTTTGCCTTTGAGTCCAAGATTAAGAAAATACTTCGATGCAATGATATGTCCAAATGAACCTGCACCATGTATAACAACCACCTTTTTTCCTGACTTTTTAATCTCTTGGCATAATCTTTCCGTACACTCTCTATTAAACACTCGATACCTGGACTTATCTGTAATAACACTCCCGCCCAGCTTGATCAATATCATCGTTTCACCAATACATTCCCGAATGACACTAACGTAGATTCAACTGCAGAGGCCCGTTCAGATCTGTAACACCTATCAACAAGATAAACCGAACATTCAGGTTTACGCCCTAGAAACATCTGCGGCTTAGAACGTTTCACTTATAAGATACACCATCATGATCAAGAACATCATTCCACAGCTTCAGAGTTTCACGCGCATCCTCTTCATCCATTATTTCAATTGCAAATCCAGCATGAACAACGGCCCAATCACCGACTTTGGCGTCCACCATTGAGACATTAATACGCTTAACCACACCGCCAAAGTCGACATCTCCAATCTCATTGTCAATGGCAATGATTTTACCGGGAATAGCGAGACACATTCGTAGTCACCTCGTCATAATCTTAAGAATCGCCTCCGCAGGCTGTCCATCGCATTCCTTCAACGCCTTAATTGCCTCCTCTCGACTACAATTAGTCTGAGATATTACAAGATCAACATCCTCTAACGGAATCGAATCCAAGGCGTCCAACGATTCTTCTGTCCCCCTCTCCGAAATATTTCCAGTAATTTGATATGAGTTAACTCCCTGTACCGTCATCACAGTAACCTCAGGATTACTTATCACTATGTTCTTTGAAGACGTTCTGATGATAACCTCAATAGCGTCATCAATCGAACTGCTGGCAATACCCATCTTTCTCATAGCCTGCTTCATTTGCCGTGGATTTATTCCTCTGATTCCCTGCATAACAATAACCTCCTTACTTTCATGTTTTACTAAGAGAACACTCAATTCTTGATAATAATAACGACAAGACTCTATCTGCCGTCGTAACATCTTGTATGTTTCCTTGTGCAAAACTGGGACATCCTCCACCGTGCCCACCAAATTCTAACAATACCTCATCAACAGTCTCTTTACAATCAACCCTTGAATCACCCGACGAAACCAAAACAGCAGTACTACCCCCCTTACCTACAAACACAGCAACTCCCCCGTTTTTTGTATGTACTTTAGCAGCATCAGCCAAAACTGCATGATCAGACGTTGGAAACATGGCGGAATACACTCTCGATCCATTAACTTCTCTCGGTTCAACAATCTTGGCATACGAAATAGCCATGAATCTTAACTGCTCTCTTAATACCTCAATCTCTCGTCTTACATTTTTAACAGTTTTAACTACATCATTGGGCTTACTTCCCAGCATGTCAATTATGGATAAGCATGACGAGCCAAGTCTCATAGAAGACGAAATAGCGGTATATCCAACTTTAAAGTGTATTTTGAAGCCATCCTTTCCCGCACGAGTCTTTTTATAAACAAACAATGCCCCGATTTCAGATGTACTCGAAACATGAATTCCGCAACAAGCAGCAATATCTACACCCTTTATCTCTACAACACCCACATCGTCCCCATCTATGCGTTCAAGATTGGCTCTCACGTTTTTCATATTCGGATCATTTCTAGACATCATGCTTTTAACAACTGGACGATTCTCTTTTATGACATTATTAGCAAACTCAGTCGCGGATGCAATGCTATCCCATGACACGTCCTTATCAATAACTACATACTTGTCCTCAGGTGAAATTGAAATCTTGACAATACTAATATCAGGGTCTTGAAGATGAAGAGAACTGAACAGAAGATGTTCTGCGGTGTGACCTTTCATAAGGTCATATCTTCTTTCCCAATCTATATTGCACCGTACCATGTCCCCAATTTTTAGATCGTGCTTAGGTACCCTATGCACAATGTCCTGTTGTTCATTGTATTCTACGTCAACTACTGTATATCCTCCAATTTTGCCAGTATCGCATACCTGTCCTCCACCACCTGGATAAAATAGAGTCCTATTCAATATGATAAGATCTCCATCAACTGCCACAATCTCCGCATCAAATTCCGAACAGTAACAATCATCTCTAAAAAACTCCTCAGTCATACGCGCAGCACTATTCTGCTGTTGTGATATATACTTTTCAAGACATGTATCACATTACCCGTGAGATGTTCCTATATCCCTGATAGCGACCCTCATTAATCCGCTTCCCCGATCATATAAACGCTTTCGAGAATAATAATCCCCTTGTTTTTAACTTAAGAATCGTCGTCTGTATCATCATTTTCGTTTAACTTATATAACAAGACATAATAGCCCACTCGTTTCTCGGAGCCGATGAATGATGAGGGCATCCCGAGTGTCCGAAGGAGGTAGTAGATATGTCCATATATGTTAGGTTCGAAACGCCGAAGGAAATTTCCGATAAAGCTTACAACTTAGCCGAAATGGCTCGAAGTAGCGGTAAGGTTAAAAAGGGAACGAACGAAGTAACTAAGACGGTTGAACGTGGAGAAGCGGCACTTGTTATCATGGCCACAGATGTTGAACCGCCGGAAATTCTTGCACACATGCCCGCACTCTGCGATGAAAAAGGGATCCCATACGTGTACGTCCCAGCGAAATCAGAGCTTGGAAATGTTATAGGACTGGAAAAGCCCACGGCATCTATCGCAATTACGGACATTGGAAAAGGTAAGACAATTTACGATGAAATAATAACGGCAGTCAAGACGTTAAGGGGTTAAGCGGTGAGTTGAATGGTCAGTGCGGATAGTATTCCATCCGAGGTTGTCGAAATAATCGGCCGCACAGGAATGACAGGTGAAGCTACTCAGGTTGAAGTCCGCGTTCTTGACGGTCGCGACAAAGGAAGAATTATTGCCAGAAACATCATGGGCCCTGTAAGGGTGGGTGACATTCTCATGTTGAGAGAGACATCCAGAGAAGCCAGAAAACTCGGAATGAGGTAATTCTAATGGTAGAAACGAGGAAATGCTCTTTTTGTTACAGAGATATCGAGCCAGGTACGGGCAAAATGTTTGTAAAAAAAGATGGCGCGGTTCTCAATTTCTGTACAAACAAATGTTACAAAAATATGGTAAAACTGAAACGAATACCTAGGACAGTTGCCTGGACTGATAAAGCCAAGTCTGAGAAAGCCACTCGTTTAAAAACTGTGGAAAAGAAGGAATAAAACAATGGCTACAGAACAATCTTATGTCATGATCAAGCCAGACGGTATTCAAAGAGGTATATGCGGCGAAATAATATCGAGATTCGAGAAAAAGGGGTTAAAACTTGTTGCAATGAAACTTATGACCATTCCAAAGCCAATGGCAGAGATGCACTATTCAGAGCACAAAAACAAGAAGTTTTTCTCATCTCTCATATCGTATATCACATCAGGTCCAGTTATCGCAATGATTTGGGAAGGAGACAATGCTGTCCAGGTCTGCAGATGTCTTATAGGCAAAACCAACCCACAAGAGTCCGAACCAGGGACGATTCGTGGCGATTTTGGAATGATGACAGGCGTAAATGTAATTCACGGCTCAGATAGTGTCGAATCAGCGAAGAGAGAAATATCCATATTTTTCAGGTCTGAAGAAATCGATACGTATGATAGATCAATTGATAAGTGGATTTACGAATAAACAGCGTTTCGCCTGCAACTCCGAATACAAATCGAATTTCCAATAACTTCAATAGCAGCGGGTGAATCTGGAGTATTTCACCCTCCATCGGGGTTACCCGAAACACTTTATTCGCAAGTAGCATAGACAGACGGTATTCGGTGAAATTTATGGCAATTAGACAGCCAGTTGTTAGTGTGTTAGGACACGTTGATCACGGGAAAACAAAACTTCTAGATGCGATCAGAGGAACATCTATTCAATCAGCAGAGGCTGGGGCCATAACACAACATATTGGTGCTACCGAAGTACCAATAGAATACATTTACAAAGCGTGCGGACCACTTATAGGGAAAAAAAAGTTTAGCGTCCCCGGATTATTATTTATAGACACGCCTGGCCACCACTCATTCATTACCCTTAGAGCAAGGGGAGGATCCTTGGCTGACATAGCCGTCCTAGTAATCGACATTCGGGAAGGCATCATGCCTCAGACCGTAGAGTCCATAAAAATACTCAAACAATACAAAACACCATATGTCATCGCACTAAACAAAATCGACACTGTTCAGGGATGGATTTCTGGGGCAAATAAGCCCTTCGCACTTTCTGAAAAGATACAACAAAAGCACACAATAGCAGCATTCAATGAGAAATTGTATTCAATAATCGGAGACCTTTCGGCGCATGGTATTTCTGCAGATAGATACGATCGAATCGATGACTTCACTAAAGCTGTTGCCTTAGTTCCTATTTCCGCGAAAGAGGGTATTGGCATTCCAGACCTACTACTGGTGCTAATAGGTCTAGCACAACGTTTTCTCGAATCACAACTAAAAAAAGTTGAAGGCCCAGGAAAAGGCACAATTTTAGAAATAAAAGAGGAAAAGGGTCTTGGAAAGACATTGGATGTGATTCTTTATGATGGTATCATGAGAAGAGGCGACACAGTAGCACTAGGCACAAAAAATTCCCCAATTATAACAAAAATAAAAGCGATTCTCAAACCGAAACTCCTTACTCAGAGAGATATAAAGGATAAATTTGAATCTGTAAAAGAGCTTCATGCCGCTGCCAGCGTAAAGTTATCATGTCAAAATATGGAAGGTGTCATTGTAGGTGCTCCTATCAGGATCATGAATAATGAGAATGACCCTATAATTGAAGAAATGACAGAAGAATCATCAATTAAAATAGAAGTGCAAGATCAAGGTATTACAATTAAAGCAGACGCAATAGGGTCTTTAGAGGCTCTAGCATATGAAGCAAAGGCCGCGAAAATACCCATTAAAAAATATAGTGTCGGAGAGATATCGCGCAGGGATATTGTAGAAACTGCTGCTTTTACGGATCCTATGAGCAGAGTACTTTTAGCATTCAACATAGACATATCAAAAGAGATCGAAACAGAAGCTACTAGTATTGGAGTTAAATTATTTTCGAATCAGATTATTTATCGCCTTATCGAAGAATATCAAGAATGGCTAAAAGACGTCAAAAAGGCTAAAGAAGATGATCAGAGAACTGGAATGGCGTTCCCCGCAAAATTTACAATTCTCCCAAATTGTGTATTTCATATGGCCAAGCCTGCTATTATCGGAGTTAGAGTTACAGCAGGAAAAATAAGGGCAAATTTAGGACTTATCAAGTTTGACGGTTCAGATGCGGGAAAGATTCGAAGCATACGTGACGGAGAAGAAGTTTTGAAAAGTGCATCCCAAGGAGACGAAGTCGCCGTGGCCATCGATGGTGTCACTGTTGGAAGACAAATCAATGTTGAGGATACAATATATGTGGAGTTATTGGAATCTAACATCAAAAAAATTCAAGAAACAGACCTCAGTGAAGACGAAAAAATATGCCTTCAAGAATACCTCAGCATTAAAAGGAGACAAGACAGATTCTGGGGAATGTAATTTGTGTACCAATCATGCGTGCAATAGGTACATCTCACCGTATCCCACCTCATCACGTTTTCCTCCAACGTACAAATTATTTTATTAACACTTCACCCCTATCGATTTTTCGGCGAGCTTATAAATAGTACTAGATCATGGAAAACACAGGCGTTCAAATGGTAGAATTTAAAGCCGTAGTTAATGATGTGAAGACAGGCAAGTCATACAATGTCGCCGTGTCAGGTCACCACGCGAATTCGCTGATTGGAAAGAACATTGGGGAGATTATTGATGGAATATTCGTCAATCTTCCTGGATATAAGCTTAAGATTACAGGTGGGTCAGATGGCACTGGCGTCCCTATGAGAGGAGACATGCCTGGGAATAAGAAAAGAGCATTGCTCATGTCCGATGGGTTCTCATTTCATGAGAAATATCCTGGAGAAAGGAGAAGAGTGGCAGTTCGAGGATCCGCTATTTCGCAATCGATAATTCAGATCAACATGGCAGTCACAGAATATGGGCCTAGATCGATCGAGGAATTACTTACAACAACTCCTGCGGGGAACCAATGAAAGTCCAAAGGCAGCCCGAGATCAACATCGGAATGATTGGTCACGTAGATCATGGAAAAACGACCCTTACTAAGGCACTTTCTGGGGAATGGACTGATAGACACTCTGAAGAAGTAAAGAGAGGAATATCTATCAGATTAGGATATGCAGATGTCGCCTTCTACAAATGCCCTCATTGCAGTGGTGCACCAGCATACGGAACTCAACCTAAGTGTCCAAACTGCAATGCAGACACAGAATTCATGCAGGCAGTTTCTTTTGTTGACGCTCCGGGGCATGAAACGCTAATGGCAACTATGCTGTCTGGGGCAACGCTCATGGACGGAGCCATTCTCCTCATCGCGGCGAATGAAAAATGTCCACAACCACAAACAAAAGAGCACCTTGTTGCATTATCAATCATTGGAATCGAAAAAATTATCATTGTTCAAAACAAGATTGACATTGTCACCAAGGAAGAAGCCATTAAAAATTTTAAACAGATAAAAGATTTCGTTAAGGGCACTATTGCAGAAAATGCCCCCATTATACCTGTGTCTGCAAATAATGGGGCCAATGTAGATATGCTTATCAAAGCAATTGAGGAGCACATCATCGCAAAAGTTGACAGGGATACAAGTTCAGCCCCGTTAATGCACATTGCTCGCTCGTTCGATATCAATTCACCAGGGACAGAACCTACTAATTTGAAAGGAGGAGTTTTAGGAGGTTCACTTATACAGGGAACTTTCAAGATTGGTGATGAAATAGAAATAGCTCCAGGAATCAAAGTAGAATCCTGTGGGAAGTCATCGTGGCAAAGAATTACAACAAGCATAACATCTCTCTTCTCCGGTGGCAGAAGCGTTGAATCTGTTAATCCTGGAGGTCTAATCTCCATAGGTACAAAATTAGATCCAGCTGTGACAAAATCTGATGGACTTACTGGTAGAATGGCCGGACTTCCTGGTAAACTTCCACCTGTTGTACATGACTTTAGCATGAGGACAGTATTGTTGGACCGTGTTGTCGGTTCAGCTGCAGATATCAAGGTTGATGAAATTAGAAGTAATGAGCCTTTGATGCTTTCCATTGGTACAGCTACGACAGTTGGAATTGTTAAAAACGGAAAAGGGGGGTTAGTTCAAGTAGTACTAAAAATTCCAGTTTGTATAACTAATGGTCAAAGAGTTGCAATCTCAAGAAGGATTTCCAATAAGTGGAGATTAATAGGGTATGGCGTGGTAGAGTTGTAGTTATGCAGACTGTCGTCTTAGACACGAATGCTTTGCTTATGCCATTCGAAATGGGGTTCAATCTAGATCTATCTGTTTTAAACTTATTGGGGAATGCGATTTTCGTTATTCCTCGCCCTTTAATAGGAGAGCTGAGAAATCTCAAAAATAAGTATGCACCAGCCGCTTTACGGCTAGCTGAAAACTATGAAATCATCCCAACAAAAGCTATCGGTGATGATTCGGTCATTGAATTAGCATTAAAGACGAAGGGATATGTTCTGACAAACGACAAGATCCTTAGAAAGCGGCTCAAAAAACTCGGTCTAGGTCTTATTTATCTAAGATCCAGCACTCACCTAGTAGTCGAAGAAGGGCAGATAATACAGAAGTAGCACCCCCTCTTATACGCTTTACTCAGGAGCGCTACATATTAAAGAACGTTTTCTGAATAAGTAGTGCCCAAATAAATTCAAACTAAAGGCCTTGGGCTATCTTCGAGCACACTATCAGGCCTCTTACCTAACTCGTCCAACTTCGTTTTAATTAATTTTACGCCATTACTGGACGAAGCGTAAACAGGAACCTTAGTACCTACTTGAAGCATCGCACGCTCTTTTGCAAGATCTCGGATACATTTAGACGCACATGATGTTATTATATCACAAAACTCAAACATCTGCTCCGCCTCTTCAATTGAGACTCCTGTCGTATGCACAGCAATAATTATAACGTCTTTTCCAAAGCATTCCCTAATTCTTTCTGCATCTTTTACTGATGTAATGGTAACCGCAACTGCATTATAGGACATAGAGAACGCTTTTTTAACACCTTCAAACTGGTCAATTGTCGCGTTTTCTATATCAAGAACT
Source organism: archaeon (assembly GCA_024399275.1). Taxonomy (GTDB): domain Archaea; phylum Thermoplasmatota; class Thermoplasmata; order Methanomassiliicoccales; family Methanomethylophilaceae; genus Methanarcanum. The sequence goes on along the minus strand of JAKSHS010000011.1, from coordinate 1,053 downwards.
CTGTCAGGTCCGATTTCATTTATCACATTTGCAAGAGGAGATGTTTCTATAATACCAGATATTCTCCCTCCCATTCCCTGAACTATTTCTGGATCCTCAATGACAGCTGTTCCACAACCATCGGCTACAATAACAGCTGCATTGATAACATGCATCTGCAGAGCTGAACTTAACATCTCTGATACTCCGAAACTTAAAAAATTTCTCATCCTGACACTACGACTTTCCGAACACATCCCAAATTTTTTTATTCTAAATTCGCAGTTTTCCCTCACCGCATTGCGATTTATTTCGTCAATATTATGATGTTTTTTAAAAATGGGACAGTATTTCACAACAGGGTCCGTAATATCAACAACTTTACCATTTTCTATTGTTACTTTGGACTTTCCTAACATTTCGATGATGTGTCTACCCATTCAGCCACCTCAAAATCTTCATGCAGTTCGCCATCCTCCATCTAGTCGTCCGTCTGAATAGCTAGTAAACGTACTGCCTACTACCAGAACCACTCCGACTGGGACTCAAATGATTTACGCTATTAATAAATAATCGAATTTTTCCTTTAACCCTAGTATTAGTTGCATATTCTATGTAATTCTATGAAGCATAAAACTGTCTACAAAATCCAATTTTAATAAGTTCAAGAAATACTACAGGCAATTACGTGCGTTTATACATCAACAGTCAGACACTTCCGAACATACAATATTTTATCCATTGATAACGTTTATATTGCATAACATAATGAGGCGGCCGTGCGGGCCTGTAGCTCAGCTAGGTGGAGCACTCGACTCTTAATCGAGGTGCCAAGGGTTCGAATCCCTTCAGGCCCGCCACTCTCCTATACTTGTTAGGCATTTTTGATTTTATAGAGACGTCCCTCTTACCATCTCTATCTTTCTTCCGTCTATTCTAACTGTCCCAAACGTTACTAACACGTCCTAATTAAAAATTAAAATATGGCCGCTGAGGCATAACATAATGGACATTCAAGATAAAGGCTCCGTAATATTTCGCACTTAACTTCCTATAGAAAACTACCCTGAGCTA
>JAKSHS010000010.1 GCA_024399275.1 archaeon | reverse complement strand
CCCTCACTGTTTCATCATTTAAAAGATTGGCGTAAGTTACATACAATTTATCGACACAACTATGTTTCAAATGTGACTGTTGTCGACACATTCGTTCTAAAGGGATTGTCCAGTGTGTCGTATAAACCAAAAGATCATGAGCAGAACATTATTTAATAAAATATGAATAGGGAATACAGCACCCACTGGCAGCTAGAAATATAGATGATAAAAACAAGTAAATATTTTCTTAAAAACGACCTAAGATGGCATATCCGCCCAGAATAAGGCAAAATACGGAAATATGGTCTTGTTTTGATGTCGGGAATAGGGAAGATTGTATGGTTCTAACGAAAGACCTAAGATTCATGCTTGGAGACTCTAAAAGAGCCATTACAACGATGACCGTTCCATTTATCATTTCGTACCTTGTCGTCCAAATTAATATATTTGCAGATATTTCATGGTGTTCAGGACTGGGCTCTGATGCAAGTTCCGCGATTTCCTCAATTTTTCCACTATATTGGATTATCGCAGGAATGGGAACAGGAATCAATGTAGGTGCCTCGACATCCATCTCGAGACGCATAGGCAGTGGTGCAAAATTTAAAGCAGATAGCATAGCCACTCAAACCATAGTTCTTGCAGTATTAACAGGTCTTGTAATTTCTCCAGTTCTGTACTTTATGACAGATCCCATCATTATTTGGATAGGTGCGGACTCAGTGGATTGCTTATGCCGAAAATATATAGATCCAGTAACTATGTTTGGTACAGTAATAGTTCTAAACGGATCTATTATTGGCATATTAAACTCAGAAGGAGCCATTAACAAGTCGATGACAGTCCTCCTGACTGCTGCGATATTGAATATAATTTTGGACCCGATATTTATCTATGGTCTTGATATGGGACTATCTGGTGCAGGATACGCTACAGTAATTTCTTCCGCAATATCGACCGCTGTTGGGTTGCAGTGGTATCTCCGAAACAAAATGTACATAAATGTATCCCTTTCTAATTTCCACTTTAAAGTTGACGAAATGGAAGACATTTTATTTGTTGGAACACCTCGCGCGGTTGAGTCCACACTTATAAACGTTCTTTCACTAGTACAACGCATATTCATAGTATCAATAGCCGGAACAATTGGAACAGTGTTTTATAGTGTACCATGGCGCTATGTAGCGATAGCGATGGTTATATCTCAAGCCATAGGCTCAGCTCTAATACCAGTTTGTTCGGCGGCTTTAGGTGGAAATAACTATACAAAGGCGGAAATTGGTTACAAATACGCTACAAAGATAACCGTATTGTATATGACAATCTTTGCCATAATTGTATTCATGTTTGCTGAAGTCTGTGTTCTGCCATTCAGCTATTCTGATACAATGATTCCATATAGATCCGAGCTTGCTCATGCGCTTAGAATATACGCTTTATTTTTCCCATTTATGGGTCTTCTTGATGTAGGGTCGTCTATACTTCAGTCTCTACGTATGGCCCATATATCAATGATACTAGCACTGATTAGAGGTATTATTCTCGTAGGACTCTTAGCCCTTCCGTCGTATTTCATATTTCAGGTGACGATGGGATATATCTATTGGAGTCTTCTGGCAATCGAGGTATTTGGAGGAATATCTGTAATAGGAATTGCCTTTATCGAGATTCAAAGTTGCAAAAAACGTAACATGACAAGTTTGCAACAATCGCACTGATTTATGCTGTCAGGTGTTATATGAAATTAGTACTCGTCAGACATGGTGAAAGCATTTGGAACAAAGAGAATCTATTTACAGGATGGACAGACGTCGATCTCTCTGAAACAGGAAAAAAAGAAGCCACTGAAGTTGGCAAAATGTTAAAAATCAGAAATTATGACTTTGACATATGCTATACATCGTACTTGAAAAGAGCTATTCAGACCCTAAATCGTATTCTCTGCGAGATGGATAGAGAATGGTTGCCTGTTGTTAAAACATGGAAGCTTAACGAGAGACATTACGGTGCACTACAGGGGTTAAACAAGTCTGAAGTAGCCAAAAAATTTGGTGTAAATCAAGTTATGATGTGGAGAAGGTCTTATACAGCTAAACCTCCAGCCCTTAAAGATGATGATATAAGAAATCCGGCTTTACATAACATGTATCGTGAAGAAGACAAAAATGAACTCCCGTTAACAGAGTGCCTTGCAGATACTTTTAATCGTGTAATTCCATACTACAATTCTGAAATAATTCCAAAAATTAGGGATGGCAAAAGAGTTTTGATAGTATCTCATGGAAATTCGCTGCGCGCGTTGATGAAGCATATAGAAAAAATATCAGATATGGACATAATAGACGTGAATATTCCAACAGGTATCCCGTTAATATACGAATTAGATAGCAATCTGAAAATTATCGGAAAAGAAGTGCTACAAAGAAGTATAAATAACCCATGAACCCACTATTGGGCTGATGTTTAGTGATACGCGAACCAGAGATAGATCTATTTTTGGTCAAGCTCTTCTAAATAACGGTAAATTTAAAATTACACTATAATCTAGCGCGTACGCAACCTCGTATAAATCTCCAATGAAAAGGATTAGACACAGCTATACTGAGAGGCGTGATAAACGAAAATTTGACGAATATCAAAAATGTGTTTAAAGAATTTAAACACATAATCTTTCTGTCATTATTTTGTCTTAGAATAACTCATCTATGCATGCAAATGTACTGCATCTGATTTTAGGATTTATCGATAGATAAACATATATTGCACAGTTGATATCCTCTATAAAACTTAGAATCCAGAATCATTTTATTTATTACTACAATAATAGCCAACCGCTCCATGAGACCTAAATTCATAGTTTTAGAGGGTATTGATGGGTCTGGAAAATCTCTAGTTGCTAGAAAGCTCAAGGACCATCTGGAGTCGAAGAACATAAAAACTAAAATTACTGCAGAGCCCACCAGGGGCATAATTGGAGAATTAGTAGCAAAAAATGACTATTTCTCTCCGGATGTGGAAGCTTTGCTATTTACAGCCGATAGGGCACTCCATACAATAGAAATAAAGTCATGGATGAAGGATGGATATACTGTTGTTTCTGATAGATATGTGGGTTCTGTCTTAGCGTATCAGTCAGCAGCGGGTGGAGATATTGAATGGATAAAAATGATAAATTCGAAAATAGTAATAAAACCGGATTTTACATTTTTATTAGATATCGATCCGAGAATTTCATTCGAAAGGATAAGTATGCGAAACTACAAAAAAAATAGATTTGAATCTTTTGATTATCAAAAAAGAGTGAGAGAAGCGTACTTAAAGCTCATTGAAGAGTATAATTACATAAAAGTTAACGCATCACGTTCGCCTGAAGAGGTAATGGAAACAATAATTTCTACTATAGAAGGAATTTAAATGCATTATACAAATTCAATTTATTGTGAAAAAAGCAGAAAATTAGAGGGAAAAACTATTGTGGTTGGAATAACTGGAAGTATAGCGGCGTTGGAGTGCTTTGCCACTATAAGAGAGCTTATTCGTAATGGTGCCAAAGTTATTCCCGTCCTGACGCAGTCCGCTACAAATTTTATTACGCCTCTTTCTATAGAGTACGCTTCAGGAAGCAGGCCGATAACTGAGTTTACTGGTAAATCTGAACATATAAATGTAATGAATTCAGCAGACATTTACGTCATATATCCAGCAACTGCAAATACAATATCTAAGATTGCTAATGGTATTGATGATACTACAGTTACGTCAATGGCCACTGTTGCACTCGGTTCAAACATTCCAATTGTAGTTGCACCAGCGATGCATAGCTCAATGTTTGTGAATTCTGCAGTTCAAAAAAATATTGAAATGTTAAAGAGATACGGCGTGATATTTGCTGACCCAAGAATTGAAGAAATGAAGGCGAAAATTGTATCGCGTGAAACTTTAGTAGAGACCGTTGTCCGCCTTACATCTCGCAATGATCTGAAGGGTAAAAAGGTCCTTGTAATTGGTGGTAGGAGCAACGAATCTATCGATTCTATGAGAATAATTACCAATCGCTCCACTGGACTAATGGCAGTAGAACTTGCAAAATGCGCATTCGAACGTGGAGCAGATGTAAACTTATGGATGGGAGAGTGTAATGTTTCTTTACCGGACTTCATTCCAACTGAGAGGTTTGACACCGTCGATGAATTAATAGAGATGTGTGATGAAATTCACCACGATATTGTCATTGTTCCAGCGGCATTATCAGATTTTTCTCCATCTGTAAAAGTGAAAGGAAAAGTTTCTAGCAATTCTAAAATAGAGTTAGTGTTAAATCCCTTACCAAAAATTTTGCCGCTTATTTGTAAGAAATGTAAAAATGTTATTGGGTTTAAGGCAGAATCTAAATTGACCAATGATGAACTTGTTAACAAATCAAAATTAAAAATTAACGAATATGGACTTTCAGCAATTGTTGCTAATGACATTAGCTCGGTTGGAAAAATATCAACTTCAGTTATAATCGTCACTAAAAGTTTTTCTAAAAACATTTCTGGAACAAAAGCTAACATAGCAAATGCAATAATGGATTTCTGCTTGGAAAAATTATGATTTCTGCTTTTTGTCCAGGGCATATAACGTGTTTCTTCCATCCTGTTAAAACAGATAGCATATTCACTACAGGCTCGAGAGGAGTTGGTATTAAACTTTCTAAAGGTACAAATGTTATCTTCGAAGAAAGATTGGACAACAAAATTGTCATAACAATGAATGGTAAACATTCTGATTGTAAGATAGTAGAACTTGCCATTAGAAATATAATTTCAGATGAAGGTTTTGATGTAACAGTAGATAATGATTTTCCAATCGGGCAAGGATTTGGGATGTCAGCATCCAGCGCAATTGCTGCAGCTTTATGCGCATGCGAGTATTCCGGAAAAGACAAAAAGGAGGCATACAAATCTGCACATATTGCAGATATAAAGGGAGGAGGGGGTCTTGGAGATGTTTCTGGAATAATGTGCAATTCACATTTTCCGGTAAGAAAACGAGCAGGAATTCCTCCATATGGTGAAGTAGTAGACTTAAACCTTAAAGAAATGAGTATTTCGATTGCAGTATTAGATAACCCGTTACATACTAAAGATATAATAGCTGACTTTCAACTATCAGAAAAGTTAGTGGATATTGGATCGAGATGTGTTGACTCTTTTATTAAAAATCCATCAAAAGATTCGCTGTTTCATTTGTCCAATAAATTCTCTAATTCTACAGGATTAGAAACTACGAAAGTGAATAGTGCAATAAGAAAAGTATCAAAAACTGGTAATGCAGGAATGTGTATGCTAGGTCACAGTATATTTACTGACTTAGATGGGGACGAATTAAGTACCCTTATAGACGACGCATTAATCATTCAATGTATATCTGCAAACTCAATGCCAAAAATTACTCATAAAGGGTGAATAGTTGACTATCTCCTTGAACATCCCAAAGCCCTATTCTTGCACCGCAATCGATCCACCCATGAGCATAATTTACGGCCGCGAAAGCGATAACGAGGTCCCCTTTCTTCCTAAAGTACTCAGCGTCACTATAGTATGAGGTTGCCATTCTCAGAAAATCATCAGTCATTTTTTTGAAAAATGAGTGCTCTGGTGCAACAACTTTTAACTTATCAAGCGCTTTGCGGGTGAGGTCTAGGTAGTAGTCAATTTTCTTCTCTGTGATCGTATTGTTCATTTTTCGATTACCGTCTTCGGGCACCTACGTTTGACAGATATTAATAAATTCATATTCTTAAACCACCCTCTAAGGATATATTTGGTGCGGTCAACATCCAAAAATCAAGGTTATTTGGAAACATTACGCCCCTTGCGGCTTATGATAATGTAGCCCATTAAGTGACCCTGTCACGGATGTTGTACTTCACTCCCATTAAAATAACCTCATTGATAAGCCTCAAAATTTAAAATATCTCGTTTCTGGAGACAGGGTGCAGTCAATTTCCTCAAATTTAGTGATTTAATTGCGTTGTGGTAGTAATATCAACATAGATGAATGATTCATTTAGACCAATAATATAAAAAAGGACGTAGAAGTACCCCCTGCCATGATAGTCGTTGGTGGATCTTCCTCTAAAAGTTTGGCTACTGAAATTTCTGGCCTATTGGAGTGCGACTATGTTAATATAATAAACCCAAGCTTTCCAGATGGAGAATGTTACGTCAGAGTAGATGCCAAATCACTGGATGACGATGTAGTCATAGTTCAGAATACCTATCCTGATAATAACCTGGTAGAAATGCTTCTACTTGAAGATGCTGTTATGAACCTTGGAGCCAAGACAATAACGTTAGTTATCCCATATTTTGGATATGCCAGACAAGACAAAATTTTCAAGCCAGGAGAGCCAGAAAGTGCCAAAGTTATTTCGCAGTGTCTGTCGACAAAATGCGATCGTGTGATAACTGTGGATATACACAAAGAGAGTGTGCTAAAACATTTCGGATGCCCTTACATAGACATTAAGGCCGCTGATGCAATTGCAGATTATGTTAAAAATAGAGATATTGACGTAGTAATATCACCAGATATTGGTGCAGTAGATCGCGCCAAGAAAGTAGCGGAAAAAATCAAAGTTTCTTACGATTATATTGAAAAAATACGACTTTCAGGGACGGAAGTCATCATGAAACCATCGAAGTCAAATTACAGTGGTAAAAACGTCCTTATCGTAGATGATATGATTACCACCGGAGGGACTATAATAACTGCGTCCAAGCAGCTGAGAAATGCAGGCGTGAAATCTATCACGGTTGCGTGCACCCACGGACTATTTATTAATGATGCGTTAAATAGACTTAAATCAAATAGTTTAAATGATGTCTTTGTATCCAACACTCTCACAACAAGTGTATCAAAAATTTCCGTTGCGAGTCTGATTGCCAAAGCATTAAAAGAATGGTGAGTTAGTGCGAAAGTACAGTGACTACAACGAATGGTACCTTGAAGTTATCGAGAAAGCAGCACTTTCAGATAAGCGATATCCCATCAAAGGAATGAACGTATGGACCCCTTATGGATGGAAAATTATGAGTTTTATAGACTCGTGTATTAAAAAAGAACTCGAATCAACAGATCACGATGAAGTCTTGTTTCCTCTTCTTATTCCTGAGACAGAGTTCAGGAAAGAAAAAGAACACATAAAGGGATTCGATACAGAGGTGTATTGGGTAACACATGCAGGATTGGATCCTCTCGATGTAAAATTGGTTATTAGGCCAACAAGTGAAACTGCAATGTATCCTATATTTTCACTTTGGATCAGATCACACCAAGATCTCCCCCTAAAAATTTTTCAAATTGTGAATACATTTAGATATGAAACCAAGCAAACCCGTCCGTTTATCCGCGTTCGAGAAATTCACTTTTTTGAATCACATACTTGTCATGCAACAGAGGAGGAGGCTCAATGTCAAATTGAGGAAGATTTAGAAATTCTTAGAAAAATTGCATCTCAGCTGTGCATGCCTTACTATTTATTCACACGTACAGAGTGGGATAAATTCCCTGGAGCGCATTACACAGTTGGAATTGACACTGTAATGCCTAACCATAAAATATTGCAGTTGGGATCTGTGCATCACTACAGAACAAATTTCTCCATACCGTATAACATTACATATGAAGATGAAAACGGGGAACATAAGTATGTTCATCAGACCACGTATGGTATGTCTGAAAGACTTATTGGAGCAACTATAAGCGTACATGGCGATGATAAGGGGCTTTGTCTCCCACCGACGATTGCTCCATTTCAAATTGTTATTATTCCAATTCCCGGAAAAGACACTAAGAATGATGTTATAAAAAAATCAGAGGAAGTTCTACTAAGACTTCAGAAAGCTAAGTATCGTGTCAAGTTAGATAATCGGAACATACGCCCAGGAAACAAATATTTTGATTGGGAGATCAAAGGCGTACCACTCAGACTGGAAATAGGGATACGTGATATTGATAATAATGTTGTAACATTTGTAAGGAGAGATAACGGAGAAAAAGGAACAATCTTACTAAACTCTCTTGAATCTGGTATAGATTCTGTACTTAAAGAAATCATCAAATCCATGGATGAAAAGGCATGGAAATTTCAACGAGAAGCTATAATGAGTATAACCGCTACAAACGACATCCCAACAGATACTGAAAGTACAAAATTAAAAATCTATAGATTCGGGTGGTGCGGGGATTCTACATGCGGTCATGAATTTGAGCGTATATGCAACATCAAAATTTTAGGGACACCTTATTTTCCAGAAGACTATAAAGGCAAATGTATAATCTGCGGAAAAGAGACAACGACCCCTGCGTATGCGGCCAGAACGATGTGATTCATAGTTACTGCTATTCGACATTATGGATGTATTGACTTATACAAAAGTACGTAATGGCTACAATTTGGCGATTTTTCTATAGAGGAACGACTTCGCTTCAGCGTAGGTTCCGTCTACAACTTCTTTAGAAATCCAGTCATTCCCCAAATAAGCTAACTTAAGATCGTATTTCCTGACAAAGTTCTCGCATTCTTCTTGAAAGTGTTCCTGATCTCCTAAACCTGTCTGAATCTTTAAAGCATACTTGTAACCCGCGCTATCGAGGATAAATTTCATGAACTCTGTTCTTGTCATATCTATAAGTTCTAATCCCTTAAATAGATCATTTTTTTCCATAAATTCATCTTGACTACATGCTACTGCTGGTGTAAGATATATAGCACCAGGATACGCTTTGAGTAGCCTTAAATATGCATCGGGACCGCCAACTGGAACAGATATACAATCATCACAAATCTTTCCATGTTTATCTTTGAATATAGTAAGAGGAGTTTTGATATTATCTCTCGCCCAATCGCATATTCCGAGCAATGCTTGGCCACATAGTCCATAATACAACATTATTCCATCAGTGTATCCATCAATGCTACGTATATCAGCAAGAATCGCCTCCTTCAATATTTTTGGATCACTATGAAGACCCATGCTTCTTAGCCACATAACAACATTATACTTTTCTTTTGGGAACTGGACTTTCCGCGTAATAAAGTCATTTTCACTTATCATTGTGTATTTTAGAGAATTTTTCTCTAACTTTGGAAGCAACATCCTTATATTGTCGTTTCTAACAAGATAAAGACTTTTTTCATCCCCGTCCATTAACAAATTGTAAATCATTTCGTCCTCTAGAATGGGACAAACAATCATACATAACGTTCCCGTGACCATGCTCCAACGCCGCGTCTGTGCGGTGAGATCGAGTTGAACATTTATGATCTTTTCCTACCGAAGACTAGATAGCCAGTATGTCCGAGCATATCATAAGACGGTCTTACCCCTCCACGATGAACTTCCATTTTTCTTTGTAGTATCTCTAACGAAAATACATCATAAAAATTTCTATGACGTAATGCATTTACAATGAGTTCAACTTGATTGGTATTTGGAACATATGCACATATTCTTCCTCCTTTTCTAAGACATGGAAACAAATTATCCACCGCGTTTTCTGGATCTGGAATATCCATCACGATGGTATCCGCCAAAATATTAACCTTAACACTTCTTGCATCACCTATCTGATATGTCCATTTTTCATCTAATCCCGTACGTTTGAGATTTTTTAATGTGACAATAACATTTTTCTCTCTCAATTCTACGGTGTGTACTCTTCCATTTGGTTTAACAGCACTAACTAACGCTGTTGTTAATGCACCAGACCCAGTTCCAATTTCTAAAATTACATCACCTGTTTTTATATCACAATTGAAGAGAATTGAAGCAGCGTCTTTTGGGGTAATGATTTGTGCTCCGCGATCTAAAGATTTTATCAGATCGATCGTTCCAGGTCTAAATATAGTTAGCTTTTCTCCATCAATTACAAGTTCTGATCCATCATCAAGGTCCATGACTTTGTTTCCGTTAATAGTTCCTAGAGATGGTATTTTTAACATAGACTGAGTAATCTTCGCCCAGTGTTGTTTACCATCAGAATCAACCAAAAAAACTAATTCGCCTTCTTCAAACATGATACCCGAAATTTTCTAGTTTACATAATACGTTTACGGCTTCATGATTTTGAGGGGGGTTTAAGTTATATTTGTCTAACTTTAAGTACTCAACAGCTATGCGTCCAACGACTGCATTTAATAGTTGTGTCACAGTTTGCCGGATAATATGGTTGTTGTTGAGATTAAAATTGAGCTAAAAGAAGGCGTTATAGACCCAGAGGGTAAAAATGTAGACAAGGTTTTGAGACTTCTTGGCTTCAAAGGAATCGAAAACGTTAAGTCAGTCCAAATTTTCGAGATAGAAATGAGTTTACCACCTGCTGACGCTAAATTAGCGGGAGAGGAAATGTGCAGAAAAGTTTTGGCCAATCCTGTGATACATAATTTTACTGTTACTGTGAGATGATACCACGACGGACAAACTGATAATTAGGCGCAATACTGGTTGTTTGCTACATGACATTGATATCCTTTCTGCAACATGCGTTGAATTAGGGAAGATATCATCAGAAATGCGTCTTGGACTTTCAGTTGATGAGATGAAGAAAATAGTCAACTATTTTCGAGGAGAGGGAAGAAATCCAACTGATATAGAATTACAGTCCATTGGGCAAGCTTGGAGCGAACATTGTTGCTACAAAAGTTCAAAGTCATTTCTGAATGAGTTTATTTTTACCATCGACCACCCAGACGTTCTCTCGAGAGGTGATGCGGGAGTTATGGCTTTCGATGATAATTACGGATATGCATTAAGAATTGAAAGTCACAACCATCCATCAGCTATTGAACCATATGGTGGTGCCGCCACTGGTATCGGAGGCATTCTTAGAGATGTTGTATGTATGGGAGCACAGCCAATAGGGCTCGTTGACTCGTTATGTTTTGGACCTATAAACGGAGGCATGGAAATTTCTAGCGATGTTGAACATTCCAAATACATTTTAAACGGTGTAGTTTTGGGAATCAGGGACTATGGAAATCGTGTTGGGGTTCCCACAGTTTCAGGAGGATTCTTTTTTGATTCTGGATATACAAATAATTGTCTCGTCAATGTCGCATGTCTTGGAATTGTTAAAAAACAGGACGTCATATCAAATCATGCAAGTGGTCCCGGTGAATTGATGATTCTACTGGGAGGAAAAACTGGACGTGATGGCATACATGGCGTAACGTTCGCCTCATCTGATCTTAAACTCAGTTCAAGTGAAGATTCAAGAGGATCTGTTCAACTGGGGGACCCTATCACAGAAGAACCAACAATACATGCATGTATTGATGTTAACCAAAAAAAATTAATTACAGGCATGAAAGACCTTGGAGGCGGCGGCCTTAGCTGCGTAATTGGAGAGATGGCGCTAAACGCAGGGTGTGGTGTAGACGTTAATTTAGACAAGGTTCCATTAAAAAATGATAATCTTGCCCCATGGGAAATCTGGATTTCTGAGTCACAGGAACGTATGATGGTTACATGTAAGCCAGAAAACGTCAATAGAATATTGGAAATATTTGATATGTGGGGTATTTCTGCAGTTGTAATTGCTAAAACAACTGATACTAAACGTGCTCGCGTGTTCTGGAAAGAACAAAAGATATTCGATATGGATCTTCAGTTTCTAACTGGAGGGCCTATCTATAATAGGCCGTATGTTTCTCCACAAATTTCAAAAAAAGCGGATGAGATATACCCTGCAGTAAAAATAAGTAATGACACAATAAAAGCACTCATATCTGATCTTAACGTAGCATCTAAGGAATGGGCAATTCGTCAATATGATCATGAGGTGAGAGGATCTACAGTTCTTCATCCCCTGGTTGGAAAAATAAACAAAACAGGTCCTGGGGATGCATCAGTCGTAATGCCCGTTCCTGGAAGATACAAGGGGCTTGCGATAGCAATTGGATGCAATCCATGGTTTACATCGGAGAATCCATATAATGGAGGCATGTCTTGCGTTGACGAAGCGTGCCGAAATATAGTTGCAGTGGGAGCAATGCCTCATTCACTTACAGATTGTCTGAATTTTGGAAATCCGGAAAAACCAGAAAGGCTTGGAGAATTCAGGGAGGCAGTAAAAGGAATAGGTGATCTTTGCAAAAGTCTGAGGTTGCCAATTCCATCAGGAAATGTTAGCTTCTATAATGAGGCATTAGGAGGAAAATGCATCTTGCCTACACCTACGATTCTTGGATGTGGACTCATTGAGGATATTAGAAAACTGATATCTGCAGACATAAAAGAAGAGGGCAACAAACTTTTCCTTATAGGTATGACAAAAGACGAAATGGGAGGTTCTCTATTCTTTCGTAAATTTGGTGGCCGTGGAGGAAATGTTCCAGAAGTAAAAGCAGAGAATCTTATGTCACTAACAAAGAAAATGCTTTTTGCGATGGACAAAAAGCTTATCAAAAGCTGTCATGATTGCTCTGATGGAGGCTTAGCGGTTGCTGCGGCTGAAATGTGCATTTCTGGTGATATTGGACTCAACATGCATTTATCGTCAATGAATTCTCTAACCACAAGTCAGAAGCTGTTCTCAGAAAGCAATACACGCTGGATTATAGAAGTTCCAGAACATAATGTATCAGCAATCAAACGCATTTTTGGATGTGACGCAACATGTATTGGAATAACTGGAGGAGACAGGCTTACTATCAAGGATGCTGACGTGGATATTTCTGTTGAAGAAATGAGGAAAGTGTGGAATGAGCCTCTATGGAATTCTTTAGGAGATCGCTTCGAATGAAAACTGAAGATATTAAGGTGTGTGTTCTAAGAATTGAGGGGACAAATTGTGAAGATGAGATGTATGAAGCTTTTAAAATGGTTGGCACTAGTCCTGAAAAAGTACACCTTAAACAACTCACAAGCAAAGTTTCTACCGATTTAAGGAGAAGTATTGAGGATTACGATATACTTGTATTTCCAGGAGGATTTTCTGCTGGTGATTATATAAGAGCGGGCGCGATTTTTGCAGCGGAAGTTAAATCAGCGATTGGACCTCAAATTAAAAAATTCGTAGAATCGGAAAGGCCAGTGCTTGGAATATGCAATGGATTCCAGATTTTAATCGAACTAGGGCTTCTTCCTGCAACAGATGAAATTATGTCACCCCAGCCCACAGCAGCGTTATACAAAAACGACTCTCTAAGATTCGAGTGTCGCCCTACGTTTGTAAGAAATGACAATAACGGCAAATGTATCTTCACCTCTGAAATACCAAGAAAAAAGATTCTCATGATTCCTTCAGCTCACGCTGAAGGAAAGCTTTTAAGTGTAGATTCTAAATTTGTAAAAAAACTAGAAGAGAACGATCAAATTGTATTTAGATACGTTAAACCGAATGGAGAAAACGCAATTTATCCATGGAATCCCAATGGGTCAATATCGAATATTGCAGGAATATGTAACAGTATAGGAAACGTTTTAGGTATGATGCCGCACCCAGAACGCGTCTTGACTCGATTTACTCATCCTGATTGGACAAGGGGATACAGTTCGGAAGAAGGGGACGGTCTGGCGATCTTTACATCAGTCGTTAAGAATCTTACTCAAAGATTTGTGAGATGTATGTGATATTTCCTATTCTGTAATCTTCTACGACGCTGAGTTTCCATTTGTAAAAGTCCATTTCGAATTTAGATAGTTTGAGATTTGCACACCCACATTTGAATTGGCAGGAATTTATGCGTCCGTTGCTACTGCCAATCCCACTACTGTTTCAATATCAAATCAACGCATAATCGCGTTAATTTTTAACATTGAAGAAGCTGCGATTAGTTTAATATTGATTATTTATTACCGCCTCGGCAGATATGGTGATTAAATGGCAAAAAAGCAGTTCAAGGCCGAATCGAAACGTCTTTTGGACCTTATGATCAACTCGATTTACACTCATAAAGAAATTTTTCTCAGAGAAATTATTTCAAATGCATCTGATGCGATTGATAAGATGAATTATAAGTCAATGATAGATTCTTCTTCAGGCATCTCAAGGAAGGACTTTAGAATTGATATTAAAATCGATCGCGATGCACGTACGATTACAATTTCCGATAATGGCATTGGAATGAATAGAGAAGACATGGAATCGAATCTTGGAATTATTGCACGCAGTGGTTCATTAGATTTTAAAACAGCTAACAAGAACGAAGAAGTGAACTCCATTATCGGACAATTCGGCGTCGGTTTTTACTCTGCATTTATGGTGTCTGATAAAATTACGGTAATTTCAAAAGCTTATAGTTCTGAAAACGCTTACATGTGGGAAAGTTCTGGCGCAGATGGTTATACAATTACCGAATCTGATAGAAGTTGCGTAGGAACGGACGTTATTATGCATATTAAACCTGACACAGAAGAAGATAATTACTGTGAGTTTCTAGAATCTTACAAGTTACAAGATCTTGTAAAGACATATTCAGATTATATTCACTGGCCCATTCATATGATGTTGGAAAAAGGAGAGTGGAAGGAAACAGGAGAGAAAGATGATAAAGGGGAGCCAAAGAAAGACTATGTTACACATTTAGAAGATACAATTATCAATAGCATGGTCCCTATATGGCAAAAAGGTAAGAAGGATGTAAATGATGACGAGTGTAGGGAGTTCTATAAGACGAAATTCCACGACTACGAAGATCCAATTTCTATAATTCGTGTAGAGGCAGAAGGGTTAGTAAGCTACAAAGCTATGCTTTTTATCCCAAAAAGAGCGCCATTTGATTTTTATACAAGAGAATATCAACCTGGGCTTCAACTGTACTCTAACGGTGTTCTTATAATGGATAAATGCGCGGATATTCTTCCATTTTGTTTCCGTTTTGTCAAAGGTGTTGTGGATTCACAGGATTTCTCACTAAACATCTCTCGTGAAGTGCTTCAACATGATTCACAACTAAAATCAATTGCATCGAATTTGAAGAAAAAAGTTAAGTCAGAATTGATAAGACTGATGAAAGATAACGAAGATGAATACATAAGTTTTTATAAGAATTTTGGACGCCAGCTTAAATATGGTATTGTTGAAGAATACGGCGCGAACAGGGAACTTTTAGAAGAGCTTTTAATGTTTTACTCATATGAAAATAATAAGTTAATTTCATTAGATAAATACGTCAAATCAATGAAAAAAGACCAGAAGAATATTTTCTATGTTACATCAAACTCTGTTGAACAAGCTAAAAGCCTTCCACAGACCGAACAAATATACGAAAAGGGATATGATCTTCTGTGTCTAACAGAAGATATAGATGAGTTTGTTATGAAAACTCTGGGTACTGTCGCGGAAAAAAAGCTTTGTAACGTCACTTCTGATGATTTGGGCATCGAGACTGAAGAAGAAAAGAAGTTAGCAGATGAAAAACAAAAAGAGTCCAAAGATCTTCTCGATTTCGCTCTGAAAATTTTAGATAAAAAAGTATCAGCAGTGAATATTTCGCACAAATTAAAGAATCATGCAGTGTTGTTAACAACTGAAGGACACATCACTCTGGAAATGGAGAAGTATTTCAAAAATATGCCAGGCGATGGCAAAGAGGACATCAAAGCAAACCGCGTGCTTGAGTTGAATCCATCACATACAGCTTTCGTCGCTCTCAAATCAGCGTTTGATTCAGGAGAGAGGGACAAGGCTGAAAAATTTATAAAAATCATGTTTACTCAGGCAAACATTATAGCCGGTCTTCCTATAGATAACATAAATGAATATTCTGACCTTATATTCAGCCTTTTTTAAGTTATTGATGGGGACTTATTCCCCTTAATTTTTAATAAGAAGTAGACTTAGTTACTAAAATATATAAGGGATGAAACAATAGCTCGACCGAGAGGGGACGCCGTTTCCTCGTATCACTAAGTTACTATCACGATTACTGCCGTTTCGGTGGTGAAGTTGCATATTCCGAAAGGCCATAGCGAAGAGCGTCGAATGACAAAGTGCGAGCGCAAATATAGCACTGCAGGTACAGAGAAGTCCCGAGTGAAGGAGTAAGGGGACGGAGGGATGCGAGTTGGACGGCTTTCCATTTCGGGAAAATGATTCAAATGAATGGTATTGATCCTACTGCGACCAAATATATGATTAAAGCCAAGATTTCCGCCGAAGGCATTGTGGAAAAGCCTGACGTAGTTGGAGCGATTTTTGGACAAACGGAGGGACTTCTTGGTGATGAGCTCGATCTTCGCGATCTTCAAAAGTCAGGAAGGATTGGGCGTATAGAAGTTGATATTATCTCCAAATCTGGTAAGTCGGATGGTATCGTTTACGTATCATCAAGCCTTGATCAGGTTAAAACAGTCATTCTTGCTTCTGCGTTAGAGATTATTGACCGTGTCGGACCTTGTAAGGCGTCTATTAAAATTCTTGGAATAGAAGATGTTCGTATAACTAAAAAAGAACAGGTTATAGAAAGAGCAAAGGAACTTCTTAGTGATCTTATTAGACAATCAAAAGGCAAGAGTGCAGACCTAACTGAAAGTGTTAGACAAAGTATTCAGATTGAAGAAATTACTACATACGGTAAGGATAGATGTCCAGCAGGACCAAATGTTAAAGATTCAGAATCGATAATTATTGTCGAGGGCAGGTCCGATGTTCTTAATCTTCTCAAAATTGGCATCAAGAATTGTATCGCGGTTGAAGGAACTAGCATTCCTGAAACAGTAATAGAACTTTCAAAAGAAAAAATCGCAACGGCATTTGTTGACGGTGACAGAGGAGGAGAACTCATTCTTAAAGAACTTTTCCAGGTGGCGGAAATTGATTTTGTTGCAAGGGCGCCACGTGCACATGAAGTTGAGGAGCTTTCAGTAAAACAAATTACTAAATGTCTTCGCAATAAGGTTCCCAGTGACCAGTATATAGAAATGAACGACTTGTCGCTGTGCGAAAATTCAGGTGAAATTGAAGAGGAACAGTTCACTAATCAAAAAGATCACGAACTCGATAACAGCCCTAAAGAATATAGAGAAGATGATAGAAAGAGAGATAGGGATAGAAGAGAACGTTTCAATACAGAAGCTGCGGAGAGGTTCAGAAAGAAAAGTGATCCTGTGGAAGCATCCGAATTCACGAATGTGAATGACAATTTAGAAGATTCTAAGTCTAGAAAATTCTTTACAAATTCCCCCATCACAGAAGAGATTCAGGAAAAAACTGACAAATCGTTCCATAGAAAAAAGGAATCTTCTAGAGAAGAAAAGGTGCTTTCTCCGGATCAACAAATTTATCGTGACATGCTCCTTGAAATGGCATCTACGCACAATGCAAGAATTCTGAATATGAAAGGGGACGTTATTCGGGAAGAAGCTGTCAAAAATCTTGTTGATTCTCTTAAAAATAATTCTGATTCAGTTGCGACTATTGTATTTGATGGTGTCATCTCACAGAGAATTGTTGACGTTGCATCATCTAATGGAATATCAACTGTAGTCGGAACGAGAAAGGGAAATATTTCTAAGATGCCTGCTGGACTTGCACTCTGGACAAAGGAAGATCTCTGCCGATGACTGGAAAAGTAAATATTAGAACTTGGGCAGACGTAGAAAATCTTACTAGTACTGAACAGATAGAGATACCCGAAAACCCGCTGGATCGTGTTCTTGGTCAAGACGAGGCAATAGAACTTGCCAAAATTGCTGCGAAGCAGCGTAGGCACCTCCTTCTTGTTGGTCCTCCCGGGACGGGAAAGTCAATGATTGCTAGAGCAATCGCCATGCAAATTCCAAAGCCGAAATTTGAAATTAGG
Organism: archaeon; assembly: GCA_024399275.1. GTDB lineage: Archaea > Thermoplasmatota > Thermoplasmata > Methanomassiliicoccales > Methanomethylophilaceae > Methanarcanum. Next base: position 2,271 of record JAKSHS010000010.1, on the reverse strand, counting down.
GTTGCTGACAATCCAGAAATGCCTGAGAGACCATTTCTTGAAGTTCTTACAGAAGAGGAAGTCCTCAAGGAAACTTCCTCTCTTGCTAGCGCTTCGGGAAAACTCTATGATCCAGAAAGGGTGCCCAAACACATTGCTGAAAAGCTTGGGTATATGTGTAAGACATGTGGCCAGTACTCATCTGCAAGTGATATCAACTGTCCTAACTGTGGAAATTCGAAACTGGATATGGGCAATGGTCCAAACAATTTATTCACTATCATTGGTAACATGAGCCAAGTTATACCTGGCATGAATCTAGGTAAGGAAAAAATTAATACCACAAGAACCCTGGCAGACGGCACTGAGGAAACTGTGGTATTTGAACGTGCCGGCGATCACATTCGTATGCTTGATCAGAAAGCACTTGAGAAAAGGAAAGAGATTGCTAAAAACTCTAAGTCAAAACCACTGATACGATTGAATAGAAATTTATTTGTCCTTGCAACTGGGGCGTCCGAGACAGAGCTCCTAGGCGATGTAAGACATGATCCTTACGGCGGTCATCAAGGGCTAGGTACTCCCGCATATGAAAGGGTAATTCCAGGATCTATTCACGAAGCTCACGAAGGAGTTCTTTTTATCGATGAGATATCGCATCTTGGGGACCTTCAGAGATACATTCTAACTGCCATGCAAGATAAGGAATTTACGATTACTGGACGGAATCCGCAAAGTGCAGGTGCTAGTGTTAAAATTGATCACGTTCCATGTGACTTTATTTTAGTTGCTGCGTGCAATATCCAGGATCTTGAGCATATTCTTTCGCCCTTGAGATCAAGAATAATTGGTGGGGGGTATGAAGTCCTTGTTGATACAGCAATGTCTGACACACCAGAAAATCGTGCTCGGTACGCACAATTTGTGGCACAAGAGGTCATTATGGATGGTCATATACCACATGCTACTATAGGAGCAGTTAAGGCAATAATTAGCGAAGGCAGAGCGCGCGCAAAAAATGATAAACAATCCAATAGTTTGACATTAAGATTAAGAGAACTTGGAGGCCTCATAAGAGCCGCTGGGGATATTGCTATTATGGAAAATGCGAATTTGATTACAGAAAACCATATTAAGAGGGCGTTAAGGCGTTCGAGACCTGCGGAAGATCAGATTAGAGAGAAATTTGGCTCATATAACAAAGGCCTTGCTAAAGATATATCTGAATCACAAAAAGAAAGAACATCTTACTATATGGAAACAGAACATGTAGGAGATCAAATGTTTAATTGAACAGGGCCGTCCATTCGTACACCTTTTCCTTTATCTTGATAGTATCCGTTTAGGATAGCTGTTTCAGAGAATCCATTTTTTATGTAGAATCTTCTGGCTTTAATATTTTCAAATCTGACTTCCAGCGTTATTCTAATTATGCCTTCCATTAGCGCTTTAAATCGGAACTTATCGAGGAGCATATGTCCTATGCCTCTATTTCGATATACCGGCTCAATTGCGAGCATCATTATTCTTGCTCTTCGATTATTAATTTTTGTTGACATAAGAGCTCCTATTGGCGTTCCTAATACATCACAAGCAACTAATTGACCGCCAGACCATTCATTATGGAAATAATGTAACATATAAGGATCATAATACTGATCTAGCGATTTTTTCATTATTGAATAGACAATTGCAGCATCTTCCGTTTGGAATTCTCTTATTGTAAACACCAATTCCATCGACCCGTGATTAACTTTAAAATTATAATATACAAGTTCTTCCTCCGGGCTACCTCGTCTTTGAATCTTAATAGAGCGACATCTTGATCCGGTGCGAAAGCCATTACAAAGACGTTGCGAGATCTTGAAGTACCTTTCTTGGATCCTTTGATTTAATAATACCTGAAGAAATAAGAACGCCATCTGCGCCGAGATCTAGTGCTCTGATGATGTCATTCCTAGTTTTTATACCAGCCCCACAAAGAACTGATATAGAATTGTTGACATCCTTGACTTCCCGCACTGTGTTTTGAATTATATGAGGGTTTGCTATTGAAACAGAAATGTCTCCGCCAATGAGCTCTGGAGGTTCAATTGCAATAAAGTTAGGAGAAGACGTTGCAATATCAGCAGCTTTTTCAGAAGATTCAGCACATGTGACGGTAACTAGGTCGTTTGCCTTACTTAGCCTAATGCAATCACATACGGCACTATCTTCAAATTTATGTTCTGAGTGATTTATTAGTGTACCATACGCTCCTGTCGATTTAATCATAGAGGCAGTTATCCAACC
>JAKSHS010000001.1 GCA_024399275.1 archaeon | reverse complement strand
AATCGAATTCCTATAGCAGTGGCCGCCGGCAGGATCAACCGGAGTCAAATTAACATTGATAGTTTACACCATGCACTATGGATGAAGTTAAACTGGCAGTTTGTCACGATTCACCGTTTGCTCCGCTGTACAGCACACTCTTACGATGTCCCGTCCAACGGAACATTCGTAGCTTCGAACGTCGGAATCTAGAGAGCACGTCACCACTGGACGGGGATCTCGATTCCCCACTACATCAACTCAACTTCTCTTATAGCTCTGTTGAGCTGCGTATCCATCCCTACATTGATGCAGTATATAATAGTTTTCTAATTCCTACGGATGTAGAGAATGCATGGTACTTGAAATGTTGGGCCTATATTTATCCTAGATATTAAGTCTATAGTTGGCGCTTGGTATCCTGATTTCGTCATTTGCCACTTTGATTTAATGGAACTATTCAAATATCGAAGAAAATAGCAGCTTGCTTCAGGGACCCATTTTGATCTTGCGTTACGCATATAAGTATCTAAAGTTTTAATAACAGCATTGTGTACGCGCCTATGTCTGTGGGGGTGGCCCAGCCTGGTAAGGCGATAGACTGCTAATCTATTGTCCTATGGACTCGCGAGTTCGAATCTCGCCTCCCACGCTTTTTGGTTTATGGGGTAGTGTCAATTCTGTTCGAGCCGTATTAAATAATCTGATGTTGATGGCATATGCATGATGTTTCTGGTACTCACAGATCTTCACCAAGAAGAACTTAAAATTGATTGGATAAACCAGCTAGAGAATGAACAAAATGTGGATGCTATTCTTTTCCTTGGCGATATTACAAATTTTGGGACATGTGATGATGGTGTTAGACTATTGAGAAAATTTAAGCATCCTGTCTATTTCATTCCTGGAAATTGTGATCCTCCGAACATTGTTAGGGAAGCAGCTGACATAGTAAATAGCGTGCACGGAAAATCATTTGAAATTGGCGGGCGAAAGTTTGCTGCATTGGGAGGCTCGAATCCTACGATCTTCAAAACACCGTTTGAGATACCTGAGGAGGTAATATTTGCTACTCTAGATAAGATTTCTAGTAAGAATATGATTCTTATGACGCATGCGCCATCATACGGTATTTTGGATGAAATTCCGTCAGGAGACCATGTTGGCAGTAAATCTATTGAAAAAATTGTTGATATGTACGAGCCATTAGTCGCATTGTCTGGGCATATTCATGAATCTGTTGGGATTAAAAAAATTGGTAAAACGCTTTTTATGAATCCTGGCCCTGCTAAGGATGGTTATGCGGGTATACTTGAGATTGATGGTGACAAAGTATTAGCAAAATTAATTGGCCCAGAAAATTGATGTTTTGGAGGATTTAGAGTCTTGTCTGTCCCAAGATTTAAATATAGACCAATGCTAGGTCGGTAGCGGTGTAGATGGCAACCTGGCAGGGGAAATCTAGAAGAAAGCCTACTGGTGGCAGGCGAGTTTTTAGCGCTGGTAAGAGAAAGTTTGAGATTGGCAGGGAAAAGCAGCTCACAAGGCTTGGAGTGCAGTCTTTGAGACAGTATCGTGGGGCTGGCGGGAGTGTTAAAGTTGCAGTGCTCTCGGCGGAGTTTGCGAATGTTGCCAATAAGGAGACAAATGTCGTGGAAAGGGTCAAAATAAAGAATGTGAAAGTGAATCAGGCAGACCCTAACTATGTTCAGCGTAACGTTCTCAACAAGGGGGCAACAATAGAAACAGACCTAGGGGATGCTGTTGTTACGTCCAGACCAGGTCAGAATGGTGTAGTTAACGCGATCCTGCTGTAGAGATTTCTGAGATTTTGATATTCCTGGTTTTATGGCTTACGATAGTGATAGCGCGATTGTTGTCTGGCCTGAGTATTTTGATTCGAGTAGGACTCGGGCCGGTGGCAGGAGATTGCCTAGGAGTTTGTGTGTTGAGAATCCGAGCTTGGATATCATTGCAAAAGGTGCCACAATTTTAGACCTTGATTACAGGATTTTTGAAGATAAGGCTTATCCGGCCAACTGGTTTGCGAAGAGCGGATGTATTCGCGTGGAAAAAGGAAAAATAAAGAAGAGCGCACTTCTGATCGAGATAGGAAAGATACTCGTTAAAAATAGTATAGATTAGATTCATTGATATGCTATCGCCGTTAGATTTCAATGTTATTTGCGCTAACTCCGAATCTTTTGGTGTAAAGGCAAGCGACCTTGTGCGAAATGCCGGACGAGCGTTGGCCAATGTTGTACATGATATGTACAGTGGGAAACGGATCCTCTTTGCTTGCGGTTTGGGAAGTAACGGTAGGATTGGATTTATTGCGGCTAGCATTCTTCGAAACTGCGATATTGCCTTGTTGAGAGATTTTAAGATCGATAATATGGAGAAGATTGCTCCTCTTGTGAATAAAAAAACTATTGTCTACTCTAATGAGTTGTTGGGTAGTTACGATGTCTTAGTAGATTGTGTTTCTGGTATAGATTCGGAGGATGTGAATACATTCCATGAGAATTATATCGATACAGTAAATTCGTCTGGAATGATTGTAGTATCTTGTGATGTCCCATCTGGCTTTGGTACTGATTTATGTGTTAAGCCCGATGTCACAGTAACATTTCACGATATGAAATATGGTATGAATGAGAAAACTTGTGGTAGAATTATTGTTTCTGATATTGGAATTCCCCCAGAATCTTGGGAAATAGTAGGCCACGGAGACATGCTTAGATATCCTATACCAAAGTGTGATTCACATAAAGGGCAAAATGGTAAATTGCTAATTATTGGTGGTGGCCCGTATGTGGGCGCACCTGTAATGGCAGGCATGGCCGCACTCCGCGTGGGAGCAGATATTGTGGATATTGCGACGCCTGAAATAGCATATAATTCAATTTCGGGAATGTCTCCATTACTTATAGTGCACAAGTTAGACGGAAATTATTTAACGAGAACGTCACTGGAGAAAGTTAAATGCCTTACTAAAAATTGTAGTGCTGTATTAATTGGACCAGGGCTTGGTCAGAATGAAGAAACAAGATTGTTTCTTCTTGACTTTCTTAGATTTTATAATGGACCAACTGTCATTGATGCAGATGGTATTAGCATGCTTAAGGGCATGATGCTAAGTAAGAGTGTACTGTATACTCCACATTGTAGAGAATTTAGAGATCTTGTTGATGGAAAAGATGTTTCCGTAGAGGAGGCAGCTATCATTACAGGGTCAGTAATAGTCCTAAAGGGCAAGATTGATATAATATCTGATGGGAGAAGAACAAGGAGAAATATTACGGGCACACCTGCAATGACAGTTGGGGGAACGGGAGATGTTCTCGCTGGAGTCATAGCTGGGCTCGTTGCAAAAGGTATGTCATATTTTAATGCTGGATGTTTAGGAGCATATCTCTGTGGAAAGGCTGGAGAGAAGTCGTTTAATGAGTTCTCATATGGGTTATTGGCAACAGATATTGTGGACAATATTGCAAGAGTCCTAAAGGATGAGTTAGGATGAGGGTACAACCTGTGTATAATATTCCAGCTCTCAAAGTCGATGACATATTCGTTATCGCTGATCTTCATATAGGCATTGAAACGCACCTTATGAGTAAAGGTTTAAATCTCGAATCTAGGACGGACGAGATGTTTAACTGTATTCTTGAGAATTTTGGTAGTTGTAACCGTTTAGTGGTGTTAGGAGATGTTAAAGACACCGTACCTGGTTCGTCTAAACAAGAATATAAAGAAATACCAATCTTTTTTGAAAGATTGCTTGGAATTTTTGAGAATATTGATATTGTGAGGGGAAATCACGATACAAATATTGAAAAATTTCTCCCGAAGCGTGTTGTGGTCAGGCCTTCTTCCGGAATAATAATAGGAGATGTTGGTTACATTCATGGCCATGTATGGCCGTCCGAGGACGTTATGAATTGTGAAACGTTGGTTATGGGTCATGAGCACCCAGTTGTTATGTTTGAAGATGGCATTGGAAAGCGATCTACTGAACAATGTTGGATTCGTGGAAGTTTTGTTTCTGGCAGAAAAAAATTTTTAAGACGCCCTCGCTCGTTTGTTATTGTACCGTCATTTAATAGAATGCTAGGCGGGTCTCCTGTAAATATTAACGGCGGAAAATTTCTTGGGCCTTTAGTAAATAGTGAATTTCTTGATTTGGATAATGCTCACGTACACCTATTGGATGGAATTGACCTTGGTCGAATGTCTGATTTGATACTTCCCACCTGTCATAGGCAGAAATGCAAGAGATCTCTTGGAAAATAAGAAAGTTGAATGATCTCGTTTATTCTACCGACACACGCCCTTATAAATTAAAAAAGAGGGCATAGGCCCTCTGTAAAACCTGTTTAACCACGTGTAATTGTATCGTAGACGGATCCATCACTATTTCTGATTACAGCTGTCAAGGGCATTTGCCCAGGTAGACTGTGAGTGGCACAGGAATTGCACGGATCATATGCTCTGAATGCCATCTCAACCATGTTGAGAAGACCGGGGGAGATGTTGAAGTTATTTATCAACCCTTTAGCCGCTCTGGCAACATCTACGTTGATTGGCCCGTTGTTGTTGGTAGTTCCTACGACAAGGTTGCATGCGGTGACAATTCCGTTTTCGTCACATGTGTAATCATGTGTAAGAGTTCCTCTAGGAGCTTCGACACATCCGACACCACGACCACCGGGGACAATGTCCAACTGCTTTATGTCACTGTTAGTCAGGTCCTTGTCTTGTGCATCTTCAAGACAGCGCTCTGCAGCATATAGCATTTCGATAATTCTTGCCCAGTGAGTCGCCAAAGTAAAGTGAACTATTGGCTTTCCGTTGTAACATGGGACTCCAGCATCCTTGAAAAAGGCACGGAAGTTGTTAAGTTCTTGCTGTGCAAGCTCTGTTGATATTTTGTCACAGACGTTGAGTCTAGATAGAGGTGTAGCTCTGTAAAGTCCACTTGTAGGACCAGAGACCATCCCCTTGTATCCAACCTTTTTGAGGTACGGGAACTTCTCATATGACCAAGGCTCAACGGCCTCCGCAATATGATCCAGGTAATCAACCGCATCATACCTATCGAATTCGGCGCCTTTTTGGTTAATGACTCTGACTTGTCCATCGTGGAACTCGAGGGAATTGTCCTTGCCAACAAGTCCCATGTAGTATGATTCTTGATAATAAAGATCAGGATTGGTGATTATATTGACGTAGTCTTTATTCGCAAGAACGACATCTCTGAAGACCTTCATCGAGGTCTGCGCGAAGTCTACAAGATCTTGTGCGTAACTGATAATCTCGTTTTGCTGCTCTTTATTGACGGCAGTTGTTACTCCACCGGGTACACCCATTACGGGGTGTGTTGCCTTTCCACCAATGATTGCCTGAATCCTCTGTGCCTTAGATCTTGCTCTAAGAACAGCTCCGCCCAATTCGAGGCCAACAACTCCAACGACTCCTAGAACATTCCTTTGAGCTGTAGGCGCTGCTGGACCACATACAAAGTCCGGTGCAGCTAGTGCGTAAAAATGCGCAATGTGACTGTGGACAAAGTGTGCGCAGTAGAACAAATCTCTGAGGCGGAAAGCAGTTTCGGTTGGCTTTGTGTTGAAACATCCATCAATTGCTTTTGTTGAAGCAAGGTGGTGTGCTCCTGGACATACTCCGCAGAGTCTTGATGTAATCTGATTGAGTTCTGTAACTTTCCTCCCAATGCAGAATCTCTCAAATCCTCTTACCTCTGGAACTTGCCAATATGCATTTTTCACATTACCGTCATCATCGAGAAAGATCTCAATTTTTCCATGTCCTTCCAGACGGGTGATTGGATCTATTAAGACCCGTTTTTTGTTTATCTTTGTTTTTTCGTCCCAAATAATCGGAGCAGTCACTTTTCATCGACCTCCTTCCGTAACTTTTCCTTTGATCAGGGCTTTTGCCATACTGAATGCATAGAAGTAGCCAAGTGGATCTTTGATAGAAGACATAGTTTTGATGATTTTGTCCTCTCCACAGGTTGGATCTTCCTCAGTAACAGGAAATAGCGATGCTACTGCTGTAAAGATTGATGCTCCTTGTTCTTGAACCTGTCTTGTAGGACCATAGCATCCACGACAAGGCTGACCAACACGAGTACACTTGGCTCCACATCCAGAAACCGTAGCTGCGCCCAGACATAGGATTCCTTGATCCATTAGACACAGATCTGGATCTATGTTAACCTCGTAAGGTTCACGGATCTTCTCGATTCTTCTGTTTTCCTTGTGCCGTGGACATTCTTCGCACAACGACTTATCCTCAACACCGATGTATGATCCCTTTGGTGGGAGCGCTACCCCTTCGTAGACAAACGCGATAAGAGCGTTGAGTAGTTTTGAGATTGTCTCCTGAGTAGGTGGGCATCCAGGAACGTAATAATCCACATCGATGACCTGATCCAACGATTTCACGGTATCGTAAATCATAGGCAACGTAAGCTCTCCATCAGGCGTTTTGTATGACGTCTGTGGAAGAACTGCTTTGTCTCTGTGATACTCGTTTTGGAATGAGGCCGATGACGGTGTTTTTGTATATACGTAGTCAAGGACTTCATGTGTATTATTTACTAGATTAGCAAGTGCAGGCGTGCCTCCAAAACAGGCGCACGTGCCGTAAGATATGACAAGTTTCGATTTTTGTCTTAGCAACTTAGCCATTGCCTCATTCTCGGAATTCCGAATTGCACCATTGATAAGCGAGACTGTGATTGACCCGTCTTCCATTGCCGCAATGTCGTGCTCCTTTCCATCTGCCGCGATAGGCCACATGACTATGTCTGCCATGGTTCCTATGTTGAGGACTTTCTCGTCGCTATCCAGTATTGATACGTCGCAACCTCCGCACCCTGCGACCCAGTACAATGCAATCTTAATCTTGCCGCCTGGAGGCGTTTGAAGATTTGGTACATATCCTACAGCGGGCAAATCAGCGACATACGTTGCTTTTTCAGGTGCTGTCACTTCTTCACTGTGGCAGCTACACTTAACTTTCTCCTCATTTTTGGCCTTCTTTCTTCCGAAAAGCCTGCTAAAGAATCCCATGTCTACTTCTCCCCCTTAAGAGGTGTTGGACCAAGCTTCTTGATCACACCTACGAAATCTGTTATTGTCTTCTGGAATTTTTCCCCTTCTGACGCGGAAACCCATTCGAGCTTCAACCTACCTGGATCGAACCCGTACTGTTCGAGAACCATTCGAAGAAGTGCTATTCTTCTTCTGGCTCTGTAGTTACCGCCTATATAGTGACAATCTCCGGGGTGACATCCAAGGATTATTACTCCATCTGCTCCCTTTGAGAAGGCCCTGAGAACCCACTCAGGATCAACTCTTGCAGAGCACATCGTTCTTATAATTCGGAAGTTGGTCGGCATTTGAAGCCTTGCAACTCCCGCTCCATCCGCTCCCGCATAGGAACACCAGTTACAGCAGAAGGCCACAATCTTAGGTTCAAAATCTGTCACGATGATCACTGCTCCTCTGCACAACAATCAAGACAAGCATCTATCTCAGCGATAATCTGATTGCCCTTGAATCCTTTCTGCTCCATTGCTCCAGACGGACACGCCGCGACGCAACATCCACATCCTTTACAGAGCCCTGTATTGACGCTGCTCTTTTTCTTACCGTCGATTTCGACAATGGAGATGGCTTTGTATTCGCAGCAACCCTCGCAGACACCACATCCGTCACAGTATTTTTCATTGACAGATGCAACGATACCTTCTGAGACGAGATAAGGCTTGGAGATTATAGTGAGCGCTCTTGACGCTGCTCCAGATGCTTGCGCGATACATTCATCCATGAATTTGGGCCAGTGTGCAAGACCCGCAACGAAAACACCCTCGGTTGCGAAATCGACTGGCCTTAGTTTTTGATGGGCTTCGAAGTAGAACCCGTCTTTGCTAATGGGCACTTTGAGCATCTTTGCAATTTCTTCTTTTTCTTCTCTGTCAGGTTTGATTCCGTTAGAGAGGATAACACAATCGACCGGGACCTCAACCTCTTGTCCAAGGATTGTATCGAACGCCTTGATACTGTTCCCGTCATACGCTGGGAGTGGGTCAGATTCTTTGTATCTCAAGAATCGAACACCGAGCTCGCATGCTTTTCTGTAGAGGTCTTCACGAAGTCCATAGGTTCTTATGTCCTTGTGGAAAACTGTAACGTTGCTTGTAGGACTCATCATCTTTATTCTAATTGCGTTCCTAAGCGCACTTGAACAACAGACACGAGAGCAGTATTTTACTGCGTCATTTCTAGAACCAACACACTGGATGAACGCGACATTCTCTGCCTTAAACTTTCCCTCGGCAATGGCCTTTTCCGCATCGAGTGTTACCATTACTTTCGGATCCTTTCCATAGTCGTATTCTGTGGGCACATAAGGTGTAGCACCAACTGCGAGAATGACTGCCCCAACTGGCTCATCTGTTCCATCACTAAGTTTAAGATGGAAGTTTCCGACGAATCCAGGTATGTCCTTGACCTCCGTGTTAAGATGGACCGATATAAGTTTGTTGGAATTGGTCTTGTCTATGAGATCCTTAATAAACGCCCCAACGTCCACGCCATCTTCAGAGTGCATGAAGTTAACAGCTTGTCCCCCGAGTTTTTCTTTCCTTTCGACAAGGTGGACAGGGAATCCCTGCGCCGCGATGTCAAGTGCAGCGGTCATACCTGTGATGCCTCCACCGATAACGGCTGCGGCGTTGGTAACCGGAATTTTTGCACCTTCTAGAGGCTCGAGCAATGCAGCCTTTGCAACTGCCATTCTGACAAGATCTTTCGCCTTCTCTGTTGCGGCTTCTGGCTCGTGCATATGAATCCATGAACATTGATCACGGATATTGGCCATGTTGAACAAATATTGGTTGAGTCCTCCCTCACGACATGCATTTCTGAATAGAGGTTCATGTGTTCTCGGGGTACAGGATGCGACGACTACACGGTTTAGGTCTTTCTCTTTTATCGCAAGTGATATTGCCTGAAGCGTGTCCTGCGCACATGCGTACATTGTCTCTGTTGAGTATACGACTCCTGGAAGAGTTGCCGCATATTCGGCCACCTCTGGAACATTGACTGTCGAACCGATGTTTATTCCGCATCTGCAAACCCATACGCCTATTCTGGGTTCCTGACCTTCAACCTCTTTTTCTTCTGGGTACTGCTTAGGCGCACATGGCTCGAAATCTGGGCCAACAATGCATGCTCCTGCTTTTGCGGATGCCCCCGATGATTCTGCGACTGTTGTGGGAATGTCTTTTGGTGCTGCGAATGCCCCAGAAACGTAGATACCAGCTCTGGATGTTTCAAGAGGCTTAAAGATAGAGGTCTCGCAGAAACCATATTCGTTGAGTTTGATGCCTAGGATCTTTGATAGTTCTTCTGCACCTTCTGGTGGGTTCAGACCGACCGATAAGACGACTAGATCATAAACTGCAGATTGAGGGTTGCCGTCTGCGTCTGTGTAGTTGACAGTAAGTGTCTTGTCCGCATTTTCTTCGACACTTGAAACGCGGGAGGATCTGTGCATCCCTATACCGTACTCATCCTCTCCTCTGTGCACATATGCTTCAAATTCTTTACCGTAGGATCTTATGTCCATGAAGAAGATGTCTTCTTTGACATCCGCGTGTTCTTTCGTGATAATCGCTTGCTTCACGGCGTACATACAACAGACTGAAGAGCAGTACCGCTTCCATCCTTTCTTCTCAGATCTTGACCCACAGCATTGCACGAATGCGATGCTCTTGGGTGCGCTATGATCCTCCGACCTGCGTTGTATGTGTCCTCGGTCTGGACCTGATGCACACATCATTCTTTCGAATTCTGTTGATGTAACAACGTTGTCGTATCTACCGTAGCCATACTCACTAGAGACTTTGGCATCCCATACCTGGAGACCTGTGGAGACAATAATCGACCCGATGTCAAGAATTTCCTCCGATTCTTTGTCTTTATAATTGATTGCATGCTTAAGACAGGTCTTTTCACAAATGCCGCACTTGTCCTTTAGAATTTTCTTGCAGTAATCAGGGTCAATTAAGGCAACCCTAGGAACTGCCTGTGCATGAGGTATGTAGATTGCTTTCCTCGTAGACAATCCATATTCAAATTTATCGGGAATGTTCTTTGTTGGGCATTTTGCAATGCAGTCACCGCATCCAGTACATTTCTCAAGGTCTACGTATCTCGGCTTTTTCCTGACGGTAACTTTAAAGTTGCCCGCCTGGCCGTCAACCTTGACGACCTCAGAGTACGTCATTGTTGTGATGTTGGGATGGCCAGCAACATCTGCCATTTTAGGTGAAAGTATGCAAGCGGAGCAGTCATTTGTGGGGAATGTTTTGTCCAGACGACACATCTTTCCACCTGTCGTTGGATCTTTCTCCACGAGATAGACATGAATGTCCCTCCCTGCAAGGTCCAGCGAAGCCTGAATGCCCGCAATTCCCCCGCCGATAACTAACGCTGATTTAGTCAAATCTTTGCCTCCGTTACTTCCAGTAAGAATTGGAACCAGGCAGGTTACGTCACATGGTATTAAAACTATTTCTGCACAACTTATTTAAATCACCGGGACATGCGTGTTCTGCTCTTTTTGGCAGGCTTCTGGAGCTGTATGATCGGTTTGATTCATTTTGTGTTTGCCGACGTCGAGGGCTGTAGTCGCATGATATTCCGTGGGTGTAAAGTATGGTAGTGAAGGCTGTTCGAGGTAGGAGGAGATATATAGCATTTCGATTGAGTGTCTCATTTAGAAGAGCTGATTTGACTTCCCGGTTACGTTTTTATATGGATGATAGGGGCCCTTATGTAGTTCAGTGCTCAAATGGATGGGCAATTGTGGAGTGCAGGCCAGAAGAAGTCAAAAAGACCGTTTTAGTTATGAGCATGATTGATCCTTTTTCAGTGTCACTGTTGACCTCCGGAACTATCATCTCATTAAGAAGGAAGTACCCGAATCTCCAGAAATCACATGTATCAGTGGGTGTTAAATAGGGTGTCACGATAGGGGGAACAGAAGAGGAGTATGATGTATGCAGCCGGGACAAATGGCCTATGATAGGGGCATTACGGTTTTCTCTCCAGACGGGAGACTTTTTCAGGTGGAGTATGCGCGAGAGGCAGTGAAGAAAGGTACGACCACCATAGGGCTAAAATTCGATAGTGGTGTGATTTTGATTGTGGATAAGCACGTTTCTAGTAGACTTGTTGAACCCTCCTCAATTGAGAAGATTTATGATATAGATGAGTACATCGGGTGCGCCACATCTGGTCTTGTCGCGGATGCGCGAATCCTTGTGGACGAGGCCAGAAAGTACGCCCAAACCCACAGGATAACCTACAATGAGAATATAACGGTTGAAGCTTTAGTGAAGAGGGTCTGCGATCTTAAGCAGAATTATACTCAGTACGGTGGAGCGCGTCCGTTTGGTGTAGCGCTTCTTGTGGCTGGGACGGATGATCTTGGATCGCACTTGTTTGAAACTGATCCGTCAGGAGCGTTGATTGCGTACAAGGCCGGGTGCATCGGATCAGGACGGCCAACTATCATGGAGATATTTGAGAAAGAGTTCATAGAAAATATGTCCTATGAAGATGCTATAGCTCTTGGACTCAAGGCGTTGGCGGCGGCTAATGATGGTAAGCCCACACCAGAGACGGTCGAGGCAGGTGTTGTTACGTTTGATGAGCCATTTAGGAGACTTGATGCCGAAGAGCTCGGAAAGTTTGTCTCAAAGCTTTGAAGTGGAAGGATGGGTAGCCTCGATAGTTCGGTAATTGCTCGTTTAGAGTCGAACGGCGGGATGTTTGAGATACTTCTTGATCCGTCTGTTGTGGATGTTGTCGGGCGGGTCGAAGGGTCAGATTTGTTGAGCTACCTGGTAGTAGATACCGTGTTTAAGGATGCAAGTAAGGGAATCAGGTCTGCTGAAAAAGAGATGGTGGATGCTTTTGGTACGACGGACATTACAGAAGTAGTGTCGAGGATTGTTGTGAGTGGAAAGATACAGCTTACGACTAAGCAGCGTAGGGAAATGCTCGAGGCGAAGAGAAGAAAAGTTGTCGCACAGGTTGCCGCTATTATAATCGATCCTGAGACCAGACTGCCGCATCCGATCAAGAGGGTTGAGTTGGCTCTAGAGGAGTCCAAGTTTCATGTGGATTTATTCAAGCCAATAAATGAGCATGTCAAGGACGCAGTACGCGCTATTGAATGCTTTATTCCGGTAGAGCTTAAGATGGCATCAGATACCAGAGAGGATGGTTTGAGTTGTTGCAGGAACTATCTAACTCTGAAATCACAAGAAATGAATCGAAAAAGGAGGTAGTTCTCACCTTAGAGTGTTGAACTCTCACATAGAGGATATATGTAACCCGCAAGACGAGGTGCTGGAATTAATCCGTTCACGGGTTATGTCTGAGAGGTAATAAAATGGAAAAGAGGAACGCTAAACCCCCGCATGAGGTAGTAGTACCTGGGGAGCTTCTTGATTCGGATGGAGCAAGAGGCGGCAGATATACGTATGAAAGAGATGGCAAGTTGTATTCGTCCATTCTAGGCATTAAGAATTCGTCACGTAATGTAGTGAGTGTCGTCCCCATTAATGGTTGTTATGTGCCATCTACCGGGGACACGGTAATTGGGATAATTAGTGATATTGGAGCGTCCAATTGGACAGTGGATATTAATGCCCCTTATCCTGCGCCCCTTCATGTGAGTGAGGTGCCGTGGAAGGTAGAGTTTGGGGATACGTCAAGATACTTGAATATTGGCGATGTGGTTGTTCTTAAAGTGTTGATGGTAGACGAAAGTAGGAAGATACAGGTAACCATGAACGATTCTCATTTGAGAAGGTTAAAAGGAGGACAAATTGTCAGTATTTCTCCGTCGAAAGTTTCGAGAATCATTGGAAAAAGTGGATCCACTATACAGTCCCTTGAGAGTACATCTGGATGTCGTATATTTGTTGGGCAGAACGGTAGAATATGGATCAATGGAGATGACGAAAATTCTGAAATCGCAGCTGCTGCCATTGGTTATATTGAGACAAATGCTCAGATAGAGGATCTCGTTGAAAAGATAAAGATCTTCGTTGAGAAAAAACTCTCTAAGACAGAGGAATGAACATGAGCGGACATACTAATATGACCCTAGTTAATGAGAACGGTATTAGAGTTGATGGCAGAGCTTTCAATCAGCACAGGCCGTTCAAGGTTAATGCCGGAGTACTTAAGAATGCAGATGGTTCGGCATATGTAGAAATTGGTAAAAATAAGATTCTTGCGGCAGTATATGGCCCACGAGAGTGTCATCCTCGACATCTTCAAAACCCCAATAAGGCCATCATTCAGTGTAAGTATAACATGCAGGCATTCTCGGTCAGTGATAGAAAAAGACCGGGGCCAGATAGAAGATCTATCGAAATTTCGAAGATTATAGCAGAAGCACTTGAAAATGTCGTTCTTACAGAGCTGTATCCGCGTACGTCTATTGACGTTTATATTGAAGTTCTTCAGGCGAATGCTGGTACTAGATGCGCAGGACTTACGGCTGCTGCAGTTGCACTTGCGGATGCAGGAATTCCTATGAAAGATATCGTTTCAGCGTGTGCTGCAGGAAAGGCGGATGATGTCGTTATTCTTGATCTCAATAAGGAGGAGGACAATTATGGCCAGGCAGACGTTCCTGTTGCCATTATACCATCTACTGATGAAATTGTTCTTCTTCAAATGGATGGAAATATGACAAGAGAAGAGTTTGATAATGCGATTAAAATGGCTATTGGATCGTGCCATGAGCTATACGACCTTCAAAAGGAGGCACTCAAGAAACGTTATGAAGAAAAGGAGGAGGACGAGTCATCATGAGCGATACAATTATTTCTGAGATCAAACGCGATCATATTGTTAGATTGCTAAAGAATGGCAAGAGAGAGGATGGGCGGAAGCTCACCGAAAATAGGGAGATTAGCATTATAACAAATTGTATTGAATCTGCAGATGGATCTGCGAGGGTTAGATTTGGAAATACAGAAGTTATAGCCGGAGTAAAGATTATTCCAGGAACGCCGTTCCCGGATGCCACCAATGAAGGTGTAATCACAACAGGCATGGAGTTTCTTCCAATGGCACATCCGTCATTTGAGGGAGGCCCACCAGGAGAAGACGCAATAGAGCTTGCGCGTGTTGTTGATCGCGGTATTCGTGAGTCAAAAATGGTTGACGTGGAGCAATTGTGTATTACAGAGGGAGAGAAGGTTTGGATGTGTTTTATTGACATGTACGCTCTTGATCACGACGGTAATCTATTCGATACCGCTAATCTTGCTGCAGTAATGGCATTGAAGACGGCAGTAATTCCGTACAAACAGTATGATCTTGGTGATGACAGACCTCTTCCAACGACATGCGTACCTGTTTCGGTTACAATATGTAAAATAGACAATACTTTAATACTGGATCCAAATTTCGATGAGGAGTATGTTTCGTCTGCCCGCCTCACGATTACGACTGATGATGTTGGTAATTTCAGAGCAATGCAGAAAGGTGGCAAAGGTTCGTTTACGGTTGATGAGTTAGGTCAATGCCTTGATATGGCGGTTGCCAGAGGCATAGATGTTAGGAAAATTGTCGGGGAGTAGAAATGTCGAAGGGGACGGAGAAATCCGGTGTAGCTGGCAGATTTGGCGCAAGGTATGGGGTTATAGCTCGCAATAGAACGAAAGTAATAGAAACGAGTCAAAGGAGAAATCATGAGTGCCCAGTATGCCATCATGCTGCAGTGAGAAGAATGAGTTTGGGTGTTTGGGGATGCAGGCGTTGTGGAGCGAAGTACACAGCGGGGGCTTACTCTCCTGATGTGAGAGAGATAGTTACTAAAATTGAGTAGGTTTGCTGAGGGGGCAGGTCTTGTCGGAATACAGATGTGGAAAGTGTGGAGAGCCACTTAAGATAGATATCAACGTTCCTGGGATTCAGTGTGATAAGTGTGGGTCTAAGGTCTTTTATAAAGATCGCCCTAGCATAAACATTGTTCTGAAGTCAGACTAGACATGATAAAAGCTGAGCTGGTAGTGAGTTCTCCTAACGCAGAGGTGTTCTTATCTTCGCTGCGACCTGAAGTTGGACGGGAGTTCTCGCGTACATGTACAGAAGTGTCGGGGAGTAATGGGACGATGTCGGTGTCTATTACGGCCGACGATACCACAGCAATGCGGGCGGCGCTCAATTCTTGTTTGGAATGTATAAAAGTGATAGAAAGCATTGATAAGATAACAAAGGTGAAAAATGAATAGTATTAGTCCTCAATTGAAGAATCAAATTTCGCAGTTTCAGCAGCTTCAACAGCAGCTCCAGGCGGTTAGTGCCCAAAGAGTTCAGATGGATGCTCAGCTAAGGGAAATTGGCAAGACAATAGAAGAGCTAGATAATGCTACTGGAAATGTGTACAAAAGCGCTGGCTCTATTATGATTAAAGTTGATGATAAGAATAGTATTAAGACTGAACTTGAGAACAGCAAAGAATCTCTTGAGGTACGTATTAAATCATTAGAAAGACAGGAGAAAAGTCTCCGTGATAGATACAGCGAAATGCAGGAGACGTTGAATAAGGCGATGGGTAGGCAGTCTTAGTTAGGTTGGCGTTCAGTCAACCTTCCTTGTCGCTTCCTTTGGGTTGCCGGGGATATTTAATTTAGGGTCATTCTATCCTGGGCTACTTTGCAGGGTAGTATACTGTGCATTTTATGACTACGCTGCGGCGTTATTACTCGCACACTGCTTATGTCGGCTGAACGAGAGATAGGTGGTAGACATGTTTGAGAACGTGATAGATGATTTCAAGAGTAAAAGAAAGGTTATAATTGTACACAGTAATGCTGATACGGATGCTGTTGGTTCGGCATATGCAATAGCAACTTGCTTTGGCAATGCGGACATTTATGCGCCAGCAGGATTAGATAGAACATTAAAGTCAATTTCTGAAAAAAAGTGTTTTATTATACTCGAAAAATGTGATTTGTCCGATTATGAGTTGGTAGTTGTGGTTGATACTTCCTCGCCGGAACAATTCGGCATCCGTTTAGATATTCCAAGGAACGCAGTTATTATAGATCATCATCAATGGAGCGGTAAGTGGGATGGTTACAGGACAATTGTTGATGATTCTAAGGTCTCATGTACGCAACTTATTCTTGAGTTGATAGAAGAGGCAAATATAGAGATATCTAGGGATGTTGGATTGATGTTACTCGGGGGGATGCTCACCGATAGCGGGCATTTTCAGTATTCAAATCCTGAAATGCTTAGGGATTTTGCCCACATTCTTGAGATTACTGGATTGGGTATAGACGAAGTGATTGATCTCACAAAGAATGATGTCAGTGTATCCGAGCGCATAGCCACGATTAAATGTGTTGAAAGGTCAAAATTTGAACGTATAGGAGATATGATTGTTGCTACGTCATATGGCGGAAGCTATGAAGCGTCTGGATGTAGAATTTTGATACAGGCAGGGGCAGATGTGTCATTTGTAGCTTCACAAAGGGACGAAAATTTTCGTCTCAGTGCGCGTGCGACACAGGAGGCTGTAAGAAGGGGTGTAAATCTAGGGAAGATTGTAAAAGATATTGGTTTGGAAACTACCACTGACGGAGGAGGTCACAGCGGTGCGGCTGGTCTTTCTGGTGTGGGGGACGTTGAAGCCATGCTTCATATCTGTACCGAGAGGACTTTGGAAGAATTTAGGATGATAAAGAAAGCAAGAGATGCGATGCATCCCTCGTAATTAATATTAAAATTTTCCAAGTTTTGCGAGTACTTTGCGCATTGCTTCTAGATTCTGAGGATGCTCGTTAAAATATTTCTGGACAGGCTCAAGGTATCTAGAGAGCGCTTCGGCTGTTCCTTTTTTGAGGTCAATTGGGTGAAGTTTTCCACTGAAGTATATCTCTGTCAATTCCTCATAGCTGTTGAACAGGATGGGGCCACCAAACTTTTTAGGGCGATCGATGCTAATTCTTTCAAGGGATGGAAATATTATATTTTTACATATCATTAGGACGGGGTTCACACATTCTTCGCTTATTTCTGTTGGACAAAATGCCTTACTTAATTTTGTTAGAATCTCTTCTGGTGAGTCGTGAATTCCTATGCTGTCGTTTGGATTGCTTTTGGACATCTTTGATGCTAATGGGTCCATCCTATTTGCACCAGTTAGACCTGGAAGGAGCGGTGTATGCAACGCGATTGGCTTTTTCCACCCTAGCTTGTCAGCTGCGTCTCTTGCAAGCATATGCGCACGTCTCTGATCTAATCCGGCATAGCATATGTCTACATTCAAATAGAAGATATCTGCGGCTTGAAGAATCGGGTAAAATAATTTCGAAAAATCCATTTCGGCTTCATTTTCGGAGCGGCCCATTATTGTCATAGCTCTTTTTACTCTCGATAAAGTGGTGACCTTCGCAATTTTGATAACGAGTTCCCAATAGTCGATGCTGTCGAGGATTTCAGAAGCGTATTTGAAATTGATCATGTCTCGTGGGACGCCTAAAGCAATAAAGCAGTCTTCAAAATATTTGGCACATATTCTGATGTCCTTTATGTCTCCGCCAAGTTTATCATTTATATATGCGTGCCAGTCGGCCCAAAAAATTGTAACTTTAATGCCAGCATTACAGAGGTCTTTAATTTTAGATGCAACAAGGGCCCAACCCATATGAACGAGACCAGATGGTTCAAATCCAATGTACGCTGTAGGGTGGCTATCCTTTTCCATCAGGAGTGTCTTGAGCTCTTCTTCTGTGGTAATTTCTTCGGTGTTTCTTTTAATTAGGTCGTAGATTTGCTGTATATTCATGTGGATCATTCCGGTCGCATGGGATGGTAATAAGGGCAATCTATAATTACCCTGGTCCTCAGGTGAGTCTATCCAGACTTGGCAATGGCGTGTCATTCGTTTTGGAGTAACGTCCTTCACACTTTTGAGGTTGAATGTGCTTTAGATTTCTACTGCAAGGATGTATTACACCTGTTTAGTTGGCAGACAGCATGTATTTTAATATGAGTTAAATCGGACTGGACTAAGTGATGTTAATTAAGGCGCCTATAGTCTTCATTTATTAAAAATTAAGTTGTTAAATATAGGGCATCGGTTGTGCCAATATTATTTATATATTTGATTAAATCGTGTTGTAAGGACTCGTAGTTTAGTGGTTATGACGCCGTCTTCACACGGCGGAGGGCGCCGGTTCAAATCCGGCCGAGTCCATGTTTCTTCTTGGCTGTGATGTGCACGTCTGCCTCTCGAACTGATGGCGTTTTGCTGTCTAATTATGTGTAGTGGTCCTCTGTGGAGCAAAATCCCGGCATATTGGCGGGATGTGATACGTATGCGTACAATGAGATTTGTCAAAGATTAAAGTAGGATACAATTCTAGGGGAGGAGTTAGGAATTTGATTTGCGATAATTTTTTAGGGTTTTACACATGATGTTTATGTTTTCTAATGGAACGCCTCTGTGAAGGGAGCATGATGCCATAAAAACATAATTGTTGTTTCTGAAAATATTGAGGTATCTGTTTGTTTCAGAAATAACAGAGCGCGCGTCTGCGTATAATTTGGGAATGATGTCTATTCCTCCCAACACGCACATGCGTCCTTTGAATTTATCGGCTATCATTGAGATGTCGTTTCCCTCGGCAAAATGGAAGCCGTCGATACTCATATTCATTATACTTTTTGAGCGGTCTATGTTTTTTGATATGAATACTCCATGTGGATGATAAACGACTGGCAGTCCGTTATTTTTTATAAATTGGCATGCGGATGAAACACGCTTAGAAGAGAATTTTTCATAGTTGTTAAAACCAAATATGTCAGGATTATCTACCGCTGCTGCAATAATGAAAGAGTCGACATTATTTGATAATTTTTCGATCACAATTTCGGTAAATTCATTGCAAAAGTCTAGAAGATCTTTTAGTACACTCTCGTCGGATTCCATCAACATAGATACTCTTTCAAGACTTGCTAAAACACTAGCTTTTGTGAGTGGCCCAGTTATATTACCGACCACATCGGCAGTTCCTTTCATTTTTTCTTTTACGAGAGAATACGATTTGAATGCATTCAATATTTTTCCTTTGAATTGGACTTCTATGTTTTTAAAATCGGTAATTTTGGAAAACGGATGTGAGACGGGTATCGGAACTTTGTATTCTGGGTACTGCATTTCTCCCCCAAATTGTTCGATTATAAATGCCGGAGAATGAGTACATCCAATTACGGCGTCTTGGCCTGTAAACCTCTGAAAGGCGCAGATGCAGTTAGAGGATAAATACGGATTGAATGAATCTGTGAATACATCTGTCGTTTTTACATTAATGACGTCCATCCCTAGTGTAAAGTCTCTGAGAAAATATGGCGTCCCGTCATAAATTCCATTTAAAGCGTCTAAGTATCTCATGACGAACACCTAAATCCATTTACTGGTACTGAAATCCTGGTCGTTGGCGGAGGTATATTTGAAACCATCTGTACTGAGCATTGCGTGGTAAAACTGCACCCTTGAGTATTAAGGTACGAAAGCACGTGCGATGTCGGTTGGGGCAGAGTATTTAACGGATATAATCCTGCTGCTAGAAATGTTTGTTTTTAGGACAGAGAATGCCGATTATCTAGAAAGGGTGAAGATAACGCTTTGTTAGCTTGCTTATGAAACGCGCTGTAAATTTTGTTCACTGTCGTATTTCTTACGACATGTTGTGGATTTTTGATGACATATGAGGATTTTCAATAGCTGAGAAGTAGATCTGGCTGTTATAATCTTTGAAGCGAAAGATCTCTGAGTACGGTATCTGCCAAATCCAAGGATGCTCGCATCACGCCTAGAGACGTCAGTTTTGCAAGCAACGATTGAGTGTTTAGCTGTGTATTTCCATTATAAATATTTACTAACACTTCAATCCATTGTGTGTGCCATCAAAATTACAGAGGCGTGTGTTTCATCTGACATATAGACACCATTTTGGTGGGCTGTTTTGCTTTGTAAAGGCCTACTTTCAAAAGTGGTCGGGTTTTGATACTTACATTTTTATATTATCTTGCAGGTGAGTGCCTAATTATAGAGGTGCTAGTGTGTCTTCTGGCTGGGATGCTTGTGACTCACCTGGGTGATTGGTATGGTCAATGAGATTAGTGTTGGGCCTGGGTTCATACTGACCGTGGGTATCGGCATATTTCTTATTGCATGTTCGATCTTAAGTTCTAGTGCTGGATCGATTGATAATAGGAGGCTGAAGGCGGCGTTTGCGGGGCTGAGGCGCAGGTCGTCTGGGGTTTGGATTGGGACTCTGTTTACGGCGATTATACAGAGCTCTGCCTCCACGGTTATCCTTGTTATCGGCTTTGTTAATGCGGGCGTTATGAGTTTGGGAATGGCCGCGACTGTTATTTATGGAGCTAATATTGGTACTACGGCAACCGCGCAGATCGTGGCTCTTGGTGTAACAAGTGGTTTTGCTCCTCTCTTTTCTGTGGTGACTTGTGTTGCTGGTCTTGCGCTTTTAGTTGTTCAGAAGGATATTCACAGGGCAATTGCAGGGGTTTCTGTGGGAGTCGGCATGATGTTCTCTGGAATACACCTAATTTCGATTTCTATTAGGGAGTTCTCGGAATACATTGTACCTTTTATTTCTGGAATGAATTTTGTAATGCTTATTGTGCTTGGCATCATTATTACCGCAGTAGTTCAGAGCTCGTCAGTAACTACCTCGCTTGTCATTACGGCAATGACCTGTGGACTTATTAAATTGGGACAAGGAATATATGTCGCCCTTGGATCGAATATTGGTTCTTGCTTAGTTGTTCTGTTGGCAGGAATGAATGGCAGTCTTAACGCTAGAAGAGCTTCTCTTATACACTTTTTCTTCAACGTGACTGGTGTGTTGGCATTTATTGTTATAGATGCTGCTTTCTTTGGATCGATTTCAGGAATGTTCGAGTATATACCTGGAGCATTTGGGCTAGCTATGTTTCACACAGCATTTAAGGTTGCGACGACATCTCTTGTGTATCCGTTTACAGACTTGCTCATCCATGTGGTTACCAAGTTAACGCCATATAGAGAGGAGAATGTGAAGCCCCATTTCCACTTTATAGATGTACTTATGCTTAAGAATCCGCCTATTGCAGTGCAACAGTTAAAGAGTGAGGTTATTAACATGTCCGAGATCGCAATTAGTAACTTTAAGACTTCTGTTGAGATTATTCGGAATATGGATTTTTCGGAAGTGGCGCAATTTATGAAGAACGAGGATGAGCTGAACTGTTTGAATAGGGACATTTCGCGTTTTCTCGTGAAACTCAATAAGACTGATCTAAGTAAGAGAGATCGTATGTATGTGTCGTCTGTATATCATACAGTTATCGATTTGGAACGCGTGGGGGACTACGCCGAAAACATTGTTGAGTATGCCCAGGGAATGAGAGCAAGAGACTACAAATTCCCTGATTTTGTTGGTGACGAAATTATAGGTGTAAGAGACCTTGTTTGCGATCTTTACGATAAGGTTATGCGCGCCTATTCTAAAATGGATAAAAGTGATCTTAGAGAGGCATTTGATATCGAGGAGAAGATTAACGTTGTTACCAGTAACATGAAGAGCAGCCATGTTCAGAGATTGGATGACGGCAGTTGTGTATTTAGTGCAAGTGTGGAATATCTTTTGTTGGCGTCCGATATGGAAAGGGTTGCGGATCACTTCATGAATGTGGGAAAGGCTGCTAAACAGAAGTCTTAACATCTTTGTTTTGTGTTGCGCAGGGTCTGCGAAGGGCAAGGTTGCAGGAATGTATTGGCTGGCGAGTGTGACCGAGCCCTTTCACTGTCATCTGGATAGGACTGGAGTAAAATAATATATGGTTTTAACGCGTGTGAGTTCCGATGGTTAGTGAGGAGGAAATCGCAGAAGGCTTTAATGATGGCTTTGACTGCGCTATGGCTGTGTTTTCGAGGTTAGCACCTAAAGTTGGGCTTACTGAGGATCAAGGGAAAAAGTTAGCATCTTGCTTTGGTGTAGGGATGATGCAGGGGGCGGTATGCGGGGCTGTTTCTGGAGCGCTTATTGCTATAGGGTACAAATATGGTAATACTGAACCTAAAGACATCTCTCAAAGGGGATTATGTTTACAGAAGAGACAGGAATTTATTGACAAGTTTGTTGAAGAGTTTAAAAATATAACATGTCCTGGACTTCTTGGCCTTGATCTTAGAAAAGAAGATGATATGGAAAAGGCGCATAAGCAGGGGATTCTTTCAAAAATTTGCCCAAAATATTGCAGGAGGGCAATTGAAATAACTGAAGGAATAATCGGGTAGTTTCGTCTTTGTGATTTCCCAATTTATAAAAAATATGTGGCA
This sequence comes from archaeon, assembly GCA_024399275.1. Lineage (GTDB taxonomy): Archaea > Thermoplasmatota > Thermoplasmata > Methanomassiliicoccales > Methanomethylophilaceae > Methanarcanum. Next base: position 163,511 of record JAKSHS010000001.1, on the reverse strand, counting down.
AAGTATTGTAGATTTTCCGGAGTGAAATGTAAGTGTTCTAATCGACTGCGCTTTAATTGTTGTATTAAGTAGTTGCCGAGATAATGAGTGGAGTGAAAAGGAGTGCGTTGTGTTAATAAACTCCGTACAATTTTAGTTGGTTTGATAGTTGTAGGTTTATGTTTTGTTTGGTTATTATATGAAATATAGTTTGCATGTGTGGAGGGTGGTGAATTTAGTAGTTTAGATAGCATTTATGACAAAATATGCAGTCTTATGAATAGTATTGGACTGTCAGAGGCATGGTCGTATAATTGAGTGTTTATAATTTATTGAGAGGACATGTGGCGGGCGACAAGTTTATTGAAAATAAATAATTGCATGTTCTTGCGGGGGATCATGATGCTAAATAGAAATAAAACAAGGCTCCTCTTTTTAGGAGGATATCTTGGAGCTGGAAAGACGACATTGGCTCTTAACTTAGCGAGGGAACTTAAGAAAAAGTATGGGAAGCTCACATCTCTCATAATGAATGACCAAGGTTGTGTGCTTGTAGATACGGAATATTCGAGAGGCTCAGGTTTTGATACCAGAGATATAACTGGAGGATGTTTCTGTACAAATTTTGATAAATTTGTTTCAGATGCTAGGGCGATATCTATATCCAGCAGACCAGACGTTATTATTGCCGAACCTATTGGCACGTCTACGAATGTAATGAGTAGTGTTATTGCCCCTCTGAGATTATTCTACCCAGATGAATTTAGCGTTGTACCATATACTGTTGTTGTTGACTGTTCAAGAGCATTAGACGTTTTATCAGATGAAGGAAAACCAGTTGCTGACGCTGTAAATGCTATCCCCGTGCATCAGATTAAAGATGCTGAGAAGATTATACTTACAAAAATAGACCTTGTAAATAACGAAAAAATTATAGAAATCAAGAAGAAGATTGAAAGTGTTCTTCCAGGAGTTGAGATTATTGAGACTTCATCATCAGAGTTGGAAAATATTGATGCTATTGTAAGTTTTGTTTTGTCGGATGCAGTAAGCACACGTATTCCTATAGGAGAGCAAAACGAAGAATTTGCGATTGAGAAGGCAAAACTCGGATGGTATTCTTGTGCATGTGATATTGTGCCATCCGAAAGTGTAGACATGTACTCACTGGAAACTGAACTAATGAAAGGTGTTATGAATGAGTATGATGAGAATTTTGTTGTTCATGTGAAGGTACTGGTCGAGTCTCCAGAATCTGCGGCGAAGATGTCACTTGTGGGTAACACGATACATGTTGATGGAGTATATGGTTCGAGATATGTTAGAATGCCGGGAAAACTTATACTCAACGCAAGGATTGTTTCGCCTCCGAGGATATTGGGAGATGTTATGAGAAGGCTTGTTAGTAATATCTCGAGTAAGTATCGAGTTGCAATGGTTAGAACAGAGGAGAAGTGTTTTTCACCAAGACCAGAGTCTCCAGCGTATTTCTTTTCTGAGTAGGTGTTTATGGTTAAATGGAAAAAAAAAGACCTGGAGATTAAACTTGAACATGTTATTCCCTTTCAAGAATCATCGGCGAGATTGGAACAATATTCTACGCCTGCGAGCATTGCGTCTGAGATCCTTTTCTCAGCCTATTCAAAAGGGGATATTTTTGGATGTGTAGTGAATGATTTGGGTTGTGGAACAGGTATACTCTCTATAGGTGCGAAAATTTTGGGTGCGCGTGTAGTTAGAGGGTACGACGTATCACCGTCTGCGATAAAAGTAGCTAAAGAAAATGCCGAGGCTTTCGATTTAGACATAGAATTTTATGAGCGCGATATTTCTCAAGTTGGAGACAGAGCGGATGTGACGCTTATGAACCCACCATTTGGATGTCAATTAAGAAATGCCGATAGACCATTTTTAGATAAAGCAATTGACTTGTCACGTTCTGTTTATTCCATACATATGGCTTCCACTAAAAATTTTTTGAACAAATATGTTGGATCAAAGGGAAAGAAAATAATCTCACAGGAGACCTATAAGTATAATATGCCCCATGCGTTCACGTTCCATACTAGGAGTAGACGAGAAATTGATATCGTTGTTGTTATGATAAGGTGAAATTATGAGTGAAAAAAGGAGGGTATTTCCAGGGGATAAAGTTGCGGTGGAAGAGGAATACTTGATATCAGAAGGCACGTTTGCAAGGAATGGGGTTGTGTATGCGTCGCAAGTTGGAACACTTGTTCTTGATGATGAAGAGTGCGTTGCTAAGGTAATATCGCCTAACCCACCGAATATTTTAAAGCCGGGAGATGTTGTTTATGCAGAGGTACAGGACATTAGAAAGACTATGGCTACGGCGAATGTGCTTGCGAGGGATGGTACAAAGAGGAGAATTGGGAGTGAAACATATGCTACCATTCATGTTTCGAAGATATCTCCTGATTACACAGATGATATTACAAAAGAGTTGAGGAGGGGGGATCTCATAAGGGCGATGGTTACTGATGTTAAGCCATCACTTCAGCTTACAACGAAGGATAGGCATTTAGGGGTTATACGCTCACTTTGCGGAAGATGTAAGACAAAACTTGTTAGGAAGGATGCGGGCCAACTTTCATGTTTGAAATGTAGGCGTTCTATGCCTAGAAAGATAGCTGATGACTATGGTGACGTGAGATATGAGTACACCTGATATGAATGAAATGCAATTGCAGATTGATGCCCTGAAAGCGGAAGTTAAAGAACTCAAAGATTTTGTTAGAGTTTTATATGCCATGGTCACACAAGATGATGATTACGATGCAGATGATTATGCTGGCGGTATTGAAACGGGAAGATTCAACACGTGAGATTTGTAACGCTTCTTTCTGATGGTATTGACTCTCCGGTTGCATCGTACGTCATGTCTCGTGCGGGAGCTAGCGTCATTCTTCTTCATATGTGTATTGGTTCACATGATAGGAGTGGGAAAATTGAGAAGATTAAGCTTATTGCTAGGAGGCTGGAGGAAGTGACAGGTAGGTATTTTCCTTTGTATGTAGCTAATCATGAAAAAAATCAGGCAGTAATTAGCGAAAAGTGCGAGAGAAGCTATCGATGTGTTTTGTGTAAAAGAGTTATGCAGCATGTGGCAAGGGAGTTTGCCAAAGAGAATGGGTGTACTGGAATAATTATGGGTGATTCCGTTGGACAAGTTGCGTCACAAACGCTGAGGAATATTAGAGTTGAAGAGCAGGATCTCAACTATCCTATTATAAGGCCTTTAGTGGGTATGGATAAAAGTGAAATTATAGACATAGCTAAAAGAATAGGAACGTTCGATATATCCGTAGCACAAACGTACAGATGTGACATTGTCCCATTAAAACCAGTTATCGGTGCTAATTCTGAAAAGGTTCTTGATATTCAGGAATCTCTAAATTTTAATCAGATGATTCGAGATAGCGTTAATTCAATAGCCCGTCTAAATTAGGCTGTTCGTTATTTCAGCGAGTCTGCTAGTATCTTCTGAGAAATACAGGGCACGAGCTGATATCTTCTTCAGAATAAACCATATCAATGGACACTCTTTCAATATATTTGGCCTGAATTGCAGAAATGTAGAGTGTGTTGTTTCCTATAGATATTTTTATATCGGTTTTTTTTGGACTTTTTATTGAAATAGGAACTAATGCCGGCCCTGCACATGCGGTGCATAGACGAAAATCACTTTTTGCTTTAAGGATCATTTCTTTTACTTCATCATCTACTATAATGCTATACATTAGGGTCCATCATTGACTAATTGGATTAAAGTGTTACGTTTGGTCATATTGATATATAAGTAACGTAAACTATCGCTGTTTGTGGTTCTTATTTTAGATAGTTCAGCAATTTTTGCGATGGAAAATCTTCCAGATGATGAGTGCGTATGCCCTCAGGGAGTAATCGATGAGTTGACCAGATATAAGGATATAAGGCATACGTTATGGGGGGACTCTCTCAAAGTTCTAGGTGTATCTAGTAATTCAATTGAGATAGTAAGAATAGAGGCAGAAAAAAGTGGGGATTTAGGAAGACTTTCACCTGTAGATATTACCGTTATAGCCCTTGGGTATGAATTAAAAGGAATAGTCCTTTCGGATGATTTTTCAATTCTTAATGTGTGCTCCATCATGAAGATTGAAAATAAACCAGTTGCTACGAAAGGTATTAAAAAAATAGAAAGATGGAATTATCAGTGTGCAGGATGTAAGAAATGGTTTAGGAAGAAACCGAAAGAATGTCCTGTTTGTGGATCTTCATTAAGGGCTTATAAAAGATGATTTAGGGAAAGATGTGTCTACATTTTATAAGGTTAGTCATGCGTCTTTGGCCAAGTAGTCTCATACATAAGGATGTTCTCCACTCCCCACCACTAAAGGCAAAGGTGTCCGCGAGTTTTTTATTAAACGAAGCTATTTTTAAGGGTTTAAGCATGACACGTTGCCACTCATTTTCATAATCATTCAATGATCGACCATTGAGAATATTGTCTGATGCTACTTCTCCGCAAATACGGCCCGCAATTATGGCCAGTGGTATTCCACCGCCATTAACTGATATTACGTGGCCTGCAGAATCTCCAACAACCATTCCATTGCCAGATACTGTTTGACTTATTGGGCCTTCAGATGGGACGTATTTTCCCCGAGGTTCGCTAATAATTTTAAGATTATTTCTTTCCACGAAAATATTAAAATATTTTTTAATAGTGCTACTGGCAATCTTGGGTGAGAAACCTACTCCAACATTGGCTTGTCCATTTTTAGGAATAATCCAACCATATGCACCAGGTGCAATTCCTCCGAAGAACATGACGACACATTTTTCGAAATTACCTTTTGCCTGTGCTGTTATAGCGGGATATAGATGATTGTTTTTAGGAAGGCCTAGGGCTCTTGCTACACGAGATCCAGGACCGTCTGCACCAATAATTACTTTGTACTCTATTTTGCCATGGCTGGTTATCGCAACATTATTTTCAGTATTGTAAAACATGCAGTTTTTTATAAGAACTGCTCCAGCTTTACGAGCTTCAGATGCAAGATATTGATCGAAAACATCACGATTTATTGTATAACCATCCAATGGGAGATTAGTTTCTTTTCCATTTGGATCTATGACTTTGACTGCGTTTGTCTTTACTATTTTAAATCTGTCTGGTATGCTAAAAGTACCGTCGACATCCTTAACTTTGGGAAACATATCTTTTATTTCGTGATTACTTGGCATGAACTCCCCGCATCTAACCGGAATCCCAATTTCAGATCTTCTTTCTATAACTGTTACTGATGCTCCGCTACGAGAGGCATATTTTGCCGCAGTGGAACCAGCTGGTCCAGATCCGACTATTAAAATGTCTGTCTTTATATTGATCACAGTAATTACCTGTCACGTGATGCAACATATCTTGCAAGTAAGATTAATGACTCTTTGTAGGGGGAATCTTTAATTGATCCTATGGATTTGATTGCGTTTTCCACTTCTTCACTAGCCTTCTTTCTGCAGATTTTAACTGCGCTGGTTTTCTTAATAATATCTAGTGCGTTTTTGACGTCCACTTCAGTTGGATTGTCTTTTGTGAAAATTTCTGCAACGCTTGATCCATAGTGGGAATCATTCATTGCGACAATAATTGGAAGTGTCGGTTTTCCTTCGAGAATGTCTAGTCCCACATTCTTGCCAGTATTGTGAAAATTGCCGATAATATCAAGAGTATCGTCAATTATTTGATGCGCCATCCCTATTCCTCTTGAGAAGTTTCCGATAGCGTCTAATTCCTCATTTGAAGCACAGGCTAAATAAGCGCCTGATTTTGCACACGCCTCGATGAGTTTTGAGGTTTTTCCTCTAACAATTCTGTAGTAATCATCTTCAGTTACATTTTGAATATGTTCGAGATCCTTCTGTATGAATTCACTTTCACTCATGCGGGAGGCGGCTTCGACAATGATATCTACAATTTCTTTACTCGTGACGCCTAATAATTGAAAACCTCGCGCCATCATGTAGTCTCCGGCAACAATTGCTTTGCTTACCGTATATTCCTTATGTAAAGTCCTTCTCCCTCGTCTTATTTCACTCTTATCGTTAATGTCGTCATGTATCAATGACGCAGAATGAACAATTTCGTAAGCTGCGCCTAGATCGATTGCTCTTCTTACATCCTGACCACCACATGCAAGGTAGGATAGAATACATACGGCAGGTCTGAATCTTTTCCCACCAGCAGTTATAACGTATTTACACATTTCATCTAATTCTGAATTTTCTGAATGGATGACATTAAGAATCCTACTTTCCAGTTCATTAAGCTCTTTTGTGATTGTTGAGTACCACATGCCAGCCATCGCTCTTTCATGCTAATATGTTACTTAAACTCTTTTAAATTCAATGAATGCAACAATTGGTCTCTCACAGTAATAATGCGCCGCAGGATAATAAAAAAAGAGGAGGGAAAACGATCCCTCATTTTAAGCTAAAAGAGATAAGGCAGCTTGGTCACACATATTTAAGAGTGTCTCTGGAAATACACCAATGAGCACCACTAACACCGCGCATACTAGTACTGCTATCATGTGTGATCTTTTGATCTTTAGCTCTGTGCCTGCATCACCTGCGTCGATATACATTGCCTTTATGACTTTTGTATAATAGTATAACGAAATTGCAGAATTAAGTACAGCGACCAATACAAGCCAAAGCCATCTTGTACTCACAGCTCCGTCTACAAAGATTGCACCTGAAAAAAGAACAAACTTCGATGTGAATCCTGCAAGTGGGGGAATACCAGCAAGAGAGAACAGAAATAAGAGCATTGCAAACGCGATCAAAGGGGATCTTTTAGCTAGCCCTCTGTAATCTGAAATATTTTCTCCAATGCCTGCTGTAATTAGTGCTGCAACCGCTATGAAGGCCCCTCCTTTCATAAATACATGCGTGATCATGTGGAAAAGCCCACCTGTCAGCGCGTAATTACTCATAACGGCTAGAGCTATTAGTATATAACCAGCCTGTGCGATGCTAGAGTACGCAAGCATTCTTTTGATGTTTTTCTGGGATATGGCGACCACATTACCAACAGTCATTGTAACCGCTGCAATAATTGCGAAGAATGCCTGTATATCAGACCTCACAAGGCAATCGAGCGAGAAAATAACAATAAATATCTCGAACAATACTACGAATCCCATTTTTTTGGAAGCCGTAGCGAGAAGTGTGGTAATCGGTGTTGATGCTCCTTCATATACATCAGGTGCCCACGCGTGGAACGGTACTGCTGATACTTTAAACCCATAACCAGCGATTATTGCAACAACGGCAACAATGACTGGCATCGTTAGTTCAGTCATCGAGCTTAATTTTGCTGCAATTTCTGGAATTTCAATTGTTCCTGTAACACCATATAACATTGAAATTCCATATAGAGCCAGTGCGGATGACATACCACCCACCAAAAGATACTTAACACCAGCCTCAGACGCCCTGTGATCGTTCTTTTTCAATGTCACGAGTGCGTATGATGATATGCTAACGCATTCAACGCTTACGAATACTGATAGTAAATTCCGTGATGATGCAGCGAATAACATCCCAGTCGTAGCAATAAGGATGAGTGAATAATACTCGCCGATGTGCTCTGTTGTCTCTGAACTGGATGGTGAAATGAGAACCACAAGTCCCGCAACAGTGAGGAATAATAGCATCATTAACACTGAAAACGAGTTCAGAACAAACAACTCGCGATATACGATTTCCTCGTTAAAAAATACGAGTGCCGTAAGTGCTGAAAGAATAATAAAGATCTCGGCGAAGAATGCTAGCATTTTGCTGCTTCTCTTTATGAATGCAAGTCCGGGCATTAACAACGCGCCGAAAATCAAAACAATCATGGGAACGATTGCTGCTACTGCATTATTCGCATATGGGTGAAAAATTACGTCTATCATCTAGAGGCCTCCAACTAATACTGCAGAAACATCTATGAACTGCGTCGCATAGCTTGGCATGATACCAAAGAATGCAATCATGATTACCATAATTGCAAGTGCAAAGAATTCCGCTCTGTTGATATCATGTACGTGATCAAGGTTAATTTTGTCGGTGAGGTCCCCGAAGAGAGTTCTCTGCATCGCCCAAATGTAATATCCAGCGGTTAACATCATCGATATCATACCGAACACTATCATCCACATGTACTGGGTGTTCGCAATAAACTCCCAGAATGCGTAAAGGATGAAGAATTCTGCCACGAATCCAACAAGTCCAGGTAGCCCTAGTGATGCCATAAATCCAAACATCATAAAGAATGACCACATTGGTAGTTTTCCTGCAAGACCACCGAGTAGAGGAATTTCTCTAGTGCCGATATTATGACCAGCAAGACCACACACCATGAATAGAACTGCTGTGATGAGTCCGTGAGCAAACATCTGGAAAACCGCAAATTGTATACCTATTTCCGAAAGGCATCCAATACCAAGAAGGACCATACCCATGTGGCTGATAGATGAATACGCAACCATTTTTTTAAGATCATTTTGAGCGATACAGGCATATGCTCCGTATATCATGGAGATTATACCAAGCGCTATCATGATCCATTGCCATGCCTGAGCGCCGAGCTTGAAGTTCCAAAGGCAAATTCGTACAATTCCGTAAGATCCCATTTTAAGCATTACGCCTGCTAGAAGAACTGAACCAGCTGTCGGTGCTTCGACATGCGCGTCTGGGAGCCATGTATGAAGCGGAACTATTGGCATTTTGACAATAAATCCAAAAAACATAAGTCCGAATACTAAGGTTTGGAATATTTCGTCTTGACCTGCAAGGCCTTTGTGTACAGCGTTAAATGAGAAATCTATGGCATTTGTACCAGCGGCCGTGAAAACCATAATGAAAATTCCTATTAACATTATGAGAGACGCTACATGTGTGTAAATGAAGAACTTGATAGCAGAGTAATGTCTGCGAGGCCCACCGTACCACGAGATCATAAAAAACATCGGGATCAAGGTTACTTCCCACATGATATAGAATAAAAAGTAGTCTGATGAAAGATAAACTCCCATAAGGCCTACTTCCATCGCTAACAAGAGAGAGAAGAAGTAATTGGGTCTGTCTTTTTCTCCTGATGAGAAAATAACCACTACAAATACGAGAAGACCTGTAAGAAACACCATGAGGGCGCTTATACCGTCAAATGCGAATGAAGCGTTTATCACTAGCCCAGCGGCACGGATCCAGTTATAACTTTCTGTAAGATCTGCATAGGTTCTAGTGTCTATAGTGAGGAGGTAACAAGCCAATGCAAATGTGACCGCTGAGAATAATGATGCAACCCAGACAGCATATTTAGACTTTGAACCTCCCATAAACAGCGTAATTACTGCGCCGATTAGCGGTACCAAGATCATTGATGTTAATAATGGAATTCCAAAGATTTCCATCAGATCACCCCCTTAACCACTGCGAAGAGTGTTAGAACGAGCACGAAAACTCCAACAGCTACAAGCAACGTGTAGTCGCGTACATAGCCTGTTTCCATTTTCTTAGCTACATCTGCATTGCCGATGACTACATTAGACAATCCATTCACAACACCATCCACAACATTTCTGTCAAAGTAATCCACTATGCAAGCAACGCCATATCCAATCTTCCACGAAATATAATCGTACAGTTGTGGAATATGATATCTATCTGCTAGAATTCTGTAGATTATTCCCTTTCCATTTCTGTTAAACCAGCCAGGGTTGACTACACGCATGCGATACATAAGGTCTGCAACGAAGATACCTACTAGAGCTACCATGACTGAAATAGGTGTCCATTTGCTCGTAAGAACTATTTCGAGTATGTCGTTAGTTCCGAACCAGGTTTGCCATACACTGTCCAATGCGTATATAACTACCACTCCAGAGAACATGGCGAACGCTGCAAGAATGTAAAGAGGGAAGGTCATTACTGAAGGCGATTCTCCATGACAATGTTGCGCATTTTCTCTTGGTTCTCCGGAGAAAGTCATAAACCACATACGGAACATATAGAACGCCGTCATAAACGCTGCCGCCATTCCCAATATGTAAAATATGGTAAATACGTAGTAGAGGTATTCTCCAGTAACTAATGCGGCCTCCAGAATCATGTCTTTGGACCAGAATCCACTAAGCAACGGAAATCCGGAGATCGATAAAGCACCTACAAGCATCGTTACTGCTGTTGTCCTCATTTTTTTCACAAGTCCGCCCATTAAACGCATGTCTTCAGTACCGCATGAGTGAATGACAGATCCAGAACCCAGGAACAGTAATGCTTTAAAGAAGGCATGATTGAACATATGGAATACAGCTGCAAAGTATACTATTGCTCCTAGTCCAAGAACCCCGAAAGAAATTGTGTAGAATCCGTACCAGATAAGAAAACTTCCGGTTCCCAAGCCTAGAAACATATAACCCAGCTGCGAGAGAGTGGAATATGCTAGAACTTTCTTTATATTCATGTTGTTGAGTGCCATAGTAGCCGCGAAGAATGCCGTAATTGCACCTATACCCGCAACAATGATGAGGGCCATGTTACCGCGGTGGCAAATTATGAAAAGAGGAGATGTTCTCGCAAGGAGATACACGCCTGCCTTAACCATTGTAGCTGCGTGAATCAAAGCCGAGACTGTGGTAGGTCCAGCCATAGCATCCGGCAGCCAATCATGTAACGGAAACTGCGCACTTTTACCGACTGCTCCGCCAAGAATAAGGAATAGTGCGATGAATAGAAGGTAGTGGTTTATGCTCATTTTTCCGAGGTAGAAAATCGAATCTGAGAAGAATCTTCTACCAAAAATTGCGGTGTAATCGAGTGTATGGAACACATACAGGAGAATGAATAAACCTCCCATCAGGCAAACATCTCCTAAGCGCGTAACTAGAAATGCTTTCTTGGCTGCCGATGATTTTTGCTGTGCATCCGGATTGTCAAAGCTCCAAAAGCCGATGAGGAGGTACGAGCATAGACCCATTATCTCCCAGAAGATGAACATTTCCAGGAAATTGCTTGAAACGACCAATCCTAGCATTCCTGTGAGGAAGAGAGATACTTCTGCGTAGTACCTTCTTTTCCTCTCGCCTTCACCTTTCATGTACCCAAGAGAATATATGAAAATCAGCATTGAAATGAGTGACGCGAAGAACATCATGGCGCACGACAGTATATCGACGTAAATGCCGAAGTTTATTTTGAATCCGGCGACTGTCAACCACTCCACGGACATTTCGAATGATCTTCCAGTTGAGTAAAGTTTTCCAGTTAAGTATTCGTAAGAGACGGCTATCGACAGGATGCAGGAAATTATTGATCCTAAAATTGCAATGTATCCGCCTCCCTCAGGTGTTTTCTTTCCAAAAAGACCCACGATGACGAAGCATATAGCGGGAACAAGTGGAATCAAATACGCGTATTCTAGCATTGTTTTACCACCTCATCGTGCTAAGTTCGAGTGTGTTGTTTGTACCACTGATCTTGTACGCACTCAACATGATGGCTATCCCCACGGCAACTTCTGCCGCCGCAATGGCAATGGAGAAAATGACAAAGGCCTGTCCTACCATGTCGCTTCCATTGGACCACGGGCCGTATGCGGAAAATGTGACGAAATTAATATTTGCGGAATTAAGCATGAGTTCTATACACATGAGGGCGACGAGACCTTTCTCAGTTGTGATAATTCCGTACAGCCCTATGCAGAACAATAGTGCAGAAAATGTGAGAAGTAGAGACATGGGAATCATTGACACATCCCCCTCTTTTCGTCGTCTTCCTTAGATATTGCAACGCCAGCTATTATTGCTCCGAACATGACCGCACCAAGACAGATGATGAGTGGCCCCCATACTTCGTAAACTTGACAGCTGAGCTTATAGAATTCATCTGAATCATTGGTATCCGAAGAAGTCGACAATACGTACTTTTCATCTTGCAAGTCTGGAGACACAGATGAAAGTATGAGTATTGAAGCTACTGCAGTCGCAATAATTGCGCTAAAAATTTTTCTTCTCATACTCATTCCTCTTTTTTCATGATTGTTCTTCTAGTGAGCATGATGCTGAATGCGTAGAGCATTGTAATTGCTCCGACATATACAATGACTTGAATAACGCCAACAAATTCTGCTTCTAAGAAGAAGTATACTATACCAACGCAAACAAACACGAGCGCAAGGTAAAACGCGCTGTGCATAACTTCATCTGATCTGACAACATGAAGTGCGGCCACTAGTGCGATAGTCGCCAGTATCATAAAGAACACTGCGTCGGTATTCACTTGAATGTAGTTAATCGCATCCTCACAAGAACTTACGATCTCATTACATACCTCATTTATGTTCATCAGAGCACCTCCTTGATGCTAAGTGCTGACTTAGGACAAGAGATGACACAATTCTCACATCCAATACAAGTAGAAACGTCTATTTTCGGGTTTTTGATGTCTTTGCCCTTGGCGTTTTTTCCGACAACTTCCATTGTGATAGAGTTCGTCGGGCAGACTTTGGCGCATTTTTGACAGCTAATACAGGCGGATGCATTAAGCTCTGGCTTATCAACCTCGTAGAATGCCGTAGGCTTATCCGTAATGCCTCTCGAAAGATTGGATAATAGGTGTTCGGAAAGATGGACCTTCATCATCTCATTGGTTCCATCGAAGGAAAGTCGATGAGGATCGTAAATTAGATCTTGCCTCGTGAACTCTGCTAGCTCATAATCGGTTGTGGTTGTCATTGCATTTACAGGGCAATATTCTGCGCAATATCCGCACATCATACATCTTCCGATATTGATTTGAGGCCTATGGACTATTTTACCACTATCGTCGGTAACATCTACGAGTTCGATGCATGTCGTTGGACAGCATCTGACGCAAATTCCACAACCCAGGCACTTTTCAAATATAAGCCCAGGGCGTCCACGATAGTTATCCGGCACCCACTCCTTTTCGTAAGGATACATGATAGTAACTGGTCTGTGAATGGTAGATTTTATCATCCTCTTGAAAGCCATCCACAGGGGAGCAATAATTCCAGTACCTCTAAACTTCTTTGGGTATTTATTTAGATATTTGTACGGCACTTTCACCACCCAAACATATCAAAATCTGTGAACTTTAGAACAATTACAACTATCAAGTTGAGGATTGCTAAAGGCATTAGTGTTTTCCATCCGATATTTAGAATTTGATCCGTTCTTACCCGAGGCAATGACGCTCTTGCCCATACAAATCCGAAGAAGACTAAACATACCTTCAGTATGAAAACGACTTCCGCAAATGGATAGTCTGTCCCAAGAACTGGAAGAGACCAACCGCCTAGGTACAGTATGACAATGAATGCACATGCGACATATCCTCGGAAGTAATCCCCGAGCATGATCAATCCCCACTTCATTCCTGCATACTCTGTTTGCCACCCTTCGACGAGTTCTGCCTCTGCCTCTGAGAGGTCGAAGGGCACACGTTCAGATTCGGCGATTGCACAAACGAAGAATGTAACGAATCCTATAATCTGTGGAATAACGTACCAAACGGTGTCGTTCTGAGCTGCAACAAGACCGCCAATGCTATATGTATCTGCCATGAAACACGCAGTGGCGAGCATAATAAGCATCGGGACTTCGTATGAAATCATGAGTTCGGCAGCCCTCATACCTCCGATAAGAGAGAACTTGTTATTTTGCGACCATCCAGAGCAAAGAATCATAAACGGCGCGATTGCAAAGAGTCCGAAAATTAGCAACAAGCCTGCTTTATAATCAACGATGAACCAGTGAGATGACAATGGAACCATGCATGCAATGAGAACTGACGTGCCGATAACAAGTACAAGACTCCACCAATAGATTTTCTTATCAACTGATTTGGGCACGACATTCTCTTTCATAAAAGTTTTAAGGCCATCGCCTAGACATTGAAAGTACCCGAGTGGGCCGATCCTGGTCGCGCGTCTATCCATCATTCTTCCTAGGACTTTACGCTCCTCCCATATCATCGTTAAGTTAATTACAAACCCTACTGCAAAGATGACAACAACCTCAAATATTATGGATATGGCGTTTACTACTGCGTCACCCGTAAGCCATAGAGACACTGTGTTACCAGGCACGATAACGTTGATGAGCCAGGCGATAAATCCGAGAACTAGCTCCGTTATATTGTGGCCAGCGTGATACGGAACGTTGTACACTTCACCATATGGGTAAAAAGCGTTGTCCATACCGGTCCCATAATTAATCCATTCGCTTAGTGCCGAGTACATGTAATCACCTATCCGTTTCTCCCAAACACATGTCAATCATAGCCATTATTGACGGAACATCGGCTATTCTAACACCCGTGACCATGTGCTTTGCAGATGAAACGTTTACAAACACAGGACTGCGGACCTTCAATCTATATGGCTTTTCTGTTCCGTCAGAGACGAGATACATAATGCTCTCGCCACGAGGATCTTCGATTTTCGCAACGTGAGTTCCGCTAGGAATGTTTCTGGGAACTTTTACACGTGTTGGCGCTGACTTGGGAATGTTCTCCAACTTCTTCATAGCTTGCCTAATTATTTCACAACTCTGGAGCATCTCTTCGATCCTAATCATGTATCTTGAATATGCATCTCCCCCCTTGGGATTGTTCTTATTCAATACAGGAACCTCGAACTCAATATCTCCATACGCATCATACGGATCATCGCGGCGAACATCATAGTCGACACCACATCCTCTCATAGCGGGTCCAGTAACTCCCCAGTTGGCAACATCTTTTGCAGTAAGATAACCTATGCCTTTCATCCTGCCAACAAATGCAGATGAATTGTCCGTAAGGCTAATAATTTCCCAAATAGCTTTCTCGAAGCGACTGACAACTCTCATGCAGTCCCTTTCGAAATAGAATGGAGAGTCGTTTCTGACCCCTCCGATGCGAGGATAATTAGTTGTTAGCCTCTGGCCACATAATCGAACATTTAAATCTAAGAAAAACTCTCTTTCTCTGAGAGCCCATAGGAATACTGTGAGGTTACCTAGATCAGTACCTACAGCAGCTAACCACATTAGATGGGACTGAATACGACAAATTTCGTCTGCTACGACTCTTAGATACTGAGCTCTTTCTGGTACTTTAATGTCTAGAGCCTCTTCTGCAACCTTACAAAATACGTGAGACCATGTCATTGATGCAGAATAACAGAGGCGATCCGCCATAGGGATAATTTTGGCATACGTTCTATTCTCACATTCTTTTTCCCACCCGCGATGGAGATATCCGACCTCGGGCTCGGCGTCAGTAATAATTTCTCCATCTACATGTACTCTGAGTGTCCAGAGACCGTGTGAAAATGGATGCTGTGGACCCATGGTAATCCACATTTTGTCAGTTGACATCTTTTCTTCTGACATTATTTAGCACCTCTTAGCTTGTATGACTTTCTGAATGGATAGAACTCATAATCCTTGGATGTTAGTAGCCTTTCAAGCTTTGGGTGACCATCAAATATCACACCAAATAGCTCATATGTTTCCCTTTCATGCCAGTTAGCACCTTCCCATATGGAGGAAACTGACGGGATGTGAAGATCTTCATTTGGTATATTGACAGAAATTTCGATCATAATGCCGGTGAAGTAGTTGGTGAGATGGTAGACTATCTGGATGTGGTCAACGTAGTCTACAGCGCAAACGCTTGTGGCCTGCTCGAAATTAAGGGTGTCATGAATATACTTACACAGCTCGAATATTGTTTCTCTATCTGTCGATATAAAAACCCTTCTCTTTTCATTAATTGCCCTTATATTCTTCTTAGTGGGCACCTTAAATGTTACTTTATCCCCAAATTCCGATCTAATCTTTTCATTGACTTCTTCAAAAGAGGGCCCCTGGATCAATTCATTTTCCATAAAATCACTCATCTACGCAAAATACGCCTCTTTTGAAGTACGCATCGATTTTCTTCTGTAGGAGCATAAATCCGTCGATCATTGCATCAGGCTTAATCGGGCATCCCGGAATATATACATCTACTGGAACGATTTGATCGAGACCCTGGACAATGTTGTATGAGTCATACCAAGGACCGCCGGAAATTGCGCATTCTCCCATTGCGACAACCCATTTGGGTTCAGGAATCATTTCGTATAATCGCCTGATATCTGGGCGAAGCTTCTTCGAGATCCAGCCGTTGATGAGCAGAATGTCTGTTTGTCTAGGAGACGAACGATAAATCATGCCTATCCGTTCCGCATCATACTTCGGAGCCGATGCTGCCGCCATTTCGATAGCACAGCACGCTAATCCAAAGTGTAATGGATGCATGGAATTTCTCATGGCCCATGCCCAAATTGGACCAGTTAATTTGTCGACAGTCCTCTTAACGCCAGCACTCAACATCTCGTCGATCATCGTTGACGACCAATTCATGAATTCGCTGGCACTCATAGTTATGACATGTGGGTAGAGGCTCATATCCATATGGCTTCCTCCTTCTTCAAGGCGTATGCTACGCCTAATAGAAGCATCCCTGAGAACACGAGAACCCAGGGAAGCGCGACATCTGCCAATCTGGTAGCTGCTGCTGACCAAATTAATAGAAATGTGGCAACTAGATCAAAAACAACAAAAATAATACCGAATGAGTAGTACTGAAATCTAAATTGAACACGTGCGACTCCTATTGGCTCGGATCCACACTCATATGTCGTACTCTGCCATGCAGATGGTTTTTTGGGACGGACGAGCCGGGATACCGCCCATGCCAAAGGCGAGAACCCGAGCGAGAGAATCGCCAGGACTGCCAGGGGCACATAACTCGCAACTAGTGACATTAGCGTGCTTTATGGACTGTCTATATTAAATGGTTGGGGTCGCCTGCCTGCATATCGTAATAATATGATATTGATAGCATTCGGCGAGTTGTAATTTCAGCATAATTATGTAAATGGCATGGGGGATGCGTTTTAGTAAAGAAGATTATTGATGGGGGCTAGATACCAAGAGAAATGATGTTTTTGTAGTGACTGTGCCTTTCTGCCTTATTACTTGTATTGTGAGTTGCAAGGATTTGAAGATAGATCTGAGAGCTTTGTGACAGGTGGCGGAACTGGTGGTTTTGCACTGATCAGGACTGGAAACTATCTATAAAGTAACAGGAAATTTGTCGGAAGAATTTTATTTACTATGAGACAAAATTGATTTAAAAAGGCCAATAGCAACGTGCGGAGCGTTTCTCCATATTGATCTTGTGTCCCAGTCAAGATCCTTCTTGTTACACACAGTTGACATCATCATTTTTTCTCCATCTTCTTTGACTTCCTGGAGTTTAAGGTTACGTGTCCCCTCGTCTTTGTATTTCAGAATATTATCAATTTTTACCATAATATTACGGGCAGTATTAGTTCTGTCAATACGGGTTTTATATGTCTCTTGATCTACGCGTTCGGTTTGTAGTGCAATTTTTGTAAGCTCCAGCGCGGCATTGTATGATACATCGACAATATCGTCCCTTGTCATCCATTTGGTTTCGTATGATAGAGTGTATTTCCAAGATGGATTGTCAAGAAGATTTCGGTGATCCTCTAATGTCCTCGCGAAAAATTTGTATCCCCATTTTTCAGGATTTTCGAAAATTCTGCTTCCTGGATCAATAAATGGCGCAAGTGGTGCACTATAAATGTATAAATTATCGCTTTTTTTGACAATATTCCATAATTTTCCTGCAGTTTTAACACTGTTCATTGCGGATTCTTTGGTTTGTAGTGGAAGACCTGTCATATAGAACAAATCAAAACGTTTACATCCGTTGCTAAACGCAGTTGTTATCGTTTTTTCTATTGATGCATTGTCATACATTTTACCCATAGCAAATCTTACTATTTCATCGTGAGAATCTGGTGAAAATTCCATTGAATAGTTTCCATCAAGGTAATGATTTGCCATTCTAAAGAATTCATTCCCTGCTGGCTGAAAAATTTCCATTGCGATATGATTTCTCAGATTATTTTTAACGGATTTAAAAAAACGTTCTGCGTAGTCCCTTCCGCCTTGTCTCAGATCTCCGATAACAAAAGTCGGTGCGTTTAGATAATTTTGCGCTGATATTACATCGTCGGCAAGATCTTCAGGACTTCTAAATGCTGGTTTTTGTCTAAATAAAAATTTTCTACTAGCATCGTGTGACCCCCCACATTCGGCACAATTATGTGAGCATCCTCTGACAGTGAAGACTGATGTTAATGGAAGCTTATCCCAATTTAACCAGGGAATGGCTCCACTGATGTCCATGTTTCGGATGGTGCATTTGATCATTGTCCCGTAGTCGAATTGTAACCAGTCAAGATTTTCTGGGATGAATGACATTTTGTTTACATGGATGTGCCCTTCGCTATCTTTCCACACCAGATTGGGGACTGCTGAAAAATTTTGACCTTTATCAAGATCTTGCATCATTTTAACATGTGGGATTTCGGTAGAGTCTCCACACATCACCATATCAATCCACGGTGTTACGATTAGTTCTTTATAAAAGTACGATGAAGAGAATCCCCCGATTTCAACTATTGAATTAGGATGATGTTTCTTTACAAGTTTGGCGACTTCTATAGCTCCATGGCAGTGAGGCATCCAGTGAAGATCTATTGCGTAAACTTTAGCTTCAAGTTTCTCAATATATTTTTCTGCATTAAAATTTTTACTTTGGAGCATCTTCACTGCCAGATTCACTATTCTCGTTTTGAATCCCGCCGCTTCAAGGTGTGTTGATATTGTCATGAATCCTATAGGATACATCTCGAATACAGGTGAAGATGGTACAACATCACTGACTGGCCCGTAAAAAATCGACTTTTTTCTGAAATCATACACTGTGGGAGCGTGAATAAATGCAATATCTACTTTTGACACTAATCTCAACTCACTACGTTCCAAAACGTCTATTTCGCTGTTGATATGCTCTTATGGCCCTTAAAAAATCAATATATCGAAAGCCTGGCCAATAAATGTCCGTAAAGTATAGTTCTGAGTATGCCATCTGCCAGATGAGAAAATTTGAGAGGCGAAGTTCACCTGACGTCCTTAGTACGAGGTCTGGGTCGGATTCATCTGACATATACATGTTTGTAGAGAGTTTTTCTTCGTTTATGTCTTCTACGTTGATTTTTCCATCCCGAACATCAGTTGCCAGTTTTTGTACTGCACTTAGAATCTCTTGTCTTCCACCGTAGGCTACAGCGACGTTAAAGTGATACTTATCGTAAGCTTTGGTTTTTGATTCCGCATATTCTATTGCCTTGTTGAGGTCATCTGGAATCAACGATCTATCTCCAATCATTCTCACGCGTACCATGTTCTTGTGTATGCGTTCGTCGTCTCCTAAGTTCAAGAGCATGTCCTTGATGAGTTTAAGGAGAAAATTAATCTCTGTTTCCTCTCTTGAAAAGTTCTCAGTTGAAAATGCATAAACCGTTAACACCTTAACTTGAGCTTTAATGCACCAGTTCAGAACTTCTTCTAGCTTATTTTTGCCTAATATGTGACCTTTATTGACGTCTTTCTCTCTTAGCACTTCACGAGCATACCTCCGATTCCCGTCCATGATGATTGCTATGTGCTTTGGAATAATTCCTGTTAATACCTCCTCTTCTAATTTGGACTCATATTTACGGTATGCAGTGTTTTTAACGATATCCGAGAAAATCACCTTGATGCCTCACTCGAAAATCTTAGAGATTTCAGCAGATTTTATTCCAAGATCGAAACACCCGATAGCCGCAATTGCGCCAATGGCGCCTTTCTTTCCTGTGATGTATGTGACCTCGACATCGTTGCTTTCCGCAACTTTAATCGCTTCGTCTAAGGTATATATTGTCGACTTTGCACGTAGACACCAGTCTACAAAAGATTCCGAAAATTTTAGACCTTTAAATACTGCCATTGCAGTCTCGTCTGAGAGTGTGTTTTCAGTAATAAATTTCTTACAAAATTCTACAAGACAATCTGTATTTTCAGGTTCTATTGCAAATGCGACAGCTGTTGAACAACAGTTTGTGGTCTTGTTCGGTGATCTCGGATTAAGTTGGATGATCTTATGTTCAAGAAATTTTCCGTAAGGGCACTTTCTTGCCATGTCCATTGCCATGGCCCATGACGCCCCTCTTTCTTTTGTATCTGTATCGTCAATTCCCACAATTACTCTGATCAACATGGGTGTAATAATTTCAACGGATGCCGTGTGAGCTCCGCCTATTTTGAAATTGTCAGGATAAATTGTTTTAATTATGCCTTCTGCTTGAGGAAGGCATGCCCCAATACCAATAGAAGCTCCTCCGATGCCTTTCCACACAGTGTGAACTTTTCCATCAATGATTGTGAGTGATTCCAGGCCTTGTCCGCCTAACTCGGCGGATGATGGGCCAAATTTTAGTTCTTTTTTTCCAATGAAGGTACTCATTGTAAGTGTACAACCATCTAGATGTGTATTGAGGATTACCCCCCCAGCACGTTTTCTATTTACAAGATCCCATTCAACTGGGCCTCTTGCAGTGCATGTTTCAACAACTTTAGCTATATTGTTTTTTTCGTCAACAATGGTACAGAACCCTCGGCAGAACATTGATCCGTATCTTTCTTTTACTTCTTTAGGTGTGAGAACGTATGACATAGAAATTATCCTTTGACAATTTTTAGACAATTTGCGGGGACTTGCTTGCACAAAAATACTGTTTTTGCTGCTCTTCCGATATCGTATCCCATCTCGATACACTTACTACAGTTGATTGTAAGAATCACTGGATTCTTTACACGAACTAGACCAGCCCTAAATGCATCATCGAAGGTTAGAGAGAGATGGACCATAGATCTGTCAGATGGCATGAGACCTGTCTCCAAGATTATGTCCGCCTCCTCTTCTGTAGTAGGATAATACAGTTCTGATGGAATGTTGTCTGTTGGGAGCTTAAGGTCAACGTTGATTGTATGACCATACGTAGCTCTGACAAAATTTTCAGAGATTTGATATCTCCCCTTCTCATCTGTTTCAACTAGTGCTATGATGTGATGTGATCTTAGCCAATGCATTCGCTGATTCTTGTCTCTTATAGTGGAAACGATGCTTTTTATCTTTACGAATCCCTGGTCGTTCATTTCAAGGTTGAATTTTCCGTGTCGAAGGATGCCTGCTAATGTCCTCCCTAGTTTTTCCGTTTCATAATCGTTCATGATGAATTTTCCCTCTTCTCCACATATTGGGCAATACTCATCACGGAAGTATCCATGCTCCCCACATTCCCTTATCATGCGATCACCTCTAAATTTGATTTCTGAGGGCATGCTCTGCTGCTATTACTGTGTTACGCATAAGCATGCAAATTGTCATTGGTCCAACTCCTCCTGGAACTGGCGAAATAGCCGACGTCTTGTCCTTTACATTATCAAAATCTACATCACCAACAAGCCTCGAGCATCCAGGATATGCGAGGTCATTGTCACTGACTCTGTTTATTCCTACATCTATAACCGTGGCCCCTTCTTTAACCATATCAGCCGTTATGGTATGTGCCTTTCCGACAGCTACAATTAAGATGTCTGCTTGGCGAGTTATATCTGAAAGATTTTTTGTTTTTGAATGCGTGACGGTTACGGTAGAGTCGGCACCGATTCCTTTCTGCATCATTATTGCTGCCATTGGTTTTCCTACAATGTTACTTCTTCCAACAATTACGACGTGCTTTCCTGTAGTTTTAATATTAGAGCGAACTAGTAATTGCTGAACACCCGCAGGGGTTGCAGGGAGAAATATTGGGTTTCCTACGAACAAACGTCCAACATTTTCTGGATGAAAACAATCTACGTCTTTTTTTGGATCAATGGCGTCTATTATGTGATTCTCGTTAATATGTTCTGGTAGAGGGAGTTGAATTAAGAAGCCATGAACGAGTGTGCTTTTGTTAAATTCATCTACTTTCTGGAGAAGATATTCCTCTGTAACATTCATAGGTAGCTTAACAGTGACGGACTCTATTCCGAGTTCTTTACATTTTCTTTCTTTCATTTTAACACACGCTTTTGATGCGGGGTCGTCTCCAACAAGAATGACCCCCAAACCTGGTGTAATGCCCTTTGCTTTGAGATTTAACACTCGTTTTTTTATATCGGGGTATATTTCCGCAGAAATTTCATTTCCCTTGATTAGCGTGTATGTTCCCATATTTCGCGGCAGGATGAACACACCGCTATATATAAGATGTAGAATTACAGGCGTTTTACGCTAAATTACTGTATCTTGACTTCGATTTTATGTTAGAAATTATTTGTTCAGGTGCGCCGAGAGCTTAATGTCCTCTGCTTTGTTATGAGTGTTAGTGATCAAGTTAAAATGTTTTCTACTTTTGCTGCCTATATGCCTTCTATTCATTGATTTCTACATCTGTAAAATCTGCTGCTAAGTTTGATAAAATTGGCTGAAATTTTGTGCGACTGGAACCCAGAATTCTGCTTCTGGACCATATGATAATGAAAATTTTCCTTTATTTCTAAAACAAACTCATTTTGATTAATTAAGGATGATACAAGATATCTGTTTTGTTAGATCTAGTTTATTTTGCCTAGAGAAGTAAATGATTTTATTAGATAATTGCAAAAAAACGTAAGCAGAGAAGGAGAAAATTTTTCAGAATTTGCTAAATGTATGAAACAACAAATAACTTTTAAAACAATACTTTTCCAACTATCACTACCATGTGGGATTCTGTGTATAGCACAAAAGGTAGATAAACCGAACTTGAAATTGTCTGGTCCTCAAAAGCGATTCAGTAAATTTGAATGTCAGCAACGTAGTGTGAGACAGCTGGTGCAAAGGACTTTACTTCTTCTATTTTTAAGATTTTATATCCACCTGGGCAGAATGTATCAAATATTTTTTTTATTTTTTTCTCGTATTCATGTACGTAAAATGTATCGTGGTAGTGAATTATTCCGCCGGATTTTATTATGTCTAGTGCTTTGGGGATAAATTTCGATGTTTTTTGGACATATCCCATGATGACACAGTCTGCGAATGATTTCCCATCAAGATCCCTATTATCACCAAAGACGGGAACGACCACGTTTTCAACATTGTTTAGTGATATGTTTTGAACTAAAAATTTGTAGGAATCTGGATTCTTTTCGCAGGCGACAATTTTTCTAGGATTGGCGAATTTAGCTAGGGGCAAAGTGAAGTAGCCTATTCCTGCAAACATATCAACAATTGTTTTTCCCGTATAATTAAAATTTTTCATTCGTTTTCTTTCGTTAGTATTTCCAGAGGAAAACATAATTTTTGTAACGTCAAAATTATAGAGAATCCCATTCTCTCGTTTCATAGATTCTGTTTCTGATCCATAAATTACCTCAAGATTAGGTTTTCGAAACTCTCCTATTATTTTGCCCCTATCGACGCAAATTGTTTTTGCCCCTAATTCTTTAGCATATATCGTGCCTATTCGTCTTTCGTATGGCTTTGCAGATTCCTTTAATTTTATGATGGTGACTTTTCCTATGTGCTTCCACTTCAATGGAAGCTCACTTAATGTAGACTTTGGTAAATCAGAAAGACTTGCAAGGATGCGTTTCTGAGGGGGTATGCGGTCTATTGAATGTGTGAGACCTTCTGTTAGCTTATATCCTAAATAATCAATCTGACATTCTTTACCTTCAAGTATTGGAGCTAATTTGTACTTCGTACTTTTGTATATTCTAGCATTTTCATCAATGATTCCTTTTTTTAGGAGGTTTGGTATGATGGATGATGCTTCAGAAATTGGAATCATTGCAAATTTCGTCATCTTGTCATCACTTTTATCGCTATGGACGATAGTTTTGCAATGATTGGAAAATATCTGAGGGTTTTGATAATAGACAAACTAGGATTATCGATATCTGTATCATTGAGAATGGCGTTGATTCTTTTGTCGGTAATGCATTCATATATGGCGTTCATATCGCTGTTGGTACATTTTAAGTATAGTTTTCTTAGTTGGTATGATTTCCATAACTCTCTTCCTAGGTTATTTTTCCACATTTTTTCATATTTAGACATAATTTTTTCGTTAAATTTGTTAATACGAAATGCTTCGTCTACGGTTTCTTTCAGGTAATTAGCGCAAGACAGTGCAGGATACAACCCTCCTGCAGAAATTGGCTTAACCTGTCCTGCAGCATCTCCTATAAGTAATAGATGATCACTGTACGATCTTTTTCTTCCCCCAACCGGAATCTTTCCGTTGTACTTGGCGATGATAGGTTTGTCCTGTAAGCCGGCCCTTTTTATTAGAACTTTAAGGTACTCCAAAGGAGGTTTCGAGTTTAACGATGAGCATAACCCGACACGAGTAAATTCTCCGAAAGGAATTTCCCATGAGAATAATCCTGGAGCTACATCTGAGCCTATCCTTATTCTGACTAAATCCTGATCATCCATTCGATTTTTTATGTCGTATATTATGCCGCGTATGTATTCTCTCGGATTGTTATTGTATATTGACATAGCAACTTTAGAACCGTATCCGTCCGCACCTATGATGAGTTTTGATTGGATTTTGCCTTTGTCAGTTTCAATGTTTACGATTTCATTCTCGATGATGTGTGACCTGTATTTTGTTAGATAGCGATATTCCGCACCAGCAGTTATGGCAGCCTCTGCCATTTTGGCATCAAAATTATCACGAGATATAAGGACTGCTTTTACATTGTTAGAACGTATGATAGTGCTTTTTCCGTTTGGAAATACTACCACTGCGCCGTACAACCTGTTAAGGATGTCGGGCTTTACCCCTGATAGGTTGATTGTTCTTTCAGTTACTAGTCCTGCGCATTGGATAGGTGTACCAGATGATTTATGTTCCTCTAAAACTAGTACGCTGTAATTTTTAGCCAGAATGGCAGCAACTTTGCTGCCGGCAGGACCACCGCCAATTATAGCTACATCATGCATCTGTGTTATGTTTCTTTAAGTTGTTATAATCTGACATGAATTTTTTGATACCCTCATCTGTCTTAGGATGGGATACCATTTGTTGTAATATTTTGTAAGGGACTGTGGCAATATCACATCCAGCAAGTGCGGCCTCCAGGACATGAATCGGATTTCTTACACTAGCTGCAATTATTTCTGTGTCGAAGGAATAGTTGGCAAATATTTGCGTTATATTGGATATTAGGTTTGTTCCATGTTCTCCAATATCATCAAGTCGGCCCACAAATGGTGAAACGAATGAAGCCCCTGCCTTGGCGGCAAGAAGAGCTTGTTGCGCCGAGAAAATTAGTGTAACGTTGACTTTGATTCCCATTAATGTTAGTTTTTTTGTTGCTTTTAGCGCTTCGACGCACATCGGCAACTTAATGTTAACGTTAGAATGAACTTTTGAGAGCTCGATACCCTCTTTTATCATTCCTTCTGCGTCTAAAGACATTACTTCTGCGGAAATTGGGCCATCAATAATTTTCGTGATATCCCTTAGACACGTTTTTACGTCTTTGCCTTCTCTTGCGATAAGACTCGGATTTGTAGTAACACCGTCGATAATGCCCCAACTACTAACTTTTCTTATTTCATCTAAATTCGCTGTGTCGATAAAGATTTTCATTTTGCTTCCTCTTTGATATAGATTGTCTGGCGGCCTGAAATATTGCATCTACAGTTAGATCGTACTTTGTCATGAGTTCATCGAATTTTCCTGACTCACCAAATGTATCTTTCATTCCCACTCTTATTAAAGGCACAGGAATGTTTTCGGAAAGTGTTTCGGCTATGGCAGAGCCTAATCCACCGATAATGTTATGTTCCTCTGCTGATACGGCACAGCGAGTTTTTTTTACCGATTTTATAACAGTGTTTGTGTCTAATGGTTTAATTGTTGAGATATTGATAACTTCAGCGTTAATGCCGCATCTCTTTAATTCTTCGGCTGCGCGGAGGCAGAGTGAAAGCATCTGACCCGTACCAAAAAGTGTTACGTCCTCACCTTCTTTCATAATTTTGGCGCAACCGATCCTGAATTTTGTGTTTTCTTCGGTTACAATTGGAAATGTTGCACGACCAAGCCTCATGTAGCATGGACCCATGTAGTCTGCAAGTGCCATAGTTGCTGCGTAAGTTTCGTATGCGTCTGCGGGAGAGATAACAGTCATGTTAGGAATACTTCTCATTATTGAGATGTCCTCTAGACTTTGATGGGATGCCCCATCCTCACCAACATTAACGCCACAATGAGTAGATACTATCTTGACATTTTGCTTTGGGTACGCAACTGCGAGTCTTATTTGTTCCCAACAGCGACCAGTCGCGAACACTGCAAATGTCGACACGAATACTGTCCTCCCTGATGCTGCAAGACCTGATGCAATACCAATCATATTTTGTTCAGCGATACCTACCTCGATGAATTTCTCTGGTGCAGCTTCCTGAAATTTTGATGTTTTTGTTGAACTAGCCAGGTCTGCATCAATAACAACGATGTCTTGTCTTATTTTTGAAAGATCTACCAGGGCCTTCCCATAGTAATCCCGCTGTGATAATCTCACTGAATCGCCTTCGAAAGCTCTGTCATTGCAAGTTTATACTCATCTGGGTTACAGGCGCGTCCATGAAAGCTTACATTATTTTCCATGAAAGAAACTCCCTTTCCTTTTATGGTATTGAAGATGATAACCGTAGGGGCATCAGTAGATTTACTGGCTGTTTCGAACGCTTTGAGAATCTCAATCATGTCGTGACCATCTGCTTCGATCACGTTAAATCCGAAAGATTTCCATTTGTCGCCAAGTGGTTCTAGGGCCATTATTTCTTCGGTACTTCCATAATTTTGTAGATGATTTCTATCTACGATAGCGATGAGGTTGTTAAGTTTGTAATTTGAGGCAAACATTGCTGCTTCCCAATTTTGTCCACTTTGAAGCTCACCGTCGCCGAGCAGGCAATACGTTTTATAGTTTTTTCCATCCATTTTTGCAGATAGCGCGATCCCGCAACTCATGCTGAGTCCCTGGCCTAATGATCCTGTTGACATTTCTATGCCAGGTGTTTTTCCATGAACAGGATGCCCTTGGAGCCGGGAATTTACTTGTCTGAATGTGTGTAAGACGCTAGACGAAAAATATCCAGACTCAGCAAGCGCCGCATAGAGAACTGGAGCAGCATGTCCTTTTGATAATACAAAGCGATCCCGCTCATCCCATTGAGGGTCTTTCGGATTGTGCTTCATGACTTTGAAATATAGAGCGGCGATTATGTCCGCGGAGGACAATGAGCCTCCAGGATGCCCTGAATTTGAGACTGTCGTCATTTCTATAACGTGCAACCTGAGCTTATTTGCCATTCGATTAAGTTCATCGATATTCATCGTTGTTTGTCAGCTCTCTATCCTTGGTGCTAGCAGATACGTAACTCGAGCGTTTCCGTCAACGAGACTGAATGTCATCCTCACGGGGAAATCTGTATCAAGTTCGAGCTTGAGCATGGCATCGGGGGGAAGAGCCTTTATCATTAACCCAAGATAATCGAGTGGAAACATGCTGTGTATTTTTTTGTCTACGCTAATCGAGATGCTGGAGTCATCGAGTCTGAGGCTTGCAGAGTCGGTATCTCCCTCACATAGAAGCTCGAAGGAATTTTTATCTGCGATAAATGTTACGTGGTCTGAAATGTTGTCAGACGCCTTTATGCCTTTTTGAAGTTCGGATGCGTAGATTTCTACGTATGATGTAAGATTTAAAGTAGGAATCTTCGGTGTGGACATTGTTGATGTATCGACAAGACTCATGTGTCTTGTGATATTTCCGATTTTGAATATGAGTTTCTTACGCTCTTCGTCTTGATTCACAGCGATGACTTCGCCGGAGGATGATAGTTTAAGGATGCTTTTGATTTTGTCTAAATCGATTCCCATTTCCGTTTCGTTTGCTTCGTACGATTCGAATGTTCCTTTATCGAGAACAAGCTCAATCATGCAAACATGTGAAGGGTCTACCGCAACAAGATTTACTCCCTCAGGTTTCACTGTAAGTTTAACCTCATCTGTGATTGGAGAAACTACATTAACTAGACTCTTCATGACATCTGCTTTAATGACCGCTTTAAACACAATTACCACCTACCACCATTGGCCTTATTCTCTCCATACATGCTTACAGACAGAACAACGGAATATCTTTGTTTCTGGTTCATCAGCCGAGCGCATTTGTCTGAGTTCAAAGTACGCCTCTACATCTCTTTCGCATACAGGACAGAAGACATGTTCCTTTGCAAGTATTGCTGTATTGTCTTCTTCGCCAACTGACGCAACTTCTTTTTTGTAGATATTGGTAACAATTTTCTGTTCATTCCCTGCAATATCTTGCTCAGTCATGCAATGTCTACAGGTGTACACTCTGCCTGACGGAAACATCATTGAACCGCACTTCGGGCAAAACATATGGCCACTCCTAGCCTAGGTACGCAATAGTTTGCTCTATAATAACCTAATCAATGGCAGAATGATTGCGGTGACATTTCGTTTGATCTATGCTATTGAGTTTATATGTTTGTGTGGACTGTCAATAAAAGTGTATTGATGTCCTTTGTAGCCAGTGTTTGGGCATGTTTTACTAGGAAGTTTTGTAAGGACAGATTTTGTTTCTTTCCCTCCAAAGTTACAATTTTACACTTATGTGGTAAATTTGTAGACAGGATAGGTTTTTGGCAGTTTATGCGCATCTGAGCTGGGATGTGTGCTAATCACAGAGATGTGTTTAAAACACAAAATCTATAATGTGGAGCCGCCTGCGCGTGTCGCACGTCATGTTACAGCAAAGGGGTAGCATGGATCGTTCTGCTTTGTGAGTCTTCCCTTCTGGAATACCGTGAGAACGCAAGAGGTAATGTAATGGAGATGAAGTTCAAGTTTTTAGGTGGAGCCGATGTAGTTGGCCGAATGGGAATGGTTATGGAGGGTGATGGAAAAGTGATTCTTATGGATTATGGAATGAATCCTACAAAGCCGCCAGAGTATCCCTTGCCTGCACCAAGAGTAGATCATGTGCTACTTACACACTGCCACTTGGATCACTGTGGAGTGGTACCTCAGGTCTGTAAGAGGGACACATGTGAACTTTTCACAACTCCGCTGTCGGCAGAGGTTGGAGAAATTATGATGTATGATTCTCTAAAAATTGCAAATGCAGAAAGTTATCCGTTACCGTATGTGACGGGAGATATTGAAAAAACTATGCAAAATGTTGTTCCAATGACCTACGGGGACACGTTTGATCTTGGAAACATTGAGGTTACGATGCATTCCGCGGGACATGTGCCCGGTGCGGCAATGTTTGAATTTGGAGTGGATACGAGCACACTTTATTCAGGGGACATACATACTATTAAGCAGAGATTAGTCAACGGTGCAAGATCGGTCGACTGCCAGAATCTTTTTATTGAGGGAACGTACGGGGGGCGCATTCATCCTGATAGAAAAATTGTGGAAGAACAATTCCTTGATAAAGTTGATGAAGTTGTCGAGCGTGGCGGTACAGTTCTCGTTCCGTGCTTCGCGGTTGGAAGGACACAAGAAATTATGATTCTTCTTAACAGTCGAGATTATGATATGTGGGTTGACGGGATGGGAAGAGCAATCACAAGAATTTATCTTAATTATCCTAGATATCTCGCAAGCGCAAGGTCTTTATGGGCGTCCAAGAGGAAGTTTAAGGAGGTTTACAACGCGAATACGAGGAGGAAGGCTGGTAGTGCAAGTGTTATCGTCACTACCGGAGGAATGCTTGACGGAGGACCTGCTCTTGGATATCTTAGTCGTCTCAAGAATGATCCCAAAAATGCCATTCTCCTTGTTGGATATCAAGCGGATGATACAAATGGAAACATGTTAATGAATAGGGGGTGTGTAAAGATTGATGGTGAGATTGTTAAAGTCAATTGTGAAGTTCAAAAGTACGATTTCTCAGCGCATGCAGACCATGAGGAGATTGTAGATTTTATCAATGCGTGTCATCCAGAGAATATTGTTATGATGCATTCGGAAACGAGGGAATTGTTTCTTAGAGATCTTGCAGATTATAATGTTATACTGCCTCGCACGGGGGAAGAATTTACATTACAGGTGTAATTTGTTGTAATTGTCTGTACTGCATTCTTTAATGACCATTGGGACGAGGTAATCGTTATTCAAGTCGAATGCAATTTCGGGCTGCTTCTCTTTGATGACGTCGGTGTATAATTCGTCCTTTATTGTCTGCTTGATGTCACTTAGGCATAGACCTTCCCTATGGAGTGTCATGATACGACTTTTGCAGTACTCATTCCAGTGCAGCGCTTCATCTATGTATTTTCTTGTCTCCCCTGCGTTGAATACTCCATTATGCGCAACTAGCATTTGTTGAGGGTCTAGTTTGTCGACTAGTTTTATAAAGTTCATGGCTCTTTTGTAGCTGACGAGGTATGCTGGCAGGACTGAGTTTTTTCCAGATGGAACTCCCATTGTTTCGCACGATATCATCAAATTTTCACTCTTACACCAGAAAGCCAGCGAATCCCAGGTGTGACCGGGAGCTTCAATAACTTCGAATTTTGTAGATCCAAGATCAATTACGTCTCCGTTTCCGATAACAATATCAGTTTGGAGGCAGCTGAGATCTATATTAAAAGAAATTTTCTTTTTTAACATCTGAGCCGCAGCGTAGTTCATATGCTCCATGATTTTGATAGCTCCAGGTCTCCTAAATACCTCAGCGGCATGACTTGCGGAGAGAATCTTTGCATTAGGCCAGTTTTTTCTGATAAGTGGTATTCCTGACACATGATCATAGTGAGAGTGAGTTAATATGACATAGTCAAGATTTCGTCCGTACAGAATTTTTTCAATATTGTTGACTACATGATTTGCTCCTACTGCAAAGCCTGTGTCGACGAGAGCGGCCTTATCTTCTGTGGTTATGAGGAAACATTCACCGCCTGATAAACAGCCAACCTCTGCTATGTTTAATGACATGCGATCACAGTTTACTGTAGGAATATTTCAGTGCATTTATTGCCGGGAGCGGCTCTCCGAGGAGGAACATTTCTAATGAACCCCCACCAGTACTAACATGGAAAAATTTATTCGTGAGTCCGAACGCGTCTGCTGCGGCGGTGGTATGCCCTCCACCGATGATTGATTGGCCTCCAGACTCAATCATGGCATTCATGAGGCATTTAGTACCAAAACCAAAACCTTTTTTCTCGTATACTCCAGCGGGGCCAGACATAAGCGAGGTTTTGGATGAAATTATAATTTCACTGAATTTTTTTATGGTATGGTCCCCAATATCCATTACAGATTCTTCGACTGGAAAATTCTCAACGGATATCGATGTTCTTTTTCCATTTTTCTCTACGGCAGCATCTATAGGCAGAAGTATCCTCTGTTGATATTTCGATAGAGTATTCCTCACAATTTGAATACTTTCGTTGGTAACCTCCTTCATTATTTCTGTCGACGTTTTTCCGAGATTAACTCCTTTTGCCATGAGAAACATGTATCCCGCAAGACCCACGAGTATGATAACATCTGCCATGTTGGTTTCAAGTGTATGGTCTATTATTTTTGATATATCTCCAATTTTTACTCCTCCAAGAATAAATACTGACGGCTTTTTTGGTTTGTCTAGTGCTGTCTTTAAAGTATGTATTTCCCTTTCCATCAATCGTCCAGCTGCAGATGGGACTTTGATCGGAAAACCGACGAGCGAGCACTGAGATCTATGTGCAGCGCTAAATGCATCGCATACGTAGAAATTTATTAGGGGCACAAGTTCGCTGACAAGTTTTCCTTTGGCATGCTCGAACATATCAACTTTTGCAGTTTCAAAATCCAGTTTTCTAACGTTGTCTAAGAGGAGTGTTTCACCAGCTTTAAGTTTTTTAATCATCGCTTTGGCTAAATTACCTATAATATCATCGACATACTTTACTGGGCTGCCGAGATATTTAGCCAGTTTCTCCGAATGTCGATTCAGACTTACACAATCCCACTTTCCTTTTCTACCCTGATGTGCAATAATGACCAACTTAGCCTTTTTCTCTATTAGCTCACGGATTGTGGGGATTACTTTTCTAATTCTTGAATCGTCTTCGATTTCCAATGAGTCTCTCTGGAGCGGGCAGTTGATATCAACTCTCAACAAGACTGTTTTGTTTGTGAATTCAAAATCGTCGAGTGTATGGAAATCTCTCATGTTGTTCTTCTCTCCCTAAATATTCATTGCCTTGTTTGTTTTTGCAATAGACTTTCTTGAATCTTTTTCAAGTTGACATATAGACCTGATGCAGTCTATGTTTTCTGGAATGACGTCACTTTCCTGGCCAACAGCTTGATAGTAGTAAATCTTGTTTCCAGCAACCTTGATTCCGTCCTCCCAAACGACGACTTCGAATATATCCCCGCGTGTTCTTCCAAGTTCTCTTGCAAGATCCATAATTTGGGCTGTTGATTTTATACCATCCTTGCTTTTTACGAGTTTTACACGGGGGGTTTCTTCTAGAAGTTCAATAATGCGCCCGGTTGTAGTTTCTGACTTAAGTTCTAGAACAATCGCGTGGACGTGCATGAGTGTGGTAGGCACTTTTACGGCCATAGTTTGAATATTGATCCATGGAAGAATACTTTGGAGGTCTGGTCCATGATGCGTTGGAACTTTGACAGACGGTTCAATTGCATTGATTGGCCCTGTTTTACTATCGTTTGGATCTGCAGATCTCCTTATGAGTGTAGCGTATCCGTTTACTACTTTGAACTCTTTGTCTATGGGGTAAATGGTCCTGACCAATCCTGTTGTATTGCAAGAAACAACTCGAGAGAACTGAGCTCCCCATGATTCCATATAATTTGCCGCTGAATTGAATGAAATGCCTGTTAGACTATGATTTTCTCCGCCTTGCCATATGGCTTTGATACCTGCTGCAGCGTACTCTGCCTTGTATTTTTCTGAAAGTTTTCCGGGCGTGCAGTCGACTATAACGTCAACTTTTCCATATAGATCCTCGATTCTTCCGGCGACTTTAATGTTAGCAGTTTCGAATGCGCTTATGTTCTCATTTGGAACATATATGGGATAACCTCTGTCCATCGCAATTTTGGCTTCATATGTTGGTTTTGTTTTAGTAATTCCAACCACAACCATGTCGTCTTGTTGATTAACAGCCGTGGCAACTCTTTTTCCGATAGTTCCATATCCGTTGATTCCAACTCTTATCTTCACAGCAAACGCTCCTCTTTTGTTGTTACACTCTATCTAGATAAATAAACTACTTGGCAGGTTGCGGATAAGATGACGATAGAACGAAATTATAAATGAGATTTGGTTGGTGTCTGCGGAGGATTATGATATATCTGTACTACCGCAGATGATAAAAATGAGTAAGATTCTAATTCAAACGAGGAATGCCTGCTTTAACGCAGAACTTGATGATTCTGATATTTCCAATAGCATTTGGTTCTCTCTTCCATTCTCTAATAGGATCAATATGCTCGGAGGGGAGATTTACTTTGAATTTCCGGTCGATGATAGAATGCTTTCCGGAAAGGTTGTCACGACATTGGAAAGAGGCGATATTGCATATTGGCCAAAGGCTAGGGCATTTTGTATCTTTTTTGACTCAACACCTCTTAGCAAGGATGACGGTAAACCAGTGTCAAGATATCCTGTGATAAAGATAGGAAGGATTATTGGAGACTATTTGGAACTAGAAAATGCTGGCGACAGGCAAAAAATAACTGTGGATAGGGATTTTGACTAGACTATAGTGAGGTTGTGATCGTAGTTGGTTAACCTTCTACAACTGTCTTCCGTCACAAGGATTGTGTCTTCTATCCTTATTCCTCCAAGACCAGGGATATATATTCCTGGCTCTGCAGATATGACGTTGCCAGCTCTTAAAATCTGATTTGATCCTGGTGAAACGAAAATTCCCTGGTGGACATTCATTCCTATGCCATGCCCGAATGAGTGAATAAAAAGTCCTTTGAATTCCGAGTTGTCTATTATCTTTCTGGCCGCCGAATCGACATCGCTAGCTTTTGCACCATCACGTATCAGAGCAATACCTTCTTCTTGTGCCCGCAGCACGATATTGTATGCTTTTTTGAGTTTTTCATCTGGATTGTTAAAAAAGATTGTTCTTGTGAGATCTGAACAGTACATATCAAATTTTGCTCCAAAATCGAAGAGAGCTGCTTCTCCTTTCTTTAGTCTATTTGAGCTTGGGACGTGATGTGGTTCAGAGGAGTTTGTTCCAAAACATGCTATTGTGTCAAAGGCATTTCCTGTGCTGCCTAACTTTTTCATTCGAATATCTACCTCTGCAGAAGCTTCCTTTTCAGAAATTCCTTCATATAATACTAAGGGTAGTTCACTTGCTACGGAGGATGTTATATCGCAAGCTTTCTCGATTGCCTTGATTTCTTTTTTATCTTTGACTGAGATAGTTTGACTTATTTCCTTTGAAACATCAATAATCTCCAGTTTTTCTTTTATTTCCTTAAGACGCATTATTGAATTGTATGCTACGTAAGGCGCATTTATACCGATGATTTTTGAGTTGCCAAGCAGTTCCTTTATTATCGATTCGTGCTCTTTTGCGTTTTTGTATATATGAACGTTGCATTTGCTTGTTCTTGCAGACTCTTCTTCGAGGGAATTGACTACTATATCAACTGTTCCATCTCTAGATACTATCGCTTTCGCATCTTCAAAAACACCTGTGTTTATTTCTGTTAAATACCAAAACACACTGTCTAGAAATGGTTCTCTTCCATTCATTATAATGATTTTATCAACGCAGTCCGCGTTAGTCATTAGTTTTGCTGCTCTGCTTTCGTTCATGTATGATCACAAAGTTATTTTGATTTCTGAGGGTGAACTTTCACTGTACATACTCTCTATTTTTTCGAGTTTGATTTATTTAATTGATAACAGCCCTTCCAAGCCACTACGGTGGTAGGCGTGGTTGTCGGATATTTTTTAATCTCTATTTATCTGTGTGTTTATGAAGTATGAACTTCTTGAGCATACTGCCGATGTAATGGTGAGATGCACTGGCAGGAATTTAGAGGAGTGTTTTGAAAATGCCGCCTACGCAATGTTTGATCAAATTGTAGATGCATCGACGATCGAGCACAAATTGGAGAGAGTGATTGAGATATGTGCCAGGGATATTGAGGACAAGTTGTATTCATTGTTATCGGAACTCCTCTTCATACTAGATTGTGACTCTCTGGTTTTTAATAAGTTTAGTATAGTTTTTGAGGATTGTAAAGTCAGGTGTATAGCATTGGGGGAACCTTTGAACAGATCAAAGCATCGTCCGAAATCTGAGATCAAAGCGGTGACGTATCACATGCTTTCGATAAGTAGAAACCCTCCTTCACTTACTGTTGTTTTAGATGTTTGAGTCCATTTAGGTACTAGGAATTATCTTTAATAGTTGCGTCACATGGCTGCTATTATGCTCAGGCTTGGATGGTTTTCCACAGGCAGGGGTCCTGGTTCTAGAAATCTTCTCCAAAAAGTTATGGATAAGAAGGCGGATGGAACGCTGGATATTGAGATTTCTTTTGTTTTTTGTAACGAGGGCATTGACGACGATTTTCATCTTTACGGGGAACAAAGGACCCAGTTTTTTGATATGATCAAAGACTACGATATACCCCTCATAGTTGTCTCGTGGAGGTCATTTAAACCGAACCTTTGGAAAGTGGATAGGGAACGATGGAGGGAAGAATACGGAAATGAGATTCGCAGGAAAATTAGAAACAGGATGTTTGATCTCGGAATATTGGCCGGTTATATGTTATGGTTAGATAACGTAACATGCACTCAGTATGATTTTGTGAATTTGCATCCTGCACTTCCAAATGGTCCAAAGGGAACGTGGAAGGAAGTCATTTGGCAGCTTATTCGAAACAATGAAATTTATCAAGGGGCAATGATGCATGTTTGTACTCCTGAATGGGATAGAGGTTCACCGATAACGTATTGCGAATTTTCGATACATAATAGAGAATATGTCGATCTTTGGATGGACCTCGACAAAAGGCTAGAAACGAAGACATTAGATGAAATAGTTGCTGATGAGGGGGCAGAATTGCCGCTTTTCAAAAAAATACGAGAAGATGGAGCAAAGCGAGAGTTACCTCTTATAGTAGAGACAATTAGAAAATTTGCGAGCGGTGATCTTTGTATTAAGGAAAAAAAGCCCTATGTTAACGGAAAACAGTTGAATTATCCGTACGATCTAAGTTTAATAGTCGATGAGAAGATCGGTGATCCAGTAGATGGAATATGATTTGATAGATGAATTTGGGTTTGTTGATGAAAAACAGATTGCTCTAAGCTGTAGTGGGATTCTTTCGAAAAACAACTTTGTTAGGGCGTTGTGCGGGAGGTTCATTCGAAATGGCGAACACATCTTTGATGTTTTGTCAAGATATGAGTATATTACGACATATGTTCTCATGAGGAATGACATGGAAATGGAATCCGTTATGAAGATGGTGTTTCCATTTCTCAAGGCATATGGCGTCACAGATAGTTCGGTCTATTCTTTTGTAAAAGATACGCTGATGGTTGCTCCGAAGGTGTTTGATGTTATACAGTATCTTAGATGTTTAATGCCGACGTACATTATGACTAGATCTTTGATACATTACGTTATGAGATTCTGCGAGTGTACTGGTTTCCGGTTTGACGATGTATTCTGTACGCATATTGATTTTGATACATCCAACATAAATAGGCAGGAAGGCAGGCGTATCAGGGAGATTGCATCGAGAATATCTACTCTTCGTATTCCTAAAATATCTTACATTGTGTCTAAATCAAGATATTTAGACGCAGATGATGCTGCAATAGTTTCAGAATTAGATAAGGATTTACATGATATTTTTTCGAACATGAGTATTGGTAGTGATATGAAGAATATCGAGTTTGTCGGCTCTAATGAAAAAATACGTCAGCTTCTTGAAATACGGAGGAGAAACCGCATCGATCTTGATTCGACTATTTATATAGGAAGTGATGCAAGTGACTACCAGACGTTGGATCTGGTTCGGGCTTCTGAAGGTCTTGCAATATCGTTTAATGGCGGCGAGTATTCTATTCGTGGATCTAATGTGATGATATTAAGTGACGATGTGTCAGTTGTCAATATCTTTGCCTCGGAGTTTTATAATGAGGGTATAGAAAGGGTTTATGATTTAATAGACAACTGGAATCTTGAAAAATTGAGAATGTATCCCTGCTTTGATAAGAATCTCGCAAATGCCATCCTGAAGGCGCACCCAAGGAAACTTCCAATTGTTAAGAGAATTACTAGATCAAATATTGGAGAGTGTATAATTCAAGGTGAGGACTACAATAGGAAAATGAAGAGGATGCCGAGCCTTGATTGGAGCACAAATTTTAGAAACGTTTCGTGATAGCGCGATTATATCTTAATGTATGGTGTGCAGAATAGAATGCTGGGACTGTCAGTGAGGATGTGCAGAGAGTGCATTTTCTGAGACGCCTCTTGGGATTCGACAGATGTGTGTCACCATCATGTTTCATGTCTGCCGCGCGATCTGCCAATTGGAATGCCAGATGTGTACGACCACTCGGTGTGAGGGTGAATGTCACGGTGCTCATGTCGGGATTCGAACCCGAGTACCGGCCTCGAAAGGGCCGAATGATTGGCCGCTACACTACATGAGCTCCGGTGGTCATGATAGATACTATTTAAAAATATTTGGTTGGACTGTGCAGCGCATATTTTTGGAAAGGGAACGATAGTTTGAATTATTTGCGTGTTGTGTGCGATGTGGTTTTAGGTTTGAATAGAACATGATGTGATAAGCGTGAAATTTACTCTTATTCCAGTTTATGAATTCTGTGTGCACAATGTGAACTCACCAGAGTGAGTGATTGCGCAATGTCCCCACGATACGTTAGAATAGTGAGGAAATAGTTTAAAGTTCTACTCTGAGGTCTACTGGATCTCCTTCGGAAAGGCCGAATGTTCTTCTAATGTGAAATTGACAAACAATCTCCAGTATTTCCTTATAATGAGATCTTTTCGGTACTATGACTGCGCAATCTACATTGTGTATTTTCGCTTTATATAGAGTAACGTCTCCGAAACTTCTACTTGTGCTGGAAAATCCTTTAATGACTACTCCCTCAGCATTTTTAATGATGTCTAATTTTCCAAGCTCACCTTTATTGATAGCAACGTTAAAAGTGCCTTCATATGGGATATAACCAAGAACTTTCTCGAACTGGCTCATATAATCTTTCTGGCAAACGTAATATTTGCCTTCACCCATTCCGGACGTGACTACTCCGTGAAGAATTATGCAGCCCTCAGATTCAAAAATTCTCCGGTATTCTATATATTCCTTCCTTATGGCTTCGATTCCTTTGTCTGTAAGCCTGATGCGCTGCCTCCTTGCGCCGAGATCACGAGTTATAAGTCCCATGTCCAGAAGCCTTAAGATTCTTTTAGAGGCAGACTGTTGACTTATTCTCAGCTCGTTTCCTAATTCTCCCGATGACACTACAACATAGTCGTCTAGGCCGCCAAGAAGAGCAATCTTTTTGAGGACTAGGGTGTACTTCTCGTCCATCGGGCTAGATTAGCCCTGGTGCGGTAATAAAGCTTGCCCCGGAGCATGATAGCGTATAAAATAGGTTGAAAGGGTTAGGAATCACAGTCTATCCCAAGCGATCCACTTTCTAACTGACTCCGGAATGGATAGCAAAGCAATAAGAACAGCAATCACAGCGAGGATAGTTCCTAGATTTTTGAAATCTGTTTCTAAAGCAATACTTGTCATGATCACAGCAATGTTCAGTAATTCGATGAAGATAAGTGAGGGGTAATTACTTTTCCCATTCCAATACAAAAAACCTGCCGATGAAAAAAACAAAATCGCGACTAGCAAGTAAAGCCCGATGTACATTAGAGTGTCCCCATCCGCATGGAGATTATATGCCATTCCGGTAACTGTTATAATGCCACCAATGGTTCCTAAGGCGGAAGCTCCGGCGGCGGTCTTTGGTCTATTGGCCATAACTGTACCCAGTGTGGTTACTACTGTTTCGTTTAATAACCATTTTGGTTGAGTGTTGAATAAGGTAGTAGTAATTAGGTACTGCAAAAGTGGTTGGGAAATTTTTGAGTTGTAATTAAACGTGTTGTACAAGTATATAGTTGATAACTACACTGGGCCTGGAAGTTATGTTTAACTTATGCATGTATGTTTATGGAATGCTTGTATTCACCCTATTAGAAATTCATACATTTTTGGGTCTATTGGTTAGATAGTTTAACAAAAGGGGTATGCAGGGGAAGAATTTAGATAAAGAACCATGCTTTACATGAGCATGGATGCTGCTATCGAATATGCGCGGTAAGAGTTTGTCACGTGTCTTCCAATGATACACTTTAGAGACTAGGGGGATTAGTGTACAGATTGAGATATGTGGCGAAGATGTTAAATGAACTTTTTCATAACCGTGGATTGAGGTTTATATCCGGATGACAAATAAAGGCTTAGGGCTTCTCTGTTGTGTGCTCCCACGTTCAGAGTTATGCTCATAAGAGAATTGAATTTACACCAAAGTTCTGCTGAGTTAAGCAATGCTTGACCGAGCCCTTTCCTTCTTTCGTTCTCTTCAATAAATATGCCTAGTAAATACCCTGTATCGTCGCATGTATATTGATCCTTAGATTTTCCCATCCAGAGTATTCCAATGTTTTGTGTTTTGTTACTAAGTTTAAACGCTTCGTTGAACATTATACCTTTAGATAGTTTGCAATTTGCCACGGACATTATATCGTCTATCCAAAAATCGGACAAGTTTTTTTCTATGTCGGAAACAGATTCGAGGATCGTTTTTTTGATGCATGAAAGGAAGTAGTTTACGTCATCACTTTTTTTTATTTTTGTGAGAGTGTAACCTTCGATTGAAAATGGTATTTTATTCATACGAATAGGCCTCACTAGGCTATCTCTAATCGACTCACATTCCTTTAATCTTTACATATAGCTACGTGAGTAATTGAGTACTTGTCCGCTTGTTTGTTTGAAGAGATAAATGATATTTATATAGAAGAACAACTTTAGGCGTCGCAGTAACGTATTGGAGGAGGAAGAGAAGCATGGGAATGGGTAATACACCTATAGTGATCCTCAAGGAAGGTACTAAAAGAGACAAGGGAAAGGACGCTCAGTTCAACAATATAGCTGCAGCAAGAGTTATTTCCGATGCAGTAAGGAGCAGTCTGGGACCTAGAGGAATGGACAAAATGCTTGTCGATTCGATGGGCGATGTTGTTATCACCAATGACGGCGTGACAATTCTTAAGGAAATCGATGTCCAACATCCAGCAGCGAAGATGCTTGTTGAGGTTGCTAAGACACAAGATTCGGAGGTTGGAGATGGAACAACGACAGCAGTTATTCTTGCAGGAGAGCTTCTTAAAAAATCTCTGGATATGATTGATGCAAATGTTCACCCGACGATTATTGCAGGAGGATATAGACTTGCAAATGCAGAAGCACAGAAGATTCTTGCAGACATTTCTATGAAAGTTTCGATTGATGATACAGAGACTCTTAGGCAAATTGCGGAAACCTCTATGAATAGTAAGCAGATCAGTTCGTCGAAGAATTTCTTTGGAAACATAGTTGTTGATGCTGTCAGAACTGTTACGGAGAAGACAAGGGATGGCGGGTATAAAGTAGACTTGAATAACATTCAGACAGTGAAAAAGACCGGGGCATCTATGGAGGAGACTCAGATTGTTAAAGGCCTAATAATTGACAAGGAGCCGGTTCATTCGGCAATGCCTAAGGTTATTAAAGATGCGAAAGTGGCTCTTATTGATGCTGCTTTTGAAATTAAAAAGACAGAAGTGGAGGCAAAAATTAAAATTACCGACCCCGCGAAGCTTAATGATTTTCTTATGGAAGAAGAGAACATACTTAGAAGAATGGTCGAGCATGTCAAGGCGACGGGTGCGAATGTTGTCTTTTGCCAGAAAGGAATCGATGATTTGGCGCAGCATTTCCTTGCGAAAGAGGGCATTTACGCTGCGAGACGCGTTAAGAAGTCAGACATGGAGAAACTTGCGGCGTCTACCGGGGGTAGCATAGTCAACAAGATTGCAGAACTTGAAGAATCAGATCTTGGAAAAGCGGGACTTGTCGAAGTAAAAAAGATTCAGGATGAAGCAATGACCTTTGTGAGTGGTGTGGATAATGCGAAGTCTGTTTCGATTCTTGTTAGAGGCGGGACTAAGCATATTGTTGACGAGATTGAAAGATCACTCATAGATGCATGGTCAGTTACAAAGGTTGCAATCGAGGATGGGATGATGGTCACGGGTGGTGGCTCAACAGCAGTTGAAATTGCAATGCAATTAAGAAATTACGCTGCATCCGTGGGTGGCAGAGAACAAATTGCAATTGATGCATTTGCGTCAGCAATGGAGTCAATTCCTTCTACACTTGCAGAAAATGCTGGTCTGGATCCGATCGATATTCTTATTGAAATGAGAAAGCAACATAAAGCAGGCAATAAACATGCTGGGTTGAACTTATTTACTGGAAAAATCGAGGATATGCTCAGTCTTAACGTTATTGAGCCGCATAGAATAGGAAAACAGGCTATTAATTCCGCAACGGATGCAGCTGTGATGATTCTTAGAATCGATGATGTTATTGCTGCTCGCGGTACACCTACACCTTCGGGACCACCTGGCGGAGCAGGCAATGGCATGCCAGACATGTCCGGTGACTGAATAGTAGCAACGGGAGAGGGAGCAATCCCTCACCGCCTAGTGCTTGGACGTTGAGGGAATGATTTAGATGGCTGACGAGTTTAAAGGGGCTGAGTCGAGTACTGAAAAGGAGTCTTTGGTGGAGGAACTCCAAGAGAAACTTAAGAAGGCTGAGAGTGAGGCTTCAGAGTATCTTCATATGGCTCAGAGGCTCCAAGCAGATTTTGATAACTTTCGAAAGAGGACACGACGAGAAAGTGAGGAGTTTAGGGCATTCGCTGTAGCTGGTATTGTTTCAGAGATGCTAAATATAGTCGACGACTTCGACCGCGCTCTTAGGCAAGTTAAAGAGGAGAACGATTTTGTAGAAGGCGTTGTGGGAATAAGGCAGAATCTCTTGAAGATTCTGGAATCTAAGGGACTTAAAGAGATTCCTACAGATGGTAAGTTCGATCCAAGTTGTCATGAGGCTCTATGTACGACGGAGTCTGATAGTGAAGGTAATATTGCAGAGGTGTTTCAGAAAGGATACCGTATTGGCGATAAAATACTCAGATATTCAAAAGTTAAAGTGACAATTAAAAAACAAGAAATAAAAGAAACACAGGAGAGTAAAGATGTCTAGAATTATTGGTATTGATTTGGGGACGAGTAATTCTGCGGCTTCCGTTATGGAGGGTGGCAGGCCGTCTATGATCCCTAGTGCAGAAGGGACGAGTGTAGGTGGAAAATCATTCCCTTCATATGTAGCGTTTACACAAGATGGACAACTCCTAGTTGGGGAGCCGGCAAGAAGACAGGCTGTCACTAACCCAGATGGTACGATTAAAAATATTAAGAGAAAGATGGGCACCAGTGAAAAAGTAAGGGCGCTTGGTAAAGAGTATACACCTCAGCAGATTTCAGCTTTCATCCTTCAAAAGATTAAGAGAGATGCGGAATCGTATATTGGGGAGCCGGTGGATAAGGCCGTAATTACTGTGCCAGCTTATTTTAACGATAAC
The DNA here is from genome assembly GCA_024399275.1 of archaeon. Classification (GTDB taxonomy): domain Archaea; phylum Thermoplasmatota; class Thermoplasmata; order Methanomassiliicoccales; family Methanomethylophilaceae; genus Methanarcanum. The sequence goes on along the minus strand of JAKSHS010000001.1, from coordinate 120,657 downwards.
CAGCGACAAGCGACTAAAGATGCTGGAGCGATCGCAGGACTTGATGTTGTTCGTATAATAAATGAGCCAACGGCAGCAGCGTTAGCGTACGGTCTTGATAAGGGCAATACATCACAGAAAATTCTTGTATTTGACCTCGGAGGAGGAACTCTAGATGTTACAATTATGGACTTCAGTGATGGAGTTTTCGAAGTGCTTTCAACTTCTGGAGATACAAATCTTGGTGGATCAGATATGGATGAAGCACTTACTAGGTACGTTATAGGTGAGTTTCAGAAACAGTCGGGTATTGATCTTTCAAAGGATAATATGGCATTTTGGAGAGTTCGGGAAGCGTGTGAGAAAGCGAAAATAGAACTTTCGACTACTATGCAAACGGAGTTGAATCTTCCATTTATAGCGTCAGATAGTTCTGGTCCAAAGCACCTTATTCAGACTATCACTCGCGCGAAGTTGGAGGACATTGTTGAGCCAATTGTTGCTCGCTGTAGAGATGCTATTACGCAAGCACTTAAGGATGCTTCGTTAGGGGTCGATGGTGTAAACAAGATAATTATGGTCGGTGGCCCCACAAGAATGCCGATCGTTCAAAATTTTGTAGAGAACATTGTTGGACCGAAGATTCAGCGTGGAATCGATCCAATGGAATGTGTTTCAATGGGAGCATCAATTCAAGGAGCAGTCCTTTCTGGGGAAATTAAGAATGTTCTTCTTTTGGATGTCACACCTCTTTCACTAGGAATTGAAACGCTCGGTGGTATTGCAACTAAACTTATCGAAAGGAATACCACTATTCCAACGAGAAAATCGCAGGTGTTCTCGACAGCGCAAGATAACCAGCCTTCGGTCGAGGTTCATGTTGTTCAAGGGGAGAGAGAAATGGCCTCGGATAACACATCGCTTGGGAGGTTTATGCTTGATGGAATACCTCCTGCTCCACGAGGAGTGCCTCAAATTGAAGTCACATTCGATATTGATGCTAATGGTATTATTAATGTGACCGCAAAGGATAAAGGGACAGGAAAGGAGCAGAAAATAACTATCGCTTCGTCCAATAAGCTGTCCAAGGAAGAAATTGATCAGATGGTTAAGCAAGCAGAACAGTTTGCAGATGCTGACAAAAAGAAGAGGGAAGAGATTGAGGTCAGGAATCAGGCTGAGTCAACTGTGTATTCGGTGAGGAAGTCTCTTAGTGAACTCGGGGATAAGGTAACTAATGATGAGAAGACTAAAATCCAAGCTGCGGTTGACGACCTTGACAGTACCAGGAAGAACGGAAATATCAGCGAGATCAAGGCCAAGATTGATGCTGTTTATAAATTAATGGGTCCGGTCTCTCAGAGGATTTACAAACAGCAGGGAGATCCGAAGGAGAATTGCGGTTGTGGAGAGACAAAGCAACAGAGTCAAGAATCCAAAGCTGGAAAGGGCGGGGACTTCGTAGACGCCGACTATAAAATTGTGGATGATCAGTAAGTATGCCAAGAGATTATTACGAAATACTTGGTGTGTCGAAAACAGCATCTGCAAGTGAGATAAAGAGTGCGTATCGAAAGCTTGCACGCCAGTATCACCCGGATGTGTCGAAGGAGGCGAAGGATGTTGCCGAAGAGAAGTTTAAGGAGATCTCTGAGGCATATGAAGTGCTTTCCGATCCATCAAAGCGTGAATTGTATGATCAATATGGTCATGCTGGAGTAAATCAGCAATTTAGCGGAGGGGGATTTAGTTGGAGTGATTTTACCCATACTGATGACCTCAGAGACATCTTTGGAGATTTCTTCGGTGATGACATATTTGGTAGTATTTTTGGAAGTAGAGGGGGAAAGCAATTTCGAAATGGTTCCAGATCCGGAGAATCGTTGAGATATGACGTTGACCTGACAATTGTTGATGTACTCAGAGGTAAACAAATCGAAATTGCTGTTTCACGTGTTATTAACTGTACTGATTGCAGTGGTACGGGTGCTAAAAATAGAAAAACAGAGGTATGTGGACAATGTGGTGGAAGGGGACAAGTACAGCAGGTTAGAAGGACGCCCTTTGGACAGATGTCTTCTATAAGTGAGTGCCCAGTATGCAACGGAGCCGGAAAAATAGCAAAAGAGAAGTGCCAAAAATGTCAGGGTCGGGGTCGTGTTGAGAAGACGTCTAAAGTTAGTATAAATATTCCTCCAGGTGTAGATGAAGGCTCGAGAATTAGGGTTTCTGGTCAGGGGAATGCTGGGTACAACGGAGGTTCACCAGGTGATTTGTATGTTGTGGTGCACATCAAAGAAGACGCTCAGTTCGAACGTGATGGTGTTAATCTTTGGGCAAGTGCTGTGACTACGTACCCAAAACTCGTTCTTGGGGGGGAAGTGCCGGTTGCGACTGTAGATGGAGAGATTGCTATACTTAAGATTCCTGCTGGGACACAAGTAGGATCCGTTCTTAGGATTCCGAGAAAGGGCCTTCCTAAAATTAATTCACCAAAGACACGTGGCGATCTTTTTGTGCGTGTAAAAATCGATGTACCGGTAAAAGTTTCGGAAGCGGAAAAGGAGCTTTTAAAGAAGTTGGATAGTGAGTGCTCTTCCGCAACGGAGAGTAAGTGGAAGAGTACATTTCGTAAAAAGCTTGGCATTTGAGATGTTGTTGCATTGGTAGGAAGGTATGGGTAGTGATTCACCCCCTATAAATTAGACGTTATTTCGGGAGTTCGGAATCGAGAGGAGAATAGAGGTCGAGGAGACTATGAAGTTTCTGTATTTTGTTGGAACTGCAGGAAGCGGGAAAAGTACTTTGGTAGGGGCTTACAAGAATTGGCTCGACTGTGCAGGGATAAGTTCGATAATAGTTAATCTTGATCCTGGATCAGACGCTCTTCCTTATGAGACAAATATAGACATTAGGGAGTGGGTCTCCTTAAACGAGATTATGAGTGAGTATAAGCTTGGGCCTAATGGTGCACAGATTGTTGCGACAGATTTAATGGCAGTGAATGTCAAAAAAATTACGGATATTTTAGATACAGAAGAGACAGACTATGTGCTTGTAGATACTCCAGGACAGTTAGAACTTTTTGCATTTAGACAGTCATCTGACGTAATTATTGATGCATTTGGAAAAGACAGATCTGCTGTAGTTTATCTCATAGACCCAACACTTTGTAAGACACCTAATGGATTTGTTTCTAACATGATGCTTGCCTCTTTAGTCCAGTTTCGACTTAATCTTCCAATGATAAATATTGTCACAAAATCGGATGTTCTTAGTAATCAAGAAAAGGCGCGTATAACGAATTGGTTTGAAGATTTGGATACGTTGCATGATTCGCTTTTAGAAGATGATTCTGACTCTCAAACAATTGTCGGGATGGAGCTATATAAGGCATTAGAGAACATAGGGGTTTTCGGAGAAATTCACATGGCATCCGCCGCTGAGAACATTGGGTTCGAGGATATCTATAAATTAACTGATCTCAGCGAGGAAGAAACCTAGATCCGCGTATGGCCTCTGAATGATTTTTGCAGTGCCTGATTGGGCGTGTAGTGATTGATCCAATTATGTTTTATTCATCCGAACATTACAGCCGGGGCTTGTTTGGTGTTTTTGGTTGTTTCCAAAACTTTAACTTTGGCGTTTATCATATCATCCATAGTGACTATATCACGATTGCGTCTAATTGCAATCATTCCTGCTTCTGTACAAATGGACTTTATTTCTGCGCCTGATGCTCCTTCTGTGGCTTTTGCCAGTTCCTTTAATACAATTTTATCATCTATGTTCATGTGAGCAGTGTGAACTTTGAAGATATCGATGCGGCCATCAACATCGGGGAGCCCAATTTTAATTATACGATCGAATCGTCCTGGTCGAAGAAGAGCATCGTCAAGGATGTCTGGCCTATTGGTAGCACCTATAATCTTAACATCACTTAGAGGCGTGAAACCGTCTAATTCAGAAAGAAGTTGCATGAGTGTTCTTTGAACCTCTCTGTCTCCAGAAGTTGTACCATCAAGCCTTTTTGCCCCCACTGAGTCTAACTCATCGATAAATACGATGCTTGGCGCCTTTTCTTTGGCCAAATCAAAGAGCTCGCGAACTAATCTGGCACCTTCCCCAATATATTTCTGAACTAGTTCAGATCCAACAAGCCTTATGAAAGTAGCCTTCGTGTTGCTCGCAATAGCCTTTGCCATTAGGGTTTTTCCTGTTCCAGGAGGGCCTACTAAAAGAACACCTTTTGGAGGCTCAACGCCTACTTTTTTATAGAGTTCGGGCCTCAAAAGGGGATCTTCTACTACCTCTCGAAGTTCTAGCATTTGTTGTTTTAGACCACCTATATCTTCGTATGAAATTTTAGGTGCACTTATAATTTCTGCACCACTTACAATGGGGTCAAAAGGAGTTGGAAGAACATCCATTACGGCTAAAGACTGTTTGTTTAGGGTTACCCTTGATCCAATAGTAATGCTTTCTGAAGGACAATATGTGGATACAGAAACGACAAAATCCGGTCCGGCGGAACTTTTAACAACAACGTGTCCGTCTGGCAAGATGTCTTTGACTGTACCGATGACAAGAGGTGGACTTTTTAGTTTTTCAAGTTCAGATCTGACTTTTGTGAGGTCTCTCTGCAGTCTGAAAATTTCACTTTCAGAGTAACGCTTGTTGTTCTCTGCTTCTTGAAGATCCTCCATGAGCCTAGTATTTTTTTCTTCTAGATCCATTATTTTAGCTTTTAATTCTGATGTAAGCTCACCTTCTTGAAAATCTCCCATTGAATACACCTCCTGTCTTTACACCGCACTCTACTAAATAGATTGTTTTGATGATTACCATGCAGTAACTGTTTTGAATCCATATATATGGGTCTCCAGCGTATACACCCATGCTTAATATATTTGTTGAAGTATGGATTGCATATGGAAATTTGCGAGATGTGTGGGAAGGAAGTTCCACTCACAAAGCTAATTTTTATTGAGGGAACGAAGCTCAGTGTATGTCAGAGCTGTTTAAAGTTCGGGGATGAGTATAGAGGATCTTCCAGTAAAACTTCCGTATCTACACCAATAGCAAGTGCCCAAGTTATTGAACAGAGATTACAGAAACGTAAGATGCGCATGCAAACTAAAGATGTGTATCGTGGAGTTGAATCTGTAGAGTTAGTAGCGAACTATGGTAGTGTTATTCGAAATGCTCGTATTTCAAAAGGAATGGATTTAGATCAGTTTGCAGTGTCGATTCTTGAAAAGAAGGGAACACTTGCAAAAATTGAGTCTGAGGACCTTGCTCCTGACGATAAAATAATTAAAAAGTTGGAAAAGGCTCTTGGTATCAAGCTCACAGAGACAGTTACAGTTAGTGGCAGGATAGGATATGGCAGGATAGCAAAAATGAGTCTTGCAGATTTTATTAGGAAGAGCTAGGTTGGTTTGATACTGATATTTGCTCGTATACGATATCAGATACTTTGTCGACGTCGGCTCCGTTGTTCTTTAGAATTATTAATCCTGCTACAAGAATATCGATACCTAACTTGTCCTGGATCGCTGATGATTCGGATATAAAATCTTCTTTTCTTGTCCCGTACTTTTCAGCCTCAACGATTAATGATGAAAAGGAGCTTTCTTTGGTGCTTTGGAGTGGCATAGTGGATCTTAATTCACTGACGAAATTTTGTTCTGGTTTGTATCCGATTGGAATATTCTTAACTGACAATATGTCAAATGTTGGCTGGAAATAATCTCCATTTTTCCTTAGAATATTCTTTTCCACTAATGTAAATAAGATATACTCTGCATCACTTTTGGACATCCAACGAAGATTGAGAGAGATTTCGTTGATAAATTCCTTTCCTGTAACAAAATTCCTACCACGGCTACGGAAGAATGCTGCCGCGCAAACTGTGAGTTTGTTCATCATATTGTCAGGATCACCGTAGGACGGGGGATGTCCGTTACACTTATTAATGTGTAGTAGGGGAACGCTGATGATTTAGTGTATTAGTATATTCGTCCTACCTGACAATGCTCAGCTGAATTTCTATTTGTGAATTTTGTTGTTAAACTCGAAGAATAAGTTTTATAGCATCAATATCAATCGGGGCCCACCCTGATATGGTGAACTATGGCAAGGTACACTAAATTTGAGAAGGCTAGGATTATTGGTTCTAGAGCACTCCAGATTTCATCCGGTGCGCCCGTTCTTATAGATGTGGTAGATGTTCTGGATCCCATTGACATAGCTATGCGAGAATTCGAGAAAGGCGTTATACCGATTTCAGTGGTTAAGGAATGACTAAATATGGATGGGATGGAAAACACTGGGTTATTAATTGAGGAGGATATCTACCTCACCTCTGGCGTGCACATTGGAACACAGCAGAAAAGTGCCGACATGAGGGATTTTATCTATAAGGTTAGACAGGATGGACTTTATGTCCTTAATGTTAAGAGAACTGATGATAGAATTAGGGCAACTGCGAAATTCCTTGCACGTTATGATCCTAAGAGGATTCTTGTCGTGTCAGCAAGGCAGTATGGGCAGAAGCCGGCAAGAGAATTTTCGAGGGCAATTGGTGCACCTGCATTCGCGGGCCGTTTTGTTCCGGGTACACTTACTAATCCAACGAACAGCGCTTTTGTAGAGCCTGAAGTTATACTTTGTACAGATCCTGCGGCAGACAAACAGGCGCTGAAAGAGGCTCTTGATGTTGGAATTCCAATTGTTGCAATGTGCGATGCGAATAATGAGACGAGAAATGTAGACCTTGTTATACCTACAAACAATAAGGGCAGGCGAGCGCTTGCATGTATCTATTGGATTCTTACAAGGGAAGTTCTCATCGCAAGGGGGAATCTTAAGGACCCTGCTGACTTTACTATGGAAATTGATGACTTCGAGTCGAAGCTTTGACTAGCTGGAGATTCCCTGATACCTTTTGCTTCCTCCGGGTTTGCGGAGGCGGCTAATAAAAGGTGGGCCCGTTAGCCGGGCCTTTTGGTCTGTGTGCTTATGCTATTTTTGAGCCGGCCGTTGGTCCCGCACTTTCGTCCCAGATTTCGGAGACATCAAACATCCACAGGGCGCGGGCTTGGAGCTTTGGTGGTAGCTTTCCATTGAAGTCTGTGAGTTCTTTACCGGTAAGACGAGTAGCGTCCTTGAGAATAAGCTCAAATGATGCGTGATCTTTCTCAACGAGAAGTGTCGCTTTTTTAGTTTTTTTGAGATTTTCCGCGGCTCTCTTCATAAGTATTTCACCAACACCAACCTTTCCATCAGGTGTTGCGAAAAAGCTTCCACATACGATTGCGTGTGGAATTCCATCTGAAGAAACAGTGCCAAGTACTTTTATTGCCTCCTTTGACGCAATAATATCCAAGACATTTTTCGGTATTACAACCATTGTATCACCGGCCTGACATTGGGATGATAGTATTTATCGATAACTAAAAGTAACGAAAAAGTAACAATCTACGCCTTTATTGAAGGTAACTCAAAATTGATACATGCGGTGTTGTTGAGATTTGCTTCCTTGAGTGACATGTTTCTTAAAGACCATTTCACGAGTTCAACTAAAGCTGGGCCGAGATCATATCCTTTTTCTGTGAGTGAATAAGTGACACGCTTGGCTGCAATGGTAGATTTTCTAAAGATGATTCCATCTTCTTCTAATTCTTTGAGTTGATTTGCCAGAACTTTGGAAGAAATCGTCGGAATTCCCCTCATTAATTCGCTAAATCTCATTTGCCCATTGTGTGCAAGTTTGCATATGATGACGGCTTTCCACTTACCCTCTATGACGGACATCGCGGCATCAACAGCGCAACCAAGTCTGAGCTCATTCCGCATAAATAGACATCTTCACTTTACATATTAAAACAGATTCTTGAGATTGTTGGTGGTCCATGTCTATGCTTAACATGTTTTGATTTCGTTTTTCTCTAGAAGTTTTTGTAAGTGCAACCCTTAGTTTAAGTGATGTGGGCAGCCTGATAATATTTAAAGTGGGAAGAAATCCATTTCAGTGGAAATTGGAACGTTACTGTTTTCCAGAGATTTAACGGTTAGTTTTGCTTTTTGTTTATTGTTGGGTGGTTGTCAGTTTTAAATTTTGTTCGGACTTTTTGCACACTACTCTTATAAAAATATTCTCAAAGGGCACTATGTTGGCTGTTGATTTGATTAAAAGATTGAATTTAGTAGCAACTTAGACGAATCTGGTAAATAAGAACTAGCCGGTACGTCATTTATGAAGGCGTTGGAAGACTATGTAACGACAGTTCCTGACTTCCCTAAAAAGGGGATCATGTTCCGCGATGTGACTAGCATACTCAATGACAGAGACGGATTTAGACTTGTCATTGATGAGCTAGTTGAAAGATTAAAAGATGTAGACTTTGACGTGGTTGTAGGATCCGAATCCAGAGGATTCATTTTTGGTGCACCCGTAGCATATGTGCTGAATAAGGCATTTGTTCTTATTCGAAAGAAGGGTAAACTTCCAAGAGAAAAATATTCTGAAGACTACGAACTAGAGTATGGTACTGCGACGGTTGAAATGCATGAGGATGCTATTTCGAGTGGGCAGAAGGTGGTCGTGATTGACGATCTTATAGCCACAGGTGGCACTGCTAAAGCAGCAATTAAACTCGTCGAAAGAGGCGGGGGGAAGGTTGTCAAAGTAGGCTTCGTAATGGAGCTTGCGGGCCTCAAGGGAAGAGATAAACTTCGAGGGTATGATGTCTTTTCTCTAATAACTTATCCAGGCGCATGATTTAATTGGGGTTTAATTCCCCTTTTTTATTAATTTTATTCTATTGTATTTGAGTTTAGTATTGGACAATATAGATTGATCCTGCGAAGGTCATGTTACTTATTTGGGTGAAAGTTGATTGTGATTCTAGATGAAATGTATACCTTTTGGTGTCATTCATACAGCTTTACTGCATTAGATCAAAGATGTGTATAAGATGTTTGAAGTAATTGTTGCAGGCATATGATCTTTTACAAAAAGTTTTAATACAAGTGTTGAACCGTTGCTGGGGTTCCTAGTGCTCGTGGAACTACTAGACTTCTATAGGACCTGGGCGCTTGTCAATAATGGGTTGAATTTTATTCCAAAAAGACCGATTGTTATTGCGTGCTAGCATTGATCGTCTGTTTTGTGTGTTAATGTGTTTGTTCTATATGGACTACATTTTTAAAATTACTTTTTCAGAAAAACAGTGCAAAAAAGAAAAAGTTATGAGTTGGATGGATAGTCCAAAGATTTATAATGAAATTTTGTTATTGTGAGGATCGAGGTCATTTAATTGGTTGGTAGTCCTGGCAGGTTATACGTGATGCGCTTTTCTTATATCAGCGTAAGAGTTGCGTCTGGGGCAATAGAACAGGGAGGATAAGTATCGTACAGTACAGAATTGAATTGGTGCTTATTCTGGGAATTAGAAATGTCAGGGAAGAGCTTATGAAGTTGGGCGTTCGCGTGGTGCTGGATATTTGTATTTTTGAGGAACGTTGTGCGACTCATTTTGTGGCGTTTTATGATCAGTAACCTGGCAAAGAGAGTTATTATAGTTGCTGTTTTGCTGTCTTCCGCAATAGCGATAACTGCTGGCATTGAGCAAGACACCGTTACGCGCGAGTTTGGGGAGATAACAGTCGATTTTGGGAATAGGAATGTGACATGGACTACCATCAATTTTGATGAGTGCCCTACAGCTATAGATTCACTTGATTATATTTGTAAAGACAATGGGTATTCATTTTCTATAGACGGGAATGGGAGTATTGTCGAGATTGACAGCATATACTCAGTACCTGGTGATGCTACATGGAATCTTTGGGTGGTTAAGTGTGGAACGACTGAGTGGGTGAAAATGTCTGCGCCTTATTCGGTTAGTTTGACAGACTGTACTATTTCATCATGGGCATATTGTGATTCAAATGGAGAACCCACAGTCGCTGTAGATCAGTCTGGAAGATCAATATATGGACATGGTAAGGTGCAGAGAGTTGTGTCTCTTTCACCTTCTATTACGGAAATTATAAGCAACATAAAGGCAGCAGACTTGCTCGTTGGAGTGGATAGACATAGCGATTATCCTATTGAGATAATGAAGATGCGGAATGAGGAGAAGCTGGCTGTAGTAGGGGACTATGGAACGGTTTTATTCGAAGAAATTCTTGGAGCTAAGCCAGACATAGTTCTTTGTGACGGTTTGCAGTATAACCATGTACAAATTGCGAATAGGTTAAGGAGCAGTGGAATTGAATCAGTTGTCCTTTGTACTGAAGAGACGTTCGACGACATTATTGATAATATATACATCGTAGGAACCGTGCTCGGGCGGGGCAGTGATGCTAATATTAAAATAAGCCAGATTGAAAATGAAACTTTGAGAATTATAAGCTTAATAGAGGAGGCAGAGACTTCTGATAATGGCACTGTGATGGTCGTCCTAGGATTAAATTCGTCTCCATTTGTTGCTGGGAGCCATACTTATGTAGGGGACATTATAGCAAGATTGTTGGGGGAAAATGCGTTTGCAAACCTCGATGGATGGTTGTCTGTTGATAGAGAGGTTGTTGTGAAGAACAATCCTTCAAAAATAATAGTTCTTACGACAGTTTATAAGGCTACTCAGTTGGAGTACAATTGTATGTTATCGATATTACCAGATGATTGGAAGTCCACAGATGCTTACAGGAACGGAGAAATATACATGATGTGCGAGGATGCTGGAGACATGATGCAACGCCCTAGTCCAAGGGTGACGCAGTTGATGGGACTACTTGGTAGGATTTTGCATCCAGAAGTATTTCATCTATCTGTAGTTCCAAAATATATAGGCAATGACTACGAGAACCTGTTGGTATAGTTAGAATGAGAATAAAGAAAGCGCTAAGCGCATTGATTCTTGCATTATTCTTATCCATGAGTGTATGCGTTTTACTGAATCTATCAGCCAATATATGTGCTGGGCTTGCGCATGTTACACTCTTATCTGTAGTTATTTGCGTTTCATTTGTGTTTGTATTGTTGTATCGTAGATTCTTCTTGATGAGAAATACTAATCGGCCAACAAATTATGTCTGTTTGCATGTTGAGAGGAATAGACGTAGGCTCCAGATTTTGTTGTTTTCAGGACTTGTTGCAGTGCTTGCAATGCTGTTTTTATCTTTGTGTTGTGGAGCAGCCGGTACACTGTCACCAGACAAGACGATATTAGCTCTAATTTCATTTGTCAAAAAATGTGGACAAGACTTAACATATGACGAGATACTCGTTTGTGGTTCTAGACTACCAAGAACATTAGCGGCATTATCTGTTGGTATTGGATTGTCAATTGCAGGACTGATATATCAGGCGATCATCAGAAATCCATTAGTGGACCCATATATTATGGGAGTTTCGTCAGGCGCAGGAACTGCAGCGGTAGCCGTAGTAGCATTTGAGTTTACTTTTTTTGGCCTGTTTTCGTCACATTCTCCGTATTTAATTGCGATAGCATCAATGATGAGTGGCCTTGTCGCGTTTGCTTGCACGATGATATTGGCTGAGAAAGCAGGAGGGTTATCGGTTAACTATGTCCTTTCTGGAGTTATTGTCGGCATGGCATTTAGTGCTGTTCAGACATTAATGATGATCATGGCGGGCCATAAAATCATTAATGTCCTTACCTGGTTGTATGGATCATTTGCTAATATTTCATGGATACAGCTTAAATTTATTTTCGTTCCGATAATAACAATGTCTGTCATACCGCTTATATGGGCTAGAGAACTCAATATTATACTTCTTGGAGAAGATCAAGCAAAACAAATGGGACTTAATGTTAAGTGGTTTAACAGATTCATGCTAACTTATGCATCTGTATTAACGTCAATTTGTGTGTCATTTGTCGGGATTATTGGGTTTTTGGGATTGATAGTTCCACATTTATGTAGGATGTTTGTTGGAAGTGATCATAGGATAGTTATGCCAGCGTCAATATTTGTCGGTGCATTGATAATGATAGTTGCGGATCTTATTGCGAGGATGATGTATCCAGGTGTGGAGTTGCCTGTTGGTGCCATAACTACTATCGTCGGTGTTCCGATATTTATCTGGCTTTTTGTTAAAAAGGGAAAAATGTACAATGGATGAAAACACTCCACTGCTGGAATTGAGAGAACTCAATCTAATTTGCTCTGACGGGTATCACGCTATACGTGACGTTTCATATGAAATAGGGCCTGGACTACTTGTGGGCCTTATTGGCCCAAACGGGTGTGGAAAAACTACTATGATGAGATGTATTAATAAAACGCGAGACATTTCGTCGGGGGATATTCTAATAGACGGAAAGAGCATATTAAGCAAGTCTTCAAAAGAAATTGCTAAAGAGATTGCGAATGTTCCGGCTGAATTTCATATAGGTTTTGGGCTAACTGTGTTTGAGACAGTTATGATGGGCAGATACCCGTATGTTAGTAACATGTGGTGGGAATCTGCTGAGGATGAAGTACTAGTATATAATGCCTTAAAGAAGTTTGGGGTTTACGATCTTCGAGAGAGAGAATTCAACATGTTATCTTCTGGAGAACAACAACGTGCTCTCATTGCTAAGGCGTATGTTCAACAGCCGAGGTTAATGCTCATTGATGAACCGACATCTCATCTTGATATGAAATACAAGCTTGACGTCATGGAATACTTAACCGCAATGGTTAGAAAAGACATGACAATTCTTGTGGCGGAACATGATCTTTCACTTATGGCGAGATATTGCGACCTCTGTATAATAATGAAGAAAGGAAAAGTTATTGCCACCGGTAAACCGAAGGATGTTATTACTACCGAGTTGATTCAGGATGTTTATGGGGTGTCGGCTTCGGTAGGATTGGATGACGACAATGAGTTGTATGTTCTTCCAAAAAGATATCGTTTGGGGAAGCCCCGTGTTTAATCTTTACTATGAGTTGACGGATGATATTTTAAATACGGAGAGGTCGCCTGTAGTGTTGCTGTGCTATTATTTTGGGTTATTGGGGGCGTTTATAGAAGCGTCACAGCGTCAGTGTTGAGTTGCGTAATAGATGAGTAGGAGTTTTAGTCGCACAGACGTTCCAAGAACTTAGAACTAGAAATGTGAAATAAGGCACGGAGAGGAATTTAGATCGTTTTTTCCCAGTGCAAAGAATTTTGATGAAGAAAGCTATTTTATGCGTCGTGTTGCGAGGAGTAGTGGGTGTGTTACACAGGGCAGGGGATTCTCGTGAGTTGTGTTTCAATTTTGTTGGCAATTAAGGGAATGTTTTCATTTTTTACTGTGCTCCCGATAGATGTAGAACAAAGACACGTAGACAATATGAATAAAAAATTTTGGCTAGTGCCGATAGTGGGTTTGTTTTACGGACTATTTGCAGGATTTGTTTTTTGTCTGACATACATGTGTACATCGAAGTTTATTGCTGCAGCTGTTACTATATTTTGTGTAAGTGCAATGAATCGCTTTCTTCACCTTGATGGAACTGTGGATATGGGTGATGGTCTTGTCGTGTCAGGGAAAAGAGAGGATCATATTAGAGCATTGAAAGATACTTTAGTAGGTGCTGGCGGTATTGTTACGGGTACAATGATTATACTTCTGCTATTTGCGGAATATTCTTCGTTAAATATTGTTAAATTTGTTTTATTTGCAGTTAACGCGGAAGTAATAGCAAAAAATACGCAGGTTGCAACGGCTGCATTTGGAAATGCGGGCAACGGCATGGCTGGAGATTCTGTAAGATATACGACACCGCTATCCCTCATCAAGTCTACAGCTTTGTCGATAATTATTATTCTCGCGCTTTGTTTTCTGTGGAAATACTTGTTTGGATGTATATTCACCAACTATAATATTGTGGGAAATTCCGGGATCTCCATAATTGTAGGATTTACAATGTCAATTTTGTGGGGACTGGTAATGGCTAATGTGGCCAATAGAAACTTTGGAATTGTTAATGGAGATGTTCTTGGTGCTACGAATGAGACGTCCCGCGTTATTGCTATATTTTTTATGATTTTTGTAGATTCATTTTTGGAATGAGGAGAAATGGAAGCTTTGGTTATGGCGGGAGGAAAAGGAACCCGTATGGCGGGACTTAATGTAGAAAAACCTATGATTGAGATTGGAGGAATGTGTGCAGTTGGAAGAGTAATAAAGGCATTAAGGGGGGCCAGAATGGTGGATGAAATACTTGTAGCAGTTAGTCCCAACACTCCAAGCACTGAGATTTACCTTAATAGATTAGGAATTAAAACTGTAAAGACTAGTGGAGAGGATTATGTCGGCGATCTCCATAAATCATTCTCGAAGTTGAGAGGGGATTATGTTTTAGGTCTTCCGTCTGATATTCCATTGATAAAGTCCCGTACAATAGATTATTTTATTGAATATTTTAATAGAAACAAAAACGATTCTGTGGTAGCGATTATTGAGGAGGACACGGTTATTGAGGCGGGTTTTAAACCATCTTACTCATTTGAAATGAATGGGAAAAGATGGGTGATCTCCGGTATGAGTATTATGAATCGTAAAAGACTTTTGGATGATGAAGTTCTCAGTTGCGATTATTTCGTGCTGAATCAAATTGATCTTGCTATTAATGTGAATACTCAAAGAGAGTTAGAAGTGGCGGATTTGTTTTTACGCTAGTAAACGTTTATGATATCCCTGTAGATGTTTTGTACTTTGTTAAAGAGGGCATCACAGTCAATTCTTCCAGAACTAGTTGCAATTGCGGCGATACTTGAGCCTCCACATCCTACTCCGTCCTTAATGAATCCATTCTCATACGCTCGTAGTCCTTCGTATTGGCTAGTGGAATAGTTGATGTTTGTATAAATTAGTGGAATGTTTCTGTTTATTCTGTCCATAATACCGCAGATATCGGAGTATTTGTCTTCTACGAGCCACCGTGTTGTGCCATGAAGAATATTTCCTTCAATTGAGGGATCCAATTCTAAAGCAGCTGCTATAATTGCTGCCATTTGTGTACCTCCTCCCATAATCGTTGGAATTGTTTTTGCGGCCCCTATTAACATCCCAGCATTAACTGCTTGCATTGGATCACCTACATATTCAATGGCTTTGAGAGGATCGTGAATTAAATCTCCTATCTTGATTCCAGCCGCTTTAAGACCTTCGTTTACAACACAGGTTTTCAGTTTTTTTGGATTCTTTGGAGAACTACTGCTAACGAGATTTTCCTTTAGAACCCCCATAGCCATTAAAACTGCTAGGGCAGTAGTTGTGCCTCCTGCAATACTTTCGCTAATAACAATGAAATCATTTCCTTTGGCAAGATTTTTTCCTAGAATTTTCCCCTTTTCGAATATTTCTTTGACGTTTTTTACAGATTGTCCTGTTGTAATTTTTTCTCCATATGTTGCCCCGACATCGAAGAAGGGTATTTGTGGTGCAATTTTACATCCCCCGTTTATAATATAACAGGGCATATCGGATAGTTGTAGTGCTGCCATTGTAAGAGTCGCGGGCGTAGGGATATTTCCAGGATTGATTGGGATTTCATTCATGCAAAGTGCTTTTCCATGTAAAAGAATCTCGGCATCAGCAGGACCGGTGAAGAGTGTAAGTTCGGGAGTATTACCCGCATCGGATATTCCAGGAATTGTTGATGTTAAAGTACTTGCGACTGTGCATGTAAATGCACCTCTCTTACCCCATATTCTTGATAAAGCTTCACTTGCGGTCTCTTTGCTGCCATATATACCGAGCGATGGCGGTATTTCAAATTCTTTCCACACGGGGCTTAGATGTATGTTTCTTATAATTTACTTATTGAGAGCATTACATTTAGAAATTATACTAGCATCACATTAATGTTATTAGAGGACAGGTTAGGGATTCTCAATGAAGTGTATTACAAAGAAGGTTGATCGTGCTCTAGAGATGGGAAATATTCGTTGTAACACTTGCTGTGAATATTATCCATGTCACTATAAGGGACAGAATTGCTCATTTTGCTATTGTCCATTTTATCCATGTGAAGATACAGACCTAGGGAAAATGATTCCGGCAAAGGATGGGGGCATATGGGATTGTTCACAGTGCTTGTTTAATCATAATAACAACGTGGTTGAATTTTCTTTTAGAGAGTTCAAAAAACTTGGAATTATTAGTGCCAGGGATCCAAGAATAAAGGATGTGTTTATCGAGGCAAAAAGGAGCATTTTTCAACTGGGAAAATGCGTTATGGTTTTTGGGGTGACATCAGATGTAAGTTTTATCGTTGCAGCCATATGCCGCTTGTTGTTAAGAAGAGGTTATGTTATCACACCCTTTAAACTGCAGAGCATTTACAATGACCCAAGAGTTACCAGGATTGGTAGTTACATATCAATGTCGCAGGATTTTCAATGTAAAGCTGCTGGCCTAACTAATATTTCAATGGATGTTAATCCAATATTTTTGAAATTAAAAAACGATAAAGTTTGGCATGTCATCGTCAATGGGAAAAATATCGGAAAATATAATGCGGAAGACTATCTCAGAAATTTCATTTGGGAATGGGGAAGAGATATTGCGAGAGATAGTGTGGATTTTCTAAGGAAAAGATATGATTGTATCATAATGGAGGGTTCGGACTTTCCAGATAGTGTGGATATTCAAGATATTAATAATGTGAATATTGAAATGGCAAAAGTTGTTGGTGCCAGCTGTATATTTGTTGTAGACGTGGATAATAAAAAAAATTTTGGAGATGTCTTGTGTAAAATTGAGCCTATTCTTAAGAATGGAGGGCAACAAATCAAAGGAATTATTCTGAGAACTCTTAACAAAGATTCTGGTAGTCTTGAATCAGTTATTGGACAATTAGAGAGAATAACTAAAATTCCTGTTATTGGGGTTGTTTCATATGTTAACGTTTTTTCTTGTGAAAATTTGAAGAATTTTTCATCTTTTAATGACGTAAATGTGCACAGTAAAAAAATTTCGGTTATTAAGTTTCCAGAGGCATCTTATCTGTCGGATGTTAGTCCATTGTCTTTGGAAAATGTTGCTGTTGAATACGCGACAAATCCGCAAAATCTTATTGCCACAGATGCGATAATTATTCCGGATACAAAGAATGTACCAGCAGATCTTCGGTGGTTAAAGACTACTGGACTTTTTGATTCTATAAAGAGAATGGCAGGGAAAATCCCAATTCTCGGAATTTGTGGTGGTTTCCAGATTATGGCAAAGTACTGTTTAGTAAGTAACAGTGGAAGACAACCAGAATTAGAGGGTTTGAACCTTATTGATGTAAATTTTAAGGAAGATAAAAATAGCATTCGTGTGGCAAAAGATTACGTAACACTGAATGTTGGTGATTGTGGTAAAATAGAAGGATACGAAATACGCAATGTTTATACGGAAAATTACAAAGGTGCTCCGCTATTTACGATAAGAACATTGAGTAAGGATGTTTCTGAAGGTTTAGTTGATGAAGAGAGGCAACTTTACGGCACTCATATTCATGGACTTTTTGAAAGAGCCGCTTTTAGACAATATTTTATTTCGAAAATATACGCGGATGGTGTTAGCAGGATGTCCTTAGACTATGGCGATTATGAAGAAGCCAGTTCAGATCAATTGGCAGAGGAATTTTTTGATATATGCGATGAGGGAAAATTTTGGGGCATTTTTGAGAGAAATTGAAATGTAGAAGTAGTTTATTGGATGACTGCCACTGCTTAGAATGTCTCTTTAAGTGAGGAGAAGACTGCAGGTTTTCTTCAGAAATCGTGGAGAGAGCTAATTTTCACATCGACACCCTATATGGATGAGTGTGTTAGAGAATAATTGCTTAAGCAGGGTGATTTTATTATGTTTAGTCAAGAGATCTCAAAGCAATTGCAGCTTGTCCTACAGATATTCCTCCGTCCCCATTAGGTACTTTATTATGGAGCGTTGGCTTCATCCCTCTCTTCTTTACGGCAGTTAGAAACATGTCACATATTGGCCTATTATACGAGACCCCTCCCGTTAATCCAATTCTAGAAATTCCTTTTGACAACGCCGCATCACAAGCATTATTGGTCATTTCGTCGATAATACATCGAACTATGGAGTAAGCAATGTCTTCTTTCTTAGTATTTTTAGGTATATCTTGAAAGAGGTGCGCGGTCATTATTGTTCCACTAATGGTTTCGGTTTCGAACCCTTCGATATATTTTCCCTTAGAAAGGTACGGCTCTATTTTCATCGCTGGCTCCCCATCATATGTACGTTTAGAGCAAATATCAAGAGTGAAGGCAATTGTGTCTAAAAATCTCCCTAATGAAGATGTTTTAACGCTTCTTTTCATTATTTTTTTCATAAGACTGGCTGTGTTATCATCAACAAGACAATTATTTTCTCCGTTTAAACAGTCAACAGCAAATTTTAGTCTTTTAAGATCATAGAGCGCTGCTTCGGAACCTATTAGTGGGATGTATTGAAGATGAGCTATCCTGTCAAAATTTTGGTAGTCTGAATGAAGTATTTCTCCTCCCCACATATTGCCATCTGTGCCATAACCTGTTCCATCTACCGTGAGGGTTATAGATTCTTCAAGCCCATGATCCGACATTAAGGATGCAGCATGTGCCCAGTGGTGCTGTATTTCAACAATACGTGCATTATACCTTTCAGAGAGTTTTTTGCCATACTTTTTATTTGAATAATTAGGATGAAGATCCACGCCAATGGCCTCAGGTGTTTTACCTAGTAATTGTATGAATGAGTTTGTAGAAGATTCCAAATAGTCAATTACACCCAGAGATCCACCCTCGCCGATATATTGAGTAGAGTACATTTTATTATTAGCAGCTATTGTAGCAGTAAGGTTTTCTTGAGCCCCGATGCCGATGGCGCAGTGATTTGATGGAAAATAAATATATGATGGAATGAAACCTCTCGATTTTCTTAAAAATTGTATACTATTCTGGTATACTCTGATAACAGAGTCATCGGCGCGATTGATTATTTTTTGATTATGGAGAAGATAAGCGTCGGCACCTAGCTTCATTGCATCCTTGTTGTCAAGAATCATTGGTTCTCCAGGAAGATTAGCAGACGTCATAATTAGTGCATCATTTACCAAATTATCAAACAAAATATATTGCATTCCAGTGTACGGTAGAAAGATTCCGATATTGTTTAGACCAGGGGCAATGTCTTTACACAGTGATTCATTAATTATATCTGCCAGCACTATGGGCCTGTGTGGAGACGTGAGGATTTGTGTTTCTTTTTCTGTTAATCTAACATATTTTTTTGCTACGTTAATATCTTTTACCATTATTGCAAATGGTTTTTGTTTTCGACCATACCATTTTCTAAAATATTGTACGTTGCCCAGTGTTGTGCATATATGCATTCCACCCCAGCTTTTGGCAACACCTATTTTCCCGCTATCGATGATTTTTGCGAACTGTGATATTGGGTCTCCATATAATCTGTTTCCATTATTATCGAGAAGGTAATACTCCGGACCACAACTGGGACAACAAATGGTCTGATGATGCATTCTTCTGTTTTCTGCTGATGTATATTCTTGTGCGCAAAGGTCACACATAGGAAAAACATCCATAGAGGTATTTTTTCTATCATACGGAGACTTTTCTAATAATGTAAATCTTGCACCGCAGTCGGTACATGTTGTGAATGCGTAATTTTTACGTCGGCTATTTGATCGAATTTCCATTAAGCATTTGTTACATATTGCAGTGTCGGTAGGTATGCTAACACCACTATTTTCACAGTTCGATGAAATAATGGAGAAGTCGTTGTATTTGCTGGTATCGGACCTCGAAATACTAATTGAATCAATTTTAGCTAGAGGCGGAAGATTGTCTAAGAGTTCCCGCTTTAAAGCATATATGTCATTTGCGTCTATTATTACTCTGGAGCCATCGTTCCACACTGCCCCTTTTAATTTTAAAAGAGAAGCAATACGTTTTACTGTAGGTCTAAATCCAACCCCCTGTACAGTACCTGTAATGATCATTCTCATAATTGTTTCTGAATGGTGCATTACTTTATTATATTCGATGACTCACAGCACATGATTTTTAAACTCATATCGCTAGCGGTATTGCTGTGACATAAATTTTTTCTATATAGAAGTGCTCGTTGAAGATGCATGCTTGTTCATATTGGGTATGAATCGGTGCAAAAACTGTTCTATTTACTATTTAGAGAAATGCTCCTGTATAATTTTCTGAATTGTTGATCGTTGAATATACTATACGAAAAACAGTGGCGAGCGATGATGAGACTATATAGATTATGGATTTTTCATAAACTGGTATTGGTTGTCGGCTACTTTTAGTAAAGGGTTTGGTCATGACAGGGTTACCTATGCTGACTGGATTCTATTTTTATGTATATTTTGGCGTATGAACAAGTTATGAAATATCTGAATAGGAGTGGTGAAAAATCGGTTTGGGAGGTTGTGGGGCCTGTATATAGAAATTATTGTTTCCTCACGGCATGCGAGATTGAGCAATCTTCTTTATTGCTGTTGTAAAACGTGCTATGTCCTCTTCATTGTTATACAAATAAACAGAAGCTCTAGCGCTTCCGTTTATTTTCTTAGATAGAAAATATGGGTGGACACAATGCATTCCTGATCTTATCATGATGTTGTCCATGCTATCAAGCATCATTGCGACATCATGTGAACGGAGACCTTCAATATTAAACGAGAATACCCCCCCTCTTTTCATGGGATCTTTCGGACCAATAATAAATAGTCTTTTAATGTCCTCTACTTCTTTCTGGATGAGCTTCTGAAGGTAATGTTCGTGTTTTTCTATATTCTCCATGCCTATTTTTGTAAGATATTCTAGGGCTATTGAGGACCCTATAATTCCTGAATAATTTCCTAGGCCGGCTTCAAATCTTTCAGGAATGTTGGATATTTTAGCCAAATTGTATGTAGTTAGGCTAACCATGCCCCCGCCCATAATCAGAGGATGTAAATTTTTTAGTCTTTCTGATTTTCCATACATGAAACCGACACCAGTTGGGCCGAGCATCTTGTGAAGGGAGGCACAGTAAAAATCGACGTCAAGATCTTTTAAATTTACTTTTTGGTGTGGTGCTGCCTGGGCTCCATCGATTGCGACTGCAATATTGTTATCATGTGCTATTTCGACTATTTCTTTCACTGGTATTGAACAGCCAGTGATATTGCTTGTTTGTCCCATAGATACAAGCCTTACATTTTTATCAATTGTCTTTTTGAATTCTTCTATTTCAAACTCGCCGTTAGGGGAAGTTTTACAATATTTTCTCTTAATACCGACATTGGTGGCCATATCTAACCACTGAACATGATTAGAATTATGTTCAATGTCAAGTGTAACCACGGTGTCTCCCTTTTTTAATCCAAACCCCCTAGCTATTATGTTCATACCTTCTGTGGTGCCTTTGGTAAATACAAATTCGCTAGAGTTATTACACCCAAAAAACGTAGCAAGCTTATCTCTTGCTTTGTCTATTTCTACTGACACTTTAGTAGCCATAGAGTGGATACTTCTTCCACCGCATGCTGGATACTCGTTGTAGTACTCTAATATTTTTTGAATGACACAATCTGGTTTGAGGCTTTGGCACGCGCTATCTAAGTAAACGCCCTTACTACTTCTGAGAGTTGGGAAGTCTTGCCTAAAAGAAGACATATCCATGACCGTACAATGTTAACTTTGCATTTCATTATTTTGGATGGTATCTTCATTATATTTGTAATATACAATATGCATATCGTAACTACCAAAATAGGTCGTTGCGTAGCATTTTTAACGTATATGGCAGTTAGACGGCGAGAGCGGAAGAATTATGGGTTCTCTGAAAACTACGATTGGCAAGTTAGAATTTACTAATCCAAGTATTCTCGCATCCGGAATTATGGATGAAACGGGACTTTCTATGGCAAGGGTTTTGGATTCGGGCGCAGGAGCAGTTGTCTCTAAGTCAATAGGGACAAAGGCAAATCTTGGTCATGTAAACCCTTGCTTTCTTGAGGTAACGTCCGGATACATAAATTCTATGGGTCTGCCAAATCCAGGTATAGATGCGTATAAGAAAGAGATGGAAATGGCAATAATTAAAGGCAAAGTTATTGGTTCAATTTATGGGGCATCGGCGCAAGAATTTGTAGAACTTGCTGGAAAAATGGAGGATTTTGGCGCTTGTGCAATTGAGCTTAACCTTTCGTGCCCTCATGCAAAAGGATATGGTATCGAAGTTGGTACTGACCCAAAAATTGTAAAAGACATCGTGGTAGCTGTAAAATCATCTATAAAAATACCTGTGTGGGCGAAACTTACGCCGAATACGCATATTCTTTCAGACATTGGTAGAGCAGTTGAAAATGGAGGGGGGGATGCAGTAGTTGCAATTAATACATTGAAAGCTATGGTAATTGAGCCGGAATTTGCAAAACCTGTTCTTAGCAATAAAATTGGGGGGTTATCTGGAAATGCCATTAAACCTGTCGGTGTTAGAGCCGTATATGATTTAAGAGAATCTATATCAATTCCGATAATTGGTACCGGAGGAATATCAAATTATAGAGATGCCCTTGAGTATATAATGGCAGGTGCGTCTGCTTTCCAGATTGGATCTGCTATTTTTAATGACGGTCCAGAAATATTTAGAAAGATTTGTGGCGGAATATCAAAATTTATGAAGCGATACGGTTACGATTCGATTGAAAGTATGGTAGGAATAGCTCATGAATAGAGTCGTAGTAGTTAAAGAGAACGAAACTTTAAATTCCAATACACATAGGATTACTTTTACGTGGGATGCTGACTGCAAGCCAGGGCAATTCGTAATGGTCTGGATTCCTGGAATGGAAGAAATTCCAATTTCCCTTTCTGATGTGAAGACGATCAAGAGTATTACGTTTAAGATTATTGGAAAAGATACGGAGATTCTTGGAAATCTTAAAAATGGAGATAAGATGCATATTCGGGGCCCGTATGGTAATGGGTATAGCATTGATTTTGGTTATAAGAAAAAGATTCTTCTTGTCGGGGGAGGTATAGGGACAGCCCCCTTAATACCTGTAATGAAGTGTAGATCGGTAGATGTTGCCATAGCTGCAAGGAATTTAGGAGAGATCGAATGTTATGTGCCTTCTGTTAAAAATTTTGCCATGAAATATTGGATTGCAACAGATGATGGAAGTATGGGATTTCATGGTAATGTCATCGACCTTGTAAAGGGGATTATGAGAGAGGAACAATATGATGAAGTTATTGCCTGTGGCCCTGAAATTATGCTATTTTTACTTCATAAATTTCTTAATAGAAAGCATATCGGACATCAAATGTCTCTTGAGAGATACATGAAGTGTGGATGTGGGATGTGTGGTTCATGTATGATTGATGATAAACGTGTGTGCAGAGATGGGCCCGTATTTAACAACGATGAGATAGACAAGTTGAAAGAATTTGGTGTATCAAAAAGAGGTATTGACGGATCTGTTATTCTGTTTTAAAGCGATGTGATTATTTAATTAAGGCTAGCGTTATATTGGACAATATTTTATATAGTGACGCTAATGGGCTGCGCTGTGTCGGAGTAGCACAGCGGCCATGCAGGGGACTGCAGATCCTCAGATGGGAGTTCAACTCTCTCCTCCGACTTTTGTTTTTAGTTAGCGGTTTGCCTGTTTGACAGGTTTGTGAGTTCTGGCTAATATTTGGTTTGCACAAATCTATTTAAATGGCGTGTAAGTACAGTCACGTAAGGGGTAGGCAGATGGGTCGGATGAACATTGAGAACGTAGTCGCGTCCACATCTCTTGGGCAAGAGTTGGACCTGAACGCGATCGAGGACGCACTCGATGGGGCGGAGTATAATCCACAGCAATTCCCAGGGCTCGTTTATAGATTAAAAGAGCCAAAAACGGCTATACTCCTCTTTAGGAGCGGGAAAGTTGTTTGTACAGGCGCTAAGAGCCTTGATGATATTAAAGTGGCTATCGAGAAGGTTAAAGAGGATTTGAAGAAAGCTAGTGTTCATATTACAATTAATCCGAAAATTGAAGTTCAAAATATTGTTGCCTCGTCAGACCTTGAGCAAGAAATTAATCTTAATACTGTCGCCATTACACTTGGACTTGAGAAAGTTGAGTATGAGCCTGAACAATTTCCGGGGCTGGTTTATAGGTTAGATTTACCTAAAGTTGTCGTTCTTCTTTTTGGATCTGGTAAGATGGTTTGTACAGGCGCAAAAGTACCTGAAGATGTGGTAAGAGCAGTTAAAAAAATCGCGACTGAATTAAGGTCTGCAAGCCTTATGTCCTGACTGGCGGTTTTCACTCTCGCTAATAAAGTTCTCGTCACAGAGGGTTTCACGCGAGTGGATTTGATGAGTTCTGGAAATTTGGTGGTATGGATTTTCTAAGCGTATTGCTGAATACTTTTTTTACTTCTGAGAGGAGTGGTTCGTAAAACGTGGTGTCAGGATTCTGATTGGCGTGGTTTGTGGGATAACTTAGTCTAGATTGCTATGATAGATACGATTGTTTTTAGAAGAATAAGTCGGTGCGTTCCAATCCCCATTTTATATCATTGCAACTATAAGATGGCATATGCCATTGATAGTATACAATACACTTTCCAATAAGAGAGAAGAGTTTATTCCAATTGAAAAAGGAAAAGTCAAAATGTATGTGTGCGGCGTCACGGTATACGACGACATACATATGGGTCATGCAAGGAGCATTATTTCGTTTGATGTTGTTGCTAGATACCTCAAATACAAGGGTTATGATGTCACTTACGTTACAAATTTTACAGATGTGGATGATAAGATTATAATTAAAGCTACACAAGAGAATATCGAACCACTGGAGCTTTCAAAGAGATATATTGGAAAATATTTTGAAGAAATTGAAAACCTCGGAGTTATGAGGGCAAATATGTATCCGAGGGCGAGTGAGAGTGTGCATGACATTATAAAAATGGTTGGAGAAATTATAGATAATGGATATGGATATGTTACGAGTGGTGGCAGTGTATATTTTTCCGTTGAAAAGGCAAAAAATTTTGGATGTCTTACTAATAAAAAAATTGGAGATATGATTTCGTTTGGTCGTATTGACTCCGATTCTCAGAAAAAGAATCCTTTAGATTTTGCGGTCTGGAAAGCAGCTAAACCAGGTGAAATTTCATGGGATTCACCTTGGGGCAAAGGAAGACCTGGATGGCATATAGAATGTTCAGCAATGATCAGACATTATCTCGGTGATCAAATTGATATTCACGGTGGAGGAAACGATCTCATATTTCCACATCATGAAAATGAAATTCTTCAAACAGAGGCAGTTACGGGGAAGCAACTTGCCAGATATTGGATGCATAACGGTATGCTGCAAGTCAAGGAGGGAAGTACGAATAAAGAGGAAAAAATGTCTAAATCGCTTGGAAATTTCTTTAGAGTAAGAGACGTCGCGAAAAAATATGATAAATACACTATTCGTATGTTCTTTTTAAGTACGCACTACATGAGCCCATTGATTTATAGTGAGGACGGATTCCGGGAGGCTGCTGCCTCATTGAAGAGACTTTGGAATAATTATCGCGAACTACAAGCTTATTTTAGATGTGCCAGCGGAAATGATGATGCGGCGGATCTTATTTCATCATCAGAGTTAGAATTTGAAAAAGCGATGGACAGTGATTTTAACACACCAGATGCGATAAAGGTTATTTTTAATGTTATAAGGGCAACCAATAGGATGATTTCTGGAAAGACACTCTCTAAAGAAGGGACGGAAAATATCATAAAAATGTTTAACAAATTTGATAACGTACTGGGGATTTTCCCACCGAGTAAAAATGTGTCTGATGATGCAACTAAAGTTCTTATCGAAGTTATCATTGACATCCGTAATAAACTTCGAACAAGAAAGATGTATGATCTTGCGGATGATATTAGGGATAAGTTAGAATCTGCCGGAATTCAGCTCGAGGATTCAGCCGATGGCGTCAAATGGAAAGAGATTTGAGTTGATTAATACTGGTTTGCAGCTGCTCTCTATTCAACTCCTTCATGACCTTTTCAGACAATTCGCATGCCTTACACTTTTTAGACAATGACGGTTCACCACATTTACATTTCGTAAGGCACGTTTTTTCAAGATTATTAGTGAGTATTGGATATATCTGGTCGTATGATGACAATACGCTGAATTTGGAGCCAGGAGACCTCCTGTCTAGTTCGTTTATTATGTTTCGGTATTGATTTCTGAGGGCTTTTTTTCTATAAGGGCATGTCATGTTACAAAACTCTATTTTAGAAACCATTGCATACAATAGCGATTCACTCTCGGGAATCATGCGCAATGGTATGAATCTTGGTATAAGGCCTGGTTGAATCCTTTTATGAGGGCCCAATCTTGCCAGTCTTTCTACATCTCCTCTTACAAAATTCATCAAGATGGATTGTGACATATCGTCTAAGTTATGGCCAGTGGCAACGTAATTTGCGTTTATTTTTTTAGCAACAATGTTTAGACATTTTCTCCTGAACACGCCACAGTATGTGCATGGAGAATTTTCTCTCGTAATAGGAGCGACTTCATCCATCGTTAATCCGAAGATGTCCTTGAATGTCACTAGATGAAACGGTATTTCTTTGTCGTTGCAATATTTTTTCGTAGCATTTATACCTGAAAGTCTGTATTTTCCGATTCCCTCATTAACGGTAATGCAATGGATTTCAATATCTTTACGTTTTTCAAATATTTTATGCAGAAGGTGGAGCGTAGTCATGCTATCCTTTCCTCCAGAGACAGCAACACCGATTTTGTTTCCCGATTTGAGATTTATTTGTTTTCGAATTTCTTTTTTGACGCGTCTTTCAACGTACTCCATGAAATGTATCGCGCAGAGGTGTGCTCCGTTATATCTGATAAAAATCACTGCATCGTGCGGACATAAATCACACTTCATTTCTTATTCTCCTAATTTCATTTTTGGTGCCACGATAAGCATTCTTTGTGTTGAAAGACCATATTACTTTGTATGTTTTTGTAGTGAGCTAATCAACTCTCGAAGAGAATTTTCGTATATTATAAATTTCGCGCCTTTGGTATTCTGTGCCTATCGTTAAAAATGGATATAGTGAGCGGAGCACTATATTTTACATGATTATACTGATAATTTGCGGTGTGACGATATATGATAGAGGTGAGGCTTCTTTCTGTGCGATGAAATTATGTGATAGTAAAGGGCCAATTGCAACAATCTGGAATCTCTGCGTAAATTGTGGATATGCGTAAAATGTGTCAAGGCAAATGCTTGAACCTCTCCAATTAAAAGAAAAATCCGCCAAAGGCGGAATATATTTTACTTGATTATGCCAGGGATATTAATTTCTTGGTCTCCTTTCGATTCTCTTTCTTCTTCTTTAATGATTTTGTTTGGTTCTTCAATCTGCTTTTTGATGTCTTCTATTGTAGGTATTGATCCTAGAATATCGTCAGCTCTGCCAACTGCCTTCTCAACGTCTGATACATTGGCTATCTCTCTTTCGGGGACATTGATACTTGCGCCCATATATTGAGATATGCCGTCGACAAGCTTTGTCAGCTCCAATGGGAAATACACCTTTGATGCCTGTCCGTCGCTAACCTTTTTAAGAGTCTCCATTGAAAGGATAGATAACGCTTTTGAGTCCATTACAGATGCTCCGACAGACATTATGCGTAGTTTTTGCGCCTCTCCCTGACTTTCAAGGATTGTTGCTAACCGTTTACCTTCTGCTTTAAGGATCATTGATTGTCTGTGTCCTTCTGCTTCTAATATCATTGATTGTCTGTGTCCTTCTGCACTTAAAATTGCTGCCCTTTTTTCTCCATCAGCACTTAAAATTGCTGCGCGTCTTCGTCTTTCAGCAGAGGTCTGTTCCTCCATTGATTCCTTGACTTTTGCGGCTGGATCAACTTCCCTAATCTCAACAGCGTCAATTTTAACACCCCATTTATCTGTGGCTTCATCAAGGACGTCTCTGAGTTGAAGATTAATCTTTTCTCTGCTTGAAAGAATCTCGTCTAGTTCCATTTCTCCGATGATTGATCTGAGAGAAGTTTGAGCTAGATATACAGTTGCTCTACGATAATCTGTAACCTCAAAAAACGCATTTTTTGGGTCTGTGATTTTGATGTATATTATTGCATCTACATTAACTGGAGAATTGTCTTTTGTGATAACTTCCTGTCTTGGAACATCTAATACTTGTGTTCGAAGATCTAATTTGACTACTTGGTTAATTAATGGGCATATAAAATTAAGGCCTTGATCGAGGACTCTGATGTATTTCCCTAATCTCATATAAACAGCTTGTTCGTAAGGCTGAACAATCTTGATTCCGCTCAGAATCGCGGCAACTGCCATGGCGGCAAGTAGTAATGCTACAGTTACTGCATCCATTATTTGTTACTCTCCTTCTTTTTTACTTTGATGTGTACTCCTTTGGCATCAGTAATAATAACTTCTGTTCCTATTTCTAAGGATTCGTCTGAATTGGCGCTCCAAATTTCAGAACCGACTCTGACTTTACCTTTAAGGTTGTTAGAAGTTGTTTCTGCCATTACAGTGCCATTTTTCCCAATTAGAGAACTAGCTACAGTCGTTGTGGGTGGCGATGGTGCAGCCAGCAGCTGGTATGCTTTAGTAGTGATTAAGGTTACAAGAATGGCCACAACTATGCCCAATATTGGAGAATCGATACTGTACAGAAAATCGGGAACGACACAGCTGATTATTCCTATTATCATAAGTGTTGTGCCAGGTATTATTAAAAATGCCCCAGGAATTAATGCTTCACCAACAATCAGCAATGTTCCAACAATGATGATTGTTAGAGTTGCTACTGTTATCTCCATGGTACTGGATTATTGTACTGCACTATAATCATATTTGTGATAAATAGGGATCTATATTGTCATATGTGGAATATATATTAGTTTGTAGTGAGATTTGGTATCATACAGATGACCGCTGTATACTCACCGCATGTTTATTTTACTTTAGAGATATCGCCAATTTGGTTTATATGAGGGAGATATGGACGGAGAAGTACAGGCCTAAAAATTTAGATGAAGTGGTGGGACAAAAACAGATAATTGAAAGATTGAAGACTTATGTTGCGGCAAAAAATATGCCACATCTTCTTTTGGCAGGTTCTCCAGGTACAGGAAAGACGACATGTTCTCTCGCAATAGCAAGAGAAATGTTTGGAGATGATTGGCAGGGAAACTTTATTGAACTTAATGCATCGGATGAAAGGGGGATAGATGTCGTCAGAGGCAAAATTAAAGAATTTGCGAAAGTGGCGCCGTTGGGAAATGCTGAATTTAAAATTATATTTATGGACGAGGCTGATTCCCTTACATCCGATGCACAAGCAGCTCTAAGGAGAACGATGGAAAAGTTTTCTAAAATCTGTCGTTTTATATTTTCGTGTAATTATTCCTCGAAAATCATTGATCCCATTCAGTCAAGATGTGTGATATTTAGATTCAAACCACTGTTGGACGAGGACATTAGGACCTTTCTTAAAAATATCGTAAAAAATGAGGGGACTAGTATTGATGATGATGCTCTTGAAGCACTGACCTACATAGCGAAGGGAGATATGAGACGTGCGGTTAACTCATTACAAGTTGCAGCCTCGTTGAACAGTGGCATTGATGTAGATACAGTTTATCAAACATCTGGAATGGCTAATCCTGATGAGATAAAGAAAATGCTTGAAATCGCATTATCTGGAGACTTTATTGGAGCTAGGAATAAATTGAATGAGGTGATGATTGAATTTGGATTGTCAGGGTTAGATATCATTAGACAGATTCACACATCATTTTTTGAGTTAAGTATAGACATCCGCGACAAGGTTAAATTTATGGATAAAACTGGAGAAATTGAATTTCGAATTGTCGAGGGAAGTAATGAGAAAATACAATTAGAATCTTTACTAGCGTTTTTCGTGGCAGAAGGTAAAAGCAATGGAGACAATACTTAAACGTGTGTTTTGTTGGCGTCTTTGTCAGGGATCTGTGATTAGGCTCTGAGTGAGCCCAGATAGACTAGTACACATGGTAGCGTACTAGTTATTTTATTCGACATACGTGCAGTGGCTCAGGTATTTTGGTACACAGTTGTGTTTCTTTTTAGACATTGTAGGTAATTTGTTATGTTATTACTCCTTGACGTGCCGTCTATTTGATAGGTGTTTTACACTAAATTTTAAGGTTGTTGCCGTGAGAATAGCATTATTTTTCTCATTTTTAATTGGCATAAATGGGAGTGCTATGTGATCAGTGCTAAGCAATGGGCTAATTTTATGTTGAAGTTAGTCTTTTAGAATTTTATTATTTGGTTACTGAAATCACTGCATGAAAATTTATCTTTGAGATGTAACACGATGGCTATTTAGATGTTACTCAATAAAAACAGCCAATCAAGCTTTTACCTAGTCCAGAAATTACTGGGCTTAGGGCTCATCTACTTTAATCCTATAATATGTCCGCTTTTGTCAATGTCCATATTCATTGCAGCAGGATTTTTACTGAGACCAGGCATGAGGGTCATTTCTCCGCAAACAGGAACTATAAATCCTGCTCCATTTGAAATATTAACCTCTCTAACTTTGAGATTCCAACCTGTAGGAGCACCTTTTTTTTCTGGGTCATCAGAGATTGATGCTTGGGTTTTTGCGATACATATTGGGAGGCTTCCATATCCAAGCTTTTCTAATTTTTCAAGGGTATTTTCTGCTTTTGAGGAGTATTCGACACCGTCAGCACCATAAACTTTTGTTGCGACTATCTCGATTTTCTTTTTAAGTGATAGGTTAACATCGTAGAGAGGTTTGTACACTGCTTTTCTTCCTTTAACTATCTTGATAACTTCTTTTGCAAGAGCTTCTCCTCCCGCACCTCCATTTACAAATACATCGGAGAACGCATAGTTTACGTTCATAGTTTTGCAGTGGTTCTCTACACAAACGACATGCTCTTTCTTATCTGATGAGAAACGGTTAATTGCGACAATGATTGGAACGCCATATTGTCGGAGGCCGTTGATGTGTTTGTCAAGGTTACTAAATCCGTTTACGAGAGAGTTGATATTCATAGTATTTTCATTTTCAAGATTTGCCCCACCGTGCATCATAAGCGCACGAATTGATGTGACTAGAACTATGCAATCTGGACTGTATCCGGCCTGTCGGCAAACAATATTCATGAATTTCTCTGCTCCAAGATCTGCAGCAAAACCAGCTTCGGTTACTACGTAGTCTCCAAGTTTTAAAGCCATTCTCGTTGAAATAATGCTATTTGTCCCATGAGCTATATTAGCAAATGGAAATCCGTGAACAAATACAGGTTGTCCTTCAAGAGTCTGGACAAGATTTGGGTTGATTGCATCTTTAAGTATAACCATCATAGCGCCAACACAACCCAATTGCTTTGCTTTAACTGGTTTGTTGTCGTAGGTGTATGCAACAATGATGTTCTCTAGTCTCTTTCTAAGGTCGTTAAAATCTGACGCTAATGCTAGAATTGCTGAAATTTCCGATGCAGAGGTGATTATAAAACCATTTTCATGAGGGATACCTCCCGTTTTTTTCCCGCCAAGTCCGATAACAATGTTTCTAAGTTCTCGGCAATTCATGTCCATAGTTTTCTTTAGGGTAATTTGTGTAGGATCTATACCGAGTTCATTTCCTTTTGTGATATGGTTTTCTAATATAGATGAGAGCAAGTTATGAGCTGCACTAACGGCATGAATATCTCCTGTAAAATGAAGGTCAATATCCCACATTGGATATACCTGTGCGTATCCTCCACCCGTGGCTCCACCTTTGATGCCGAACGTTGGTCCGAGTGATGGTTCTCTGAGGGCTCCAACAACATTTTCGCCAATTTTTCCAAGGCCCTGAATAAGTCCAATGGAAGTTACAGTTTTTCCCTCACCGGCTGGTGTTGCGGTAATTGCAGTAACAAGAATGAGCTTTCCATCAGGTTTGTCTTTGTGTTTTTCTAATACTGAGAGGGGGACTTTTGCAATAGACTTTCCGTATGGGATAAGATCTTTTGTATTGATCCCAATTTTTGCTGCGACTTCTTCAATAGGTAGTACATTTGCCTCGTATGCAATTTCTAAATCTGTTTTCATGTGTTAATCCATATCCTGCTTGTGAATATGTTATATTAAGAATTTAGACTTATATATACGAATCATGTGTTTGACCTTGTTTGAATGTCTAGCGCTGTGCGTTTCTTTTGTATTACTGATAGATATTGACGTAGGTCACTGTGCAAATAATTCTGAATAAAGATAGTCTGTGGACTTTCTTGTTATAATAATTGCTACTGATTTTTTGTAAAGATGTAAGTGGGTGCTATGTCATTGCAAATAATTTTTGAGATTTTTGAAAGTATTTGATTGAATTATACGGCGGGGTATTTGAGACAGTAATTCGCGCAAAGGATGTGAACGGAATAAACAAAAATTACTAAAACGTGTAATGTATGCTTTACCAAAACTTATTTATCATACATTAAATTACTTGGCTTGATTTGACTGGTCCCATAGCTTAGCTTGGCTTGAGCGTTCGGCTGATAACCGAAAGGTCTTGTGTTCAAATCACAATGGGACCACTGATATGATCGTTGTGTTTGTGTGTTGGGAGATTTCTGGCTGCTTGGGAGACCCATAGAGATGTTTTGTTTCTTTTGCCGAAGAATGTTTATGTCCTCTGCCCTAACTAAATATAAAGTCAATGATTTGTTTCGAAGTGATTTAGATGGAACAGTGATAGAGAGCGGGCGAATGAAATATCTTGAGAGTTGTGGGTTACAAAGTTGACCGACTGATTTACATTGTAGTCAGTGTGTAGATAGACTAATAGGCAGGTGGTTGTGACATCATCGTATATGGGCTGAACCTGTGTGCATAGAGAACTGAACTTTGACTCTATACAATTCTCCTGATATATCCAAGACTTGGTTCGTAAATTAGTCCTTTATCCGAAAGCAAGTTGATAATTTCTTCAACTTTACCTTCATTTATGCCTTTCGTTCCTGCACTTCTAATAATGTTTTCAATTGAGGCTCCACGGATTTCGTCTCCAACTTCTGTAATTATTTCAAGGAGCGTATCTTCTATATTTGAGTCATTATTGTGGAACTCACTTTTTTCTGAACTTTCTGATGTTTCGTCGATATCATCATCGATATCTATAGGGACGCCAAGATCAATTTTTTCATTTGGAAGAAGTATCCTGAAAACTTTTTGTATTGATCTCACACATGAATCGAAAGGAGTGGCACCATAGTGCTGAAGAGCCATGATGATGCCTTTTGATTCAGGCTCTTTGTGGTTATCGTCCTTTATATTTGAGAGTGTGTTTCGATCGAAGCTATCTTCATGATCGATAATAGATGATTTGACGATATTGTCCATTTTAATAAACCTGGACCACATGCACTTGGCTGCGTCAAGCATCCATTCTCTGTATTCTTCCTCTGTAACTTTGATAATTCGCTCGGGGCGAATATTTATAAATGTTCCACCGTCCTCGAATTTGTTCATTTTGACCTTTCCAACGACTGTTATGTAGTCGTCGATTTGAACGTCAAGGAGGTCTGCACTAGCTTCAGGCTGATATTCTTCGTTTATGGTTAAGAAGAAATTTCCGAATGGATCGAGAACTTTTAACTTCCACGCTGGTCTGATTTCTGATCCACTATTTTCTTTCATAGTTAATTTTCCAGAGATAAGAACTCGATTAACCATTGACCCTAAGGGCGTAATTATATACGACGGGATTTTCAGATCGGCGTTTCCTTCTTGGTCGAGTGATGATGCGTTAAGTTCTCTGGAAAAAATGCGCCAGGCTTGTTCTCTGATGTTCATTGATAATCCTCTACTGTCTTAAGAAGATGTTTTGCATCATTGCTTATGTCACTACTTTCAAATGAGATGTCTTTAACAATTATCGTCGAACCATAATCGTCATTTATAATTGAACCTACAACTTTGACTTTTTTACAGAATATTTGGGATGACATTTTCTTAATAATTTCGCTTTCAAGTATGCCATTAACTTGGTTTTTGGCTGCATCTAATGTTACCCCAGTGATCTTTTCGGTATTATTACAGTTGATGTTGGCATTTATTGTACCTGTTCCGTCATCTATAACAAGTTTTAATCGCAAATCATAGTCGTTTGGGCCTGGCATAACTGAATCATGAACACTACATCTGTTTTCACGTAGTGCACGTCTGCAAACTGGACATCTTTGAATTAATCCGCTTCCTGGCTTGATATGAACGATCGTGCCCCTTATGGTAACGTTTGTACCACCGGTCTTTATGGCTTCTGCAATTGTTTTTTCCTTAATTTCTGTAATTTTAAAATCTCCAAATTGAGCGCTCTCCCTACTGATTTCACAGTTATCTCCAAAGTTAAGCTGCAGAATACCTTTCCAGGAGCGAACATATGCATTCTTGACACGGATTGTTTCACCTTTTTTGAGGCCAAAGTCTTTCCATGCCGAATATTGGATAGTTCCAGTGTCATCCACAATGACGCCAGAGAAAACAGTTTTTTCCTTATCTTTTACTATGACTGTTCTTTTTTCTATAGAAGAAATGTTACCAATAGTTGTTATGTTGTCAAAGTTTTCTTTAATATTTCCGATTTTGACTTCTGGTACGGCGTATAAGTCTGGAGATACATTAATCTCCACATCTCTCATTTTTGCGAATGATCCGTTTTTACCTACATTGATTTGTGGTTTATTTCTAAACTTTTTAGTATAGCAGTTTCGAAATTCATAAACAGCTCCAACTTCAATATCAGATATTCCATCCCATATTGTGAATCCCACACTGCCAGTTTCATCTGCAATAGAGCCTTCGACTATGGTTTTGGAAGACCCTTGAACAATTATATTTTTTGATTTTGCCAACATTACTTTTCCTGTAATGCTCACATTGTTTTCTGAACATGTAAGATCTGATATCTTTTTCTTCTGACCTACTACGGAAAAATCACTAGGCGCAATGTTACTGTGCTTCCTTGTAACGAATCTTACCGCTGCATCTATCCCCATATCGTATGTTGTTGTATGATGTTCTAATTCCTCTAATAATTTCTCATCACTAATTTTTTCTTTGGATGCTGCCTTTATCTGCTTTATGTAGGGTGTAAAATCTTCTTTGTTCATGTGATACTTCCTCAAGGGGCCTACTTCCTGCCGGTATGGATATTTCTTATCTGCCAATATATAATTTTGACAGGAAGACCTACTGCTTGTTAGTTCATAAAGGTGACGAATTGTTTATGATTACGCCCAAATTATTTAACAGAGAAACCAAATGGGAGGGTGTGGTTCCGAAGAAGAAAATTGACTCCATCCTTGATGGCTATGACTTAAATAATATTACAATTGCTACGCTGTGTTCTCATTCGTCTTTGCAGATCTTTCATGGTGCGCGCAAGATGGGTTTTAGGACTCTTGGTATCGCTATTTCCCACGACACGAAGTACTATGATGCGTTTCCTCTTGCTAAACCCGATTCTATTGTTAGATACGATAACTTTGATGATATGGTGAAAGGTATCGAAGAACTTTATGCTAACAATGTTATCGTTATTCCTCATGGCTCGTTTATAGAGTACATGGGACCCCGAAGATTTGAAGACTATGCCGTCCCTGTATATTGTAATCGTGCGGTTCTAAATTGGGAATTTGATAGAGATATGGAGAGGCGTTGGCTCATTTCGGCTGGTGTGAGTATGCCACGCGTATTTACAGATGCAAAAGAAATATCGGAACCGGTTATGGTGAAATATTATGGAGCTAAGGGTGGGCGCGGTTATTTTATCGCGAAAGATTACCCAGATTTCAAAATGTCTATAGATAGTACGATGTCCTACTCAATACAGGAGTATTGTCTTGGAACGAGGTATTATTTACACTTCTTTTATTCGCCACTTAAGGACGAGGGGTATAAACTGAATAGGGGGGGTTCACTTGAGCTTTTATCGATAGATAGAAGGGATGAGAGCAATATAGACGAGGTGTATAAACTTGGCTCTATAGAGGATGCAAAACGTCATGGCCTTTATCCCTCTTTTGTCGTAACGGGCAATACACCAGCAGTTCTAAGAGAGTCTCTTCTTCCTAAAGCGTTTAAAATGGCAGAAAATGTTGTTGAGCGCTCGTATGAGCTATTTGGTGGAATGTGGGGCCCGTTCTGTTTGGAGACTGTGGTCAATGACAGATTAGAATTCAAGGTTTTTGAAATTTCTACGAGAATTGTGGCTGGAACTAATCCTTTTATTTCCGGGTCGCCTTATGCAGACCTTATATATCCCGGATTAAGCACGGGAGGGAGGATATCCCTAGAGATCAGGAACGCCATAAAACAGTGCAGAATTAAAGATATCATGACATGACGAGCGGGCCTTAAAGTGTACTTTAGGCTTAAGTCGTGCGCATGTATTCGGTAGAGGAGGATTTGCTTATAGTTCGGACGATTGGCGTGTTGAACGTTGCTGGTTCCTGTGGTTGTGTATGGTATAGAGATGTACTAGTTGTATGTTGTGTTCATTTATTATTGATTTTATTGAGTGTGTTGTCCCACTTTAGGGCGTATCAAGTCTATGTTGAGAACGCTGTTCGTGGTGTTTGCAGTGTACATTGTGTGATTTTACTGCTTTTATTGAATTTTTATAGTACTTTTATTCCTAGCATAATTGTAATTTGTAATACTCGTAACTGTTATTCGGAAGTCTAGAGGCTATTGTCTTTACTGAAGATTTATTGGAGGTAAAAAAAATCTTTTTGAAGAATTATTCATTTGAGTTTTTGGCTTGTCTTATGACTGCTATTATTTTCGTGATTGAGATGAAAATCATCGCATTTTGATTTGTCAGAAAAGATGAGAGTACTAGCATAGAGATGTCGTGGAATTTGTTAAGGTTATTGAAAACATTTAAATTAGACAGACAGGTGGGGTGTCTGTTGCGTGGCTTTGGCTACGTTATAAAGGTTTGTCGGCAGGCTTTAGAATCTACAATTTCTTGGGGGGAATGAAATGAGAGACGTGATTACCGTGGAAAAGTTGACGCAGGCTATTGTGAATAGCCCTAATTATGAAGGTATTGCGAGGAACGAAGCACACGAGTTAGCTAATCATATTCTTAATTTTTTTGGGTATTCTGATAGAATAATAGATAATATTCTCGAAACACAGGATAGAGATGCTTTTTATATGTTGGAAGATGCATCGATTCTCACGACGGAGAGAGAAGAAACGACGCTTTATGATGGTCGAGAGTGGAGAATAAACTATTGGCTTTTTCGGCGCGATAAAGTTAGAGAACTTATTAATGGTGTTAAGCCCAAGAGTTCTAGGATCAAGGACAAGTCTACTGTTTATGATGACTTACCACCAGATATTTGGGATCGGGATATTCAGCAGCCAGAGTGAGATTGTTTTCTAAAAATATATGCGGGTGTTTTGATAGGTCAGAATGGCGTACCCCGTATTTTATTAGACACGTGCCGAATGTTACTACTAAAGGCATAGGATGTTGATATTCGCGCTCTAATTTGGAGTGTTCGTAATTCATAAACATGCTCATAGAAAGTTTTTCTAAAGTGTAGCAACATTGTATTATATTGGCAATATTGTGCCACAGAAGAGATGTTTGAATTTGTTAACATGTTGACGGACATGGTTGTTGGATTCTGGTTGTGGATTCCAGCGATGATACCGAACGTGAGTGCTGCAATCATTGGAAAGAGATTTGGAAAGAGGAAGATGGATTTTGGAATAACATGGAGGGGAAAGAGGATTCTCGGTGATGGAAAATCATGGGCTGGATTTTTTGGTGGAGCTTGTACAGGTGTGTTTGTGGGTGTTATTCAAATTTGTGTTGCAGCTAAATTTGGATCTGATAACTACTGGGGATTTGGACCATTTTGGAGCAATATAGGGGTGTTATTCTGTCTTTCTTTTGGAGCGCTCATCGGAGATACGTTAGGAGCTTTTATTAAGAGAAGATTTGGAATGAGAGTAGGGGCGAAGGCATTAATTTTGGATCAGTATGATTTTTTCATTGGATCGGCGATTATTACTACCATATGTTTCCCAGAGTTTATCAGATCGAACTACATAGGAAGTGCGCATGTTGCAGCATTAATTTCTGTGGTTGCTATGACTTATATTATGCATCGGATTGTTAATGTTGTTGGATATAGGATTGGTGTTAAAGATGTCCCATGGTAGAAGCACAGACGACATAATTCAAGTACTGAAAGATTGTGGAGCTTTTAAGGTTGGAGAATTTGTATTGAAATCCGGTGTTACGAGTAAGTATTATGTAGACATTAAAAAGGCAAGTACGAATCCGAGAGTGTTGAGTATTATAACACAGAAAATGTACGAAAATTTTCTAGAAATGGATCTTAAAGTTGATAAAATTGCAGGTATTGTTCTCGGTTCAATTCCATTGGCAGTGGCGTTATCTCTCAAAACTGGAATACCGTACGTTATGATTAGAGGGGAAAGGAAGAATCATGGGACAGGAGAGCTTATTGAAGGTACTTTTGATTCGGGCGATAAGGTTCTAGTCATTGAGGATGTAGTCACATCAGCTGGCTCTTCCATTGCTGGAATCAGGGCACTTAGGGATAAGAATGCTGTAGTTGAGAATGTTTTCTCAGTTATTGATCGTGAAACAGGTGGGGCAGAGGCACTTGCGGAAGCCGGTGTTAAGTTTACGCCTCTTGTAAAATTATCGGAGTTTAAATTGGTATGATAGTTCCGGATAATAATTGTAGTAAATGTAATCTTTGCAGAGAACGTACGAATATTGTCCTTCCCTGCGGAGATTTGAAAGCAAAGGTAGTGTTGGTGGGTGAAGCCCCGGGAGAGAGTGAGGATTTTCGAGGGATACCATTTGTCGGAAAATCGGGACAGATACTCGACAGCGCGATGGCGGCGGCTGGACTTAAAAGGTCTGATGTGATGATAACAAATACTGTTAAGTGTCGTCCTCCAAAAAATAGAGATCCTACTGAAGAGGAAATGAGTGCGTGTCGTCAATTTCTTAATAGTGAGTTAGAGTATTGTTCGATGATAGTAGGTCTCGGAAGATCAGCGGTGATGGACCTTATAGGATATGAAGGGAACTTATGGAAAATCGCTAACAAGAAAATGAATATAGTTATAGACGGGAGAGAGAAGGTGTTTCTCCCGACATATCATCCTATGTCTTGCGTTTATAGAAAGGAATCAGAAGTTAAACTCATAGAGGCTATGATGATAGTAAAAGCGTTTATGGAACAATGATTAGAGGTCTTGCAATCGATATGGATGGGACTATCTACAAGGGAATGTGTCCAATTCCTGGTGCGGTAGATTTTGTAAGGAAGTTGAATGAGATAGGTATCCCTTTTGTATTTGTTACTAATAATTCTTCTAAAAAGAGAGAGTATTATTACGAGAAGCTTGTCGGTATGGGATTTGATGTATGTGTTGAGAATGTACTCACATCAGGCATTGCGACATTAGAATTTTTGAAGAAAAAACGACGAGGAAAAACTGTGTATTTGTTGGGGACGGATTCCTACCTTGAGGAGTTAGAAGAGTATGGTATAAAGGTAGGCGATAAAGATCCGGATATAGTCCTCTTATCATTTGATAAAACAATAACATATGAAAAAATTAATAATGCATATCAATTTCTAATGTCTGGGGCAGAGTTTATTGCTACACACCCCGATGATCTGTGTCCGACAGAAAATGGATATGATGTGGACGTTGGGCCGTTCATTGCAATGTTTAATTATCTTACACAGAAAGAGCCTATAATTATTGGGAAACCGAATTCTATTCTGCTAGATATGGCAGCTTCCGTCATGAACGTTAGACTGAACGAGATTGCGGTGGTTGGGGATAGACTTTACACAGATATTAAGATGGCATTAGACAATGGCGTACCTTCGATTCTAGTTTTGACGGGCGAAACAGATAAAAATGATCTCAAGAACAGCAGTATTAGCCCGACTATGACGTTTGATTCTGTAGCAGACATAATTGACAGTGTGTTTAGTGATTAGTAAAAGAGATACTCAAGGACTTCTTGAACACCGGCGGAACAAATATTTTTGGAAATAATGTTGGCTTTGCTTTTTAACGCATCGGGTGCATTTGATACTGCAACGCCTACTCCTGCCCATTCAATCATGGGCAGATCATTCATGTCGTTACCGATAGCTATAACCTCGGATTTGTCAACACCTAGATCCTCTGCAATTGTAATAAGACCGTATTTTTTGTCGATGCCTTTGGGTGTTACTTCTATTACTTTGGCACTTGATCTAGAGACGCATAAATTGTAAAATATTTTTCTAATTTTCTCCGAAAGACCTAAAATTTTTTCTTCGTCTGATGCAATGATCATTTTGGGAGTTGGGTATGTCTTAATTTTTGTAAAATTGCTTACTATCTGTGATTCTACTATTTTTGAGTCTGGATCAGAATCGAGATAACATGATTTTCCGATAGCGTATATTTTGCCACTGTGGTACATTTGGAGATATAACTCGTTAACTTTACAAAATTTAGCCATTGTTTGCACTAGACGCGGAGGGATTATTTTCTTTATATATGTCCCATCTTTTTTTTTCACGACAGATCCATTATAGGAAACAATTGAAGCCCCTCCAATGATTTTGGCATATTTTTCGGCAGTTTCTGTCATTCTTCCAGTAACTATTGCGAATTTTATGCCTTCATGAGATAGATTTTTTATGATACGAAGGAGGCTGTCCGGAATGTTTCCATTGGTTTGTATCAGTGTGCCGTCGAGATCCACTGCGACTAGTTTAGAGGTAACCATTCAGTTAAAGAAGGTAGAGTGTGAATATTATAAGACTTTGGATAAGGATGTGCCTAGACTTCAGTAGGTGAATCAAGTATGGATGTCCCGTCAAGAATTGTCGCTTTGTCGTATGTTTGCTTGTGTTGAATTTATGAGAGGGACCTGTGAACTGATTTTAAAGTGTGGGACTCTTTCTAATAACGTCTATATCCGAGATATATAAGTCACGAATATCTGTAATGCCCCATCTTAGCATGGCTAGTCTTTCAAATCCGAATCCCCAGGCTAATACAGGATATTTTACACCAAATGGTGAAACGACTTCTGGTCTGAAAATTCCTGCGCCCCCAAGCTCCATCCATTTTCCGTTGAAGAAGATTTCTAGTTCAAGTGATGGCTCTGTATAAGGGAAATAGGCTGGTCTTATCCTTACTTTATCAAATCCCATTTTTGCATAAAATTCTTTGACTAATGAGACAAGCATATCAAAATTGGAATTCTCATCGATTACTATGCCTTCAATTTGTGTAAATTCTGGAAGATGTGTTGCGTCGATAGATTCTCTTCTAAAAATTCTTGACAACGAGAAGACTTTTGCAGGGGCTTCTGGGTGTCTGGAAATATACGAAATGGTATTAACAGTTGTGTGCGTTCTTAACATTGCCTGTTCAGCCATTTCTCTTGACCATTTTCCCCCCCATCCTGTGGAACCAGTCTCTCCACCGTTTTCATGAATATTTTTGACAGTATCTACTAATTTTTCATAATCTGATAGGTCAAATTTTTTTGGATTGCTGAGGTAAAAAGTATCTTGAAGCTCTCTTGCGGGATGATCTTGTGGCACATATAGGACATCGAGATCCCAAAATGCTGGTTCGACAAACTCCCCGTCAATTTCTGTAAATCCCATACTTGTATATAGTTCCCTAATTTCCGCTCCGAGTCTTGAAAGAAGATGTTTCTTCGATGGATAAAAAGAAGGTGCAAATGTATGAACATCATATTTTTTAAACTCTGTATTTCTCCATTTGCCACTTTGGATAATATTATCAGTTATTTGTACGACTTCTTCGCCTAACTCGATTCCAGAGCCCAATACTTCTCTTCCTTTGCTTGTTAGCTTTATGATTCTTTCAATTTTAACATTTTCACGGATTATCTTATGGCGATTTTTAAGGCTGAGAACAACACTTTTATCAACATCTGTTGCAGGCACTGGATGAAGGGATAGTTTATCAATAAAAATTTCATCTCTTGTTTTTTCGTGTAACGCCTTATACCCAGCATCTGTAAGTGTGAGGATTTTTTTGGAATCCTTTTTCTCAATGTTTATAAAACCTTTTTTCTTCAAAAATCCAACGGCAATTTGATCTTCTCCATTAGGAAGCGCAGCAGAAAGGTCGATAATATTCATAGTGCCTCCAGCCATGCCGATTGCCTCTATCGCACGTCTCTCAGGAAGGCCGTTCTTAGCAACACTTCTATCAGCAAGAGTGTAGAAAATAGATTGATTTTCATCGATGTCTACTAATTTCTTTATATTGAGCCATGATGCGGCCCCCATTACCTCAGTCTCAGATGAAAAAATTCCATTTTTCGTAATGTCCGTGGGTGTTACGATTCCGTTCATCTGCTTAAGTGTAAGAAGCAGCTTTTTCTCGTTGTGACTAAGACTGTCAATGACTTCTGAACTGTTCATGTGATCACCATTTAAAATCTCCGAAAGCCATACTGTCTATGACTTCTTTTGCCTTTTCTCTCTTAGCCATATGCCTATCAAGAAATATGTTGATCTTCTCCGAAAGTATAGCTTTACACTCTCCACAGAGTATGTCTCCATTTTTACATCTTCGAGCTATTTCTTCAAGCTTACTGTCGTCGTACTCAAACATGTAGTAGTTGTATTGAAATATAACACAAGAACCAGGATTGCCTCCTTTTTGCCTTTGTTCTTTGATTGAGACACAGCCTCCAGTAAATGCTTTTCCAATTTTTTTACTAACGGCATTTGGGCTGTCTGTCATATAAATAGTTATATTATCTTCGGAAGAAGACATTTTGCTCATTCCGTTAAGCCC
Organism: archaeon; assembly: GCA_024399275.1. GTDB lineage: Archaea > Thermoplasmatota > Thermoplasmata > Methanomassiliicoccales > Methanomethylophilaceae > Methanarcanum. Next base: position 77,636 of record JAKSHS010000001.1, on the reverse strand, counting down.
AGGGAGCATTTTACAGTATAGCATCGATGGCTTGGGATATCCCAGGATAGATGCGACGTCTCTCGCAGCTCTAAAATGTGGATCTTGATCGATACCACAGGGGATAAGACACGGGACTTCTCTTTCTTCAATTTCCGATGCGAGAAATGCCGGAGCGGCTTGCATTGCGGTGTAGAATATTTGTCCTATATTATTTGAATTTTCAAATCCGAAAACAGCCTTTGCGGTAGAAAATGTTATCTTTTTCGCTACTTTTAGTGCTATGGGGTACAGTGTCTTAACACATTCAGTATTTAGAATTATTTTTGTGTTTTTTGTGTCAAAGCCAATGGCAATAAAATCGAGAGCATTTTCATATGCCATTTTCCTGGTGTCATGTAGCGTAAGATTCTTAAAAAGAAATTTTTCATCATCTGTTATCTGGAAATACATTGGAATTTTAAAAGTATCCTGAATCCATTTGTTGAATAGCCAGGGCATTATGTGTCCCAAATGAGTGTCACCAGACGGGCCTCGCCCTGTGTAAAGTAAAAATTTATTGCCTGCGTCATATTTATCTAGGAGCGTATCCACATCCCTACATGAATAAAAAATTCCACGTCTGAGCATTGGATGTAATTTATTGTATCTGGCAAATCTTCTGAAGAGGATACTGCCTACTGGAAACGTTCCGAATTTTTCTTGGAGTTCGACGTAATCTATTTTTCCGACTATTCCCCATGGTGTAACAGAGAATTTCGACATTTACCTGCACTCGCCTCTAGTTTCTAGACCTAAATAAAAGCTTGCTCGGGATTGAAAATGTAAAGTTCTATGTTCAGAAAATATTTTGTAGAGATTATGGAAAGAATGGGGGTGTTAGTAGTTGCATCACTGCAAAATGATCAGTATTGATGAATATTCAATACATTGAGGAACAGGCATCCAAGGGATATGTGCGTTTGTTTGAATTGGATGCTATTGTAATCTTTATAAATGTTAAATTTTCTGAGTTGTTTGTTAAGATGCGAATGTTTTGTAGAAGGTGGTTTATTTAACGCTGTGAATTACGTTCATTATGTGGAAGACACTTGGTAAGGACGCAATGTACGTCGAACTTGGGAATGTGTGGAAGCAGCAGGTTGTTGAACTTTCGATTAATCAGAACAATAGTGAAAAATTTAGGGACCTTATGAGCAAAACTGATGTCAAACATCTTTTTAATGGAAGCACGGAAATCCATAATTTTATACTTTATATTCCAAAGGAAACTACGTCGGAAGAAATACAGATAATGGCAGATGTTATACTTGGCGTGGCGAAGGATAATCTCGATAGACCATTTATTTCATTAGATGATGTTTACCAAAAAAGTCAGGTTGTAATTACGAGTGACGACGAGCCGGAGCTTATAGGAAAGAATAGGACCGAGGGCTATGGTTCTGGAAAGATTTTTATGCCTATTTTTGAGTCTCTTTCAAGGCCTGGGAGGGTAAATAGTTCATCGCTTGATTAGTTCTGAAACGTGAGCTTTCCGTAGTTATCAAGGTCCCTTTTTGGAGTTCCGGGGTAGTTCGTTTCTTCTTTTTCATTATCGCCTATGGACATAAGTATCTCTATGGGTCTAAACATCTTCCATTTTTGTACTATGTTGTCTACAAGTTCATTTTCAAAATATCTGTAATAGATTAATGACGCTAATCCTATTACAGAGATATTCATTATTATGGAAAGTGCAATAAAAGTCAGGACAGAAATGGGATCGTTCTTATTAAATGCAGCAAGGATAAACATAAACGTGCCGAATATTGGTAAAATCATCCTTTTGATAGTTTCTATGATGCCAGTATATAGATGAAAATCTCGAAATTTAGTTGATATTCTTACGTTTAATGCTCTAAAAATAGACCACGGCATAACTGTTACAGGAATAAATAGCACTATTGTAAAAAGGTTGATTGGAACATTTTCGTATGATTCTATTTTCATGAATGTTGGATTCATTGAAAGATATATCCAGAGAAAAATGCCGAACATCAAACTCAAAACCATTGTGTCACTAATTTCTTTCCATGGGATGGATGCTCTTTTAAGATTGTAATCCATTGTGAGGCTGCGTGTGTCGAGGTCTTTAGGTATGTTAAACATGAATGCTATGCAGTATTCTGGAAAATTATATTTCTCTTTCATGTTCATGTTTTGAACCATTCCGACGATAGGGTAGAACAGTGCCTTTTGCAGAAGTGATACGAGGTAAACCACTCCGAAAGATCCAATTAAGATAAAATTGAGGAAGAATATTGTGGAGAGATAGCTTTTTCCCAGATATATAAAAGCCAATATCGATAAGGTCACGAGAAATATTGGCATAAAAAGTCGACATTTCTCTTTTTGACCAAACCGATAATACCATACGATACCAAGTATGAAGAATGGAACGGCTAGCAGGTATGCTAGCTCAAAAAACTGCTTACCGGTATTCATAACGATGATTAGGTCTAACAAAAATAGCGCAAGGAAGGATGACACGGATAATAGTATGATAATGATATCTGCGCTAGAAAGAAGACTTATTGGGGAGTCAACACGCCAATAACTCCATTTTTTTCCTGTGACTAGACTTAAGGCCATTACTACTCCATCCAGGCTTCAATTTCCACATTTGCTAGGTCTCCACAAAAAACACCCAAGACTAACATCATTGTTCCTTTGCCCTCTGTGGGTATCGGGCCGAGAATCTCATTCTTTATGGATTCAACAAACATTTTATTTATTCCATCGATTCCAACAACACAGGCGTCGATGCCGCCTGTAGATTTAATAAAAATGTAAATATTCTTTCCCTTTTTTACATGAAATTCGAACGTCTTCACGTTGTTATAGCACCCGGGAGCTTTTATGTCAAATTCTCCGATGGTTAACGATTGATGCTCGATAAGCACTACCTTTCTACGAAATAACAGAGGCCCCGCCTCCTGAAGTCTGCAGTTCTGCGCTAGTATTAATTTTGTGGATATTTAAGAGATACTATAATCTAGAACTGAAGCAGAACGCCACATTTTTGGGTAATGTCCTGGTTTCATCAGAACTTTTTTTACATTTACTACTTGTCCTACATTTGCGATCATAACTTTTTGAGAGGACATCATCATTTTTCCAATTGCTATAAGTTCTCCGCTTATGGTCATGAGCGCAACTAAGGCATTTCTTCGTATGTTGTCATCTAACATATGGACGCCTTGTACATTGAGATTAGCTCCGTGACATATTGCGTCGATGGCTGTTGCCTTGACAACAATCTTGGGTAATGGTTCAACTAATGCTTCGATGGGCTTTATTAAACTACGAAACCATTCTCCCCTTCCATTCTGTTGCCAGAAGATATATGCATCAACGAGATCTTGTAACGTTGTTGAGTGTGCTTCGTCCATTTCGCCAGAGCGTAAGCGTCTTAATTCTATCATATTAGCTCCGCATCCCAATGCTTCGCCGATATCAGTGCATAAAGTCCTTATGTATGTGCCTGCGTCGCACGATACTCTAAATAGAATGTTACGTTCTCTTATCTCAAGAATCTCTATTGTATTGATATTTCTCACTCTGAGTTGGCGTTTTACAGCAGATCTGACTGGGGGCATCTGATAAATTTTTCCTACAAATGTTGATATTATTTGTCTTACCCTCGTTTCGGGTTCATCATGATGGAGCCGCATAAGACATACATACTCTTTGTTAGACGAAAGAACAAGATCTGTTAATTTGACTGCTTTTCCTGTGCAAATTGGGAGTACTCCACTAACGTGAGGATCTAATGTCCCTCCGTGACCAATTTTACACATATGTAAAGCGGTTTTTACCCACGCAGTAACTTGATGCGATGTGGGCCCACATGGTTTGTTTAATTGGATAATTCCAGCGTCTAATAGTTCACCAATAGTTCTATTAGATGGCTTTTTTCCCCACCTGTCCCGAATCGCATCCGGATCTTTTATTAGCACTTGTTTCCCTCAATCGTTTTTAAAATTATGTTGACAACTCCATCTGGATCAAGATTATCAGTATTAATAACAAGATCATAGACACTTTTGTCGTTAATGTCTATATTGTAATAAGTTTTATAACGCTTCATCTCGGAATCCTGACGTTTAGTTGTGTTTTCCTCAACAGCCTCTATTGGTTGATTTTCCCGAGCGCTGATTCTTGATATTCGCACATCAAAGCTTGCATTTATGTAAATTTTAAATGCTGGTATTGAATTTTTGTCACACATGTGTGCTGCTAACCGAGATTCCAGGATTATGTTGTCATTTGATTTGGCAATCTCAACGATTCGGGCATCAATACTTGCATCAATGGAGGGGTCTTTTTCTGCTAAAATCCCCAATTCGGTTAGTGAAATACATTTCTCCGAAGCTAGTTCTCTAAAAAGTCTTCCGAAGATGACTGCCCTCATACCCAGTATTTTTGCAAGTTTTTCACAAACCGTACTCTTACCAGATCCTGGAGGACCGCTGATGGTTATCCTCATGTAATTCTCTCTAAATCTATTCACTAAATTTGTCTAAACGCTTTTTAAATTGGAAATAGCGAACGAATCTCATGATAATTTGACTTAGAGGAATACTCACTAAAGAATAGATGAGAATCCATACAGGAATGAACCAGACATTGCTTGTCAGAAGGACTCCAGCATCTGGTACTATCGACCATGGCAGACTTATTTTGCGCATAATATCCGTGGCGAGTGTAACATTGACAAAATATCTAACCCAAAGAAAAATTGGAACGATGATTATCATGGTGTAGGGCATACTTTTCATCATTTGACCGCTTGATTCCATAGTCTTTGCCATTATTTGTGGTTGCATATCTGCCAATTTTTTTATTTTATGAAGGTTATTTTCGATTCTGGCTTGGCGGAACTCTTTTTGGAATGCTTTGCTGAATTCTTGTATCTTTTTTTGTTCAACGGAGTCTGTCATTACTGTTCTCACAACGGTACTTAAGATGATCATAATTGATCCCATAATCATAAGAGTTAAGATTGGGTACTTTCCGTCTAATTCAATGAATTTAAAAATATGATTTAAAATTTGGCCAACTCTGTATTTATCCCCATCTATGGCATAGAGTCCAAGAGTAAGGGCCATCATAATTACCATGCGCCATATGAATAATTTTGATGAATTTTCTTTACTTTTATCCATTGTTTATTCATCCTCCAAGAAATTCTCGTACCATAGGATTCATTTCCATCATTTGTTCCCGACCAATTGTTTCATAGAAACGTATTAAAATTCCTACAGTAAGAAGAACACCCGTCCCGCTTGCACTTCCTGTTGTACCAATTAAGTCGGCAAAGGCGGCTAATGCTCCAACAATTGCGCCAGAAAGAGCAGTGACCGTAGGAATGTACCTTTCAAGAATCTGCTCGATGACTCGAATATCACTGCGAAACCCAGAAATCTGCATCCCACTTCTTTGTATTTGGGATGCCACTGCCTTGGAATTCATATTTGTAGTATTAACCCAAAATTTTGCAAATAATACTGATCCGAGTATCATGACAGATGTGTAAATTATAACACGCATTATATTCATCAATGGTGAGTGTATGTTTCCCTCGACAGCCGGATTAAAAATTGGTACAAGCCATGACATGACACCAGATGGCGCCGAAAGATACCAGGCTAATCCACCCGCTGCTGATGTACTTCCATCTTCGAAGTACCCTATCATAGAATTATGTCCTAGAAAGGGAACTTTGCTTAGAATATCGTTGTTGTAGAACAATAATGCTAGCATACTGATATTTGCCAGCAATGCAGACATGAGAATAACCGGGATATTGCTCGCATAAATCAATTTAATCGGATATCTTCCTCTGACACCTCTGGCGCTGCCATGTGATATTGGAAGCTCGATACGTACCGATTCTAGATATGCAACGACCAAGAAAATACATATTGTGCCTACTAATGCAATTAAGGGATTTGGTTGTCCTATCAAGATCTCTTGGTAACCATAATCACTGAATTGTGCTGGTGAGCACGTTATAAGAAAATAGATCACTTTCGGAATCGTTCCGGCGGGCGGATTATCTAGACTTACTTCTGTATTTGGTAAAACTGGATTCCAATTTAAGGTTCCAGTGAATAGCGATTCCGCTACACCTGCCGCGATGAATAAAGATATCCCGCTACCGATACCCCATTTAGTTATAACTTCATCCATCAGAAATACGAAATACGAACCGATTGCAATCTGGAGGATAATAAGTGTTCTCGCTCCGTTTAGGGTAAACCTAGACGCAAACTGATCTGAAGGCATGAGGTAACCGAACACTTGCGGTATTGCCTCAAAGAAAACCATGAATATTACTAGTAATCTGAGGACAGAATGATAGCAGTCTTTGTCTTCCTTCTTTGTTAAATTGAGCTTTACAATTTTCGACCCAACGAGAAGTTGCATGACGATGGAGGCAGTAACAATTGGCCCAATCCCAAGTTGGAGAAGTGAACCAGATGAACCTGCCATGATTGTCCTGTACTGAGCAAATAGATCCAGTGTTTTTGTTTGGTCGAGACCGTAGATATAAACATTGGACAGGAAGAAGTACACTATCAATGCGGCAGCAACCCAAAGAATCTTCGTTCTGAAGTGAACGTGACCCTCGGGCTGCTCCACTGACGGAAGCCTGTCGGACAAGGGCTTTATTTTGTAGAATAAACTTTTTGTCTCTTCTGCCATTGTCCCCTGATCCGTATTTTTATTCTTTCACGTCTGTTTCGAAGCCTAAAACTGACCCCCCAACAGCTTGAATTTTCTTTAAAGCGGAGGCAGATATGTCAGCTACCGTGATGTTCGCTCTGATGGAAATATTGCCGGTTCCAAGAAGCTTATCGATACCTGCACTTGTTAAATCCACGTTGTAGACGTCTCCATCCTTCTTTGCGAATCCAGACGAAATTAAAGTATCGATTTTTTCCTCAATCTCATTTACATTGAGAATATTGGCAGCGTATGTAGCTTGCTGTGGTCTCTTAAATCCATAACGTCCAAAGTGATACCTATCATACTTCAATGTGCGTATCTTCTTTGTCTTTCCGAGACCTGCATTGCCATGTCCACCAATAATTCCTGCTCCTCTTCCAGACTTCTTTCCGCGTCCGTGTGTCCTTAATCCTCTAAATTTTTTGGTTCTACTTGGCACTTCCCCACCTCATAACATTCTAATGATTAGCTCATTGATCTTGGCTCCTCTATATCCAAGGGAGCCTCCATTTTGGAACGAGCGCTTGTTGCCTTCGAAACCCTTAATTGGGGGGTGGAGTCGGAAAACTGCTTTAGCCCCCTTTATGTCCTTCATTTTGCATTTATTACAAATTATTGCATTTGCCACATCATTTACCGTTTTGAAATTTGAGTTTTCTGTTAAATAAGTATTAGTAATTGTTTTATCGCCAGCAACTCTTCCACGAATTCGAATCATCTCAGCTAGGGTCTTTTCATCTATTTCTCCCCATGTAATGTAATCCTTAGATTTTTGTAACATTCCCCTTACTATGTCATTCTCTGGGACAACTATGCAGTGATTAACCCTTGTAAGCCCTAAGAGATCCATGGTGTATTTGATGTTGTAATTGACGTCTGGCTGACCACGGACACGTATTACCGCATAAGTCATGTTTACTCCTCCATGCTGGCGTCAGTTTCTTTAACTGTAAGTCCCACTGGACCAGATACAATATTTTGATTATTTGTCTGCTCTTCTGTCACCCGCATTTTTGAAGTCATTCTTAGGGCCTCAAATGTCGCAAGTGCATAATTCACCTTAGTTTTTGTATTACCCCTGGCGAACCCCCACGCGTCTTTAATGCCCGCGAGTGAAAGCATACTTTTCGCAACGTCCCCGACTGCAAGTGTAATGCCGCGTGGCGCTGGCTTGAATGTAACTTCTACTGACCCACATGTTCCCTTGACTTCAAAAGGTAGTGAGTGGGGCTGCTGACAACCACATTCCCACGAGCCACATCCTCTTTTGATTTCAATGATGTTGAGTTTAGCATTGTCAATTGCTTTTCTAATCGCAGGGCCAACTTCCTTACCTCTTGCTCTTCCGATTCCTATGAAGCCATCTCCATTTCCAACGATACATGTGACAGCAAACCTTACTCTTCTTCCCGAATCTGTCATTCTTTGTACCATATTGAGATCGATGACCTTGTCTTGAAGGTCAGGAAGTAGAATATCAGTAATCTGTGCCTCACGAAGTGGTAGTTTCGTAGCAAGCGCGTCACTCATAGTAGTAATGTCACCGTTAAGAACCATTTGTCCGAGCCTTGTTTTCGGAATCCAGTCAGCCATCTACTCAGCCTCCACTTTTTCTATAGCTTCCATGACCATCGCTGCAATATTTTCATTGATATGTGCTCCATTCAATCTACTTCTTTCTGGGAGAACGTTGTCTCCATGAGGAATCACTAGACCTGCGTCGCACATTCCGGCAACTGTTGCGAAGAGGACTCCCCCAGATTTGGGATTCTGCATTCCTATATCGAGAATAGCTGAATTTATACCTGCTTTTAATGCCTTCTTTCCAGCGAGATACCCTGTAAGATAAGCTGCGGGAATGTTGGAACAGGATTGATTCCATCCGTACTTAGCTAATTCTTTGGATGTTGCTGTCACGACAGATCTATCGCCTTCCATCCTGAACTCTTCGAATTGAATGTTAACATTCCTGTTAGATCTTCGAACAACTGCTCTTAGTTTTTCGCCTGTTAGGAGTTTACGGCGGGCATAATAGTTTGTACGACCTTCTCTCCGCCTCCTGAACGCGACATTGTATCTTGGCCCTGTTGCCATCAACTTCCCTCCTTTAGATTCCCTGTGCTGGATATATGTGCTCTGAGATTTCTACGACTTCTATAAACGCCGCCTTTTGCTCTATTATAATACAACCTGTACACTGATGGTGTAATTTTGCCCTCAGATCGTAGTGTTTTTAGCTCATCACGAATAGGCCGAATCGTTGAAATCCACTTTCTCTTCTCCGATATGCGCGCATTATCTGTACCTTTTTTACTTCCGGGGCCTTTTCTCTTTCCCTTTGCCTTTTGACCCTGCGCATATCGAATTCTTCCATATGATGTGCTGTTCTTGGTCTTGGCTTTAATCGAATCGGACGCGATTGCAGTGCGGATATCTGCGCGAGTGATGCATCCCGCGATATCTTCTGTCTTATCAGGATTAATCCAGACTCTGTTCGCACCACATTTGAGAATCTCTGCTGCCATTCTTCTCTGATTCCTGAGATTCATACCTGTATCACCTCGTTGAGGATTCTTATACCAAGTTCCTTTGCCCTGTTCTGAATGTCAATTCTTTTTTTTGTGCCGACTGTGCCACTGATACGAACTGCTTGTATCTTAGCATCAACGACCTTTTCAAGATCTGTAACATTACAGACGAAGATTTCTTCAAACCCTGAGGAGTGAAGTCCTCTTGCTTTAGTAGGCCCTCGGAATCCTATATCTACGACCGGGGGGCGTCTCTTAAGGTTCCTTTTCATTTTTGAATGAATTCCCTTTGGTCTTCTCCATACTTCCTCAAGTTTGGAGTACCTAAACCATTCTTGTCTTTTGAAGTTGGGTCTGCGTCTATCAATAACTTCCCTCTTCATAATCGCACTTTTGGTTTCTGCGTCTAGAGATGGCTTGATTGACGGTGTGTATTTCTTTTTTTCTTCGACCTTGATATTTTCGGATTCGGAGGTTATGTTCTTACCGATTTCTTTCCCTTCTGCTGTAACCTCCTTTGTATCAAAAATCTGTGACTTCCATTTCTCAACTGTTTTGGGCCCAATTCTAGATAGGGTTTTTATTATTTCCTTAACCCTATGTTCATCGTGAAGTGCATTTGCAAGTGCATCTATCGTTGTAATTCCGATTGATTCTAACTCTGCTATATTTTTTTCTTTAAGGCCGGTGAGATCCGTAAAATTTTTGATAGTCATTCTTTCACCTTGTGTGATTTATGGACAATATAAATGCCATCTTGGAAGACTCTCTTATCGAATCCTCTTCGAGACGTTGCCCTTTCGAGGTTTGCAGAAGTTTGACCAACCGCTTCAATGTCACATCCTTCGACTGTTACGTCTGCTCCACTGATTTTAACTTTACATTTGCCAATAATGTCTGCATAACGAAGAGAGTGTCCTCCCATATAGTTGCTAATCTCGATTTTATTTCCCTTAACAGTTGCCTTCATCGGAAAATGTGAAAACACGATTTTCAGTGTGTATATGTAGCCCTCTGTTACCCCTCTAATCATATTTTTTATGTGTGCACAGAAGGTCCCTATCATTGCCTTTTCCTTGGTATTTGGATATTCGCAACTTACAACTATACCGTCTTTTTCGACAACTACACTCACAGTAGGATGTGTGAAGTTTCTGCTTAATTCCCCCTTAGGTCCCTTGACCTTCATGGTGTTACTTTCCATGGAGGCAAGCACCCCTTCGGGCACAGCGATGGTACTTTCAATCTTTCCTGCTACTGTCATTTAAAGCCCCTCTTAGTATACAAATGCTAGTAATTTTCCACCAACGCCAAGTTCTCTGGCATTGGACTGCGTAATAACACCAGCCGTAGTTGTGAGAATCAGGACGCCAAAATTTTGAGCTGGAAGATACCTTGCCTCAAATTTTTCGAGGTCGACTGCTTTGACTGAATATCTAGGCTTGATAACACCACAGTTGTTAATCGCACCTTTCATGACTACGCGAAGTTTACCGGCTTTACCGTCTTCTATACGTTCAAATTGACTGATGTAACCGTTGTCTTGCATAACTTTTAACACACGGCCAATAAGTTTTGATGATGGTTCGATAATGCATTCCTTTTGTCCGTTCTCTGAAGCATTTTTCATAACTGACATTGCATCGTTTAATGGATCGCTTTGCATCTTCTCATCTCACGAATACTTCTTAAATCCAAGTTCAGGCGCCATCTCTCTGAAACATTGTCGGCAAAAGTGCATTCCGTACCTTCTGATGATGCCTCTACGACGACCACATCTAGTGCAACCTTTGATTCTGCCAAATTCTTTTTTTGGTTTCATTCTATCACTCTCACCTTGAAGTTGTCTTCCATGAAACGTATGGCTTCATTTCGTTGAACTCGATGTGACTTGGAAACTTTTCTTTTTAATAATGATCTCTGATTAATTCTGCCCCCAGGTCTTCCAAGAACTACACATACGTCCATTCCGAAAATGCCGATTTCGGGATCATATTTCATACCGTCGAAGTCGGTGTAGTCTGTAATACCAAAGGACATGTTTCCTTCTTTATCGAAAGAGTACTCGTGCACACGGTACTCTCTAATCGCAAGCGCTCTTTCGAGAAATGACGTTGCGATATTTCCTCTCAATGTAACCTTGCAACCAAGAGGCATACCCCGGCGGATGCCGAGATCCCTGTTGACGGTTTTGGAAATTGTTTGAACAGGCTTTTGACTTGTGACCATCTCAAGAACTTTGAAAGCCTTAACGAGTCTTTCTCCAGCTTCGCCGACTCCGATGTTAACAACAATTTTTCCTATCTGTATATCTCTCATACTCATGCTGAGACCTCAGGAAGTTTAACTGCTAATTCTTCGTTTCCGATAACGAAGACATTGTCTTTGATTGTCTCTGTTCCATCTGTAAATTTTACAATGTTTGGTGATGGGCTATTTGTGGTTGCGTATTCGTCGACAACTGCGACTTTGCCTGCGTGGCGTCCTTTTCGAACAAGGACTGATGCTCCTTTTCGAAGTTCATACAATTCGATAATCTTCTGATCAGGGACAGAAATTTTGAGGACGTCTCCTACCTTGTAGGCGTTTTCATCAATTAGAATGTTCTTTCCGTCATGAAGGTTAATTTGAATTTTTTCTCTTTTTACTTTTGTCTTGTTTTCAATAAGGCAAAGTTTCCACAGCGCATCATCTTTGGAAATTGGAACAGCTGTGAGTTTTCCTTTGTCAGTGAGAACAACACGACAGTATACATCCATCAAGGGAATTGATACGGTGTCCATAAGCCCAATAGGTGTTTTGACAGATCTAACAGGTCGTCCATCAACAATAAGCCTGCGGTTTCCAATAATCCTCTTTGCCTCTCTTGCTGTATCGCATACTTTAAGTATGTCTCTGAGCACCGTCAGCGTGGGTAAGCTTTCGGCGATAGAATGGGCCCCTGGGCATTGTTTTGTTATCCACGTACTGGATTTTTTTTCTATAGGCCAGGATCTGGGCGCAGCTAGTCTTTTTAGGTGATTACTCACTGTTCTGACCCCCTTTTCTTGAGAACATGTTCTTTCTCCACGTGTCATCAAGATTTAACTTAGTAATAACGACATTTGAGGCGTGAATTGGCCGAGCAACTGCTGTTCCATCTGCTTGATTGATGGTAATTCCATCAATGGAAATGCGACCACTGGCTGTCGAAACTTTGGTTACTTTGCCCTCTGTACCGCGTATATTCTTTGCACCTCGGAGAACAGTGACTGTGTCGCCAGTGCATATCCTCGCTGTGCGCCTACTAAACTGATTCTTAAGACCTTCGCTGAGATGTGCCGAAAGTTTCTTTCCCGCGATGTGTGTAGGTGCGTTGATTTGTGTCTTTCTTTGGATTTTTGATTTACTGCTTGTCATATTTGTACCTCACACTATACTATAATGCTTGCAGTTGCCGCAACTCGAGGCCATCTTTCCGCAGCCTCTCTTGCAACTGGACCTTTTACATCGGTTCCTTTCGTCTCTCCAGTTTCTGTTGTAATGACAGCCGCGTTGTCTTCGAAAGAAATCATTGTCCCATCCGGACGTCGCATTGGACGCTTTTGTCTTACAATGACCGCGAATACTACCTGCCTTCGCATTTGAGGAGTCCCCTTCTTTACGGACGCTATAACAAGATCGCCAACACCTGCTGATGGTACGCGCCTTGAAACTCCATGGTATCCAGGTACAGTAATAATCTCGATGATCTTTGCGCCTGTGTTGTCCACAACGTCGACTTCAGAACCATTCTGAAGGCCTCTTGTTTGGTTTCCAGCAACTCCCTTCATTTTATTTCCTCTTCTCAATTACAACAAAGGAAACTGTTTTCCCAAGAGGCCGACATTCCATGATCCTTACTTCATCACCAATTTTGAGCTCAAGGCACACTGGTGCATGTGCGGCATGTCTACTTGTCCTTTTTTCGTACCTTTCGTACTTTTTATCGTATTTCAAGTAGTTTCGCTCGATCATTGCAGTTTTGTCCATCCTAACCGATACAACTTTTCCGTCAATAATCTGTCCTCTGACCGATAGATTTCCGTGAAACGGACAGTTCGGATCACTGCATTTTGTTTTGGGGGGATTAACTTCGATTCCTATGTTTCTAGTTCCTGTTATCATTGGACCTACCTGACCTTTCTTATTCTGTCTTCTGGTCTATATCGAACATCTGTTCCCATAATTACGAACCTTTCGTCCTCATGTGTGAATTCAAACTTGTTACCAAGTTTAGGTATTATTTTTCTGAATCCATTCGAATTGACGACGAATGTATTCTTCGTTTCATCGATGACAACACCAGAAATTCCAGAGTAACACGATGCAGATAGCACGTTCACGTCTAACCCAATGAATTCCATTCTCATGAGATTCCTTTTATTCATTTTACCTTGTTTCCGTTCGAAAACCCATATCTTCCAGTACTGCTTTCACCTTTTTCTTATGGTCGCCTTGAAGCTCAATACGTCCGTCCTTAGAGGTGCCTCCTGTTGCACACTTACTCTTTAATTGTTTGGACAAATCGTTGATGTCGATATCGTTCTCGTCAATTCCGTCGATTACCGTTACGACTTTGCCATATCTTCGGCTATCAACCGATATCGTTACAGACTGTTGCTCACGTGCGATTTCCTCACACATACACAGTTCTTTAGGTAAACCGCATACTGGACAGATCTCCGCCATTAGAGTTCTTCCTCCTCTCTTTGAACGGTCAAAATGCGAGCGATACTTGTTCTCAGTGCGCGAATCACACCTGGGCTTGTCGGTGCGCCGCCTGATGCAGAAGCTCCCCTTTCTTTCATGAGTTCGTCACGAAGTTTTTTGAGTTTTTGGTTGCGTTCTTCTGCAGTCATATCTCTAATTTCCGGAATTTTGAGTGCCATTTATTTTTCCTCTTCTACTTCGGGCGTATCGGTTATTGTTGTATCTTCAACGCTTGGCACTATTTCTTCTTCCACAAAAATTTGCGGGAATTTTTCTGCAGCTTCTGTTTTTCCAAGGACTACTGTGTCCGCTGGGAGTTTTATATTAGGTGCCATGATCTGCACCGTCACACCTATGATACCCATTTTTAATTTGGCTACCGCGTAGCCGTGGCCCATAAAGTTTGCTTTTGGCTCACCGCAAAACTTAATATTGCCTTCTTTAAACTTTTCTGTTCTGTGCCGCTGACCAGTGAGTTTTCCAGCAACGATAACGTAACATCCCTTTGCTCCTGAATCCATGATTCTGCGTACGGATGAGTGTCCAGCTCTACGAAAATGCCAACCTCTTTCGAGTGAAAATGCAAGTTTTTCCGCCATGATTTGAGCGTTTAAGTTTGGATTCTCCACCTCTCTTACTTCAATTTGCGGATTCTCGAATCCAAATTGTCTTTCGATCGCTGTTGTTAGATTTTTGATTATCTGGCCTTTTCTTCCAATAACTAGGCCAGGTCGTTCCGTTAGAAGTGTTACACTTGTTCCCATTGGTGTTCTCTGAACATTGAGACCGCCGAATCCCGCGCGATTGACTTCTTTCATAAGGTACTCTTTCAGGAGAACTCTGCGGGCATTTTCAGCGACAAATTTTCTCTCGGCTGCCAATTCATTTCACCTCTTTAGCGATTACTTCGAGGTTAACTGTTTCTTGATTCCATTGAGTCGCCCGTCCATGCGCTCTTGGCATATGACCAGATGTGACTTTTCCTCTCGCTGCAGAAATAGTTTGAATTACCATACTATCCACGTTGAAACCTTTGTACTCTGCGTTAGCGGATACTCCTTTAATGACGTTGAGAATAGCTAAAGCGGTCTTTTTTGGGTATCTCCCAGGGCCAACCCCTTGCTTGTGTGAAACGCGTTTGTTGTATCTTTTTAGTGGAACTGGAATCTTAAGTGAAACAATGCCCTCGAGAATTTTTATTGCATCGTTGATCTTTAGTCCACGAACCATATTGCACACCTCACACGCGAATTTTGGAGAGATTGGTATTTCTTTCCCGATTGCTTTAGCCGATGTGTCAGGATCTAAAATTGCTGTATATCCTTTCATAGTCTAACACTTCACTTTAAAGGCATGAACTTCGAGGATCTTGTCGCACCAACACCAGGTCCAGAGTGAATTGGTATCTTTCTTGTAGTTACAAACTCGCCGAGGAAGTGCCCAATCATTTCGGGCTTGATTTCGAAGCTCTTAAATTCCTTTCCGTTGTAAATGCTGACAGACTTACCAACAAATTCATGAGTGATCGGAAGTGATTTGACATGTGTTTTAATGGTCTCTCCTTCGCCTGCTGCCTTCAAGCTATTGAAGAGGGTCTGCTGCTCATAGTTGAGACCTCGAGCATACGTCCTTCTCGCTCTAGATGGCATGAGTTCTAAGACTTCCGTAAAAGACATCGTGGAAAGTTCTTTGATGCTGTAACCACGATAGAGAAATTCCTTTTTTCTTCTTGCCTGAATTAGGCTTGCTCGCTTTCTAGATCTCCTTCTGGAGGCTTTTGCCGATCCTGCAATTTTAATCTTTCCCATAATTACCTCCTCTCTTTCTTTTCGGGCGAGAGACGACCTACTTTCTGACCAGGCCATGCGTTACGGCTCTTGGTGCTCGGCCCTCCAATATGAGGATGGCTTCCTCCACCATGCGGGTGATCCACCGCATTCATTGCGACTCCGCTTACGTGAAAGTTCGCTTTTGACCTTGTGTGAAGTCTGTGATAATTCTTTCCTGCTTTTACTAGAGGTTTGTCCATCTTTCCATTACCAGCAACAGCCCCAATAGCCGCACGACAGTTAGGATTGAATTCTTTAAATGTGCCAGATGGCATTTGGACAACAATGGTTGATCCTCTGCTAACAATCATCGCTGAGGCCCCTGCGACTTTAGCATATTTGCCACCATCGCCAGGGGACCCTTCGATATTATGAATTGCTGTTCCTTCTGGAATGCTTGAGAGTTTTACAATGTTTCCTGGAGTAATTTTTGTGCCGCCGACAGCAACTTTTTGTCCGACACTTACTCCCTCTGCTGCAATTTGATAGGTTGATGTGCCATCATAATCAATGATTGCTAGAGGAGACGTTCTTCCGGGCGCGTGTATAAGATCTTTGACAATTCCATCCTTTTCGTTAAAGACAGGGAGTCGAATATCATCCACATGTCTATGGCTAGGAGAACGGTATCCGTTTCCCCCTGCGCCTCTTCTCTGTGTTCTCAGTCTCTTTGCCATATTCGCTCACCTTATAGTAATCCAACCCTCGTGCTAACGTCTTCTGCTGAGTAGTTTTCTGTGAGTTTTATTATTGCGTGTTTTCCATTTTTCTGAATCTTAGTCCAAATTTTCTTAATTTTTACTTCGAAGCGTTCTTCGAAAACGGTTTTTATTTCTGTTTTACTCGCATTTCTGTGGACAATGAATTCGATTTTGTTGCCCCCCTTGGTATTAGGGGTTCCGATGGCACTCATTGCCTTCTCTGCAAAAACCGGCCTGATGAGTATATTACTTGCGTTCATCGGCTCCACTCTCCGATGCTTGTGATTGACGATTTAGTGTATACTGTCAGCCTTCCTGCGTCGCCCCCAGGTGCGAGGATAGCCGCACTGATACTGTTGACAGTTTTGACCTGAACACCTGGTAAGTTACACGCTCCTCTTAGTATGGGAGCATCCCCACTTGATACAACAAGAAGGATTGATGTTGGTGTGCGGTATTTCCTATTTCTCATTTTACCTCTGCCCGCACGAATTTTTGTTCCTCTTTTCGCACGGTCAATATCACAACTTATTCCAATTTTTTCAAAGAGGTTGTGAATATCTGCTGTAGCAGAGATATCCTGGACCTCGTCATTGACGACGATAGGGAAGGAAATATTTTCACTAAATTTATGCCCACGAGCCTTAACGCACTCTGCGCGTGCTGTAGCTGCGAGAGCTGATTCTCGCGCAATGATGCGTTCTTTATGATTAACTTTGAGTTTCCATATTTTTTCTGGGACAGGCGGGTGGGCTCTGCGCCCAGAGACATTGTTTGGCGATTCCGAGGCTTTTCCAAGACCATGAATTCTTTGAGTACGTGCAGATCCTGTTCCCTTCCCACGTGTGCTGACTGCGTGTCTCATACCTGACATTCTTGTAGGCCCATAGGGCTGCCGGCTGTTTGCTGCAGCAGCAAGAACTGCTCTTTTTATTATGTCTGGCCTGTACACGGTCTCAAAAACTGTGGGGACATCAATTTTTTCTGTAACGTTTCCATCGATTGAATAGACGTTTGTTTGAGTTGTCATTTACTATGCCCCCTGCTTGGATTGTTCAGAAACAAAAGTAATCTCTGTAGACTGAGTATCGGCTTTCTTTGGGATCCTTACGGCATCTCTGAATCTAACTAGTCTTTTTACAGGACCAGGGACAGATCCATGAATAAGAACGTAACTGTTAACAATGTCTCCGTAACACAAAAATCCACCTTTGGGAGTAATCTCCGACCCATTTGAGCCGATCTTCATGAGCTGCTTATTAAATTCAGTTCTTTGGTGGTATCCCATCTGACCTGATCCTGGAACTGTTCCCCTGACATATCCCGGTCTTTTAGGACCTAGGTTTGCAATTCCACGACGGTGCTTACTGTTCTTGTGTGACAAGAGTTTAACCCCCCACCGTTTCGTAACTCCCTGAAAACCCTTGCCCTTTGTGACTGCGATAACATCGATAAATGTTCCCTCTCCGGCAAAATCATTAATTGTGATATCATTACCAAGAACACTCTCCGCGTAAGCAATCCTTTCACTAATCGATCCTCCGCCAATCCTAAGCTCCATTATGTCAGGGACCTTTTTAGGTATTCCCTTTACCATTTTTGGCTGAGTATATGCTATGACACGGACGTCTTCTATGTCAGCGTCGTCGTATTTAGAAATAGAACTGTCACTAGTTGATTTGGGTAGACTAAAACGTCTTGAAAGTAAAGGGTCAAGATTCTGAGCCCAGACTTCACCTAACGTTCTCAATCCGTATACTGTGTTTTCATATAATCTGACCGCAGCTATCTTCATCGGAGGGGATTCGATAACTGTTACTGGAACTTGGAGTTCCATTCCTGATGTAGTTGTATTTGCACGCTTATCGATTACGAGAGCGTGTGTCATTCCCGCCTTGTACCCGGCGAACCCCTGAATTTTGGGTGCTCCTGAAGTCTCGGGCCAAGAGTCAAATCGAGGTGTTTGCGACTGGGCTCTTTTCCTAGGCCCGTACGCGCGCGACCCTCTCGTCGGACGTCTCTTCTGTGGCATCTTTCACATCCTGCGGCAACCGCAGTTCCGCATTTCAGCTGATCTGAACGTCTCAATCCTCGACCGTGACACCGCGTCCGCATCTCGACAAGATCGACATGAGACCAGGATTTGGGTTGCTTCTGCATTGCCCGATGTGTCTGGTCGAACATCTAGCGCATCAATCCAGGTGGGCGGTACTGCCATTCGATATATAAGCATCTCGTCCAGCGCTTCGAAGGATAATAGTGAGGATATTGATCAAAGCATACCTTTTTTGGCCTTTTCTTGAATTCTTCGTTTTCTTGCCTTAACGTTAAAACCAGTAGCTCTTTCGACAAAAATGTTTAGTTTTCTCTTACTATCGATGACCGCTTCATCCAGTGCTTCTCCCGAATATTTAGTATGAAGTTCGGAAATGTTCTCGGTTTCAATATTCATTGATACTTCTGATATGATTTTTACCCCGATCTTCGCCATGACGCCGTAAGATGATATAAATTTACCATCATGGCACTCTACATTTCCGAAGACTTCTTTCATGATGTTAGGTAGGAGATCCCCTTTGATGTTCTTCATCCATCCTTTTTTAATGTCGTAGTCCATGCTTGCCTCCGATCATCATTTCGCTTTTGAATTCTCTGTCAAGGTCTGCAGTCGTCCCGAGCATTACCTCTGACATCATGTAATTCCTCCATTCCTCGATACACTCACACGTAATGCTGAGATTCTTAGGATCCTGGGAATACGAGAACTTAGTTAAAGCACTTAACATGGCTTCGTCGCACTTACCGCAATTATGAATCCCTCTTTGACTTCCACCTCCAGAGGGCGATGTCATAAGTCTCGCAGTAACTGTGCCAGATAATTGCTTCATAACCTCTATTAACGACCATATCCACGGCGTTCGATAGTCTCCTCTTTTCCATATTCGTTCGAGAGTTGTTCCTCTCTGAACATTTACTGGGTTAATCGATATTTCATCGGAGAAGTTATCTGCGAATTTTGCAGACATAATTGTATCTTCTATGGCTGCTTTCTCTTGTAAGAACAGAGGTTTTAAGAGGAGATATGAGCGAACAGAAAGATTATTCTTCTTTATGAGTTCGCCTGCAAGTTGACACTGGGTTGGTGTAAATCCTTTTTTAATGCTTTTTTCTGTGACTGTGGGGTTACAACTTTCAAGACCTAGCGCGATAGTTGTCGACGAGGGGAGATGAGACACGATTTCTTCCGTTACAAATTCTGGTCTACTCTCAAACAGAATACGCTTACATTCAGAAAATGATTCAAAGATATCTTTTCTAACTTTTGCTGGCACCTCGTTTTCATCTAAGAAACTGCCAGATGTGTATATTTTAACGAATGGTTCTCCGTCGTAATGCAGGAGAGCTTGATCCAACTGCTTTAGGAGGTTCTCAGGAGTTACATTTCTTAAAGATGCCGAGTGATAGCCACACATTGTGCATCCCCCACTTTTTGCCCAGACACAGCCATTTGTGCGCATGATGATTACCATTGTGTCCACAACTTTACCATCAACCATGTCTTTTTCTTTCCAAAGAGCTTCTAGCTCATAGGGCGTTCTGCCTTTCATCTAGATTCGAGGGTCGGATTGATTCATTTCTATAAAAGAGACACGAACATGCTGCTGATATTGGTAACTGTTATAAATTGGCCATTACTGTGCTTTGTTATTCTATGACGAGGAACATAATAGTAATTGGATCCGGTGCGGCTGGCATGACCGCTGCGTCTGCTGCAAAAAGGAGCGATCCTGATGCTAGTGTCCTTGTTTTTACGAAAGATGAACATGTAGCATATTCTCCCTGTGCAATGCCATGGGCAATAGAGGGCAAGATAAAATGGGAAGACATTATAATGCATGATCCGCTCTATTATAAGAAGAGAGGGATAGAAGTTTACGTTAAAACGATGGTTACCGCTGTTGATAGCGTAAATAAGACTGTTGTGGCGAATATGGAAACGTATAGTTACGATTCCCTCATTATTGCCACAGGCGGAACTGTTTTTGTTCCTCCTATTGATGGAAAAAATTTGGAGGGAGTGTTTACTGTAAAGACTGTTAGCGATGGTAAGGCAGTCCAGGTTGCAGCTAGAAACGCGAAAACTGTAGTTATAGTCGGTGCTGGCACCATTGGCCTCGAGATGTCCATGGCTTTTAGAAAGATGGGAAAGAGGGTCATCATTGTTGAAATGATGGCCCAAGTATTGTCTCGTGTCATGGATGACGATATGGCTGATCTAGTTCAGAAGCATTTGGAGATGGATGGCGTTGAATTTATCATGAAAACGTCAATATTGGCGGTTAGAGGCAGCGAGAGGGTGGAAGCCATTGTGACAACGAGTGGGGAGTACCTGTGTGATATGGTTGTTTTTGCAACAGGAGTTCGTGCTGATCTTTCGATCCCTAAGTTGTTGGGTCTTGATATTGGTCAATTTGAGGCTGTTTTAGTCGCACCGACGATGCAACCGTATAAGGGAGGCTGCCTGGTGTCGGATGTGTTCGCTGCAGGTGATGTTGTTCAGTGTCAATCAGCAGTGATGGATACTCCAGTGATGAGTCAGCTTGGCTCGACAGCTGTTAGACAGGGAATTGTTGCAGGCATGAATGCAGCTGGTTGTAACAAAGTTATTGGGCCTGTTGCAAGCCCATGGGTTAGTGTTATTGGTAGTTTGTATGTGTCTGGCTCAGGACTTTCGAGTTATGTAGCGTTACGAAGTGGAGCTAAGATAGTGGAGGGTAAATCAGTTGGCTTCACACGTGCGAGGTACTGTTCTGAGAAGAAGAAACTTGTGGTTAAAATTATCGCAGATGTCACATCACATAGAATGATTGGCGCGCAAATTATTGCAGGAGAGGACGTAACTGGGCGTATTAATTGGCTTACCTCTGCGATGATAAATGGCATGACTGTAGAGAATTTCATAATTAACTCAGAAAATGCATACTGTCCATTAGTTTCTACAGTTAGAGATGTAGTAATTTTAGCAGCCGATGACTTGTGCTCTAGATTTTAGGAAAGAGAACGTGGAATATCAAGAATATAGAAAACTGTATAGTAGACTTAACTCTGTTCAGGATGTGTATAGATGCATTGAAGAAGGACATGATCCAAATCTCATCAAGGTACTATTCACGCAAAAAGTTAATAGAGACGTGAAGAAAAGGTTTTACATAGTCAAAAAAAAGGTTAAGCAGTTGCTCGAGAGAGGGATAGAAAATCAATCAATTGTAGATATAGCCCTTAGATTTAATTTTCCTCCAGTTCTTATTGCGATGTTTATTTTTCAGGAGCGTGGCGTTAGTAAGAGAGGATTTTGGAAGTGTGTTGAAGACCCATATGGTACACTTGACATGAATACTGCGAAGATAGTGGAGGAGGCTGTAGAAAAGGATCTAGTTTATTCTCCGGCGGCAAGTGAGGAGGGGAGAAGAAGAGGAATATATGGAGAGAATCTTCTTCATTTATGGCTTAACAGACAAGGAATTGAATATCGCACTGAAAAGGATTTAAAAGGAATTTGCAAAAAAACCCCAGATGTGCTTTTTGATCAGCCCTTAGAGTGTGATGGGAAAAGAGTGTGCTGGGTGGAAAGTAAAGCTGCATTTGGCGATAATATTGAAGTGAGCCGAGATTCTAAGAAACAACTTATTCCATATACAGAGGCCTTTGGCCCAGGCATTGTAGTCTACTGGGCGGGGTATATTGATGGCGTGGTATGCCCTGAAGGAGTGCAAGTGTGTGATGCATCGATAACGTGTAAGGCTTTGCATATTTATCAGCAATAGGAGTGTTCTGCAAAAGAATGAGCGATAGCGAGGAGTCGATTTGAACGACCGGTCTCCGGGTTATGAGCCCGACGGGATATCCTGACTACCCCACCTCGCTATGTTGCTGGCTACTCTAATGCTATATATATACTTTCCATAAGTGTGAGAGGTGCACAATCCCTTAGTTAAGTGTTTAGTCAAAAAATTTTTTGAGGTGTAAGAGATCTTGTATGTTGCCTTTAGCTATGATTTTCTTTGTTACGTAGGCTCTCATGGGCCGAAGAGTTCCATCGATTAATTTTTTTAGATTTTCTACTGTCGTTGCAATAGATATGTCGGCATTATCAAGCAGTACAGATTTGAAATCGGTAATCTCAGCCTTTTCTAACTTGAAGGAATAGACTTCATCATCCAAGCTAATATTGACAGTTTTAGTTAAGAGTTCGACATCATCTCTGGCTTCTTTATTTTCGGAGATTTTTCTGTTAAATTTATCTATTGCATGTTGAATTAGAGGCTTAGCACTCATTTTTACCAATCCGTAATTTTTGTGTTAGCATGTTCGACGGACAATCTGCGCATAGGTTCCCATGTGTTACGAGTATATTTTGGTACAGTTCCATTATTTTTTATCCATTTTTTTATGAATGTCATAGTATTTGGATCGCTGGGATAGCCGCTTCCAATATTTACGCCGAATTCTGAAGCAATGTCTCGAATCATTCGGTCTCTGATGACTTTGGCCAGTATGGACGCTGCTGATACTATAGGATATGTTTCATCTGCTTTATGTCGTCCGACAACTTCGATATTTCCCAGTTTAAGAGAGAGTATATCCGAAAACCTATTCTCGTTTGCGTATGGGCAGTCGGCATACACTTTTCTTACGGAAACTTTAGATGCTCCCTCTACAAACATATTTAGCTCTATGTCGTTAAGAGACTCTTTTTTCCTACGTTTGTCAATTTCTTCTGCAGTGGCAATTATCACAGAGTAATTTGATGCGACATCAATTATTTGATTAAACAACAATTCTCTTTTGTTCGGCGTCAGTTTCTTAGAATCTTTGACACCCAGATTTTTAAAAATTGTATCATCTTCGGCGTAAACTGCTCCAACAACCAATGGACCCAAAATAGAGCCTCTGCCAGCTTCGTCGATACCGCAAAGCACGGGCCCAGATCTGATTCGTGGATATTAATGTTAATTCTATGACTTGTCAGTGCCTTGACAGTTGGACCTATTTCTTTATTTATAACTAGTGTTTTGGCACTGTACCATGACCGCAATCTGTGACGTTCAAAGCCTTAAAAATGAGAAGGGATTTAGTCTTACCAGGGTCGGGGTTGTAGGTGTAAGAAAAATCATCCAGGTTGGTAAGCCTGAATCTGAAGAAAAATCTGTTCCCATGATATGTTCTATTGATGCTTATGTAGATCTTCCGGCAGATCAGAAAGGATCACATATGTCGAGAAATCTTGAGGTTATTGATGAGGTTGTTGATGGATGCGATGATAAACCACTGGTGGGAATTGAAAGTGTGGCAGTGGCTATGGGAAAAACCTTACTTGATAAACATAGCTACGCATTAGTCTCTAATGTTAGTATTGAAGCTGAATATTTTAAAGAAAGTGTAACGCCACGCGGGAGGAGAACGACAGAGGTTTGTAAGCTTATTGGTAAATCGAAATGTACTAGGGGCGGGAAGATTGTCAAAACGCTTGGAGTCCAAGTTACTGGAATGACTGCTTGCCCGTGCGCCCAAGAAAATGCAGCACGGATTCTTGGATGTTCAAAGAAATGGCCGACCATCACACATAATCAGAGAAACACATGCACAGTCGTGATGGAACTAGGAGAAGGCGTAGAGGTAAGGGCTGATGATCTCATTGATTTGGTCAACGATTGTTATTCATCGCCTACATTTGGTATTCTCAAGAGAGATGACGAGGCCATAGTCGTAATTAATGCCCATAATAATCCAAAGTTCGTCGAAGATGTAGTGAGAGAAGTTCTTAGAAAGATTGTGGAGTTGTACACATATATGCCAGACGATATTGTAGTTACAGTAAGGAGTGAATCGGAGGAATCGATTCACAAACATAATGCCTTTGCTGAGAGGATAGCGATGATGGGGGAGCTTAGGAGTCGTCTTTAGGTCGTTTATAGTAGTGCCTTCGCTTCTGCTGGTTCAATTTCTAGTGCCTTGAGCATGTACCTGAGAGCTTTCTGTAGATACGGAGCTCTTGCCTTTGGGTCGTCCATAATTTCGCCATATGATGCCATGATATTGTTGAAATATTCAACAGCGAACTCTGAGTAAAGGTTGGCTGCTCTGGATTCGTTGGTTTCAGCCGCTTTGCAGAATGCCATTTCCGCTTCGTCATATTTGCCGATAGATATGCAAAAAATGCCATATGATTCGTAGTAGTCACATTGTGGATCGAGTTTTATGGCTTTGTTGTATGCTTCTAAAATTTCTTGGTCATTGATTTTAGTGCCAAACATGCCTGCCGCCATACTTCCACATTCTGCCTTATAATACCAGCATTCTGCATTTTTTGGATTTTCATTGCAGAGTTTTTTAAAGTCACAGTATGCCTTTTCAAAATCGCCATTATCCATTGTTTTCATGCCGGCTGCCAGTTTTTCTGCAAGATTGCTAGTCATTACAATCGTATGTTTCGATAGAAAAGGTATGTTTAAAGATTGTTATTCATTTCTCCGCTAAGATATAATACGTCAAAATAATTGGTAGTTTGGTTTTTATGGATAGGAAAACTGTTGAAAAAGTAGCGCGAATCGCACATCTTAGTTTGACAGAGGAAGAAGTAGACAGGTATAGCCTTGAACTTAAAGACATTCTTGGGTATTTTGAGATATTGGATGAAGCTCCTGGAATTGATAGTAGAGGTTTTAACCCGGTAGAGGTTGCGGATGTTTTTAGAGATGATGTCCCATTGATGGAGGTACCTGCAGAAGAATGCATGAGAGGCATGAAATTGTATGATGGGTACGTAAGGGGACCAAAGATTATATGAAAGTTGAGAATCTTGAGTTGGTAAATGAAAAATACAATGTGTTCTCGTCGTTTGTGGGAGATGTGGAAACCGACACACTGTTTACTTTTTCAGCTAAAGATAGTTTGGTAGCGAAGGGATTTGAGGCTACAGCTGGATCGATGATTCTTAAGGGGTATAGGCCCCCTTTTGATGCAACGTCTATTAGGAAAATGAGAGAGGCAGGAGGATTTCTTATTGGGAAAACCAATATGGATGAGTTTGGGTTTGGAACTTTTTCTGTTAATTCAGCATTTGGAATACCAAAAAATCCATTTGACACTGAGAGATCGTGTGGAGGCTCATCTGGTGGTTCCGCTTGCGCGGCAGCTATTTTTGACAATCATGTTTCGTTGGGGGTTTCAACGGGAGGTTCCATAGCATGCCCTGCGTCATTTTGTGGGGTGTACGGTTTAACACCTTCATATGGCCGAGTGTCAAGGTACGGGCTTATTGATTATGGAAATTCTTTAGATAAAGTGGGATTGTTATCATTTAGGGCATCGGACTTAAGAAAGTATCTGCCAGTAATTTCTGGTATAGATGAGCATGATCCAACTTCTGCTGTACAGCCCGATCTTAAGTTGGGCCAAAAAGTGATGAAATCTGTTGCGATTCCCAGGGAGGCGTTGATGGAGGGGAATATTAGTAAAGATGTCTTGAAATGTTTTGAAGAATCGATTGAGATTCTGAAGAGTATGTCTATTGATGTCGAATACATATCGATGCCTATTTTGAAATATTCGATACCTGCGTATTACGTTATAGCGACTTCTGAAGCATCTACTAATCTTGCAAGGTATTGTGGGATGAGATATGGGCAGCAAGAAGGAGATCTTACAGTAAAGTTCGATGATTATTTTTCATCGTTCCGTTCACGGTATTTTGGTATGGAGGCAAAAAGGAGGATTCTTCTCGGAACTTATGCTAGAATGGCAGGGTATGCGGATAAATATTATAACAAGGCTGTTCGCGTAAGAGAGGCGATTATTGCTGATTATAGGAAACATTTCGAGAGGTTCGATGCAGTTATAACTCCGACGATGCCTTTTATATCTCCGAAATTTGACGATATTTCTGTCATGTCTGCGCTTGATTCGTACAAAGTTGACTTCTTGACAGTCCCTCCAAATATAGCAGGGTTACCTCATTTGTCAGTTCCATGTGGGTATTCAGAAAAGATGCCGATTGGACTTTTATTCACATCTGCGCATTGGAACGAGGACGCCCTTATAGATATTGCCGAAAGGTGGGACTTAGCGTTTGATGTTAGACATGCGGATGTGATAGTATGAAAATTGGATTGGAGATTCATATTCAGCTTCCAACAAGGTCAAAAATGTTTTGTTCGTGTCCAACAGATAGTACAGATGCGGCAAATACATATGTATGTCCGGTGTGTCTTGGACTGCCAGGATCAAAACCATCTTTAAATAAACGGGCAGTAGAATTAGGTCTGACTATTGCCAAGAAGTTGAAGTGCACAATACCTGACACTACGTGGTTTTCGAGAAAAAGTTATTTTTATCCAGATCTATGCAAGCATTTTCAGATTACACAGTACGATATGCCCATTGGAAAAGATGGCATATTTTACGTTGGAAAGAAGTTAATTAGGATAAAAAGATGTCATCTCGAGGAGGATCCGGGGAGGATTAAGAGAACTGAGAATGGACTATCACTGATAGATTATAACAGGAGTGGTGTCCCACTTATTGAAATTGTCACGGAGCCTGATATTTCATCTCCCTTAGAGGCCAGAGAGTTCTTGTTTTCTCTTCTTGCCGAAATAAAGAGCGCTATTAATCTTAATGATGAGAGGCGCAGCATTAGATGCGATTGTAACATTTCAGTTGGAAGAGAAAGGTGTGAAGTAAAGAATGTTACTGGATTGAAAAATGTTGAACTTTGTTTAAGGTACGAGGTTGTGAGACAGACAAAACTTATCAAAGCTGGAGGAGTAATTGAGCGTGAGACTAGACGTTTTGATGAAGTTAGAAAGGCTACGTTCTCATCGAGGAAAAAAGAAGTTGAATCTGACTATGGATATATTGGGGAGCCAGATCTTGGGATATATCATTTGTTAAGGATTGCAGACAGTATCCAGGTTTATGAGGGGCCATTGGTTAGAATCGCAAGGTTTCAAAAAGATTATTCAATGAGCGAGTCTGCAGCGAGGCAGATCGTTAATACGTCGATGAAACTTGCGGATTTATTTGAAGAATTAATAAAAATTTCTGATGTTGGCACATCTAGATCATTGATTACTGGGATAATTGCCGCTAATTGGAAAACATTTGAACCAATTATGAATGATAAGGTAGAAGAATTAAAGGAGATAGTTCTTGAGTTTTTTGAGGGAAAAATTACTGACATAGAGTGTAACTTGAAATTAAAGGCACTTGTGACTGGAAAAAATATTGGAATGCCCCCTACGGAGTCCATGAATCTTGATATGCTTGTGGAAAAAGTAATAAAAGAAAACCCTACAGTTCTCGAAGACTACCTGAAAAATAAAAGGGCCGGGAATAGAATTATTGGAATCGTTATGAAACGCACTAAAGGGCAATATTCGTCATCCGATATTGTTGCGACAACAAATAGACTGATTGAGAGGATGTGTACGTCTGTCAAAGATTTATGATGTAGTCCTCGTGCTCTCCGATGTAGTGCTAAAGTGGGTTAGACCTCCTTAGTGGTGGAGGGCCATACAGTTGATTTAACCTTGGAGCTGTTCGTCGGTGTATTCTTCAATCGCAGGCAGGTCTGCGTCGTCATCAGCCATGGATATAAGCTGAAGCTCTTCTAGCCTCTCACTGTCAATTCTACTAGGTGATTTATCAACTAACGATTGTGCTTTCTTATTTTTTGGAAATGCTATAGTGTCTCGAATTGTTTCTTTATTTAGGAGAATTGATATAATTCTATCAATCCCAATTGCAACACCGCCGTGAGGTGGTGCTCCGTATCCAAGCGCTTTAACAAACCAGCCAAAATTTTTTTCTATTTCCTCGTCAGACAATCCTATTTGATGGAAAACATCGATTTGAATTTCAGGCTTGTTAATTCTCATTGAGCCGGAGCCCAATTCATTTCCATTAAGAAGAATGTCAAAACATGCCCCTTTTTTAAAATTATCATATGGCAATACGAACGGATGGTGAAACGCGTCTTTTTTACCGGAGATAGGATCTATCTCGAACATGGGACAGTCCACCAGCCAGTGAAATTGGAACGTGTTTTTGGGAATAAGATCTAGATCGGTTGCAAGTTGTTTCCTCATTAAGCCTGCACCTTCTAGTGTCCTTCTCTTTGGCCCTGCCATTAGGAAAATGAGGTCGCCGTTTTTAGCATCCATAATATTCTTGATGTCGATTTTATTCTTAGATGTGAAATATTTCACTATGTTGCTTTCGAGCTCCCCATTTACAACTCTCGCCCATGTAAGACCGCCAAGACCAAACTTTTTAGCAAGGTTTATGTACCTATCTATGTCGTTTCGGCCGATCTTCTCTTTTAGTATGTTATGGCTTACATTTATACCGACAACAATTCCACCGTCTGCAACAATTTTTCTTAATATCTCATAATTGGTTTCTTTAAAGATATTTGTAAGATTTTCGAGTTGGAGTTCATACCTTAGGTCTGGTTTGTCTGAGCCATATTTTTCCATTGCTTCTATGTATGATATTCGAGGAAATGGTGTTTGAAGATCTCTGTTATACAAACCTTTCCACACGTAGGCGAGCATATTTTCAACATAACTTTGAATATCACTCTCGTCGACAAAAGACATTTCTATATCTAACTGTGTGAATTCCGGTTGTCTGTCTTTACGCGAATCTTCGTCACGAAAGCATTTTGCGATTTGATAATAACGGTCAAGCCCTGCTATCATTAGCATTTGTTTATAAAGCTGAGGTGATTGCGGAAGTGCGTAGAATTTTCCTGAATTTATTCTAGATGGGACAATATAATCTCTTGCCCCCTCCGGTGTACCTCTCGCCAGTATTGGTGTTTCTATCTCAAGAAAGTTTTGAGATTCGAAATATTGTCTTGCAAGGTGGAGGAATCTGCTTCTGAACTCAATCGCGTGAATCATCTCGGTTCTTCTAAGATCCATATATCTATACTCGAGACGAATATCTTCGTTGGGTAAAGCTCCCTCTTTCTGATCTCCAATCTCAAAGGGAGGAACAGCCGATTTGTTAAGAAGTTCTGCTGATGTGATTAATACTTCTACTCTGCCTGTACTGCTTCGATCGTCTTCTGTCCCTGCTATTCTTTTCCTGACGATACCATTGACGGAAATGACAGATTCACGCGTAAATGTTTTTAATGTATTGGATAGCGCACTTACGTTAATACCAATTGGAGTATCTTCTGGATCGAACACGACTTGAGTGACTCCATATCTGTCAGCTAAGTCGATAAAAGCTACTCCCCCGTGATCTCTAGAAAATCTTACCCAGCCCTCTAGGCATACCTTACTGCCTATGTCGGATGGCTTGAGTTCTCCACAGGTGTGCGTTCTCCTCATAATTTATATCCCTCTCGTAGAGCCCAGTCGCTCGGCCATTATAGGCACCATATTAATAACCTTGGGATACGAGGGTAAATATGTGAAAAGAATATGCCACAAAATGCTTGACTATCTTGTTTGCTAGTCGGTTTATGAAAAGAATTTATTTTACCTAGAAGAAATTCTATTAAAACCTTATCGATGTATGTGTTGACTTTCTGAATAATAAGGTGAAGAGAATATAATGGAGGGTGTTCACATTGAACAAAATACGGTTTTTTCACTATGCATTGAGTTTTTGACCTAAAGTGTGTAGAGGGTTAGATGAATGAAGAGGACGCTTGGAGTCTGAAAATGCTGACGCACCACTATTCAAATGATGTAAAGTCTCTTAGATTTGCTGTTATTTCTTTATCGCCTATGACTCTGGAAAGTTCATCTAATGAATGATATGGTCTGTTTCTGATGATGCTAGCTGCCCTTTTTTTACCGATTCCGGGAAGAGAGGCGATAGCGCTCATTATTTCATGGTTAATTCTAAAAGGATATTCTACTCCTGTTACAGACCGAAATCCCCAATCAGTAATTTTTATGTCATAGAATCTTCCACACTTTAGATGATATGGAATGCCGACAAGAAGGGGGTATGATCCAATTTGTCTTCCAAATGTAATATTGCCATGATTGATTTCCATGAATACTTTTCTAAGAATTGTTCCTTTTGGAACAATTGTTTGTAACATATTGTGGTCTATCGTTGTACGGATGTCGTGTTTGTACTTTTTGAAAAAGCTTAAATTGATTTTGGTGTCGAAATTTCTTCTGACGGGGAGCACCTGCCTTATGTTTATACGTCGAACCTTGAGATTTTCATTTACAAGTTTTTGGAGAAATTCTTTGTTCATATAGTATGTCTCCTTACTTTCTCCATCCAGACCAACAATAAAGTTGATACCAGGAAGAAGACGAGGCATACCAGTCTCTCCTACTTCTCTTCCGACTTCGTTAATTATTCTGATGGCAGTTAACACTTGGTTTGGAGTACTGTTCAGATTATTTTCTTTAATTACTCTCATGTCGGCACTTTCCATGCCAAGAGCTAGAACATTGCCTGAAGTGCAATACTTCACAAGAGTATCCAAAATTTCTTTTGATTCTTCTGGGTATTTGGAGATTACTGCAGGATTGGCATTATCTACATGGAGTACGTCAAAATTTAATTTTTGAAGGCCTTGAAATAATTCGTATATTGCATTAGGGTTTGGTCTAGGCGTATCAGAATTATCTTTTGAACCATATGATATGATACATGTTTGCCCACCAACACGAATATTGCGTACTCCGAACTTTTTAAGTTTTTCTGCCTCCATCAGGATGTCTTTGGGAGAGCGCATTAAGGGCTTTCCTTTAAGGGGCTCTGTGCAATAGGAACAACCGCCACTGATATATCTGTGACAGCCTCTGTATGTTTCTATCTCGGCTATCAAGGGACAGGGATAGTCTTGATGTTGTGTGACAATGCTAGCACCAAGAATCATCCATCTGTTCCATTCATCTAATGTTCGAAATCGATCTGTAATTTTCTTTTCTGTCAGTATGTCATATACCAATGCAGCAGGATCGTTTTTAGCAGCAAAGTCAAACTCATTAGCGATTGGTGAAAAGGCAGCGGCGCCGCCTATAAGTTTTCGTCCTTTAAAAAAAGGGAGCATTTCTCCTATTTCTTTGAGAGACATGGGCATGGATCTTATGTACTTTCCTGGAACTGTGCTTCCAGATATCAGAACTGAAATTTTTGATATAGGAATTCTGTAACCTCTTCTTATTTTATCGATAGTTATGTATTCTACCTCGCTACCTGCATCTAGAATAGCACCCGCGACTGCTCTTGATACTGGAGAAATATACGGTGGAACACCTAGTGCGGCAGGATCGTCAGTATAACCGTCTATGAGGACTGCTTTGACATCCATCATTACATAGAGAAATGCTCAAATATTATGGATTTTGCGTTAGTAACTGCAGTAGTTTGTATTTATATTAGAATTGGGAGTAGAATCGATATTCATCAATCTGTTGGAGACTTAACTTGTAGGAAGTTCAGCAAGACGTTTTGTGACTATTGTTTTACTGTGTACTAAGGCTACCTGTACGAGAATGACAGTCACGCGCTCACGAAAGTGGTGAAGATGTTATGTTAGTTTATGAGATTGGCGTCTGTGACTGTGTATGCCCTATATTTATAGAATTGCGCTTTATTTGACGTGAAGAAGTAGTCATGATGAACGATATAAGAGATGGACGACTTACAGCTCACAAGCCGGAGGATAAAAAGGTATTTTCTGATGAAAATGCCCTCTTAATACAGAGACTTATTGCTAAGGCGGAAAGGCCTGGACAAGATGCTATGAAAATGCATCCATACTACGGCGGTAAGATTGAAATTGCGATTAAAGCGTGTGTGAGGTCGTTTGATGATTTTGCAGTGTGGTACTCACCGGGTGTTGCTGAACCCTGCAGGGACATTGCGGGTCATAATGACATGGTGTATGAGCATACATGGAAATGGAATACTGTTGCAATAATTTCCGATGGGACTAGGGTCCTTGGTCTTGGAGATATTGGACCAGAAGCCGCAATGCCTGTTATGGAGGGAAAGGCTATGCTTTTTAAGTATCTTGGAGGAGTGGACTGCATTCCAATATGTTTAGATACTAAAGATCCAGATAAGATTATTGAGACCGTTAGGCTCATTTCACCTTCGTTTGGCGGCATTAACCTTGAGGATATCTCGAGTCCGAAATGTTTTGATGTTCTTGATAAATTAAGAAAAAATTGCAAAATACCAGTGTGGCATGATGATCAGCAAGGTACGGCAACTGTTGAATTAGCTGGAGCTATTAATGCGATGAAAATTGTTGGAAAGAAACCTGCTGATGCTAATGTTGCTATTATTGGTGCTGGGGCGGCATCTATTGCAACCTTTAGGCTTCTTATTGCAGCTGGATTTAATTGTAAGAACGTGTGTGTTTGTGATTCCAAAGGAATCCTGAACGCAGAAAGAGATGATATTAAGGGGAGTAATTTTAGGCAGAAGTGGGATATCTGTAAGATAACCGACGGTGCTGGAAAAAGGGGAGGTATGAAAGAGGCATTTGTGGACGCAGATATTGTTATTGCAGCTTCAAAGCCAGGAGGAAAAACAATCCCTTCTGAATACATTGATATTATGGCAGACGACCCTGTTGTCTTTGCGACGGCAAATCCAACTCCAGAAATCTGGCCGTGGGATGCAAAAGCGCATGGGTGTAAAGTGTTTGCAACAGGTCGTTCTGATTTTCCAAATCAAATTAACAATTCTATGGGATTTCCTGCTATTTTTCGTGGTGTTCTTGATGTTAGAGCAAGAACAATTACTGATGAAATGTGTATTGCTGCAGCAAAGGAGCTTGCGAGGTATGCTGAAGAGGATCATAAAGGAGGAATTACTCCCGATTACATTATTCCAACTATGTTAGAAACTGAGGCTTTTGTTAGTGAAGCTGTTGTTGTTGGCGAGGAGGCGATCAAACAGGGAGTTGCAAGATTAAAACTTGGTGCGCAAGAGCTTCGTGATAGAATCGAATCCACGATTAGAAGGTCAAGGTCTCTTACTGCAAAAATGATGGAACTAGGTTTTATAAAAGAATATAAAGAGTAATGCTCACTTTGGACCTTACGGTACGTCTAGTTTGTCCTGTAGTGAGCTGGGCTAGATTTGAGGAGTCGGGAATGCGGGGTGCCCGTAGAATCTTGTCCAGAAATCGTATTATTTAACGCAGGTTAGAGGACTGTGCTGTCGGTACATTCAATTTCGCTGACACTATCGATGCTACGTAGTCCTTTCTCAAGTTTGGATCCTACGTTGTCATCAGAGTCATCGATAACGAAAAATGCTACTATTTTTTTGATTCCGAAGGCGACAGGTTGAATTTTGACTTCTTTAAGTTCAACGCCTACTGGGATGACATTTGGGATATTCTCGATGATTGCATGCAAGTCGGCACCCGAGTCGTCTGGCATGATATCGTATACAGATGCAATTTGACCCATAGACTTCACCTAAGGGCCAACAAATCCACATTTTTTACACTCATACTTTACGCTTTGATCACGACACTGGGCGCATCTTCCAATTTCTTCGTTTCCACAATCTGGACATTTAAAGAATGTACTACCTGAACCTTGAAGCCTTATGCCACAAGATGAACACGTCCTTTCAATCACCATACGCGTGCGATCATTATTACTGTATATAAAAATAACAGAGAAGACGAGTGTGATGAATAAGGCGGCTCTTTGCAAAGTGAAACAATTGTCTATTGAGAATAATGTGGCGGAGCTTTAAGGAGTTAATTTTTAAGATTTTGTGGTCTGGCTGTGTGCGTTATGAATTAGTATTTGGGAAATTGTCAAGTGTGTTTGATAAGCAAAAGGGGCTAATTATTGGCATCTGAAATTTTACGATATGATGTAGATGAGGTGCTAGCTTAGCGGTGAATCGACACGGCCCGTATATTTTGATATAGAGCCTTAAATGAATTGTTAGCCGCCGGGCGTACGAGTTTGCAAGTTATGTGTTTGTTTATGTCTTACTACTTTTACACAGAGCGGCGTGGGTTTACTGAAATGTAGACACTTGAGAAATTGTGTTATGCCTTGTCTTTTAGATACAGGTGATAGGCCCCCTTCAGTTAGTTCCATACAGTTGGAGTTAAAGTGTCTAGCGTACATAATTTGCACTCTCGACAGCAATTCCAATGAAGTATCCTGTCCTTCAAGCAGGATTTAGATTATGCGAATAGACTTGGCTGGTGCAATCGAAGGTTGCTTTAACTCTTTAGAACTGAAATTAGGAATATAGCCACAGCGGCTGATGCCCCTACCAGGACGGCAAGCATGTTGATAAATGCGTTCGTGAATACGTGCCAGACGTCAACATTACAGATGACTCCATCTATGCATAGATACGTCCAGGTTGCTCCAATGAGCAGCCCTGTGACAATCATGATAGATCCAAAAACCCGGCTTTTTCCGTTACCAAAATACGCAGAAAAGATTCCTGCGAGCATTAGGACAAAGGCAAATGCCAAAAGAGTAACCGTACAGAAGTCAAGCCAACTAAAGGCAATATCCGCGACCATTTTTCATCCTCTATGAATGCGGGTGGAGGCATGTAGCAGTCTTTATTTAATCTTTTATAATCTATGTGGGGGAGGCGCTCCTCTATAAGCGAAGTACTTTGAAGGGTCAAATTATGAATGAACTTTATGCATGACACACGAAGTTCGTATAGGAAGTAGTTAGGACCATGTTAGTAGCACCTGATTTTCTGGCAGTACTAGATAGTGAGTTTAACAATTGCTATTTTGTGAAGTGGTTATATTTGTCGGATTGTAACAGAGTAAAATTTGTAGTTTGGTTCATGGTAACGGGTAACAGATTTTTGGTTTATTGATAATTCTTACTGATGAAGTGGTATGTTTTTTCTATTAACAATATAGCACGTTGTCAAATGGAAGAATTTGGTGACGATCGCCTTATATTGACAAGATGAATATTTGCTGTTAGAAGATTTTAGGAAGACAAAAGTTTGAGACTGTGAATGTCGTTAAAGTTTATGAAAACGAGAATATAGATTATGTATTGAATAAGTACCTGGTGAGAAGATGATTTGTTATGAGTGATCAGTTTATTCCGGTGTTCATAAACGCGTCTAATTTGAAGATAATTGTATTTGGAGGGGGTAGTGTCGCACTGAGAAAGTGTAAATATTTTAGAAATTCGAAAATAACCATTGTATCAAAAAGTATTCTTCCAGAACTAAGGAGGTTAGCATCGGAGGTAATTATTAGAGAGATTCCTAAGGATGTGAAAACGATGATGAAAGCATATGATATGGTTATTGCTGCCACTGATAGTGAAGTGATTAATAATTCCATACGGGACGATGCTTTTTCTATGGGAATATATGTAAATTCAGCTCATGGGGGAGGCACTGTCTTAATACCGTCGGTTCTTAAGCGCGAGTGTTATACTGTAGCTGTATCATCCGAAGGGCGTGTTCCAGGTTTTCCGCCTTATGTTGTTAAAAGGCTTGACTCGTTTCTTGGTGAGGAGTATGATTATATGTTAAGTTTGATGGTTGAAATTCGTGGTAGAGCTAAGAAGGTAATTAAGTCTCAACGTGAAAGGAGTGAATTTTTGAGATTAATAATGTACGATGAAGAAGTTCAGTCTCTTATCGAGAACAGGTGCGTTGAAAAGGCTAGGGCAGTGGCTCTGAAAAAGGGGGGATTTGAATGTTAATGAGTTTACATGTTACACATTCATCTGCAGGTCTAGACACGATTGCTGATGTTATGCCAATCGTGGAGAATGGTGCGAAGAAATTTATTTGCAGTACTGCTCTTATAAAGGAGTATATTATTCTTAGGACTTGTAATAGGTTTGAGATATATCTTTCAACAGATAGCCCGGAGCAGATGAAACTTTTGTTAGAAGGGTATGCCAGAAGAGAAATACCTTTTGCTGGGAGTTCCGTTATTTGGTATATTTTGATGGACATGGCATGTGTGAGACATTTGTTTAGAGTTACGTGTGGGTTGGACTCATTAATGGTAGGTGAAGACCAAATACAGAATCAGGTTAAGAACGCATATTTAAAAGCAAAAGAAGAAGGACATATTTCCGGCGTTATGGGCATGGTTTTTGAAAAGGCACTTTATACGGGGAAGAAAGTAAGGACAGAGACTAGGTTAAACGTTGGTGCTATATCCGTTGGATCGGCTGCTGTACAACTGGCTGAGAGGAAGCTTGGGGGCCTTTCTGGTAAAGTAGTTGCTATTGTGGGAGCGGGGGATATGGCAACTGTTATTGCTAAGAATCTAAAAGGGAAAAATCTTAACTCTATATTTGTGTCGAACAGGACGTTTGATCATGCTAAGGTTCTTGCTAATGAGATTGGCGGGAGGGCAGTGAATTTCTGCAATGTTGCGAAAGTTCTTAGAAAGTCTGACCTAGTTATAGTTGCTACGAATGCTCCACATATACTGATAAATAAAGATATTGCGGAAGAGGGTATGAAAGGCAGATCTTCAAAACTCTTAATAATAGATATTTCTGTTCCGCGCAATGTATCCGATGATTTGAACGAACTGAAGAATGTTGAAGTTGACTCAATAGGAGACATAAATGCAATTGCGCAGGAAAATCTTTCAAACAGGCGAAATGAAATAGTGTCTGCGGAGAGGATTGTCGATTCAGAAATTAAAAATATTGATACTGAAATGAAGGAACGTAAGGTTAGCGCGATAATTGCTAGTATATTGTCCATGTCCTCAGAAGTATGTTTAAGGGAGACTAATTTTGCTAAATCAAGAGTGAGAGGGGGGGCAGATGTGAATGAAGTTATAGATGGTTTGTCTCATGCACTGGTTTCTAAACTTTTTGCTAGATTATTTGATAAGTTGAAGGAGGCTTCAAGAAGCGGACACATGGATATTTGTGATGTGGCTGCAAATCTTTTCGAGGTTGATAACAAATGAAGTATCCAGAGGTAAGGATGAGGCGACTTAGGAAAAGTAAGAATATAGAGGATCTTGTTGCAGAGACTACTGTTACTTCATCTGATCTTATACTTCCATTGTTTTTTGATGAAAATATCTCGGTGGACAGGCCAGTATCCTCAATGCCAGGGGTTGTTAATCATCCGTTGTCAGGATATGAACAAGTTGGAAATGCTATAGAAGAGAGTGGAGTAAAGTCTGTAATGGTCTTCGGCACACCGAAGAGGAAGGACATATGTGGAACTCAGGCTAGTGCACCTGATGGCGTTTCACAACGGGCGATACAGGGATTGAAAGATAACTCTCATCTTGTAGTTATTGCTGACTTGTGCATGTGTGAATACACGGATCACGGACATTGTGGCATTGTGCGTAATGGTGTTGTTGATAATGACAAGACATTGTTGCAATATGGCAAAATAGCAGTTTCACAAGCAGAGGCTGGGGCAGATATAATTGCGCCAAGTGGGATGATGGATGGACAAGTAAGTGCGATAAGAATGGCGTTGGATGATGCCAATTTTTCAGATGTTTCGATCATGGCATATAGTGCAAAATACTGTAGCTCATTTTACGGGCCATTTAGGGATGCTGTGGATTCTTCATTTAAAGGGAGCCGTTCCACATATCAAATGCAATGTGGGAACAGTAGGGAGGCAATGCGCGAAATAGCATTGGACATTGATGAGGGAGCGGACATAATTATGGTTAAGCCAGCACTACCGTATATGGACATTATTCGAGAGGCTCGTAATAGGTTCGACAATCCGATTGCAGCATATCAGGTGTCTGGGGAATATGCAATGATACAGGCGGCGGCTGCCAATGGCTGGATTGATGGAAATCGAGCGATGATGGAATCTTTGGTTTCTATCAAAAGGGCCGGGGCAGATATGATAATAACATATTTTGCAGAAAACGCTGCAAGGGTCTTAAGATGATGCTATGAATACTAAAAAATCGGAAGAGATGTATTCAATGATGTTGGGTTTGACACCCGCAGGTGTGTCTAGCCCTGTACGGGCATTTAAGCCTTATCCATTATTTGCAAAATTGGGAGATAAAGAAATTATAGAAGATCAGGACGGAAATAGATATGTTGATATGTGTATGGCTTACGGCCCCCTAATACTGGGACACTGTCATCCCTCAGTAGTAACGGCGGTTAGAAAACAGATGCTTAAGGGATGCGTTTACGGCATGCCATCAGAAGCTGAGATGGAACTTTTAAAAAGGATATGTGAAGATGTAGCTTGTGCAGATTCCGTTCGTCTTACTAATTCTGGAACGGAAGCAACTATGCACGCAATACGTTTGGCCAGGGGATTCACAAAAAAAAGTGCAATTGTTAAGATCGATGGCGGGTTTCATGGATCACATAACGATCTCATGGTTAATGGAAATGGCCAAAAAATAACGCCTTTTTCGGAAGGGATTCCAGAGGATTCGATTCGTAATACTAGGATTGTATCGTATAATGATACGGAATTTCTATCGAGTTTGCTTGAATCTGATAAGAGCATAGCGGCCGTTATAATGGAGCCGATTCCTGGCAATATGGGGGTTATATTACCTAAAAAGGGTTACCTTAGCGAGGTAAGACGTATCACGAAGGAAAATGATGTCCTTCTAATATTTGATGAGGTAATTACGGGATATAGAGTTGCAAAGGGCGGGGCCCAGGAGCTCTTTGGTGTAGTGCCAGATATGTGTACAATGGGAAAAATAATTGGTGGTGGATTTCCCGTTGGGGCGTTTGCAGGTAGATCTGACATAATGGAAATGGTAGCTCCATCAGGTCCGATTTATGAAGCTGGAACTTTTTCGGGCAATCCAATTACAGCCGTTGCTGGATTGACAACAATTAAAAATATGACAAGCGTCAAATATGAAGAGTTGAAAAGGAAAACGGAGATAGTAACTAAGGCCGTGAATGATATCATAAATGATAAGAATATAACAGCGACATTGAATAGCGCGCCATCTATGTTTCAGATATTTTTTGGAAAAGAATCGGTACTTAATGCTGTGGATGCAAGGGGAGCTGATTCCAAGATATTCTATGATTTCTTTAGATTCATGTTAAAAGAGGGTTTTTACCTTCCCCCGTCGAAAATGGAGGTTGAATTTCTATCAACAGCGCATAGTTATGATGTTGTAGAGAGGTTTTGTGAAAAGTTTGGCCAATATGTGGAGATTATGAAGAAATGAAGATAGGAACGAGGGAAAGTGAACTTGCTTTAAGGCAGGTGGATATATTCTTAGATGCGCTGAAATTCGTGGATCCGGATGTTGATGCAGAAATAGTTCCGATTTGCCCTTCTGGCGACATTGATCTAGAATCTCCTTTACATGAATTTCAGGGTTCTGGGGCTTTTGTCGGAGCGTTAGACCTCGCACTTCTGCATGGGGAAATAGACGTTGCTGTTAATTCTATGAAGGACATGCCTATAGATATTCGTGAGGATTTATGCGTGCCTGCCGTGCTCTCTAGAGCAGATGTTAGAGACGTATGTATTCCCTGTTCATTAGAGGAATTGAAGTATGGAGCAGTAGTTGGAACTTCATCAATACGTAGGGCAGCTATTTTAAGAGAAATTAGGCCAGACATAAAAGTAAAGTTACTTAGAGGAAATGTAAGAACCCGTATTTCAAAATTAGATTCTGGACAATATGACGCTATCATTTTGGCTAAGGCCGGAATAGATAGACTGGGCGTTGATAGGCCGATGTCAGTTCTAGACCCAGAGGTTTTCGTACCAGCGCCTGCTCAAGGAGCTATTGCTGCTGTTTGTAGATCTGACAACAAGAAGGTAGTTGATTTATTAAAGGGCCTTGATGACGATAAGACTCGTTCAGAAGTTGAGACCGAACGTTACTTAATGAAGTTGATGGGTGCAGGTTGCTCGTCGCCAATTGGCATTAATGCTAAGGCGGCAGGTAACAAAATAGCAGTTAACGCAGTATCCTTCGAGACTGGCACTAAAACTTTCTTTAAGGGCACTATGTCTATTGGATGCAGTAGGTTGATTCTGAAGGATGTAGCTAATACTCTTCGCGGCAGGAATGGAGGGCACGTTTATTTGGTGGGAGCTGGCCCAGGAGATTATGACTTAATTACGATAAGAGGTCTTGATTTACTTCGGTCGGCTGAGGTTGTTGTCTACGATGCGTTAATAGATGTATCTCTTCTCAGAGAATGCCAGTCTGCGGAGTTAGTAGATGTTGGAAAGAGAAGCAATAACCATACTAAAACACAGACTGAGATAAACGAACTTTTGGTCGATTATGGAAAGCGTGGGAAAAGAGTTGTTAGACTTAAAGGAGGCGATCCCTTTTTATTTGGAAGGGGGGCAGAAGAAGTTGCTGCTTTAAGAGGGGCTGGCATACCTGTTACGGTGATTCCTGGTGTATCTTCTGCTATTGCAGTTCCGGAATTAGCCGGCATACCTGTCACACACAGGGATTGTGCGTCGGCAGTAACAATATTGACTGGACATAGTAAGGATGGAGGTAATGTTAATTGGACATCAGCTGCGAGGATGGATGGCACGCTTGTAGTATTGATGGGAATAAGCAATGCAGCAACGATCTCGAAAAAGCTTATAGACGGAGGGAAAGCACCACGTACTGAAGTCGCGATTATATCTAGTGGTGCAAAATCTGATCAATGTGTTGTTTTGACTACTTTGGACAAATTGGGGGAGACCGTACAAGAAAATAACTTGAAGGCTCCAGGAATAATAGTTATTGGCGATGTGGTTTCGGAACGTAAAAGACTAGGTGATCTTCATTGATAACATTAGTATTTACTCGACCTTCCAGGCGTTTGAAGGAGTCTATAGAACAAGCGAAAAAGGCTAATTTTAATGTTATAGCTGCTCCATCTCTTGACGTAATTCATGGGAAAAAGGATCAGTATTTTGAAATTGAGAGAAAACTTGTGGATGGATCGTATCAAGTAGCAATATTTTCGTCTCCGACCGCAGTTGAGGAGTGCTTTACTGAGTGGGGAAATAAGTTTACATCCTTATTTTCTGGAATGGATGTAGTTGCAATTGGTCCGAAGACTCGCTTATCACTTTTGTCAAATGGCATAGAGACTTCATCAATGCCATCTGATTATACCTCATCTGGCCTTGTGAGCCATATGAGACAATATGAAAGTAAAAAAGTCTTGATAGTCCATTCTGATAAGGGGTCGCCAGTTCTTAAGAATGGATTGATTGATTTGGGGTTTTCTGTTGATGAACTCATTGCCTATTCTTTGAAGAAGCATGAAGGAGACATCGACAATATAAGGAAGGCAGTTGTAAGTGGCGTGGTTGATGTATTTGCATTTACTAGTAAAATGTCAGTGGAATCATTTGTCGATGCTATGGAAATGCCGTTAGAGCAAATATTTACAAATGCGGTTGTCGCTGCAATTGGCGAACCTACGAAGATTGAGTTGGAAAGTAGAGGAATACATGTGGATATTGTACCGAAAAAAGCTGTGTTTGGAGAACTTTTGGAATCCATAACCGGATACTTTAGTAGGAAGTAGTACAGATCTCGGTACCACTTAGTTGGCGGTGTGAGTTGTCGAAAGGCCGAGCGGTTGCCCGCTGGGTGTAGCGATGGTGTCCGTTATTTCAATCTGCTAGAGAGAATTGTTTATTTTTGAGATTCTTTCTTACAGGATTTCTTACAAATGCACTTTGTAATTTTCGTGATACCGATGGCAACGACAGCTAGAGCGAAGACCAGTATTAGGGATGGAATAATGAGGTCACTGTAAGGCACCTGATTTTTCACTAGTATGGTGGCGATGACTTCTGCCGAAGCTGCTACGATGACCCCTATCAATACCGAGTAAGCGATATGCCGTTTCACGTGGGGGCTTATGCGATTCGCTATATTTATTTTATTTCATAACTGTAAATGTGTGAAAATTTGTGATAATAACTATCCCGATGAAAATGATCTTTAAGGCGGTGCAGTGTCAAATATATAAATTATCAATTAAGAAACCGCGTCAGTATATTGTTCGTTTCATTGGGATTTCTGAGATAGATACAGAATCTCCAGTTCTATAACTAAGCATAACGTTATTGGAAGTCATTATGGTTGATATTATCTGATGGTTTGGAGTCTGTGTTTAATTTGTTTTTAATAAGATCATTGACTTTAAATTCATGAAT
Organism: archaeon; assembly: GCA_024399275.1. Lineage (GTDB taxonomy): Archaea > Thermoplasmatota > Thermoplasmata > Methanomassiliicoccales > Methanomethylophilaceae > Methanarcanum. The sequence continues at coordinate 34,916 of JAKSHS010000001.1, read as the reverse complement.
CAATTTTTTGTTTATATGTTGGCGATATATCATGTGTGAGATGAATGTAACTTGTATAGAATAAGCTATGACTGTTGTTCTAGTTAGATCTATAAAGTTAATTTTAATCTGACTTATTAGTTTTTCGAAGAAGTATCATGGGGATGAAATAAACGACGGAAGAAAGTATTCTGTGTTTATTAGGAGGCATTATGCATTTACATAGATGTCCCTTTCTGAAATTGACACTGCGAAATTTTGACATATTTTGTCAGAAATAAAAACTTAAAATTTTGTTTTTCGTATGTTATTTTATTATCTAGCCTAGCCTTACGATTTAACTATGCATAAGATTGTGGACGTAGATATGGAGTTTGATGTGTTTAAGGAAAACGACAAAATAGCTAGTGAGAATTATCGCATGCTCAAAGAACATAATATTGTGTCTGTCGATTTTATGGGGTCAATAGGTTCCGGTAAAACTGCTATTATAATTAAACTTGCAGAAAAACTCAAAATTAAAGGTAGGAAAGTAGTTGCCATTGCGGGGGATGTTACCGGAGTGGACGACTATACGAGAATGAAAAACTCTGGAATTGAAACTATCAATTGTAATACTGGAAAAGAATGCCATCTCACTGCGATGGGAATTCATAGGAAGATACATTCAATGAATTTAGATGAGATCGATGTTCTTTTTATAGAGAATGTCGGAAATCTAGTCTGTCCTGCAGATTTTCCCTTGGGAACTGACTATAGAGTTGTAGTAATCTCTACGACAGAGGGCGATGATATGGTTAGAAAACATCCAGGTATTTTTATCTGTTCTGATCTTGCGATTCTTAATAAAATTGATATCGCCGATGCTGTTGATGTAGATCCCGAGATAATTGTTAAAGATTATGAGAGCCTCACAAATGGTTGCAAGAAAATTTTGAAAACGAGCGCGAAAAAAGATGTTGGTTTAGATAGTGTTTTGGAGAATTTAGAGTTGTATTAAAATGAGAGTATTAACGATTGGAGGCGGGGGGCGTGAACATGCGGCAGTGGAGGCACTTTATAGATGTGGCGCTGAAATTTATGCTGTAATGAAGAATATGAATCCCGGAATTATCAAAAGGTCCAAAAAGTATAAAATAATTGAAGAGACGAAGGTTGGGGAAGTATGTGCATATGCTAAGAATGTTGGAGCAGAGTTAGCGTATATTGGCCCAGAAGCTCCGCTAGAAGCTGGATTGTCAGATTCTCTTGAAAAGATGGGTGTTTTGTGCGCTGCACCTACGAAAGCTGCGGCAAGAATCGAAACATCTAAATTGTTTATGAGGGAGTTAATCAATAAACATAATATTGCAGGGAATGTCGGCTATGCATCGTTTGATAATCCAGAGGATGCTAAGAGATACGTCGATGGCATAGAATGTGAGGTTGTCGTAAAACCAGTTGGACTTACAGGTGGAAAAGGAGTGAAGGTGCAAGGTGAGCATTTGCATTCTGTCCGTGATGTGTCAAGGTATATTGATGAGGTTTTTAATGCAAGTATAGGGAAGGCTGGAATTATTATTGAAGAGAAAGTTAGTGGGGAAGAATTTACGCAGATGGCCTTTTGTGATGGAAAACACATAGAGCCAATGCCATTGGTTCAAGATCATAAAAGGGCATATGAAAACGATATTGGACCAAATACAGGCGGGATGGGATCTTATTCAGATTCGGATCATCTTCTTCCATTTGTTAAGGAAAGTGATAGGGTTGCTGCATTTAACATTGTGAGGGATGTTGTAAGTGCTATGAATAAGGATTCTTGTCAGTACTGTGGACCGATTTATGGACAATTCATGCTTACCCCCAATGGGCCTAAAATTATCGAATTTAATGCGAGATTTGGTGATCCAGAGGCGATGAATGTTCTTTCGATTCTTGAGAGTGATTTTGCTGATATATGCTATAGAATGGCCACAGGTACATTGACTAAAGCCGTGAAATTTGAGAGAAAAGCATCTGTGTGTAAATATGTTGTACCAGAAGGATATGGTACCAAACCAGTATCAGGAAAAGAGATTTTTGTGGACGAAGAGGGTATTAAACGTGCAAATGCAACCTTATATTATGCAAACGTTAACCAGGATAATGGTAGGTTGCTAACTGGAACATCAAGATCTTTGGGTATAGTTGGTATCGCAGATACAATCGATATGGCGGAAGAAAATTGTGAAAATGCATTAAAATTTGTTAGGAGCAAACATATTTTCGTGCGACATGACATTGGAAGAAGAAATTTGATACGAAATCATGTTGAACATCTACAGAAGTTGTGCTTAGGACAAAATGAAAAGAGTAGCAGTTAAAATCGCCTATCTTGGTCGAGATTATAATGGTTCTCAGTATCAACCTGGCTTCAAAACTGTTGTAGGTGACGTTTACTCGGATATTGAGGCGGTTACCAAGGATACAGATAGAAGATGGCTTGGCTTAAAGGTCGCCAGTAGAACAGATGCTGGAGTTAACGCTTTGGACAATGTTGTCGTTTTTAATACTAGATTCGATGACGTATTTGCTCTTCTTGAGGCGCTTAATAGCGTTTCTGAGGGAATATTTTACAAATGTGTGGCCGAGGTAGATCAGACGTTCAATCCAAGATTTGCTGATCTCAGGACGTATAGGTATAGCCTTTACTCAGAAGGGATCGATTTTAATAGAGTAGTAGAGTGTAGCAAATTGTTTGTTGGAAAACATAATTTTATGAAATTTTGCAAATCGGATGATAGAAACACAGTTTTGGATATGGAGGATATAGAGGTATCCCAGAACGATAGGTTTATAATTTTAACTTTTTGCTCGAGATGTTTCTTGTGGAATATGATTAGAAGAATTGTGTCTGCGATAGAGTCGGTTGGGAAAGGCGTGCACTCATTAGACGATATTGAAGATGCGTTGAATGGGAAGGATATTAATTTTGGCATAGCCAGGCCTGATGCTTTGACCCTGATGGAGGTAACATACAATGATGTAAAATTTTTATGTTCGGGAAATAGGCAATATAACAAACGACTGAAGGAAAAGAGGCTTATAAATGCGTTAGAAAATGGTTTTTTCTCTCAACTGTAAGATAGTCTTCATTTAAAGATTGTGTGTTTTGTAAATGTAGAAAGGGTTTAACGAAAGGAGAATCTCAATATGTATTCATCGTCTTTTTCTGCTCTTTCTAGGCTTTCTGGTGCAGAATAGATAGACTAAAAGCATCACAAGAAAAGCAGGCGTGGAGACAAGTGCGACAGTTAAGAGGCTGTAATTGCTCCCTAAAGTGTGAAATGTATCTCTTTTGTCAAAGTTTGATGCAGATAGAATCAAGATGTCGTCTGTTGAAATACTATATGTGATATCTTCAGTACCCTCCTGTATGTAGCTGTATGTAAAATCAGTTTGCCCACCGGCAGTAATGTTTATTGTTTGTATGCTGTCATTTATTTTTTGTCCATTAATAATGAAGTATGCATCGAAGGTGATATCAGTACATCCCTTGTTGGCTATGGTAGCTGTCAATTCAACTAAGTTGTTATCTTTTTCCTTGTCCTTTTCCTCAGTGGATTTATTATTCTCTACGGCTTCGATTTCGGCTTCTAACTGAGCTAAACTATTATTTGTGTTACTTTCGGCACCTACACTTTCGTTGGGAGATGTAGGGCTACCTGGCATGTAACAGAAGCATGCTATGACTGTGATAGCTAAGATCCCGAGTACTGTCATTTTTTGCGTGATAACATCCCCTTTATTGAGGGCCATGCCAATGATGTTACGGTAAGTATGACAATTCCAATAAGTACCCAGATGTAAGGTTGAATAGAGTCCTCTGTGTATAAACTATCTCCAGAAGCAAACATGTTACGGATTTCAATGATCTTTTTGTGTACGATCGATTTTATGATAACGGAATTGTCAGTAATTTCAACTTTACCTGCATTGTTGGTTGTTGAAAATATTTCATTTTGACGGGTGATTTCGATATCAATATCTGGTACTCCTGTTTCTTTACCATTAGCTGTAGTAATTTTTACGTATATTGTTGCTTCCTCATATCCATGTATGACTATACCCTCATCTATAGTGCAAATCTTGTTCCCATTGACTAATGTTTGGAACCACTGACCATTGATACCACTTGTCGTTATGCTGTATTTTTTGTTAAAGTTATCACAATTCTTGATTTTTATGGAGTAATTGTACTCTTGGTCTGTAATTGAATTGACCCCGTGACTAATTAAAGATTTATTATTTGCGGTCTTGTCCCAGTTTGAATCACAATCAAGTATCCCGATACAAATCATCTTATTTTTGATATCGGTAATACCAATTGATAAGCTATCTGAACCTAACCCAGATATATTTTTATCAATTCTGCCTGTAGCGTGGATTTTCACGAATTTGTCGATAGTTATTGAGCTTATCTGCTCACCTGTACATTTACCAAATTTATCGGAGCCATAAAAGGCTAAGTCTGTCCACCCGGAACCAGCGTGCATCAATAGAGTTGTGTTTTCCCCTGTGTTATTTGTAATCACGAAATTGAAATCAATTTTAGACTTCACATCATTAGTCATTTTTTCGATGTTAATGTCTTTAATTGTTATGTCGTTTGATCTGTATTCCTGCGACGTTACGGCTAGGTTACGTGTATATGTTTTTCCTACTTCAAAATCTTCATCTAGTTCTCTTTGTCCTGAATATATGTAACGGATAAGCTTGTCCTTATCTTCGACCGAAATATGCGCATAAAGTTTGTGCTTATATGATATAGACAGATCGATATTGTATCTTCCATCGGAATCAATGGCACATTGCGATTCATATTGTTCTTTGTCGTTGTATGATAACACTTTAAGAATTCCTGGCTTGGATATTCCTACATATCCACTAACATGGAATAAGTCGTAATCGTTAAAATCATTAACGTTAAAGGTAGTGTCTCCCGATAGTTTTGTAATTTTATAAACTGATCCAACTTCCGGGCCTGTTACAATTACAACAAATTGTTTATCACTTTCAACAAGATATTGTGTTCCCTCGGCTATTGTCTTGTACAGCATGGTACTATTGTCCAGTGTTCGTATTGTTACAACATCCTCATCTATAGTGCCTTCTAAAGTAAGCGTACAGAGGGCATAATTAGCGAAAAGTGATGGTGTAATTTCTGTCGTTGAGACGGGAATTATAGATTCTGAAATAACACATGGCGTTTCTTTGTAATGTAACGTTGCTTTCCATGTGGACCCCTTAACTGCTATCATGCTATTTTCGTGTGCACCTATTATTGTTTCATCAATCCAAACATCACGGTCAGTTTTATTGATGACCTCGACCTCTTTGGCGTTTGCAATAAAGTTTTCTTCCCCATCAACTTTTAGCACTTCTTTCTTTGTTATTCCCATAGGTTCATTGTAGTAGTAGTTTGAATTTTCTGCATCGATAGATCCTGTCAGTGTACATGTACCACAACTGGGAATGTAGAAGGAATAAGACCCATCTGGTCCAGAGAGAACTGTAAATGAAACTTCTTCAACTCCAGGAATTGAAGATACTCTGATAGGGATATAGCTGAGAGTTGTTAATTGTGATGGGCTATTCCAATATGTATGTCCTGAAATCCTAGTTCCACTTGATAGTTTGATGTTTTGATCTTTAACGTCTTTAAGCCCAACAGATACGAATTCTTTCGTGATTTTAACTTCCGAGCCATGATTAGCATAGATTGAGTACGTTCCTTTAGGAAGTAAAACTTTGTAGAATCCCTTAGAATCGGATGAGACAGGCACTTCCATTTCATCCTTAATGAATACAATAGTTCCACTGACTGCCTTATTTGAACTATTCATTAGTACTCCGCTGACTTCAACCGCTGGCAGGGATAAAGATGGTATATCGAGTTCGTCTGTGCTCTTGTCAATTTTAGAAAGACACACACCATGCTCTGTGATCGAATAAAAAGTGTATGTTGCTGTATTACCAGAACCGGTGGGTACGCACGCTTTATTGCCTGTGCATAGGTTAAAGTATCCTTTTGAATAAATAATCGCTGTTCCACCATCTAGACCATTTATTGTTACTTCTTTTGAGTTGTGAAGTTTTGCCACGATAGAAGTATCATTGGATATTACGGATACTGGAAGAGTGATTATCTTGCCGTGATTCGCACTGTATGTATACGTTCCGGGCATAACGTTTATTATCGTAATGCCGTTCGAGCTTGTTCCCTCAAACTTTGTGCCGTGCTTTTCAGTCATTATTATAGTATCGCCGGAAACTGGTATGCCTGAGTCGTTAACCGTATTGATGGTGACCCTACATGTGGCAACTTTTATGTTTACATCTTTATTGTTTGCTCCGGCAATGACTTTGTAAGATTGTTTTTCACAAATGTTGCTCCCATTTTCGTTTACTATTGTAATGTCATATGTGTCTGGGACAATAGATTCAAATGAAAATCTTGTGTTGTGATCTGGTATCGCAGATAGGATATTGCCTGTATTTCTCCCTGTAAAAGTCACTTTGAAAGGAGATGATATTCTGAGTGGCTCGTCACTGCTTCCGACAATTCTGCCTGATAGAGATGTTGGAGGTATCGTTATGTTAAGATTGTCAGAGGCTCCATTGTACGTTTTTATGAAAATCATATCTTCAGCATCGAATGCAGCTATGGATGATGCAAAGATAATTTTTTGACCTTCACGTGCTGTGACTTCATACTTCCCATTTGCATCAGTATAGTCATACGAATGTATTGTTTTGTCTTTATCCATTACAGCAACATAAATGCCTCTAACTGGAACGTTGCTCATCTCTACGCGTCCATTAATGGTGTGGTCGAGCTCCGAATTGGGTGTATACTTTAGAATAACAGGGAATCCACTGAGATAGTTAATGAGTCCTCCGTTAGTTATTTGTTCCTTTTGTGCATCGATGGCTTTCATTTTTGTCCAGCCATTTGAAGAAAGCGTTGCATTCGGATTGCTATTGTACGTTACATACCAGTGGTCACTATCAACAGTATAGTTAAAGAGACCGTGTCCAGGAGTTGCTCTATATTCTCCATTACTGAGCGTTAGCGAAGTGAGATAATCATACGATGTGGCTTTCCCCGCTTCTTTTGGCGACATACCTATGTATGCCTTCCAAAGGGCGGTGCTATACATTGTGTCTGTGTAGTTGTAGGCCACCATAGAATGTGATCCATTGCTTACATCGAAAAATCGAGGAATAATTCCCTGATCATTTGTGGCATATCCACCAGCATTTGCTAATGCGGTAAAACTTGAATTTATGTTAGGAGACATTGGGAACATGTCACTCGTGACCATTATGTATTCAATATTTTTGTTAGAGGAATCGCACAGTTTTCTGTAGAATTTAGATAGCTCTTGCTCTGAGAAGCTATTCGTGAGGATGTTTTCTGCTGTTAAATATGAGACATTTTCATCTAAAATGCCTGTTTTAATGTCAGAATATATATCGGTATCGTTGATGATTTTTTTATCAGGCGAATCAAAACAATTCTTTATTTTGGTGAATTGGTCTTCGGTCATTCCGGAGGCCAAAAGAATATTTTTGGATTCGTTGAATCCGTTGCATTTTATATTATGTAAAAGCATAGCCGCTGTTGGTGATTTTGAAAGGAATATGTTGGCTGTCGGTATTGCACCACTTCCTTTCGAATTAACGGTAACATCAAAATTACCAAATGCGGCAGCCTCGTCAGCGTTGTTGATCCATGTGGCCATTAAACCAGGGTGTTGGACGCCATTATATTCTGAGAGTACGCTGTTCTTTTTCCACTCATCATCTGTTTTTATATTACAACCAAGAGCACCTAAATCAATACCGTTGTACTCATTGGAATTATTAGGAATGCTTGCGTCAATGGCATACAGGGCGTTCGGAGCGCATACAGCTACCAGGATTATAAAAATTGAAACAAAAGGCAAGGGTTTGAATGCTCTTCTAATTACGAGACCTATTCTTTTGGTTTTTAAACTTGTGAAGTAAGATCGAAAATTGACATGTGCAAATAGCCAAATGGTAACATATGAAAAACTAATAGCAAACATAGGTGCGAATATTGTTGCCAGTTCAGTTTTTTGAATAGCATACTGAGTGGCAAAACATAGTAGCGTTATAGTACAGACGTATGAGGAGGAGGAAATTCTTTTTTTGATACCGGATAACATTGCGCCAATTACAACGAACGGGAACCACATTGTTAATGGTCCGAAAAAGACTGCAATTTTAGAGAGCGAAAGGTGTGATTTTACAGTGGTTATGTCTACCTCTCCGGGTATGCCATCTTCGAAAATGATATTATGAAAAAGAGTAGGTTCAAAGAAGTACAGAACAGTAAATACCGTAGCAATGAAAGTTGCGAACGTGGGAATTGTGAATAGGCATGGTTTTTTCTGTACTAGTGAAAAAGTTAGACATAAGACTGCTGAGAATACAGATAGAATAAAGACTCCTGGAAAAGCGGATAGCCAAAGATTTAACGATGCGTAGTATATTTCGTAGGAAATAATAGCGGTAAATAGAATTACTGAAAAGAATACTGCAGACACTCTTGAATCTTTGCCTGTCAAACGGTCGACGAGTACGAGTGTTCCCATACAAAAAATGGTTATTGTAACGATAGGGCGAAATTCGTTCCATGAGAGGGTCATTATCGAAAGGATAAGGCCGGAGTAAAGTGCGTATTTTAAAGATGTTTTGTTTTTCTTGAAAATAGAAAGAAAATTTGGATATTCTGAAAAACTGTCGTAGCTCTTTACACCTTTAAATACAAAGTATACAAAGGCTGTAAACAAAAACGCTAAGAATGAAATTCCTGTGCCGTTTGAAAATATTGATTGCGAGATGGAAATAGGACATATTGCGATAAATAATGATGTAAGAAATCCCGCCTTTTTTGATTCAAGTACTTCTTTACCTAGAAAATAGGCAGATACTGCACATAAAACGCCGAAAGTTGCACCGGACCATGCTAATACCATGGATATTGATGTGCTTACATCAAAACCTAGAATTTTTCCAGCCATCACAAACGGCACCATAATGAGGTCAAATAATGCTGGATATGAATTAGGTGGCCCAATTGGATAATCGAGGTTGTCTACTCTTAAAAATGATTTATTTGTGACAAGTTCTGTGATTCTATGTAGGTGTTCAGAAGAACTTATTCCACCGGAAAGGGCGAAATTGCTGCCTACTGATATACTATAGGAGAATGCGACCCTTAGTCCTATCGCTACTAGCGCGACGAGTGCGATAGTGATGGTCAGCTGTAAATCTCTTTCTGGCCTATCCCTCATACTGATTGTCCGGTGAGATCTCTCCGTTTTGCTAGTGATGGATTTCTTGCTACTGATTCCTAGCATTTTGTGGTTCTTCCCTCTAGAAACGGCAGCCGATTGTACGCTGCATATATAACGCTTGGTTTCTTGCAGGCGCTGATTGACAGTGATAGTTTATTTAAAGTACCGCATTTGGAAAAATCTCAGTTACGGGAGAGATTAAAACACATTTCTAATTTCGTTGGCGATTGTGTCTGCTACTATTTTGGGATTGTTGGCCTTATAAATTGATCTGCCAACTATTATGTAATCAGCACCGGCTTTAATCGCAGATGTCGCTGATCCTCCTTGAGCTCCAACTCCAGGGGAAAGAATTTTTTTATCGCCAATTATTGTTCTGATAACTGTGATACGGTCCGGGCGTGTAGCGGGCGCGATAAAACCTGATACACCGCAATTAATTCCGATTTTTGCCATTTCTTCGGCATGAAGTGCAGTAAACGTCTTTCCACCTGGATGGCTCATTTCTGTGACTGCATATATTTCAGCATCACCTGCCGATTCTACTGCGGTTCTGAGGGAGTCTGCTCCTGTGAAAGCATGAACAATAACAGCTGATGCTCCTTTTTTTACGGTATTACTTACGATAAGATCCACTGTGTTTGGAATGTCAGCAACTTTAAAGTCACAAATTACATCTGTTAGTTTCGATAATTTTGTAATTATGTCGGGGCCTGCAGTAAGAATTAATGGCCAGTTAATTTTGACTGCGTCAATATGTCCGACTAGATCTTTTGTAATGGAGATAGCTTTCTCGGTATCAATTTCGTCAAGCGCCAATACTATCCTTGTGTCCATCTTCATGTCTGTCATGTCTGTTAATAAAGTGAGAATTATAAAGCATCGTACGACAATTTATTCATTATGAATGTGAGACATCAGACGTTCGGTTCAGTCTATAATGGTTCTCTTGCTGAAGGGTGCAAGCATTGTATTAATGGAAGTAAAATGGTGCTTTTTATTACAGGGAAATGTAGAACGAATTGTTTTTACTGCCCTATATCGTTGGAGAAGAAAGATTTCGACGTGATGTATGCCAATGAAATGAAAATTTCGAGTAAAAATGATATTTTTAAAGAGGCTGAAATGATGAGGGCAACGGGAACAGGCATCACCGGAGGTGATCCCTTAGTAAACATTGACCAAACATTAGATGTCATTAAAATCCTGAAAAGACAGTACGGTAAGTCTCATCATATTCATTTATACACATCTACAATTGATCCAGTAAAAGTTCAGGAACTTGTAAAAGTAGGCCTTGATGAGATTCGTTTTCACCCGAAGGTATCAAATTGGAATACAATGGAGACAACTGAGCTGGAAGAAATATTGAGAATGAATGTTGATGTTGGAATAGAGGTACCAGTGTTACCAGATTATGAGAATGAATTGTCATCACTTCTCGACTATGCATTAAAAATTGGAATAGGATTTGTAAATTTAAATGAACTAGAATTTTCGGAGGGAAATTGGGGTATGATGATTGATCATGGATACCACATAAAAAATGATACTTCAGCAGCTATTGAAGGATCTGAAAATTTGGCGTTTCGTATGATGGAGAAATATCCTGAACTTTCAATACACTTTTGTTCGTCAAGTTTTAAGGATGGCGTGCAGTTGAGGAACAGACTCATCCGAAGGGCAAATTGTACTGCTAGGGAGTATGATATGATTACAGAAGACGGAACTATAATCAAAGGTGTCGCTTACCCAAAAGACCTAGATGCCGCATTTTTACTCCTTAAGAATGGTTTCGATGTACCAGATAAACTTATGTTCATGGATAGGGAGAGAAATAGACTTGAAATTGCTTCGTATGTGTTGGAGGAGATAGCGAGTGAACTTCCGTTTGAGTGTTATGAAGTCGAAGAATATCCGACCGCCGACAGGCTTGAAGTGGAGCGGAGACCTCTTAACTGAATTGTTATAAGGTTACCGTAAAGTGTATTTTGTCTTGGGCCGTTAGAAATTCAGTCCACACTGATGCTTTGGATTTCATGGTATCTGTTGACAATATCTCTAGCGATTCTGAGATTTTTGCCTGCTTTACCAATTGCTCTACCCTTGAATTTAGGATCTACTGTGATAGTTGCATGTGTTATTTTTCCACGTTGTTCAATTTCAACTTTTTGAGGATTGTATATATGAAATACATTCATGACAAATTGTTTCGGGTCTGGTGATTTTTCAACAACTTGTATGTTTTTTCCAGTTTTTTCTTTTAGCATTATCACGTGTTTGCCTTTTTTTCCAACTGCCACATTTCCCTTGCCTTTTTCAACTAAAAATATTAACTTGTCTTCCGTCTCTATGCAGTCTACGGATGATGTTTTTGTAATTTCTCCAAACAGTCTGATACGCCTAATTGCGTCTTCAGTGAGCACGATTTCAGATGGCATGTTCCTCACAGCGTTAGGATATTAGAAGTACCCTTGTTAATCACTGCAAGTGCAGAGACAGAAAATGGCTTTCCACAAAGAGCTCCCAATTCCATATTGTTGCCGTTGTATACATGTATTTTTACGCCAACATCTCCGGATGTGAGCTTCTCACTGGGACAATTCTTCGATACTATTACCATTAGCGCTTTCCCAGATCTTACTGCCCTTTCTGTTTGGTCTACTCCAAATTCCACGTGTCCTGTGGTAATTGCAGCTTTTAATGCTTTACCTATGTCAATCATTGTTCATCCCCTCATTTGGGTTTAGGTTTATAAATAAGTTTAACAGCACCTGTTCCAAGTGTAACTGGCTGACCAACGATGATGTTTTCAGCAACACCTTCAAGGCTGTCCACTTCTCCTCCCATTGCTGCGCGGATTAAGTGAGGTGCAGTTATTTCGAATGCGGCTCTTGCGAGAACACTTGACTTTCTTCCAGAAATACCGTGTCTGCCGATAGCCTTCACATCTCCATCATTTGTCATGAGGTCTGCGACTAGCATTATGTGTCTTATATCAACGTCAAGACCGGCTTCGCTGAGTGTTCCGCAAGCCTCATTTATAATTGCTTGTCTGGCAGCTTCTACACCGAGGACGTTTGAAATTTCGATGATGTTGTTAGTTGTTACTCTACTACAATCTACTCCATTAACTTTGATAACTTCCTTGAGATTGCTGCCTTCTGTGACAATTTCCCATTTTCCAGAGCTAGTTTTGTTTAGGACTGCCCTTTCTATATCGTCGATCCCCTTAATTTTTACATTTTTGACTGCTTCGGAAATCTGATATAATTTTTTGTATGAAGACTCTTTCGACTTTACGATAATTTTATAGCCGTCGACGGAGACGATACCTTGTATGAGTTTACTTCCAGAGAGTTTTGCGACTATATCATCTATACTTATTGTTCTCTCTTTCATTTCATGTAGATCTGGCGTTGCGATGATGCACATATTTGAAATATCGGTCACAATAGTAGCGATGTTGGCAAGTTTTATGGATTCAATATCATAGGAAACATGTCTTGCTACGCTTTCATCTTCCGCTGCAAATCCCCGGAGAGGGATTGTCATTGATGGCGTGCTAGGCTCATGGCGTGCATCGACAATTTCTATGAATCTTGGAAGACCGCGAGTGACGTTGATGTTGGCAACTCCCGCATAGTGAAAAGTACGCATATTCATTTGGGTACTTGGTTCACCAATCGATTGGGCAGCAACGATACCTACGGATTCATTTGGATCCATTCTATGTTTTTCGCACATTTCTCCGGCGATTTTAATAACCTTTCTTAATTCTTCGTCGTTTAGTGGGCTGTCGCTACTTTTAAGATACGAAGCGATGTCAACGATGACTCTTAAAGGTATGTTGACGTTAAGTTCCTTGCAGAGTTGTTGGATTCTAGACTCTTCTTCCAAAGGCTTGCGTGACTTGTCTGGAATATCCATTTTTAAAGGTTTAGTATCGTCTGTCTTTACGCATCTTGTCTTAGTTAACGTCTTTTTCGAACTTCCGATCTTAGACATGATATCATTGATAGTTTCTTCTGAAAGTCCAAGATCTGTAAGATTGGAGATTTCTGTATTGGCGATCATCTTCAACGAGCCAAACTTACTGACTAGAATTTTTGCTGTCTCTTCGTCTACGCCCCTTCTGACTAATGCATCAACAGTGTCTTTTTTGGCCATTTCATTCACCGTCGTATTCTTCAGTATCATTTTCTCCGAGTTCTTCTCCATCGCCCTCGTCACTAAAGTCATTCACGTCATCGTTTCGTACACTGTAATCATCACCGACATCTCTGATTTCATGTTTGAGAAAAGCTTCAGCTCTTTCTTCTCCAAGTGCTTCTCTAAACAGGTCGTCCATGTCAACAATTTTTCCTGCAACTGTTCTCGCTGGATCACTTCCATCTTCGCCATATACGAATTGAATGACTGTCCCTGCAGTGTTTTTAACAGATCCATCGCTTGTAAGTTTAAGATCTTCAAGAGCCGAAATGAGTCTTCTCTGCATGTATCCTGATCTTGATGTTCTAACTGCTGTGTCGACTAACCCCTCTCTTCCGCCCATAGCGTGGAAGAAAAATTCTGTGGGTGAAAGCCCTGTCTTGTAAGAGTGAGTGACAAACCCTCTGGCGTGTGCACCAAGATCATTCTTCTTAAAGTGTGCGAGTGTTCTTCCCTCGTATCCCCTTGAAAGTCTGTCTCCGCGGACGGTTTGTTGACCGACACAACCAGCCATTTGTGAGAGGTTTAACATTGAGCCTCTTGATCCAATTTTAGACATAATGACTGCAGGATTTGAACCGATAGCATCTTTTTCGTTTCTACCAATTGACGATCCAACAAGATATTTTGCTGCAACTTTACCGGCATTTTGACGGGCTTCGTTTAGTTCGTCCTGAACTTTGACTTCTAGTGTTTCTTCGAGTGAACGTCCTGGCATTTGTCTAAGTGTGCCGTCTCTAAACGAGGCAATAAGGTCGTTCACCTTGTTCATTTGCTCCTCATTGAAACTAGATATCTGTAACCTTGCCTCGATAGGAAGATCTTCGTCATCGATGCCGGTGCTGAATCCATGATTCATAATTGCGCCCAATGCAATTCTTGTTACTTGATTGATAAATCTGCACGCTACTGATGCCCCATAATCACGCGCAATACGGTCAAGAATTTTGCCTTTGCTATTTCCAATGCCTCTTACGTCGATAGTGCCGCAGATAAGTTCTCCATTTACAATTTTAACGTATGCGTCATATTCACACTTCTCTTTTTTACATTTAGCACAGCTTTGACATATCTGTGCTTTAAAAGATGTGTTGAAAGGATGTTCTTCGCATTTCGGAAGCACAATTGAAAAAAGTTGCCTTCCATCATAATACTCATTTCCATTTTCATCTTTTTTAGGATCGGGGACAGTGATGTTATCAAGTTTTGTGAGTATGTTCATTGCCTCCTCTTTCGTAAAACGAGGATTATTATGAGTTAGAAAATAAGCTCCTGTTATGTGATCGTGTATTGCTCCGATAATTGGGCCACCGTACCTAGGAGACAAGATATTTTCCTGAACGAGCATAAGAACTTGAGCTTCGGCACGTGCTTCTTCACTTTGAATGACGTGAAGATTCATTTCATCCCCGTCGAAATCAGCATTATAAGGAGGGCAAACACAAAGATTGAACCTGAATGTACGACCACTCATGACTCTTACCAGGTGTGCCATCATAGACATTCTATGAAGTGAAGGTTGTCTATTGAATAAAACAACGTCTCCGTCTTGGAGCTGTCTTTCAACAGTGTATCCAACACTAAGCCCTTTAGATATTTCTTCTGCGTTTCGCTGGTTGACTTTTATTCTTCTTCCATCTGGTCTAAAAACGTAGTTGACTCCTGGAATGTATTTTCCGTTTATATCTGAAGGTTCGACTCCTCTCTTGACGAGATCCTTCATTGCTTCAATGTTATATTGATTAATGCGAACTGGAACTGTAAGTTCTCTTGCTGTTTTAATTGGTACACCTACCTCGTTGATAGAAAGTAATGGATCTGGAGAAATTACCGTACGAGACGAAAAATTGACGCGCTTACCTGAAAGATTTGATCTAAAGCGCCCTTCCTTCCCTTTAAGCCTTTGTGTCAATGTTTTTAGTGGGCGGCCGGATCTGTGTCGAGCTGGTGGAATGCCTGTTGTCTGATTGTCAAAATATGTAGTTATGTGATATTGTAAAAGTTCCCATAAGTCATCAACTATTAATTGAGGGGCCCCTTGATCACGACTTTCTCTGAGTCTTTGATTAATCCTTATGACGTCAACTAGCTTGTGTGTTAAATCATCTTCCGACATGTCACTGTTATCAAGCGTAATCGATGGCCTAACTGTTACTGGAGGCACAGGTAGAACAGTCAAAACCATCCACTCAGGCCTACATGTGTCGGGATTGATGCCTAGGGTTCTAAGACCTTCTTTTCTTTCTTCGATTTCTGTTTCAATTTCGGCTTTCGTTTTACCTTTTTCATCGACGTAGAGAATGCGTTCGAGTCTCTCACGAACATCTGCGGGTGTGAGTTTATCTGTGCCGCCTTCTTCACGAAATGTTGTAGGTTTATCTAGCTTGATTTTTTTCTGTTGGGTGTGGCAATACGGACAGATTTTGGATGTTACTTTTGCTGTTTCTTTGGAGAACATTTTGATATCTACTGAATCTCCTCCAAGCTCGATCATTCGATCCATTCTTCCTTTACGTTGTTTAACTTCTTCCGCATTAAGGAGGAGTCGTCCACATTTGCTACAGGTGCTTTCTAGAAGTATCTTAATGTCCTTGATAAATCCAACATGGATTACAGGTCTTGCGAGTTCTATATGGCCAAAATGTCCGGGACATTCATCGCGCCTACATCCGCATTTTTTGCAACGGTTATGTGTATCAACAACCCCCATGTTCATATCCATGAGTCCAAGGTCAATCGGATGTCCTTCATCGTCGTACGTGTCAGCTGTAAGAACCTTAGTAGCAGACATGTTTCTGATTTCCTCAGGGGAAAGGCATGAAAATTTAATTGCTCCGATTCTTTTTGTGATTCCGTCCATCCCGTTCATCTCAAATCCTCCAACTGAAGTCTCATTGCAACACCAAGAGATAGTAACTCGTCCATAAGCAGTTTAAACGCATAGGATGTTTGCACAGGGTGAATGTCAGTATTTTTCTTGCAAACTGGACAGTAAATTGATCCGTTTCTGTCTTTGATTGCAATGTGACCACATTTAGGGTTCCCGCATACATATTGTATGGTACCGTCAGATTCGTCAAGAAGTCGATCTTTGATAACCATTGAGGCCCCGTGTCCGATAAGACAATCGCGCTCCATTTCTCCAAATCTAAGGCCTCCTTGTCTCGAACGGCCTTCTGTTGGCTGACGTGTAAGAATTTGGACAGGCCCTCTTGATCTTACATGCAATTTTCCGCTAACCATATGATGAAGTTTTTTGTAGAAAATAACCCCTGTGTAAACTTCTGTTGGGATTTGCTTTCCTGATCTTCCATCATACATTATTTCCTTTCCGGTGCGTTTGAAGCCATTTTTCACAAGCTCATCACGTATAGATTCTTCTGTCTCTCCTGAAAAGACTGTACCATCTATTAGCCGAGCTTCCATAGATCCAACTTTACCACCTATCATTTCAAGGACATGTGCAACCGTCATACGGGATGGGATGCCGTGAGGGTTGACGATAAGGTCAGGTGTAATTCCGTCAGAAGTGAAGGGCATATCGCATTGATCAACGAGTCGCCCGATAACTCCTTTTTGACCGTGTCTTGAACAAAATTTGTCTCCAAGTTCAGGTACCCTTTGTTCTCTTACTTTGACTTTTACGAGCCGTGATCCTTCGATGTCCTCTGTGATCATGACAGAGTCAACGAATCCACTTTCTCCATGTTTGACTGTTTCTGAGGTTTCATCCCATTTTTTCTCGTCCATAAATCCTAGACCTTCTCCAGGAGATCTTGGTGGTGAAATTTTTCCAACGAGAACATCTCCACCGTTAACCTTGAACTCTGGCTGTATGAATCCGTCTTCATCGAGACTGTTATAGCTATCATCGGCACGTGCACCGAATACATCGCATGATGGAATGCAGAATCTGTCGCTGACTCCATTGGGATAATGGCGCTCTTCTGCACGGTATGTTCTCATAAAAGTAGAGCGGCCAAGCCCTCTTTGTACTGAACTTTTATTCATGACCAATGCATCTTCTATGTTGTAACCGTGGTAAGAAAGGACAGCAATGCAGAAGTTTTGTCCTGCTGGCCGGTCGTTGTATCCGGTGAATTTCATGGTCTCAGTCTGAACCATGGGGATCTGAGGATAATGGAGAAGGTGACCGCGTGTATCTGGCCTTACGCGATAATTTGCTGCCGGGACACCTAACGCTTGTTTGGCCATCGCGGCACCCAATGTTACACGGGGTGATGAGTTATGCTCTGGATATGGAACAAGTCCTGCTGCCACTCCAAGGATGATCATCGGGTCAATTTCTACATGTGTATGTTCTTTTGTCACAAAAGATTCAACAGCAAAAGTTTCGCAACATGTCTTGCATTTAAGAATTGCGTCTCCATCCTCCCCGGGGTTCATCCATTCTATATCTGTGGTTGATAACGGTACTCTGCAGATGGGACATCTTTCAGGAGTTGTAAAAGGTTCTACGACAATGAAAGCGTCTTCTTCTTCTTCAGCGTCAATCCATTCAACTATACCCTTGCGGAACAAATCATCCCATTTAATCTTTGAATCTCGGATGTCCTCGAGATCTTTCCTAGTCAATGTGACTTTGCCATCCCTGACAACTATCAAAGGTCTTCTGAGACGTCCATCATCACAATTGATGATGACTTCTTTCATCTCCCTGTCGTATCGAACATTTATCTGATCAGAAATGAGGTTGCTTCTTCTGTCTTCTCGGATGCTGTTGACAAATGATTCTGCGTCTTCAGTATAGCCGATAAGGTCTCCATTAACAAGGATGCGCGTTGTGTTAGGAGATGACATTTTCTTTGAGATGTCTCTTATGCCCATTTCGTTTTTGAGATGCCAATTGAGCTCTTCTTCTGAAATTCCCTCCGTAACGTCTATAATTAGTGCTGTATTTTTTACGAGACCGCAATTTTGTCCTTCAGGTGTTTCTGAAGGACAAAGCCTTCCCCACTGTGTGGGGTGAAGATCTCGAGCTTCGAAATGGGGTTGGCTTCTCGTTAGCGATGATGCAACTCTTCTAAGGTGAGATGTTGTAGACATGTACGATGTTCTGTCTAGAAGTTGTGATACTCCTCCACGACCTCCAACCCAATTACCGGTTGCAAGGGCATGGACTATTTTGTTTGTAAATAAATCTCTACGAATAGCATGCTCGATGATGATGTCCTTTTTTCTGTTTGTACTCTTTTCAAGCTGATATTTGAGATCTTTCATTAGGCTGCTGAAACTTGTTCTGAAAAGGTCTTCCATAAGATCTCCAGAGAGTCTGAGCCTTTTGTTGGCATAGTGATCTTTATCGTCCTCTTTTCTGATGCCAAGGGCCAATTCAAGAACTGAGTGTGCGATGCGACCAAGAAAGATTGCCTTTTTCATACGATCGTTTATTGTATTGCCTAGGTGCGGTAAAAGTGAGTGATCTAATATGCTCTCTACCTTTTTTACTCTGTATTCTTTAGCCTGTCCGGATGCGAAATTTCTTTCTAGAAAATTGATAGCATCACAAGTGGTATGGAACCCACTTGGCGGGTATGCTGTTCCGTCCATGCTGTTTTCTATATTGGCATAGACAATGCTTGCCATACTGTCATTATTTCCAGCAATGGCTTCGAAAACATCTTTGTCCTGTTCCATACCCAGGGCTTTCATTAACGCGACAATTGGAATAGAGGTGGGGGCCGCGGGAACAGTAACCATTATCAGCCCATCTTTCTTTTCAACAAATGTGAGAGCTCTGAAGCCGTCTTTTTGAGAGAAAACTTTTGCAACTTCGACCTGTGCACCATATCTTTCAGAACGTTCAACGAGTACTCTGTTAGGCGCGAGATCTTCGAGTGTGATTAGAACTCTTTCTGTGCCTCCTATGATAAAGTAGCCGCCGGGGTCTTTTGGATCTTCTTTGGAATCGATGAGTCTCTGTCTATACTCTGCGTCTGTGAGATTGTGGTTGACTTCCTCTTCCATAACGTTTTTGTTAAGAGCGCAGAGTGCGGATCTGACCATGATTGGGAACCATCCAACAAGAGCCGTTTGTTTTTGAAGCCCTTCCGAGCCCTTTGATATAACAAAATCAACGTAAACGGGTGCGCAATAGTTAAGATTTCTAAGTCTAGCTTCCATCGGCGTTATACTGTGGCGGCATCCGTTGACTTCTATAACCGCAGGTTTTCCTATGTGTATGGTTGGATTCTTATCAACGATATTTCCGTCAGAATCCCTTTTTCTCCCAAAACGAATAGTGACTTCCTTGTTTGAATAACGCTCTCTGTCGACTTCAAGCTTAATAACCCCAGGTTCCGCATCATCAGCTGGCACACGCATTTCGTCAATTACTTTTTGCATTCTGCTATTGACGTTATCATCCGTAGCAAGAAAATTATTGAATGATGCTATGTGGTGATTGACGATGCTTCGGTCTTCGAAGTATAGTTTGACCAGATCCCTCATGAAAATCACTTCTCTGTAACAAGTCGATAAGCAACGAATTCCTCTGCTGTGGCACTTTTTCTCGTAATTTTTATAATTCTTCCGGTTTTTATTGGCTCACCGATAACGTTTTCTAGAATTTTGACAGCCGCGTCGCTTCTCTTGATTTTTGGAAGGTTCTCTGCGAGTATTTTTTTCTTTGTGAGCATTTTCTCTGCGTCTTCTTCGGACAATAATACATGCGCAGGTACGAGCTCATGTTCAAGGATATTGTACGAAATTTCTTCTGCTACCAAATTGTTCACCCCTACTCTTTCCCACTACCGGTCAGTGGGCAACCGATTGAAAAAGTGTCAGACGTTCCGTCTCCTCATACTTGATCTTTCATCCTGATCGCTCATGAAGACCACCAGCGGGCCTGAAGGGATTCGAACCCTTGACCACCTGATTAAAAGTCAGATGCTCTACCTAGCTGAGCTACAGGCCCTCGGATAGCTTAAAGCTTTTAAGGCCCCGGAGAAGCCATTTATATTTAATACTTGTCACGTGTGGCGACTGTGAGTTTAGATCTGACTACTGCGGGCAGTTAAATGCCATGTTCTTTAGTGGTGGAGGGATGATCTGTGGTCCGTGGCTACCACATTCCAATATTTTATGGCTCCGATTAGGATGATTTAGTTCCGGGCACATTTAGGATTTGACGGACGTTGTTACTGTATATTTTTAACCATATATACTCCTTCAAGGAAGTATCCGAGTGCCTTATAGTACCCCCTGGCACCGACTCCGCTTGTTACTCTAATTTTTGATCTTCCACTAGTCAGGGTTATTCTTTCTGCTTCAGCGACGAGTTTTTTACCAAAACCTTGATGCTGCCAATTTTCTCCGTAACTTCCAATTTCTGCTGACTTTCCGAAAACTTTCAATTCTCTAACTGTTGACCATATTTGGGAGTCTAGCCTTAGGCGCAAGTATCCGATTAATTTATCAGAGCATGAAATATTGATGAAATGTTCTTCTTTCTCAGATGCATTGTATACTAAATCGTGCATTTTTATGAAATCTAAACTATCTGGCAAGCCACTGTTATGACCGACTTCCCTACATCTAATACATCGACATTTTCTTCCAGTTTCTTGTAGTTTCTTTTGAATAAGTTGGCGTATATTGCTTTTAAGAATACCTGCCACGATCTGGGGAGCGGGAATATCGCGTTGTACCCTCTGTATGCGAACATAATCCGGCACTAGGGCCTTCATATCCGCAAGTAGGGTAACAGCATCCTCGACATTGTACGGTGTGTATTCTCCAACACTCCACATTTTGTATAGCTCTGTTCCTGCTACAACTAAAGTTGTGTAAAATTTTAGCATATCTGGCCTGAAACTATCGCTATCGAATACCTTTTTAAAACATTCGAGATCATGTTTAGGTGATGATCTTGGAAGCCCAGGCATGAGATGATAGCATACTCCCAATCCATGGTCCTTACATCTTTTTGTTCCTTCTATGACTTCTTTAATTCCATGTCCACGTCTAACAAGCCTTAATATTTCATCATCAAGTATTTGTACACCAAACTCTACTCTAGTTGCGCCTAATTTTAATGCTTTTTCTATTTGAGTGTCGTTGAATATATCTGGTCTTGTTTCTATGGTGAGACCCACACATCTATGTTTTGCGCTTTCGTTCCATTTATGTGCAGTAGCAATATCTGATGCATCATGACCATTTAAGGCATCAAAGCATCTTTTAATAAACCATGTCTGATATTCTTCCTCGCGAGAGGTAAACGTTCCTCCCATGACGATTAGGTCTATCTTGTCGGTGACGTGCCCGATAGCTTCCAGTTGAAGTATTCTCTCAGAGACTTGTTTGTAAGGGTCGAAGTTGTTTCGATTGGCTCGTCTGGCGGCAGGTTCTTTTCCAGTGTAGGATTGTGGCGAATTGTTGTCTACCCCCCCAGGGCAGTAGGTACATTTTCCATGTGGACATGGGTAAGGGGAGGTCATCACTGCGATAACCGCTACGCCACTCATAGTCCGTACTGGTTTCTTTAAGAGATACGGAATAACTTTCTTTTTCTCATCGAGTTTTGTATATTGCAATATTGCGGAGTTTGGAGGAACTATGTTGAGGTCAAATTCCCTGCATAACCTGATCTTACTACTTTGAAACTGACGTCTATTTTTAACTTCGCCGTTTATTATCATCTCAATAAGACGTCTGCTGAACTTTTCAAATTTGGGAGTCATCCGTAGTATAGGCCTCTGTTTTTATCAGAATCCTTAATCTCAAATTCTCCTGAACTAAGAACATCTATGTAGATGACTTGAGCAACTGGGATAAGCCTAATTCTACCGCCGTCCATTTCTATGACTATAGCTGTATCACTACCGAGTGCTGAGTATCCCTTAAACACACCGATTGTATCATCTTCCTCGGCAACTCTTATAAGATATCTTCCATTAATGTTTAACATAAATTCTTCAGTTATCATCTAACCCTTCCCTGCGCTTGTTTATTAATAGCTGAAAGTGCTCCACTGTTTTTCCATAATTTTCAATGGCCATGTTAACATTTTCAACTGTGAATTTCCATGCTTTGGTTAAATCTCCAAATCTTATTCGGTATCCTTTGCGGAGCTGTTCTTTATATTTAACGTCCACAACCTCTAGGAGATCGAGCATTTTTAATTTATCAATGTATCTGTAAATGGTTGGTTTCGACGTTTTAAGGAGTGTTGAAAGTTCTTCTATTGACCACGCTTTAGATGGATTGCTTATCAGATAATCCATAAAAAGGCGGTATGGAATGCTGTTTCTTATATTGATGGTTGGTATTCTTGGATTGTCTCTGCTTGAGATGTATCCAATCTGTACGAGAAACGTTTCTGCTACAATGTTTATGTCGTTGATGGAAGTGAGAGGTACATTGTTGACAACTTGAAGTTTAAACATACAATCCGCCTTACAATAGGGGCGAGAGAATAAAAGTCATATTTTAATTCCTTGGAGGAAGCTCCCATACATTACTCTTGGTCTGCGTGTTTATAAAATTGAGTGTTGTATAGTGTACAGGATTCTTACAGGTGATATGAGTGAGTGGGATTGAGATTAGTGTCTGGTTTTGAGGCTGCACACGAGCATAATTGAGACCGTATTAAGCTCGTTAAGACATTACTCTGATGTGGTCTATTTTTACCTCATGGTCGATTATTGATATGTATGCCTTTGATAAAGTCAGATGCTGCTATTCCCGCCACTGCACCTTGTCCTACTGCTTTCGCGACTTGCCATGGCTTTCCTGTCACGTCGCCACATGCGAAGACCCCTTTAACACCCGTAAAACAGTTTTGGTCAACCCCAATAGTGTCATCGATTTTTGGCATGACACCAACTTCCATTGCAATATCGGCTGCAGATTTGGCACCAAGTTCGATAAAAACACCATCGATAGGTATTGCGTCCCCATTTGAAATGTTTATGGAGTTGACTTTTTGGTCACCTTCTATTGATTTTACTTTGCCGTCTACTATAGTAACGCCAGAATTGACAGCTTTGTCGATTGCAACTCGTGATGCTTTAATGTTATTGGCAATCCAATATACCTTTCGTGCGTAGTGTGTCATGAGTTCGGCAGACATGGAGGATTCGGTGTCGTTTCCGACTATGGCTACGGTTTTTCCTTTGTAGAAGTTACAATCACAAGATGCGCAGTAGCTAACACCTTTTCCGAAGAATCGTTTTTCACCTGGGACGTCTAACTTTTTTCTGGAAATACCGGAGGCAATGATTATTGCTTTAGATTCTATGATGACGTCGTCCTCTGTAACGAGTTTGAAAATATTTTGGTCGTGTCTGCATGATACGACATTACTTCTAATAAATTTCACTCCAAATGATGTAGCTTGCCTTATGCTCGCATTGAGTATGTCACTTCCTTTAATTTTTCCAAAAAATCCAAAATAATTTTCTACATTTGTATCATGTACTGCACTGTCCGATGGCTTTCCCACTACTGTTACATCGATCGTTCTTCTTGCAACGTATATGGAAGCTTGTATACCGGATGGTCCCGCACCGATTATTGCAATGTCAGTTTGTGACATTTTAACACTTCAAAATAATATACTCGACTTTCTGGGGTGAAAGATGGATTGAAGCCTACAAAAGACATTGGTGTGTTTTCCATTTCTAAAAATTGGGATTAGGAATAGATCAATTCCGAAATCTTTGTTCTTAGTTAACATGCCAAGCCTTTTAGTAGGTTTACCCTGGGAATTCCTATGCTACCGACGATCTTCCTGAGTAGGAGAGTACATTCCACATTGTAGTCCAACAAAGACAGACATTTCACCTACGTCCTTGTATAATGTCATTTGATGTCAAATAGTCAATAATGTCTTGTTTTGATCGTAACCCTATTAGAGACCCCACTAATAACTTGTCTTTAAATACTAAAAGCGTGGGAATTGCATTGATTTGAAATCTTGCAGCAATACCTGGGGCTTCGTCTGTATTTAGCTTCCCAACCGCGACTTTCTCATGGAGATCTTTTGATATTTCTTCAATTATTGGCCCCATTCTTCTGCATGGGCCACACCAGGGAGCCCAACAATCAACGATTACGCAGTTATTGTTGTTAACAAATGAATCAAATGTGTGTTCGGTGAGATCTACTGTCATACTCAACCTCCGCGTTTGAGTTGTCCTCTGTGTGTAAGGATCCTGCTATAGTATAAAGATTAGGGGTGTTATAAAGATTGATTGATGATGTGTCCGCAGGGGCCAGTAATAACTGGATGTTCACCTAGAACATTAACAATGATATCCAAATCTGCTCCATATATTTTGGAAAGTTCTAAATGAAGATTTTGGATTCTTAATGCTCCGCGAATGAGGCCTTTTTTCATTAATTTATTTACAGAATGTGTGTGAGGCACAATTAGATTGTCACTAACCATATTGTCTGAATGAGCGACAATCTTTTCCTCTATAGTTGAAGGCATGTAGTCTCCTGGAGGAAGGCCCATATCTATAACATCCTGTAGATCTAAACCGGCCCCAGTATGCTTTCTGATTATGTCTACAATATTGTTGGGAAGACCAAGGCCTGTTGCCATATCAGCACCTATCGCTGCATGAAAAATGGAGTGGTCTCTGGCCCGTCCAAGGTCGTGAAGCATTGCTCCCGCAATAACAGCATCTCTATCACAATCTATATTCTTCATAAATTGTTCTGCTACAGTCTTGACGATACAACAGTGAACAATGATTCTCTTTTTACATCCTGCATTTCTTAAAATGCTAATACAATCGGATTCACTTGGATATATTGACAATTGGCTCACCAGATTCTTTTGAATGTACTATTTACTCTTGCTAAAGTGGCACTCAGGGATTTGACTGCTCTAAAGACGAATGATAATTACAGTAGACTTAGTCTGGCGGCGTTAGGAAAGATGACTCTGATTATTGAATATCGACAGCCTATTCATCACACCGAATCTCGATCCTATGACCGCGAAAGTCCATTTTAACAGATCTACGGACAAGACTTTTTAACATTGTTGACGTTAACCCTAGTTCCTCAGCAACGTCTCCTGAAAATCTACCGGCGCTTCCTACTTTTTCTAGTATCTGTTTTTCAATGTTGACGTACTCTTCTTCGCTCATCATCGCCGCTGCAAGAACGTCACTTATTTCATATACTGGCCATTGGGCATTAATTTGGAAGGAAGTGTAGTAAGTATGAAAGGATTTTTCGGGGTAATTTTCTCCGGATGCTGTCCAGCGGCTCTCCACTAGTTTTATCTTTTCGAAGAACAAGATTGCATCCCTTCCTTCAGGACCATATTTTTTTTCAATCTCGTCCGCCGTCTTCCATTCCAAGGTCACTTCCTTTAATACGTCTCTTTTCACAGCTGTGTCGACCGATCTTAACATTGGGACAAGCTCAGACGGTTCATTAACGACCTTGATTCTAATCATAACCGACGTGCGACCGTTCTTATGTTATTTAAAACATCATTAGTTTTGAAAAGTGTGGTGAGGTGAGAATTTGAATAATCTTTATTTACTGTTCGATTGATCCGGACGTATGGCGGGGCGTGAAGAACCTCAGATTAGGTATCAGTGTCTTGGTTGTTATAGGACACATAAGACAGAGCAGGCTGCCCTCAAATGCTGTGGGTCGGCTATCCAGGGCTGGATGGTTAATTACAGTAAATGGGGAAAAGGACACTGGTATGGCAGGTAAAAGCTGTTTTTGATTTACCTTTGTAGTTCGGCTTTGGTAGCTGTGCAGCGATTCCTGATATTAGACCTGTGTATGCTTGGAGTTGTGACACACCACAACACTTTAATACAGAACTACCGTAGGGCGCCTCGTGCCGTTGTAGCTCAGTAGGTAGAGCGTGTGACTGTTAATCACAAGGTCCACGGTTCGATCCCGTGCGACGGCGCCATGCTTTCGGCAGCGTCGCGTGGAGATGGGCCTTTAGCTTAGTTTGGCGGAGCGTCTGGCTCATAACCTGACGGTCGTCGGTTCGAATCCGGCAAGGCCCACTGCGGTCATTAGTTGTTGCTGGACCCTCTGGGGGTCTTTTTTCGTCTGGTATTGCTAGTAGTTGGGGCCTCTGGGCGACGCTGTTGGGTTGTGTGTTTTACTTTGGGATGGCCATTAAGAGTGGTCACGAAGTATTGTTTTCATAGCGTTTATTAAGTGTACGATATCGTCTTCAGTGTTGTATCTTGATAATGATACCCTAAGAGTAGATGTACACTGTTTGGGGGAGAGTCCTAGTGAAGTTAGTACATATGACGGCTCTGACAGTCCGGCGGAGCATGCAGATGTGGAAGATGCTGCAATTCGAGCCCTACTGAGGGCTAATACTACATCTGTTCCTTTCAATTTATCAAATCGGAAGTGCGCATTGTTGCAGAGTCTTTTTTTGCCGATTGGGCCATTCAGATGTACACCGTTCATTTTTAGCATATCGTCAATGATTTCGTCCCTGAGTTTTGTCATTAATTGTATGTCCTTATCCATGCTTTCCATTGACATTTCCGCAGCTTTGCCTAAACCGATTATTCCAGGAATGTTCTCGGTTGATGATCTTAGTCCCATTTCCTGCCCACCTCCAAAGATAATTGGGGATATTGGGACGTTAGACCTTACGTATAGGGCCCCTATTCCCTTTGGCGCATGTATTTTATGTCCTGAAAGAGAGAGCATATCAATTTTATCTCTCTCTACGTTTATGTTCATCTTAGTGTACCCTTGCACGGCGTCTGTGTGAAAGTATGAGCCATATTCATGGGATACTTTAGATAAATCTGCAATGTCCTGGATTGTTCCAATAATATTGTTCGCTGCCATGATTGAAACAAGACAAACGTCAGTGCTCATTGCATCATCGAGAATTGAAGGATCTAAATACCCTTCTTTATCAACACTTAACACAGTTACATCGAATCCACGTCTCTTTAGCTCTTCACATGTTTCGAGTACAGCTTCATGCTCTATACATGTGGTAACGATTCTATTTCTTTTGGGATCGTTTTTTCTGCACGCAGTGGCTGAACCAATCAATGCTAAGTTATCTGATTCTGTGCCTCCGGATGTAAAGACTATCTCTGATGGCAGTGATCCCAAAGAATTTGCGACTTGTTCTCTTGCCATACGCAAGCCTTTTGCGGCAGTGTTTCCCATAAAATGGACACTACTAGGATTTCCGTATTCGGTAGTAAGATAGGGCATCATCGATTCCAGCACCTCTGGTGCTATAGCTGTAGTTGCACCGTTATCAAAATACACGATTTCTGGCACCATGAGAGGATGAAGATAATACGTACGGATAAACATTCAGAGTTAACATGTGGCTGTTACGTGTAGTTTTTCTAGTACGATGATGGGCTATAATAAGCAAAATTTTGAGGTTAATAATTCTCGTATTGAATGGATTTGCTAGACATGTACACGAATTTGGAAGTCAGATCAGTGGGATATTTTAGAAGTCAGACGTTAGTTTTGCATGGTTTTTCAAACCGATTTTTAGTGTCTAATCATCACCAAGGATGGTTGAGTATCTTATAAACTCACGTACTTATGTGTACAGAATACATGACTCTGCCAATATCGAACAAAGATACTTATATGCTCAACTTATCATAAAGCCCATTGGAGAGGAAGCTGTCGATTTTCTCCCAGAATAGAGAGGATGTCAAGATGACAAGACTGGAAGGACCGAGGTTTGTTAAACTTCCGCGTATCCAGAAAGAAATGACGCAATGTCAGATGTGCGGATACTGTATTGAGGTTTGCGAGGCACATAGACAAACCCCGTGGGAGTCAGTAACAGCGAGGGGAAAGATATACTACCTCAATCAATTGGACAAAGTGGGAACCGGACTGATGGACAAAATCCTTGGAAGAGGAGCAAGGCTTAGTCCGGAGTTTGTTGATGCAGTGTATAAGTGCACGGGATGTGGGAATTGTGAGGCAGTTTGTCATGCGAAGATTAAGCTTGTCGAGCTCTGGGAAAAGGTTAGAAAATGGATGACGAATGAAGGGATGGCACCTCTTCCAGTTCATAGAAAGCTTGAAAGGAGCATTGCCTTGAATGGGAACCCTTACGGAGAGCCGCGGAAAAATAGGGATGCGTGGTGGCCGTCGGATGTTAAGAGAACAACGCCGCCAGAGGCGATCTTCTTTGCTGGATGCACGGGATCATATAGGATGCAAGATATTCCTCGCGCGTCAGTTGTGGTTCTTGATCGGGCAGGTGTTACTGTGAATTGTCTAGGGGAAAGCGAGGTTTGTTGTACATCGCCTTTACTCAGGACTGGTATTGTTGCTCATTCTCTCGAAGCTAGTAAGGAGGTTGTCTCGAAAGCCGACGCGTTAGGGGCGAAAGACATGGTTATGTCTTGTTCTGGCTGCTATAAGACTGTCTCTAGTAACTATATAGACTACTATGGAAAGCCTGGGCAGAATGTCTATCACATTGTCCAATACGTAGATAAACTGATCAGTGAAAGGAAACTACCGCTTAATAATGAGTTTAAGGCAAGGGTGACGTATCATGATCCGTGCCATCTTGGAAGACACTCAAAGGTCTATGAGGAACCTCGTCGTATTCTGAAGAAGATAAAAGGAATTGATTTCGTAGAAATGGAGAGGAATAGAGAAGACTCAAGATGCTGTGGTGCAGGGGGAGGCTACAAATCTGCGTTTAATAATTTTGCGGTAGATATTGCAGCGGAAAGAGTTAAGGATGCTGAGGCAGTGGGGGCGGAAGTTATTGCAACGGCGTGTCCATTTTGTGTTCTCAATCTGAGACAGGGGGCTAAAAAGATTGGATCAAAAGTTAAAGTCATGGATATAACGGAGATCCTGTTGCAGGTCACAGCACCTAAAATTGAGGAGCCTGTAGTTAAGAAACATGATGCAGATCAGCCAGTGCCTGCTGTAAAGGCCGATGACGAGATACAGATAAAAAAAACGATGTTTGATGACGTAGAGGAGGATGTTGAAGGCTCAGAGATGACTCCAGAAGCAGTTATCAGAAGAGCTATGTGGATAGAGGGCTTGAGGTATAGGAAAGATTATGGCAGCGAACACATCCAATTTGCATTTGTCAAGCCAAAAATTGCCGTTTTTATTACGGAAACTGGAGCTGCTGAGGAGCATGACAAAGATCTTATAGATAGAGGTTGGATAGTTCTAAGATACAAGAGTGAAGACATAACTGACGGTAAGAGTCAGATAGCGGAAATTAGGACCATTTACAAAAAGAATCTCGGTGACTCTAAGGTTGATGAAGAAGAATGAAGCTTGTTTAATTGGCTATGTCTGACTTGCTGTTATGCCGTTTGAAGGTCTATCTTGCGAGGTTGCTTCTGTACTTGAAGATCGCGGAATAACGGAGCCAACAGAGCCGCAGGCAGGTGCGATTCCGAAGATTGCTAAAGGAGTTAATGTTCTTATTGTAGCACCTACTGGCACCGGGAAAACGGAGGCCGCCATGCTTCCTGTTTTTGATGCTATTCTCAGTTCAAGGGGGAAGCCTGGCATAAGGTGTGTCTACGTTTCGCCATTAAGGTCTTTGAACAGAGATGTTTTGCTGAGGATACGCGATTATGGTGAAGCGCTTGGAATATCAGTTGGCGTAAGACATGGAGATACCGTACCATCTGAGAGGAATAAACAGGCGCTTCATCCTCCAGAGATACTTATAACTACACCTGAAACGCTTCAGCTTCTTCTTATAGGAAGTAGATTGTCGGAGCACTTGAGACATGTTGAGTGGTTCATTGTTGATGAGATACATGAGTTGGCATTCTCTGAACGAGGAGCGCAAATGTCTGTTGCGATGGAGCGTCTTTTCCATCTTGCGGGGGAATATCAAAGAATCGGTCTTTCTGCCACCGTTAGCGATGTGAACGAAGTTGCGAGATTTCTTGTAGGTGCAGAAAGACAAGTTACGGTTTGTAAGTATGATACTTACAGAGATTTTAGTATCGAAGTAGAGTGTGCGAACGCATGTAGCGATAGTGAACTTCTTGATAAACTTCGGTGTGAACCATATATTTTAGGGGCAATATGTAGAATCAAAGAACTTATCGAGAAAGGAAATTCTACACTACTTTTTGTGAATACGAGAGAAGCGGCAGAATGGATGGTGTCGAGATATCATCTATTAGATGAATGCTTTTCTATTGATATTCATCATGGATCTCTTTCAAAAGAAGATAGGATATGTGTGGAAGATAAATTTAAAGAGGGGGAATTGAGAGCCATAATCTGCACGTCGTCCCTGGAATTAGGAATTGATATTGGCACTGTGGATTTAGTTATCCAATATAATTCCCCCAGACAAGTTTCTAGAATGATACAACGTGCAGGTCGCGCAGGGCATTGTGTTAATAGAAATATTAAAGCGAAAATTATTGCAATATCGCCAGATGATGTAGCAGAAGCACTTGTTATTGCTAGAAGAGCTAGTGTTAAAAAATTAGAAAAGAAAGTTGGGAGAGAGAATCCACTAACAGTTGTGGCAAATCAGCTTGTGGCAATGACTATGAGGGGGAGTATTACCAGAGATCAAGCCTACACAACATTTAGAAGAACCCACATATTTCGAAATCTTGACAGGAAAGAAATGGACAATGTTGTGGAGCAATTGAAATCTATTAAGATGGTATTTGAGGATAAAAATGGGTTTAGACGCTCTAAAAAGGGAATGAAGTACTTCTATAGCAACATATCAATGATTCCAGATGAGAGAACGTATACTGTTAGAAATATAGTAACCAGAAGAGTTATAGGTACACTTGACGAAAGTTTTGTGGCTGCGTTTATTAATGATTGCAATTCGATGTTCATTATGAGAGGGCACACATGGCGTGTGATTGAAGTTCATGACTGTGAATTACTCGTAGGGGAAGCTAAAGAAATTGGATCAGTTCCTTCGTGGACAGGGTCCGATATTCCAGTCCCGTTTGAAATTGCCATGGAAGTTGGAAAATTAAGAAGAATGCTTAATTTAGACGACTATCCTGGTAATTCAAAGGCAAAAAAGTGCGTTAGTGATTTTGTTATAAAACAGGGAAATTATGTTGTTCCGACAGATGAAACAATTACTATTGAAATTGGGGAAAAGATTGTCATCATCAATGCATGTTTTGGGACGCGTGTTAATGAGACGTTGGGAAAAATATACTCGGCTTTATTGATGGCACGTATTGGGGAAAGTATTGGAGTTTCTATAGACCCATATAGAATAATGTTGGAATTGCCGAGAAATGTCTCGGAAGGTATAATTGTTGAATTGATACCATCAGTGAAACCGGGAACTGTAGAAGATATTGTCAAAATTATAATTGGTAACTCAACCTTTCTGAAGTGGAGATTTGTTTACGTAGCAAAAAAATTTGGCATTGTAGACAAAGATGCCGATTACAGTTTCATGAATTTTAAAAGGTTACTTGACATACATAAGAACACTCCTGTTTACAACGAAGCGATTAACAAAGTTTTGTGGGAAGATCTTGATATTGCGAACACTGAGAGAGTTGTGTCAGCCATTGCTAATAATTCCATTAAAATTTGCGTTACACCGACGTCCCCGATAGGAATGGAAGGAATTGTAAAATCCAGAGAACTTATGCAGCCGACACGTGCTACGCATTCGATTCTTGTATCGTTAAAGAAAAGGTTGGAGAACGAAATTTTTTATTCGTTGTGTTTAAATTGTCACTTGCAGTGGAGAGTGAGGGTTTGTGATGTTCCTGAACAATTTGTTTGTCAAAGATGTGGGGGCACAATGATTGCTATATTAAAAGAATATGAAAGAGATCTTGTTAAGCTCTTTGCAAAGAGAGAACTTACAGATTTAGACAAGAAGCAAATTACGCATGTGAGAAAAATTGCCAGCTTGGTAAATGAAAATGGAAAACTTGCGTGTATGGTATTGGCGGCAAGAGGCATTGGTCCACATTCTGCTTCAAAAATTCTTAGAACTTTGCACGCGGACGATGATGAATTCCTTATGGATATTCTTAGCGCCGAGGTTACATTCGCAAAGAATAAAAGATTTTGGGATTAAATTAGACGTGAGTATCCAATTAAGTCTTAGTTGTTTAAGGGTGTATTATTTGCTATGTGGTTATGGGGGCCTGTGCTATATTATGTGGATTCAGATTCAAGTATAGGATTTAGTTGAGGATGCTTCAGCTGGGCTGTCTTTTGGAGTTTGTGGCTATAGTAGATCTCCCCGTTTATAGAATTCATTCTCATTCTTAGGTCGTTCAATACATTTGATGTCAGAAGTTATGCTTGGGAGGAATCCCTTGGATATTATATAGACTTCAGAAGACGTTGGTCTTGAGGCATCAGGTGAGTAAATTTTTACGCTTTGAAAGTGTGTTTTTAACCTGTTCATCAAGATATTGAACATATTTCCCATAAAGACTTTTGTTACAAATTGTCCGTTCATTTTTAAGATTAGATTGCAAATGTTGACTGCACTCATGCATAAGTAAACTGATCTTGCGTGATCTATTGAGTAACATCCTGTAACATTAGGTGCCATATCCGAAAGAACAATGTCCGCCTTGCCTTTAAGCTTGTTAAGAAGCTCAAATACTGTGTTATTGTCTGTGATGTCTCCGACAATTGTGGTTACTCCTTTGATTGGTTTGATTGGTTTTAGATCGACACCAATGACCACGCCGCTCGCGCCGACGCGTTCTCTGGCAACTTGAAGCCATCCGCCAGGAGATGCTCCAAGATCAACAATAGAATTTCCTCTTCTGAAAATATTGAAATGATCGTCTATTTGCATGATTTTAAATGAAGCTCTTGAACGATATCCTTCTTTTTTTGCGAGCTTGTGATAATGTTCTCGGCGTCTTTCGTCGAGCCATCTTACATGCATGGACATGGACACTCGCAAGTGTGAGTACGATATATCTGTTATTCCTATGTTTAATAGATCGAACGTTACACAGAATAATAATTGTGCATTCTGCTGCGGTGTAGCGTTAAGTTGATGGATAGTTGGTACTTATGGGTGCTTTCAGTGCCGTAAGTTTTCTGGCTAGGTTTTAGTCAATTTTGTAAATATATTGTAAGAGTGGAGTGCTAGCTCGGGGATGCAATTTAGCTTATATTTTTCTTAGAGTGAATATTAGGTTTGACAGAATACTTTCTTATTGCGAAATCATTTGTTATCAGAACAAAGTATAAAATTATTAGACTAATGCTCGACTGTGTGCTTGCAATGGAAGAAGATTGGACCTATAGTAAGTCAGGTGTAGATATTGATAAGAAATCAAGCGTAATTGCATCTCTTGTTGGAGAATTAAAGTGTTCGAGAGATGGTATTGGTCGTATAGTGCGTACTAAAAATCTCTTTGCCGGCTTGATTGATTTTGGAGACAAATATCTTACGATGGCTACTGATGGTGTGGGAACAAAAATACTAGTTGCTAAAGAACTTGGCATTTGGGATACTATAGGTATTGATTGTATAGCGATGAATGTAAATGATACAGTCTGCATGGGAGCAGAGCCTGTTTCGTTTGTTGATTATATAGCTGTCGACAAGCCAGATGAAAAAATTTTTGAATCCATTGGAAGGGGTCTTTCTATAGGCGCAAGATTATCCAACATAGAAATTGCTGGTGGAGAAGTTGCGATTCTGCCTGAAATAGTTAATGGACTTGATCTCTCGGGTGCATGTCTTGGGTATGTTTCTAAAGACAAAGTCATAACAGGTTCTAAATGTGCTGAAGGGGACCTGATAGTATCATTGAAGTCTTCTGGAATACACTCCAACGGTTTGACTCTTGCAAGAAAAGTCTTTGAAAGCGCAGGATATCAACTTACTGAAAAAGTCTCAGGGCTTTCTAAGCCTATAGGGGAAGAACTTTTAACGCCTACTGAGATTTATGTGAAGCAGGTTCTGGATATAGTTAAAGAGCATACAGTTCATGGACTAGTAGATATTACAGGTGGAGGCTTGAGGAACATCCTTAGGATGAATCCAAGGTGTCGATATAATATTAATGATCCTATTAAACCCGATCCTATTTTCAAAAAAATTCAGGAAATAGGAAACATTTCTATGAAAGAGGCTTATCAGACGTTCAATATGGGCATGGGATTTGATATTATTACTCCTGAAGAGGATGCAGAGTTGATTGCAAAAGAGTGGAAAAATGCAAAAATTACGGGAATTGTTGAGAGTGGAGAGGGAGTGTTCTGTAGCTCGGGCGATGTCATTTATAATCGCTACTGAGAACGTTATAATGTCCTAACCTTATTTGCAACTAATGGTGCCGCGGGCCGGGCTCGAACCAGCGACTTCAAGATCTTCAGTCTTGCACTCTCCCAACTGAGTTACCACGGCACGGC